>NZ_JBVJIP010000050.1:0-1021 GCF_055586225.1 Actinoplanes sp. NPDC051388 | reverse complement strand
TGCAGTACTCATACCAAAATGTTTCAGACCCCAACGCAGAGTGACGCTTCGCAGGTCATCCCACCTGTCGAGCAGTCGAGAACATGGCCGATCGTCGGCTAACATCCTCGCCGTCGATGGGGAATGCTTCGGTCCAACGGCGGGCCGGACTCGCCCCGGCGTCGCGGTGCATGGCGGTGCAGCACGACGTTTTCTCGAATTCGCGCATGTGGGGGCACATGAGCACGACGGACCTGCCCGGTTCGAGTCTGCTGGCCAATCGCTACCGATTGGTCGAGCGTCTCGGAGCCGGCGGGATGTCAGTGGTATGGCGAGGCTTCGACGAGGTCCTCGGCCGGCAGGTGGCGGTCAAGGTGCTGCCTCCGTCGACCAGCGCCGACCCCTCATTCCGGCGCCGCCTGCGCGCCGAGGCGCAGGCCGCGGCGCGGCTGAGCCACCCGCACATCACCAACGTCTACGACTATGGCGAAGCCACCACCGTCGACGGCGAACCGGTGCCGTATGTGGTGATGGAACTCGTCGACGGCGAATCCCTGGCCGCCGTGCTGGCCCGGACCCGCCGGCTCGCCTGGCCCGCCGCCGTGCGCGTCTGCGCCGAAGTGTCAGCCGCGCTCGCCGCAGCCCACGCCCGCGGCATCGTGCACCGTGACGTCACCCCGGCCAACGTGATGCTGACGCCGACCGGGGCGAAGGTGGTCGACTTCGGCATCTCCGCGCTGATCGGGGAGAACGACATCGACCCCGACGGCAGCCTGCTCGGCACCCCGGCCTACCTCGCGCCCGAGCGCCTCGAAGGCGGACAGGTCAGCCCGGCCACCGACGTCTACGCCGTCGGCCTGCTCATCTACCGCACCCTGATCGGGCAGCTGCCCTGGGATGTCGGCACCACCACCGCACTGCTGCGGGCGCACCAGTACACCGAACCCGACCCGCTGCCGCCGGTCGAAGGACTGCCCGCGAACGTCGCGGAGCTGGTCGAGCGGTGCCTGGAGAAGCGGCCCGACGACCGGCCGTCCAGTGC
>NZ_JBVJIP010000049.1:0-1074 GCF_055586225.1 Actinoplanes sp. NPDC051388 | reverse complement strand
GGGTCCGGCTCGCGTCCGCCATCGCCCTGCTCGCACACGGCGTGGCGACCCTGCCGGTGCTGGATCTCGCGTTCGACGCGCTCGACGACCCCGCGCCGTACGCCGGCTGGCCGAAGCGGTCGTCCATCTGGCTGTCGGGCGGTAGCGAGCTCACCGAGCTGCTGTCGGACGAGTTCGTCGAGCTGGACGAGGACACACTCATGGACGCGATCGACACCGTCGGGGAATGAACGAGGCGGAAGAGCGGTGGCCGGCACTGTCCATGGTGCTGGACGACCGGGAGATGGTGCTCGAGGAACGCCGAGAGGACGATGAATCCGACGACGAGCCCGTCCGGTGACGCCCCCGAAGAACATCGGCCAGGACACACCACCGACGGTAGGACGCACAGTCCAGCCCGCAACTGCTACCGACACCTGCCTCCCGTGGGGCGCCATTACTCAGCCAAGCTCGTGATCTGGGTAGTGTCAGTTGATCGCGGAGCGGCGGCTTCCTGAGTTGAGCCTGTTCAAGTTTCGAGTTGCAGTTCCTGAACGCGTTCAAAGAATGCGCACATCTCGATCATTGTGCTCGACGAACGGCCAGGCCTGAGGCACAGACGAGTTTCGGCACCCACAGCGCCTGGCCTGGTTTCCTGAACTGGTGCAAATTGAGCCGGACTCGTCCGGGCCGATCCGTCCGCATCCGATCATGCGTTTCGGCCCGGGCGGACATTCGCTTCGGGCGCCGGGGACTCAGGACCGTCGACGCTGCGGATGCCGACAACCCCATCTGTGCAGCTCACCCCGCATGATCGTATTCGTGGAGGAGTCCGCCGAGACGATCATTCGGCAGACGCGGAGACGGGTGATCGCGGCAGGATTGGTGATCGGCTCGGGTAGCGGACGCAGGGGTCGGGCGTTCGCGATTCCCCGGTGAGGACGATGACGGTGTGGTGCTGTTCGTACTCGCAGCGCGTGTAGCAGGTGTGCCTGGTTCCAGATCAGCGTCCGGTCGAGCAGCTCATACGGGAGGACTGGATCCATCGTTCCATGATCGAGTTCATTCGGGGCATGCGGACGCCGCTGAGGGGTC
>NZ_JBVJIP010000048.1:0-1378 GCF_055586225.1 Actinoplanes sp. NPDC051388 | reverse complement strand
AGTGGTGTTCTAGGCTGGAGTCTGGCGGGTCCGGGAAGTGACTTTTCCGAAGTGTCGATCATGGGGTTCTGGTCGGCCGCGCTGGATTGCAGAGTCGCCCCCACGTGTCCTCCCGGGCCCGTCTCGCCGTTCTTGGCGTCGTTGGCCATCTGCCGGTAGACGACGTCGGACAGCCGGCGTTTGAGCGCGCGCATGGCTTCCATCGGGGTTTTGCCGGCGGCGAGTTTGCGTCGATAGTAGGCGCGGCCTTCGGTGTCGTTGCGGAGTTGGACGACGGCCATGATGTGCAGGGTGCGGTTGATGCGCCGGTTCCCGGCCCGCGACAGCCGATGCCGGTTCTGGTCGCCGGACGAGACGTCCAAGGGTGCGGTGCCGTTCCAGGACGCGAAGTGCCCGCGGCTGGCGAAGCGGCTGATGTCCGCGACGTCACCGATCAGCCGGGCCGCTCCGGACGGGCCGATCCCGTGCAGGTCCTGCAGGCTGCTGCCGGTCGCCTCGACGAGTTCCCGGAGCTCCTTGTCAGCAGCTTTCGTCTTCTTGTCGACCTGGACGAGTTCGGTGATGAGCTCGGAGGCAAGCCGGCGGCGAGTCCGGCCGACCAGATCACGAGGACGGACGGTATTGAGCAGCTCGCGGGCCTGCTTGGCCGATAGGTACTTCTTGGCGCCCCCGGGCAGCAACTCGAGCAGCAGCTTGTGGATCCGGTTGAGCAGGTCGGTGTGAGCGCGGCCCAGACCGTCACGGCGGTCGACCAGCAACCGCAACGCCACTGTCATGTCGTCGACGACGACCTGCCGCAAACCCTTGCTGCGCAACGCTGCGACCGCGACGCTGTGTGCGTCGACCGGATCGGTCTTACGGCCTTGACCGGCGTCGAACACCCGCACCCGGGCGGACAGTTTTGCGGGCACGTCCACCACGGTTTCGCCGTCGGCGACCAAGCGTTGGGCGATGTGCTTACCGATGCCGTTGCAGCCTTCGACCGCCCAGATCCGGTCCTTGTGCTGCCGGCCGAGTTTGAGCATGGTCTGATAGCCGGCGCGGTCGGTGCCGAACCGGCCTTGCGCGAGGACCCTCTCGCGGTCGTTGATGACCTCGATGGTCGCGGATCGCTTGTGCGGATCCATGCCGATGATGACCTGTCCCATGCCTGCTCTCCTCGATCGAACCGGGTGTTGAGTCCGGCGAGGAGGGCAGCGCTACTTCGAGCTGGGCAGTCCCCTCTGGAGCCTCACCCCGCCACGGTGACCGGCGGAACGCATGCCAAATCTGAGCCACACCCACAAGCGGTGGACAGCCGATGAGAGAGCTACCCCGCCGGTCACCTCGACCAAGCCTGGCCGGGCTGCGGTCGTAGATCAATTAGATAAGTAGCCGA
>NZ_JBVJIP010000047.1:0-1466 GCF_055586225.1 Actinoplanes sp. NPDC051388 | reverse complement strand
TGGCACCCCTCTGTGTCATCCATGAAGGAGCGAGGCCGGTCAAGTCGCTGGTTTGAGCGCTTTGTCGATGCCCGGCCCCGTTTGTGGGCACCGCGAGTTGCCGCGGCGTAGCCGCGGTCATTGCTCGTGAGTTTGGGGTGGTCGTGTTCGCCAGGTTCCGGGTGATGCCGGAGGGCAGGCCGAAGCTCGGCTGCCGGTCATCCATTCGCCCCGCACCAGGGGGCATGGTGATTTACGACCGTGACCAGACGGGGTCAATCAAGAGGGCGACCACGCCGCCGGCCGACAGGGGTCAGACACAGAAACGACCCGCGTCCGGTCACGTCCGAGCCCGCTCACGCCACCGCCCTGGTCTCGAGGGCGCGGATATGCCCGTCGCGCAGTCCGTAGTAGACGAGGGTGAGCAGTTTGCGGGCCACCGCGACGGTGGCGATGTTACGGCCGCGCCGCTCAGCGATCCGGGTGCGTGCCTCGTCGAGCCAGCCGGCGTTACGGGCGCCTTGGGCGGCCTCGACCGCGGCCCAGCGCACCAGCGTGGAACCCTGTTTGGTGATCGGCCCGCGGTGCACCACCGTGTCGGACTCGCGATGCTTGGGCGTCAACCCCGCCCAGGAGGCCAGATGCGCCGCGCCGGCGAACCGGGCGACGTCACCGATCTCCGCGACGAAGATCGCCGCGAGGATAGGTCCGACGCCGGGCACACCCTGGACCGCGTGGAAGCCGGGATGTCCGGCCAGGGCGACGCGCAGCGGCCCGGCGACCGCGCGGATCTCGAAGTCCATCGCGTCGATCAACCGCAGCAGAGCGTTGACCCGTAACCGATACGCCGCGTCCAGCGGCGCCGCGGTCAGCAGCTTCCTACCGCCGACACCGAACAGATCCGTCACGCCCAGGTGCAGTCCCTGCTTGGCCAGCACGGCGTGCACGGATGCTTTCAACGCGCTGCGCCAGGCGACCAGCTTCGCCCGGTGGCGCACCAGCTCGCGCAGCTCCCGCACCGGCGGCGGCGCGATCCAGCCTTCCGGCAGCCTGCCCATGCGCAACAGATCGGCCAGATCGGCGGCGTCGCGGACGTCGTTCTTGACCCGACGATAGGCGAACCCTTTCACGCCCAGCGGGTGCGCGAGGTGCACATCGGCACCGGCGTCTTGCAGGACGTCGACTGCCCAGTACCAGCCATACGTGGCTTCCAACACGACTTGCGGATGCTCACCAGCCTTCGTGATCTCGGCGGCGAGGGCCATCGGGTCGTTGTCGATGCGAACACTGTCGAGGCGTTCACCAGTCTCGGTGATCCGCACGATCACCGACCGGCGGCGATGCAGATCGATACCCACGATCTGCGGGCCGTCGTACTCTGCTGACATGTGGGGCCTCCTTCGTCGTTTGACGTGAGCACCCCGAGCATCCCGCCGGGAGTCACGAGGAGCGAGGCCCCGCTCCTTCATGCCATCAAGAGGCGGCGA
>NZ_JBVJIP010000046.1:0-1500 GCF_055586225.1 Actinoplanes sp. NPDC051388 | reverse complement strand
CAACGACCGACCTGAACCGGCGACTACAGACACGGACACGGGGGAAGAGCTGCCCATGATCGGTATTCAGCGTAGGGTCCTGGCAACGGGTGCGGTGGCGATGATCGCTGCGGCCGGGCTGGTCGGGGCGAACACCTCGGCCGTCTTCGCCGACGGTGCGCCCGTCACCGACTGGATGCAGACCCAGTCGGACGCCGATGCCGCTCAGGGCACCCCGGGTAACAGCAGCAACCAGGGCGGCTGGGCCGACATGAGTGGTGGACCTACCGCCCGGCCGTACGTCACCTCGATGAGCGTGATCAACGGTGACCAGATCACCCCCGTCTTCACCGCGGACGCGCCCGTGGCGGCCGAGGTGGCCCCCGGCCAGCTCGGCGCAGTGGTCGCGCCGGTGAACCTCTGCCCGGCGGGACAACCCGCGCAGCCCGGTCACTGTTACTCGACGCCCAACCGCGTGGCCCTCACCGTCGTCTACGGCGCCGACGGCGGCGGCAACGGCTGGGACTTCGGTTCCGAACGCGCGAACACGGTCACACCGGCCGTCACCGAAAACACGATCATCGACATGACGATCGCGTTGAACACGCTCGGCAAAAGCCTGCGCTGGAGCTGGCTCAACGGCCACCTGATCGACTGGCGCACCGACAACCTCGGCCAGGATGACGCCACCGTGCACGTACGGTTCCGCCCTGCGACCATCCCGTCCGTTGACTGGACGAGCCTGCCGGAGAACAACGGCTGCACCGCCACACCGATCTTCAACTGTGAGATCGCGCAGGCCGACAGCGAGAGGCTCGGCGCCACGCTGCTGTTCAGTCTCGACGACACGCTGGACTCGGCGCTGACCGGCGCGGTCTTCGCGACCCAGAACGCCATCGCCGGCTTCCTGCAGCCCAGCGGGAGCGCGGCCGCACCGCTGCTCGACATCCAAGCGGCGTCCACGCACCGCACCTCGCTCGGCGGACTGCAGAAAGGCACCATCGAGGCGTTCCTGCCCTCGGGCGCCCTGCTCAACCTCTACGGCGTCCTGCCGACCGACGCGCCCTACTTCTTCAACACCACCCGCACTGGCAGCACCGGCACCAACGACGCACCCACCTACACGCCGTGGGCGGCCACACCCACCCGCTCCGAAGGCGTACTCGTGACGGTCGACAACATTACGTTCAGCGTCCCGACCTACAAGGTCAAGAGCAAGCTCAAGCCGACACCCACCTCAGGCAAGGCGGCCGGCAACACCACCACCGTCCGGGCCGCCGCCGCCTGCACCAAGAAAGCACCGTGCCTGGCCACCATCTACAAAATCAACAAGGGAAAGGCATCGCGATACCTCAGCACCCGTACCACGGTGCTGAACAACCGGACCCTCACGGCTGGGACAGCAGCGCTCAAGGTCCGATCCACCATACTCCGGAAGGGCGACCGCTACCTGCTCGTCGTGCGCAACACGAAGACCAAGCGGGCAATCGTCTCCTCGCTGGGCAGCGTCCACTGACCCGC
>NZ_JBVJIP010000045.1:0-2653 GCF_055586225.1 Actinoplanes sp. NPDC051388 | reverse complement strand
TGGGGGGTTTGTTTGTTTTGTGTTTGTTTGTTTTTTTTTTTCTCCCCCCCCCCCCCCCCCCCCCCCCCCCCCCCCCCCCCCCCCGCCCTCCATCCTGTTGCGCTCCCTGGCGGTGGTCGCCCTCAGCTTTTCGGCTGCCGGGCTCCGGGTGGTTGCGGTCCCTGGCGATGGTCGCACTCGGCTTTCGGCCGCCGGCATCCGAATGGTTCTGCCCCTGGCGGTCATCGTCCGCCTTTCGCAGCCCGACCCTGCGGGGTGGCTGTCCTGGCGACGGTCACCCTGGCGGTGGTCGTCCGCGTTTCGCAGCCCGTGTTGGCTGTCCTGGCCATGGTCGCCCTGACGGGGCGTCGTCTCGGTGAGGCGGTGGGTGCTGCTTCGTCGTCGCGCAAGCCGCGCGCCGCGTCGGCTGGGCGGCGGGTGCAGCGTTCGCGCTCACGGCGAGATGTCACGCGCAGGTGCCGGCTCGGGGATGGTCACCCTCGCGTCGCAGCCGTCGCCCGCGTGGAGCGTCGTCACGGTCAGGCAATGGACGCTGTCTTACTGGTCATGCTCGCTGCGCACCGCGAAAGCGTGGCGATGGTGCGGGCCTCGCTCGGTCGCCGTGTACCGCGCACATGCTGCCTCGGAGAAGGCCTTGCCGCTGGGTGCGCCGCGCGGTCAGACGGTGTGGGCGCTGCCTCAATGGCATCTCATTCCGCGGCGTGTTCCATGGTGAGACGGTGGATGCTGCTTACGTGTTCGCCACCGATGCGCGCCACGTCGGACGGACGGTGGGAGTTACCTTCGCTTGCGGGGCCGGCGTCGCGCGTGGGCGCGGCTTGGACATGGTCGTCTTGCGTCGCCGTCGTCGGACCGGCGTGGTTGCTGCTCCTGGCGGCGGTGCCCTCGCCGGAGCGCCGTCAGAGTGCGGCGGGTGCTGCCGCCTTGGTCGTTGCGCTCCCGGCGTGACGCCGCGGTGAGGTGCGAGATTGCCGGCCTGGTCGCGGTCGCGGCGCGCTGCCGCGGGTGGGCTGGTCGCGGGTAGCGTGCCAGACATGAGCTTTGGCGCGCCTGCTGAACGACCGGCGCTGAACCGGGTGGCCGGGGAGCGTGAGGCGTTGACGCAGCAGCTTGACTTTCATCGGGCCACGCTGCTGCACAAGATGGACGGGCTGGACGAGGATCAGTTGCGCCGGCCGATGACCGCGTCCGGGCTTTGCCTGCTGGGGCTGGTGAAGCATCTGACCGGCACGGAGCAGGGATGGTTTCTGAAGATCTATGCGGGAATCGATGAGCCCGATCTCTTCGAGCCGGACACCGAATTCCAGGTGGGGCCGGAGGACTCAACCGCGGACCTGGTCGAGTTCTATGTCCGCACCTGCGATCGCGCACGCGAGGCGGTGGCGGCCGGACAACTGGACGACGTCGTCGCCACGCCCGGGGGTGCGCCGGTCAATCTCCGCGCCATCCTGACCCACATGATCCAGGAGACAGCCCGACACAACGGCCACGCCGACATCCTCCGCGAGCAGCTCGACGGCACCACCGGCGAATAGCAACCTACAAGGTGCCGCGGCGCGCCCCGAGGCAATCCGCACACGCTGACGAGACGACGCTGCTGCGTCCCTGCCGCGACCCGACAACAGGCCACCCCCGAGAAAATGGCGGCCATCCAACTACCAGCGGTCGCCGCGCACGGCCGGCCAGCCCCTTGCTCAACCACGCCGCTGCCCGCAGCAGGCAGTCGCCGGCGTCAAGAATCCAAGCCAGCGGCTGGACGACGCTTTTGCCCGCGGCTGCCACCCGGCAGCGCGCCAACACTCAAGAGGCCGCAGCTATCGGCGGCCGCGGCGCATAGCCGACCACCCCCGGTGCTCAGCCACCCCGCCGCTCGCGGCAGCGACGCCAGGGCCAACCACCGCGCAGGTGCGGCTGCCACGCACTCGCCGACGGCAGTCGCAAAGCGATCTAGCCGGTTGGCTGGGCGATGCTGCAACGCCTGGCCGCCACCTGCTAGCGCGCCAACGCCAAGAAGCGGCAGCCACGCGGCCGGCGGCGCGGCACAAAGCCACCCACCTCGTCGGCACCAGGCACGCGACCGCCGGCGGCCGCGGCGCCACACCGACCACCGCCAGAGGCCTGGCGGCGTGTGACTGCCCGGCGGTTGAGGCACGGCCCCCATAGCAAGGAGCGAGATCAATACAGCTCCCACGGCCGAGGCCGCGACTGCCGGCATCGCGGCCCGAGGGTGAAACCGCCACGAAGAACGCCCGTGGTTACCGCGTGAGAGTCGCCGTAGCCAGGAGACAGCAACCACGCAGGTTCCACCGGCCGCGAACGCACGGGGGCCATCGCCACGGGCAGCGACCATCCCGATGCCTCCAGCCGCGAAGGTGAGGGCGACCGGCAGAAACTCCACCCGCCCGGATGCAGGCGACTCCGAATCCGAATGCCATCACCGCCAGGGACAGAACCTCTCGGATGCCGGCAGCCGAAAGCCGAGGGCGACCATCGCCAGGGACCGCAACCACCCGGATTCCGCGAGCCGAGAAGCCGAGGGCGACCACCGCCAGGGAGCGCAACAGGATGGAGGGCGGGGGGGGGGGGGGGGTGGGGGGGGGGTGGGGGGGAAAAAAAACCCCCCACCCCCACCCCCCCCCCCCCCCCCCCCCGC
>NZ_JBVJIP010000044.1:0-3365 GCF_055586225.1 Actinoplanes sp. NPDC051388 | reverse complement strand
CTGGGCAAGCCGGTTGACCTCGGTGAAGGGTTCGCTGCGCATCAACATGAGTGCCACCTCCTGTGTCTCGACTGGTCGGTCAATGCGCGATACCGTCATCGTAACGACGACACACGGAATGTCAACGGGAAGATGACAACATGACTGACGAAGTTCCCCAGGACCTGGCCGCCACGGTCGCGGCGCTCGCCGCCACCGTGAGATCGATCGGCGACGGGGTGGCGCCGGCGGACCTGCTCGATGCCCTCACCGAGCTGCGCCGGGCGCAGAGCGAACTCGCCGACCTCGAGCCTGCCCTGATCGCCGCGGCCCGCGCCGCCGGAGTCTCCTGGCAGGCCCTGGCGCCCGCGCTGGGCGTGGCGAGCCGGCAGGCCGCTGAACGCCGCTACCTGCGCAGCGTGTCCGGCCCGGCCGGGCAGCCCGACACCACCCGGGACGAGCGGGTGCAGGCCGAGCGTGACCGCCGCGCCGGAAACCGGGCCGTCACCCGGTGGGCCAACGACCACACCGCCGATCTGCGCGGGCTGGCCGGGCGGATCACCGCGCTCACCGACCTCGACGACGCGGCCGGCGAGGCGCTCGCACGGCTGCACGACGCGCTCGGCGACCCGGACGCATCGGCGCTGCCCGGCCTGCTCGCCGCGACCCAGGAGCACCTGCACGACCACCCCGGGCTGACCGGCGAGATCGACGCCGTCACCACCCACACCGACCGGATCAGGCGGCAGCGTCCGGGCCGGCCCGGCGAGCTGGATGAGGCGGCGCAGAGTCGACGCCCGCCGGGTTAGCGACGACCGGCCTGGCGGTGCCCGGCGCGGCCGCCTGAGACACCGCGTTCTCGGTCGCCCAGGCGCAGATCGCGGCGAGCGGTTCCTGCAGCGTCTTGCCCAGCGGGCTCAGTGCGTATTCGACGTGTTGCGGTGGCGTCTCCTTGAGCACCCGGCGCTCCACCAGACCGTCGCGCTCCATCTCGCGCAGTGTTTCGGTCAGGACCTTCTGCGAGATCCCCGCCACCCGCTTGCGCAGTTCGGCGTGCCGCTGGGGACCGGCGAGCAGCGCGTAGATGAGCAACACCCGCCACTTGGAGGCGAGTCGCTCGAGCGCCTGCCGCGTCGTGCAGCTCTCTTCGAGTACGTCCGGAATCATCAGCGCCACGTGCACCCCCGGGATCGGACACCGCCGAAGGGCACCGGAAAGTGCCTTCTGTCCGGTCGATGCCGCGCGGCCTAGCGTCGAGCCAACGATAGACGCCGAGAGGATCACGCCGAATGTCTGTTCGCATCGCCGAGCGCCGGGTCACGTTCGAAGCCGACGGCGTCACCCTGGTCGGTGATCTCCGGGTGGCCGCGCCCGGTGCGCCCGCCGTCGTGCTGACCGGCCCGCTGACCGGGGTCAAGGAGCAGGTCGCCGGCACCTACGCCGCGCGGTTGCACGAGCGTGGGGTGACCACCCTCGCCTTCGACCACCGCGGCTTCGGTGAGAGCGGCGGACGCCGGGCGCACGAGGACAGCCAGGGCAAGCTCGCCGACCTGCGGGCCGCAGTCGGCCTGCTCGCCGCGCACGAGGCGGTGGACGCCACCCGGCTGGGCGTCGTCGGGGTCTGTCTCGGCGGCGGCTACGCGGTCCGCGCGGCGGCCGGCGACCCGAGAATCCGCGCGGTTGTCGGCATCGCGGGCGCCTACAACAGCCCGGCCCGCTTCAGCGCGGCCGACCCGAACGGCTATCGCCGCGCGCTCGACTCGTTCATCGCGCGCTACGACGATGAGCTGCCTGCGGTCGCGCCGGACGGCGCGGAGGCCGCGATGGGCGGCGCCGAGCCGTTCGCCTATTACGGCACGTCGCGGTCGGCCGCGGCGCACTGGGAGAACCGGCTGACCTATGGCTCGTTGCATTCCCTGATGACGTTCGACGCGCTCGGCGCGGCACCGCTGCTCTCCGCCACCCCGCTTCTGGTGGTGCACGGCCGGGTCGACGACTATTGCGCGCCGGAGCTCGCCGAGGCGCTGTTCACCGAGGCGACGGGACCCAAGGAGATGTGCTGGCTCGACGCCGGGCAGCACATCGACCTCTATGACGTGGAGCCGCATGTCAGTCGGGCGGCCGAGGCGGCCGCGACCTTCGTGCACCGCGCCCTCGGCTGACGAGCCGGCCTCTCATCGACCGGCTGGAGAAGGCCGGCTACGTCCGCCGTCCTACTCGTCTGCCGGTGGATCGATCGGTTCCGCGGTCGTGGTCGTCGGCGATTCGGAGGGGCCATCCCGCGATGGCGGCGGGGGCGGCGGCACACACCGCAGGTCGTCCGGGGTCACGTCGCAGTCGAGCGGTTCCTCCGTCTCGACCGTGGTGGGTGTCGTGGTGGGCCCACCGCTGGGCCTGGTCGAGACGCCGGTCGTCGGTGCGAACGTCACGATGCCGTTCGGCCCGAACGACAGGCCGGATCCCGGGATCTGCGAGGCCGGCGGCCCGAGCCGGTAGCCACCGTTCGGCAGCCGTTGCACCGGCCGCGACGGCTCGCCGGGCTTGGGCGAAACGTAAGCGTCGCATTTGTGCCCGGCCAGCTCGAAGGCCATCGGCGCGTCGTTGTTCTGCGTGTACCGCCCGGTGATCTCCATGGTCAGCGCCGTCAGCGGGTTGAGGGTCGAGGCGCCCTTCACCGTGATCGTGCGGCCCTGCTGGTCGAGGCTGACCCGGCCGTTGCCGTTGAGCACCTGGTCGCCCTGCATGATGAACCAGAGGTTCCAGTCCTCGACGGCCTGGCTGTCGCGGTTCGCCACGGTCACCGACGCCTTGAAGCGCTTGTTCGCGTCGACGGACCAGACGGCATAGCTGACGACGCACTTGCCCGCCGCGGCCAGCACGGCGGGTTGCGCCTGCCCCTTGGCCGGCGAAGAACCACCAGGCCCGCTTGCCGCGAGCGACCACGCGAAAGTCGCCGCGCCGAGCAGTGCGACCGTGCCCGCAGCAATCAACAACCGGCGGCGCTGATGGCGACCCGGCCGAGGCGAAGCCGGGCCGGTGTCGACAGGCGGTGCGGATGCCCGCGCCTCGGCAGGTGCGGGCGCCGCGGCAGGTGCGGGCGCCGCGGCAGGTGCCGGCGCCTCAGCAGGTGCCGGCGCCTTCGCGACCGGGGCGTGTCCGGGGCGGATCCGTGCGATGCCGCTGGTGTAGGGGTGCGGGTTCGGCAGGATCGTGGTGTCCTCGGCATTGTCCGACGACCACTGACCCGTCGGCGCGCCCGCGGAGGCGGCGGCGAGGACTTCGGCGAGTTCGGCACTGGACGGCCGGTCGTCGGGCCGCTTCTCCAGGCACCGCTCGACCAGCTCCGCGACGTTCGCGGGCAGTCCTTCGACCGGCGGCAGCGGGTC
>NZ_JBVJIP010000043.1:0-5214 GCF_055586225.1 Actinoplanes sp. NPDC051388 | reverse complement strand
GTGGTTAAGCCCTCGGCTTATTAGTACCGGTCAACTGAACACGTTACCGTGCTTACATTTCCGGCCTATCAACCCAGTAGTCTAGCTGGGAGCCTTACCCACTCAAGGTGGTGGGATACCTCATCTCGAAGCAGGCTTCCCGCTTAGATGCTTTCAGCGGTTATCCCTTCCGAACGTAGCTAACCAGCCGTGCCCCTGGCGGGACAACTGGCACACCAGAGGTTCGTCCGTCCCGGTCCTCTCGTACTAGGGACAGCCCTTCTCAAGTATCCAACGCGCACGGCGGATAGGGACCGAACTGTCTCACGACGTTCTAAACCCAGCTCGCGTACCGCTTTAATGGGCGAACAGCCCAACCCTTGGGACCTGCTACAGCCCCAGGATGCGACGAGCCGACATCGAGGTGCCAAACCATCCCGTCGATATGGACTCTTGGGGAAGATCAGCCTGTTATCCCCGGGGTACCTTTTATCCGTTGAGCGACACCGCTTCCACTCGCAAGTGCCGGATCACTAGTCCCGACTTTCGTCCCTGCTCGACCCGTCAGTCTCACAGTCAAGCTCCCTTATGTACTTACACTCAACACCTGATTGCCAACCAGGCTGAGGGAACCTTTGGGCGCCTCCGTTACCTTTTAGGAGGCAACCGCCCCAGTTAAACTACCCACCAGACACTGTCCCTGGACCCGATCAGGGCCCGAAGTTAGATACCCAAATCCAACAGAGTGGTATTTCAAGATTGCCTCCACCCGAACTGGCGTCCGAGTTTCACAGGCTCCCACCTATCCTACACAATTACATTCAGATACCAATGTCAAGCTGTAGTAAAGGTCCCGGGGTCTTTCCGTCCTGCCGCGCGTAACGAGCATCTTTACTCGTAGTGCAATTTCGCCGGGCCTGTGGTTGAGACAGTGGGGAAGTCGTTACGCCATTCGTGCAGGTCGGAACTTACCCGACAAGGAATTTCGCTACCTTAGGATGGTTATAGTTACCACCGCCGTTTACTGGCGCTTAAGTTCTCCGCTTCGCCCTTGCAGGCTGACAGGTCCCCTTAACGTTCCAGCACCGGGCAGGCGTCAGTCCATATACATCGTCTTACGACTTGGCATGGACCTGTGTTTTTAGTAAACAGTCGCTTCCCCCTGCTCTCTGCGGCCATACCACGCTCCACCCGCAAAGGGGCTTCACGTGTCCGGCCCCCCTTCTCCCTAAGTTACGGGGGCAATTTGCCGAGTTCCTTAACCACAGTTCGCCCGTCGCCTCGGTATTCTCTACCTGACCACCTGTGTCGGTTTGGGGTACGGGCCGCTCGGAACATCGCTAGAGGCTTTTCTCGGCAGCATAGGATCACTGACTTCACCTGATACGGCTCGGCATCACGTCTCACCCTCCATGCACCACGGATTTACCTATGGCACGGGCTACACGCTTACCCCGGCACAACCACCGGCCGGGATCAGCTACCTTCCTGCGTCACCCCATCGCTAAACTACTACCCCTCAAGATCCCAGACTCCGCACCATAAACCCGAAGGTCGCCGGCACATCGCGTGGTTAGTACAAGGAGGTTCGTCTTGGGCGCTCCTACGCGGGTACGGGAATATCAACCCGTTATCCATCGACTACGCCTCTCGGCCTCGCCTTAGGCCCCGACTCACCCAGGGCGGATTAGCCTGGCCCTGGAACCCTTGGTCATCCGGCGGAAGGGTTTCTCACCCTTCATTCGCTACTCATGCCTGCATTCTCACTCGTGTGGCGTCCACGGCTGGATCACTCCGCCGCTTCCCTCGCCACACGACGCTCCCCTACCCACCCACACACCTGCACACCAACCACGAAGGCCAGCGCGAAGTTCATGTGTGAGTGCCACAGCTTCGGCGGTGTACTTGAGCCCCGCTACATTGTCGGCGCGGACCCACTTGACCAGTGAGCTATTACGCACTCTTTAAAGGATGGCTGCTTCTAAGCCAACCTCCTGGTTGTCCATGCGAACCCACATCCTTTTCCACTTAGCACACGCTTAGGGGCCTTAGCTGGTGATCTGGGCTGTTTCCCTCTCGACTACGAAGCTTATCCCCCGCAGTCTCACTGCCGCGCTCTCACTTACCGGCATTCGGAGTTTGGCTGATTTCGGTAAGCTTGTAGGCCCCCTAGACCATCCAGTGCTCTACCTCCGGCAAGAAACACACGACGCTGCACCTAAATGCATTTCGGGGAGAACCAGCTATCACGGAGTTTGATTGGCCTTTCACCCCTAACCACAGGTCATCCCCCAACTTTTCAACGTTGGTGGGTTCGGTCCTCCACGCAGTCTTACCCACGCTTCAACCTGCCCATGGCTAGATCACCCCGCTTCGGGTCTAGAACATGCGACTAAAAACGCCCTATTCAGACTCGCTTTCGCTACGGCTACCCCACCCGGGTTAACCTCGCCACATGCCACTAACTCGCAGGCTCATTCTTCAAAAGGCACGCCATCACCCCCACCATCCAAAGACGGCATAAGGCTCTGACGGATTGTAGGCGAACGGTTTCAGGTACTATTTCACTCCCCTCCCGGGGTACTTTTCACCATTCCCTCACGGTACTCGTCCGCTATCGGTCACCAGGAAGTATTCAGCCTTACCAGGTGGTCCTGGCAGATTCACAGCAGATTACAGGAGTCCACTGCTACTCGAGAACACCACAAAGAGATCACTGATTTTCGTCTACGGGACTCTCACCCTCTACGGTTAGCTTTCCCACACCATTCAACTAACCAGCGATTTTGTAACTCTTCTCCACACTGTCAGACATGGAAAGTGGGTCTCACAACCCCGCATACGCAACCCCTGACAAGTATCACACGCACACGGTTTAGGCTACATCCGCTTTCGCTCGCCACTACTCACGGAATCACTATTGTTTTCTCTTCCTACGGGTACTGAGATGTTTCACTTCCCCGCGTTCCCCCCATACACCCTATGAATTCAGATGCAGGTAATACCACATGACTGGTATTAGGTTTCCCCATTCGGACACCCTGGGATCACAGCTAGGTTGACAGCTCCCCCAGGCCTATCGCGGCCTCCCACGTCCTTCATCGGCTCCTGGTACCAAGGCATCCACCGTTCGCCCTTGACAACTTAACCACAAAAAACAAGATGCTCGCGTCCACTGTGCAATTCTCAACCAACAACCAACCCACAACCCGATCCGCCCAACACCAGACCCCCAGGAACACAGCCACCCATTACGGCGCCGGCTCTCTGAAACGGTATGAAAGGCCAAGTCATGCTTGGCGGCTCCAAAAAAACAACCACCCAAGGCTCCCGCCCCAGGCCACCAGCTCACGCCGGCATGGTTGTTCTTTCAGGACCCAACAGGGTGCTGTCTTTGTTCGCCCTCCCCAGCCGCACCGACCACCCCGTTCCACACCCCAGAGGGTTGTACTAAGTGGGCCGGCCGTTGCCGGTTCGAACTGGCCAGTGTCTCCGCCTATGAGCACCCCAACCCCACACTCTTGGGGGTTGCGGGCTACTGGCTACCTTTCGGCAGCGAGTTGCTCCTTAGAAAGGAGGTGATCCAGCCGCACCTTCCGGTACGGCTACCTTGTTACGACTTCGTCCCAATCGCCAGCCCCACCTTCGACCACTCCCTCCCCTTACGGGGTTAGGCCATGGGCTTCGGGTGTTGCCGACTTTCGTGACGTGACGGGCGGTGTGTACAAGGCCCGGGAACGTATTCACCGCAGCGTTGCTGATCTGCGATTACTAGCGACTCCGACTTCACGGGGTCGAGTTGCAGACCCCGATCCGAACTGAGACCGGCTTTTTGGGATTCGCTCCACCTCACGGCATCGCAACCCTTTGTACCGGCCATTGTAGCATGCGTGAAGCCCTGGACATAAGGGGCATGATGACTTGACGTCATCCCCACCTTCCTCCGAGTTGACCCCGGCAGTCTTCGATGAGTCCCCGCCATAACGCGCTGGCAACATCGAACGAGGGTTGCGCTCGTTGCGGGACTTAACCCAACATCTCACGACACGAGCTGACGACAGCCATGCACCACCTGTCACCGGCCCCGAAGGACCCCGCATCTCTGCGAGATTTCCGGCGATGTCAAACCCAGGTAAGGTTCTTCGCGTTGCATCGAATTAATCCGCATGCTCCGCCGCTTGTGCGGGCCCCCGTCAATTCCTTTGAGTTTTAGCCTTGCGGCCGTACTCCCCAGGCGGGGCGCTTAATGCGTTAGCTGCGGCACAGAGAACCGGAGAGGCCCCCCACACCTAGCGCCCAACGTTTACAGCGTGGACTACCAGGGTATCTAATCCTGTTCGCTCCCCACGCTTTCGCTCCTCAGCGTCAGTATCGGCCCAGAGACCCGCCTTCGCCACCGGTGTTCCTCCTGATATCTGCGCATTTCACCGCTACACCAGGAATTCCAGTCTCCCCTACCGAACTCTAGCCTGCCCGTATCGGCTGCAAGCCCGCAGTTGAGCCGCGGGATTTCACAGTCGACGCGACAAGCCGCCTACGAGCTCTTTACGCCCAATAAATCCGGACAACGCTCGCGCCCTACGTCTTACCGCGGCTGCTGGCACGTAGTTGGCCGGCGCTTCTTCTGCAGGTACCGTCACTTACGCTTCGTCCCTGCTGAAAGAGGTTTACAACCCGAAAGCCGTCATCCCTCACGCGGCGTCGCTGCATCAGGCTTCCGCCCATTGTGCAATATTCCCCACTGCTGCCTCCCGTAGGAGTCTGGGCCGTGTCTCAGTCCCAGTGTGGCCGGTCGCCCTCTCAGGCCGGCTACCCGTCGTCGCCTTGGTAGGCCATCACCCCACCAACAAGCTGATAGGCCGCGAGCCCATCCCAGACCGAAAAACTTTCCACACAAACCCATGCAGGCTCATGTCGTATCCGGTATTAGCCCCCGTTTCCGAGGGTTATCCCAAAGTCCAGGGCAGGTTACTCACGTGTTACTCACCCGTTCGCCGCTCGAGTACCCCGAAGGGCCTTTCCGCTCGACTTGCATGTGTTAAGCACGCCGCCAGCGTTCGTCCTGAGCCAGGATCAAACTCTCCAACAAAATCCGTGGAAAAAATGTCCCGGCAACAAACCAAATTGTTGCCAAAGGAATCCACAACCAGAACAAAAACGCCCTGGCCGGGGTATAACTAATTGGCACTGGCTTATCTAGCACCCTGTTGAGTTCTCAAAGAACAACCACACACC
>NZ_JBVJIP010000042.1:0-6133 GCF_055586225.1 Actinoplanes sp. NPDC051388 | reverse complement strand
GCGGTGGACAGCCGATGAGAGAGCTACCCCGCCGGTCACCTCGACCAAGCCTGGCCGGGCTGCGGTCGTAGATCAATTAGATAAGTAGCCGATGACAGTGCATGCGGATGGGAGCAGCCGGCTTTCGCCGGACGCGATCCGTAGGTCATAGCATTCCGTAATGACCCCTGACGAACCTGAAGATCGAGACGCGCTCCGCGTCCAGATGCAGCAGGCAATCGAGACATTCCGGCACCTGACGACGCTGTTTGTCCAAGGTGCAGGCTTTCTGTTAGCGATCGACGGCTTGCTGTTCGGCTATGGTCTGGCCCAGAAGAAAGCGGTACCGCTCCTCATAGCGAGCCTGGCGCCGGTGGGCATTGCTTTCGTCTTG
Organism: Actinoplanes sp. NPDC051388; assembly: GCF_055586225.1. Classification (NCBI taxonomy): domain Bacteria; kingdom Bacillati; phylum Actinomycetota; class Actinomycetes; order Micromonosporales; family Micromonosporaceae; genus Actinoplanes; species Actinoplanes sp. NPDC051388. The sequence goes on along the minus strand of NZ_JBVJIP010000042.1, from coordinate 5,760 downwards.
ATGTTGGTGCTGTCCAACGGACTACCTGTGGTGTACGTGGCAGTAAAGAGCGAGGAAAGGCTTCTCCCCCGCGAAGCCACTGTCGCTCGAACCTTCGTCATGGCCAAGTATCCACTCGTGTACTCCTGGATCAATCCCTCACAGGAGATGGAACCGAAAGAGCGAGACAGGATGCTCGCCAACCCACCATTGCGAAGCATGCGGGGGTCGAAGACCCTGGTGCTCGCATTGGTGATTGGATCGATCGCCCAGCTTGCCTTGTTCTTCGTTGCTCAGATCTGGTTCGACTATCCGTTCATGTAGGCAAGGTCGTGTTTCCGACAGGAGAGCGATCAGTGCATTGTTCTGCCGCCGACAAGGCGCGGTTCGGCCGACGCTGGCCGCGCTCTGTCGTGCGGTGACAGCCAAGCGTGGCCGGGGCGTGCGCCCTCAAAGGTCACGCACGGTCACTGCAGCGGATAAGTCGCTTCGATGATCAGCGTCCCCGCTGGCACTGCACAGTTCTGTGACGTGCCCCCGGCAAGCGATAGCCCTGCGCCCGACATCGAGGTTGTCGACCGTGTTGAGCTGCGGCTACGCGGGCTCTCACCTGGGCGTTCGCGGCTGGATGTGGCGCAGGTCGGTGCCTCTCTGTAGCCCCTCATCGGCACCCCTCGGTCGCCGTCTGGAGTTCGTGCGCCGGCGGTGGCCTGCCACCCACATCGGACCGTTCGTCTTCAACGCCGGAACGCGCGGATCGCGGCTGAGCGATACACGTCGACTGGTCTCTGGGCTCGGGGAATGGCTATTTATCGCCTCCTCGCGGACACGCCCTGGCCTCGGGCCGCCTGGTCCAGGGTCCGGCGCATGTACTCCAGTGCCTGGCGGTCGTCGAGGTCGGGATCGGGGACGGCGTCGGCGATCCGGCCCCTGGCCTCGGCGACCTGGGTCTCCCAGACCGGTTTGTTTAGCAGGCCGGTCGTGTCGAGGTAGCACAGGATGCGCGCCGCGTCGGCCAGGCGGCCGACCGTCGCCATCATGGCGACGAATTCAATCGAGGCGACCCAGGCCCCATGCACGTTGCCTGTGGTGAGCAGATCATCGACGTGGGAGCGCAGGATGGCGAAGGCCCGCACCCGGTCGCCGCGCCGGAACACCGCCCGCGCCTCGACGGTCTTGTTCGGCGAGTGGGTGCCGGCGGGAACCTTGACGCCGACCGCCTCGTCGAACAGCTGCTCGGCGCGGTCCTGCCGGCCTTGGAACGCGGCGGAGTAACCGAGCAGCATCAGGCACCAGTTCACCAGGGTCGGCGGGCCTTGGGCGCGGTACCGGTCGGCAAGCTTGGCGATGAGCGCCTCGCCGTCCGGGTACTCCCCGCCGAATATCAGCGCCGCGCCGATGTCCACCTCGATCTGCTCGGCCAGGTCGTGCTCGCCGCGCCGACGCAGTTCGGCCAGCGACGCTGGTGCCCGCTGCCCGATCGTCGCGAAGTCGTCGTAGACGCACGCCCGCACATGGTGGATCAGGGGATTGTCCGGCTCGCCGTAGCGGCCGATCAGTCGCTCGTACCCGGCCCGGTTCCGGCTCACCTTGTACCGCTGACCCGCCCAGGTGAGTCCAAAGACGACGAGCTCCGTGTCGTCCGGTGGCGTGATGGCCAGGATGCGTTCGAGCCAGTCGCCGATCTCGGTGCGGCTGCGGAACGGGATCTCCGCGACGACCGGACGGACGAGTGCGTACGCGAGCGCCCGGTCGCCGGTCCTGCAGGCCCAGTCGACCGCGGCCCGCAGGTTGGGCCATAGCTCGTTGAGGCGGGCGACGCCGTCGGCCTCGGCCAGACCGGCGAGTAGCCGGTGGATCTGCGCAACGCTGTCCTGGCACCACCGGGCGTGCCGAACCGCAGCCAGTCCGGTATGCCCGGTCCGGGCGAGCTGCTCGGCCGCGTACTGGCGGATCGGTTCCAGGAACCGGAAGCGCTGCCCGAACGGGCCGGCCTGGACCACGAGCATGGACCGCTCCACGAGGTCGCGGAGCAGGTCATCGACGTCGGGTGCGGCATCGGTGACGGCATCGGCGGCGGCCCGGTCGAACGGGCCGGTGAACACCGACAACCACTGGAGGAGCAGCCGTTCGGGCGGTTCGAGCAGGTCGTACGACCATTGGATGGTGGCCCGCAGCGTCCGGTGCCGCTCGGCGCCGGTACGCCGGCCGCCGACCAGCAGGCGGAGCTGGTCGTCGAGCCGGGCCAGCAGGTCCGCGGTGCCGAGGCTGGTGGTTCGGGCGGCGGCCAGCTCGATGGCCAGCGGAAGGCCATCCAGGCGGCGGCAGATCTCCTCGGCGTCGCGCCGGCTGGCCAACGGATCGAAGATGCGGGAAACGGCCATCGCGCGCTCGTTGAACAGCTCAACTGCCGGCCCGGTCGGTTCCAGCGGAGCAACCGCGATGAGCCGTTCGTGTCCGTGGCCCAGGCCGAGCCCTTCCCGCGAGGTGGCCAGTACCTGCATGTCCGGACAACCCTCGGCGACGGCCTGGGCGAGCTCGGCGGCGCCGTCGATGACGTGCTCGCAGTTGTCCAGGACCAGCAGCGCGCGGCGCGACCGCAGATCGGCCACAATGGACTTCCCCAGCGTCAACCCGGAAGTCTCCTTGACGCCCAGCGAGCCGGCGACGGCCCGTGGTACGTCGATCGAGGAGCCGATCTCGGTCAGGTCGACCAGCCAGGCACCGTCTTCGGCCACCGCCCGCCGCGCCGCAGCCATCGCCAGCCGGGTCTTGCCGATCCCGCCCGGCCCCACCAGGGTCACGACCGGGTACGTCGCCAACGCGTCCTCGATGATCTGCAGATCCTCGTCCCGCCCGATGAGCCGCCCCGGCCGTCGCGGGAGGTTTCCCGGCCGGCCGTCCTGGGCGGCGCTCAGCCGCTGGTCGTGACCGAGGACCAACGACTCAAGCTCCCGCAGCCGAGGACCGGGCTCGACCCCGAACTGCTCGACGAGGTTGCGCCGCGCGGTGCGGTACGCGGCGAGGGCATCGGCCTGCCGCCCGACGCGGTACAGCGCGGTCATCAGCGACGCCCACAGGCCCTCACGGAACGGATACCGCGCCGTCAACTCGGTCAGCCGGGCAACGGCCGCGGCCGGGTCAGTCTCGATGCGACCCTCCAGATCGGCCTCCACCGCGGCCAACCATTGCTCGACCAGACCGTCTATCGTGGCGGCCAGTCCGGGAACGGCCAATCCGGCCAGCGGAAAACCGGTCCACTCGGCCAGCGCCGCGTCGATGTCACCCGCGTCGACAAACCGCTGGAAACGAACCGCGTCCACCGAGTCGGCGGCCACCTCCAAGCGGTAGGCGGCACCGACCCGGACGATCGAGCCGGCGCCCAAGCCCCTGCGCAGACGGACCACGTAGGACTGCAGGGTCCGCCCGGCCGTGCGCGGCGGATCCTCGCCCCACACCAGCTCCACCAGCCGCCAGCCCGGCACCGCGGAACCGGCCGACAGGGCGAGCGCCGCCAGCACCGCCTGACACTTCGGCGGCCCAACATCCACCGGCTCGCCGCGGTCGGTCACCGCACCGACCCCGCCCAGAAGATTGATCTGCACCTCACCAGTGTCTCAACAGATTCACCACCGTGGCTCAACCGGAGCCGGGCACGGTCAACGCATGAGAATTATCAACGGACGCGTCGCCGGAGCGCTCTATCTCGTCATCATCGTGGTCGGCATCGCCTGTGAACTGATCCGCTCACAGATGCTGGTCGCGGGCGACGTCGCGGCGACCGCCGAGAACGTCCAGGAATCCGGGTGGCTGCTGCGAACCGCTGTCTCCACCACCCTGGTTTACACCCTCTGCGAAGTCGTCCTGACGGTAATCCTCTACCAGCTCTTCACGCCGGTCAGCCGACCGATGTCCATGGTCGCGGCCGCCTTCCGGCTCATCAGCCTGGCCATCTACGGCGTCAACCTGCTGAACCTGCTCGCCCCGGTCCTGCTCCTCGACTCCGGCCAACCGCAGACCTTCGCGCTGCTCTTCCTCAACCTGCACCAGCACGGCTACCTCATCGGCCTGACCTTCTTCGCGATGAACTGTCTCGCGATGGGCTACCTGATGGTCAGGTCGAGTCACGTCCCGACGCTCCTGGGCGTCCTATTGGGCGTCGGCGGACTGGGCTACCTGACCAACAGCTACCTGTTCCTCCTCGTGCCCGGCTACCACGGATCCGCCATGCTCCCGCTGCTCGCGCCCGCCTTGGTCGCGGAAACCTGGTTCACCGTGTTTCTCCTGCGCAAGGGTGGCGGCATCCAGGCGTGGCAGGAGCCGGCCGGCCGCCCGGTGAGTATGAGCCTCGGTGATCCATCAAATTGATTTGACGTATTGTCCGAGTCGTGGCCTCGTCGAGTCAACCCGCCCCGGCGTTCGTCCGCCTGGCGGTCACCCGCTGCGCTTGCAGCCGCTGACCGAACTCGCGCACAGCAACTTGCGAGTCCGCGACCTGGTCACGCTGGTCGGCCAGCCGCAGAACCTCGTCTCCTACCACCTGCTGTTGCGCGAGAGCGGCCTGATCACCGCCATCCGCCAACACCTTCGACGGCCACGACAGCCAACTACCACCTGGACCTGGACGGCTGCGCCCACGCATTGGCCGGTACCGGCGCCGTCCTACGCCCGACCCTGCGCCTGGACGGCCCGCACCGGCACGCCGGTCCATCAGCGGCGGCAACCCCGCCGCACCGTGCTGTTCGTATGCGCGGGCAATAGCGCGCGCTCACCGATCGCCGAAGCCTTGCTACGCCGGCGCACCGCCGGGCCACGCGACGGTGATCAGCGCCGGAAGCCAGCCCGAACCGGGCTGCATCCCCACAGGTGCGGGTGCTGCGGGACGATTTCGGCATCGACATCGCGACGCGGCACCCGCTCGGGGCCGGTTGGGGGATCTGTTCCGACTCTGGCCCGGCCGCATCGCTGGCCACCGCTGATCAGCCCACGTCTGGTGGCTCCTCAAACCGCGCCCCAGGTATGACAACGCGACCGGGAAAGCGGCAACGTGGCTGACACGACCAACACCCGGATCGGCGTGGCCAGTTCTTTGTGGTGCCCCCGGCCGGATACAACCCAAAACTGCTCCCCACGGGGACGCCTAGCCATAGCGGCTGACCTGCCCATATAGGCCAGGCCCCGGTGACCTGTCGGTGGCTGATCGGCCCTGGGCGAACGATCCCTTCGTGGGGATGCGGCAGAACCGCTCGCATCCCGGCGCCCGTGAGCCGAGATCGGTCCCGCTGGCCGCATCGGGGGATCAGCGGTTGGTGTACGCCTCGACGACGGAGGTCGGGATACGGCCACGCTCCGAGACAGCCCAGCCGTTCTTGACGGCCCACTCCCGGATCGCCTGGTTCGTCGCCCGGTCACTCACCCTCGACGGCCCGGCAGCACCACGCCGGCCCACGGCACGGCCGGCCTTGGCCGCGACCGCCAGATACGGCTCGAGCGCCGAGCGCAACTTGCCGGCGTTCTTGTCCGACAGGTCAATCGTGTAGGACATACCGTCCAGTCCGAACTCCACCGTCTGGTCGGCGTCGCCACCGTCGAGATCGTCGGTCAACACCGTGATGATCTGACGAGCCATACAAGCCATCCACTCTCTAAACCAACCGATGAAGCCAGCCGACAACGATCCCGGCAAACCGCTCTCCCGCCGAGCGTAGATCATCCGTCCCCGGAACTCGGACGCGGTTCATCGGCGTCGACGCCAAGCCGAACGAAACCGCAGCCACAGCA
>NZ_JBVJIP010000041.1:0-7171 GCF_055586225.1 Actinoplanes sp. NPDC051388 | reverse complement strand
CCCCCCCCCCCCCCCCCCCCCCCCCCCCCCCCCCCCCCCCCCCCCCCCCCCCCCCCCCCCCCCCCCCCCCCCCCCCCCCCCCCCCCCCCCCCCGCTTCTGCGTTTCCGTACGCCCGCTGCGCCGACCTTGGTGATCGGGAGGTGCGGATCTAGCTCAGGGCGTCGGCCAGGGCGGGCAGGTAGCCGTACCGGTAGCCGTTGCCGGTGGGGTGGAAGGAGTTGGTCGGCGGCACGATGACCAGCCCGTGGATCCAGGCCTGCGGTGCGCAGGCGCCGTGCCCGGCGAACTCGTCCTCGACGTTCACGAACTCGAAGCCGGCCGCCTCGGCCCGCTGCTCGATCAGGTCGTTGAGTGCGGCGTTGCCACCGTTGAGGGCCTGCCGCTTGGGAATGCTCATGCCGGCGAAACCGCAGCTGGGCGCGGTCTCATCGAAGAGGATCGGATAACCCAGCACGAGTACGCGGGCATTCGGGGCCCGCCGGGCGATGGCGCTGTAGGTGGCGTCCAGCTTGGCCGGCAGCTCCTGGGTGATCGTTTCGTGAGCGTCCGCGACGACGGCCCGGCAGCCCGCGTCGGTGAGCAGCGTGCAGCTGATCACCACCGGCGCGAAGCCCGCGTCGTTGCCGCCGATCGTGACGGTGACCAGGTCGGTGCGGCGGCTCAGCGCCCAGAGCTGGGTCGCGCGCAGGGTTTCGGTGGTGGCGCCGCCGCAGGCCACCGTGCGGTAGGAGGCGGGGTCGTTGGCGGTGGCCCAGAGGCCGGTGTAGCTGTTCGGGCTCTGCAGGCAGAGACCACCGGCACCGGACGCGCCGACACCCGAGGAGTAGGAGTCGCCGAGAGCGACGTAATCCCACTCGGATGCCGACGCGGCCGCCGCTGGGGATGCGGTGAGGACGGTGAGGGCGGTGGACAGGAGAAGGCTGGCGAGCACGGTGGAACGTCGCATGGAGTGGCCTCCGTTAGGGGAGTGGAGGCCGAAGCGCTTCGGTTACCGAAGAGTAAGTCAAGGGTTTGTAGAAAGAAACATAGTGATTTTCGTGTTACTTTGTAGTAACATCTATCGATGCGTGAACGCTCGATCACCATCCGCCACTCAGCCCATCCACAGGGTTTCTCCAGGCGACGGCGTTAGCGTCGGGGCATGGAAGAGCAACGCGCGAACCGGATCGTCACGACGCTGCGGGCCCGCAATGTGTTCGCGCACGTCAAGCTGCCGCACGCCGGCATCACGCAGTACGGCATCCGGGTCGTGCTGCCGGACGGCCGCGAGGCGATCTGGGACAACGACGGCACCGCCGGGCTCGAGGCGCAGGTGATGCGCGACGGCGTCCTGGTCGGCTTCGTCCCGTCGATTCCGGGCTCGGAGAACTTCGGCGAGGCGGAGATCGCCGACGCGATCGCCACCGCCGACTACGACCAGCCGATCGGCCGCTCGCGTCCCCGGCCGCCCACGGCGGTGCGTCAGACCGGTTCGGTGCCCCCGCCGATGACCTTCGGCCAGCGGTTGCGCGGGACCTTCCGGACCTGAGCGGGCGTGCTCAGGGCGTACCGCCGAATCTCTCGGTCTTGACCTTTTTGGGGTCGTGACCGAGCGCCACGAGCATGTCCGCCGCGGCCTCGACGAACGTGGTCGGGCCGCAGACGAAACAATCCGGCTGGAAATCGGCCGGCCAGCCGTGCGTGTTGACGGTCGCGACGCTGATCCGGTGCGGCGGCTCGGGCCAGTCCGGCGGCGTCTCGCGGGTGTAGACGATGTGCACGTCCAGGCCCGGATCGTCGCGCACCCGGCGGGCGAGTTCGGCGGCATAGAGCGCGTCGGCCGGGGTGCGGACCGAATAGATCAGGCGGAACGGCTGCCGGCCCTTGGCCAGGGCGCGCGCCCGGATCATCGCCATCAGCGGCACCAGCCCGGAACCGCCCGCCAGCAGCACCACCGGCGCCGTCGAGGCCGACCGCCAGACGAACCAGCCGCCGATCGGGCCGCGCAGCTCGAGCTGATCGCCCGGATGCACGCCCTCGGTGAGATAGGACGAGACCTCGCCGTCGTCGATCCGCTGCACGGTGAGCTCGACGTGCGCGTCCACGGTCCACGCCGAGCCCATCGAGTAGCTGCGCTCGGCCTGGTAGCCGTCCGGCGCGGTGAGCCGGATGTCGACGTGCTGACCGGGCAGGTGACCGGGCCAGTCCGGGATGTCCAGCACCAGCGTGGTGGCCGTCGGTGTTTCAGTCTCCACTGAAACGACCGTGGCGACCCGCCAGTTCAGTCGCCCTGGTATCGCTGCTCGCGCCATGGGTCCCCGTACATGTGGTAGCCGGCCTCTTCCCAGAAACCCGGCGCGTCCTCGGTGAGCATCTCCAGCCCGTTGACCCACTTCGCGGACTTCCAGAAATAGAGATGCGGGATCAGCAGCCGGGCCGGGCCGCCGTGCTCGGGCGCCAGCGGCTCGCCGTCGAACCGGTACGCGATCCAGGCCTGCCCGTTGAGCAGATCCTCCATCGGCACGTTCGTGGTGTAGCCGCCGTAGCCGTGCACCATCACGAAGTCGGCGGCCGTCTCCACATCCGCCAGCAGCGTGTCCAGCGAGACGCCGTGCCAGGTGGTGCCCAGCTTGGACCACTTCGTGACGCAGTGGATGTCGACCGTGACGTCCTCGGCCGGCAGCTTGGTGAACTCGTCCCAGTTCCACTGCTGCTTGCCGCCCGCCTCGGTGGTGACGGTGAGCCGCCACCGGTCGAGCGGGATGCGCGGCGTCGGCCCGGCGGACAGCACCGGGAAGTCGTGCGTCAGGTATTGCCCAGGCGGCAGGTCGGGTCGTGACGACCGCCGCCGGCCGCCGAAGCCCGTCGAGATGATGCTCATGGAAGTCGAGTAAACACCGTCAAGGTTTCCGATCCCAGACCTGCTGAACCTCGGCCAGTGCCTCGGCCGCCTGCTTGCGGCCCGCTTCCGCGGCCGCGACGCGGCGGTCCGGGCTGAGCGGGTTCTTCCCGATCGCGATGAGGGCCTCCGCGCCGGGCACGACAACCGCGTGCGGCGCGCCCAGAGCAGCCGCCTGTGCCGCCGGCCGGCCGCTCTTGCGCAGTGACGTGTTCCCGGGCGCCAGCACCACGACGCTGCCATAGCCGCCGGCCAGGTCGACGTTGGCGATCGAGCGGACACCGCCGTCGATGTAACGCTTGCCGGCCACCGTCATCGGCGGCCAGACGATCGGCACCGCGCAGCTGGCCGCCACCGCGTCGAGCAGCGGCACCCCGCTGTCGTTGTCGAAGACCACCACCCGGCCGGTCTCCGCCTCGACGGCCGGCACCCGCAGCCGGGTGGCCGGCCATTCGTCGCCCGGCACCCGGGCCGCGATCGCCGCCCGCCGCTCGGACTCCGGCACGGTCCTCGCCTTCAGCGCGGCCCGGCCCAGCCAGCGGCGTCCGCGCCGGCCGTCGCCGGGCAGCAGCGCGGAGAACGCGAAGCGCAGCAGCACGCCGGCGCCGATTGTCGCATTGCGGTCGCCGGTGGTGTCGGCGAGCTCGCGGGCATAGAGCTCGTCGTGCGGGGTGCCCGAGGTGATCTGGGCGGCCACCACGGAACCGGCCGAGGTGCCGACGAACAGGTCCGCCTCGGACAGGTCGACGCCCAGCTCGGCGAGCCCGTGGATCATGCCGATCTCCCAGGCGACGCCGGTGACGCCACCGCCGCCCAGCACGACCGCGCGGCCGTTGTCATTCGCCATGGGGGGATCCAAGCACACCTACCAGCCGAGGGCGCGCTCGCCGAGGCGCTGTTCGTACCAGTCGGTTATCGCGTCCATTGTGTCCTTGTCGAGCGGGCCCTTGGCCGCGGCTGCCAGGTTCGCGTCGAGGTGATCTTGGGTGCGAGTGCCGGGGATGATCGTCGACACCGATGGCAGGGCCAGCAGGAAGCGCAGGGCGCCTTCGGCCGGCCCGACACCCTCCGGCAGCAGCTTGCGGAACTCGTCGACCAGCGCCGCGCGCAGTGCCACGTCGGCCGGTGACCAGCGCGCCCGCACGTCGGTGAAGACGGAGTCCGCGTGGTAGTTGCCGGACAGCCAGCCCGACTCCAGCGGCACCTTGGCGATCACCGCCCCGCGCAGCGCCGGCCGCGGCTCCTGATAGAGCGCCGACAGCCGCACCTCGAGCGCCTGCGACTCGCTGTGCGCCAGCACCGTCCCGATCTCGTGGGCCTGGTCGACCGACGCGCCGTACGCGCGGATCAGCCCCTGGGACCGCAGATCCGCCAGCGTCGCATAGTGCTCGTCGCTGTCGATCACGCCCGGCGGCGGGTTGTGCAGCAGCACGACGTCGAGGTGCTCGACGCCCAGCCGCCCGGCGCTGCCCCGGATCGAGGCCTCGATCGCACTCGACGACCAGTCGGTGCCGCCGTCCGGCTTGTGCCCGACCTTGGTGCACAACACGTACGCGTCCCGCGGCACCCCGGCCAGCGCGGCGCCGACGTTCAGCTCGCTCTGCCCGCCGGCGTAGCCCGGCGCGGTGTCGATGAAGTTGACTCCCGCGTCGAGCGCCGCCCGGACGATGCGCGCCGCCTCATCCGGCTCCGGGCCGGTCGGCCACTCGGCGGACCGGCCCAGCTGCCACGCGCCCAGCCCGATCGCGCTGACCTCGAGGCCGGTGTCTCCGAAGGAACGCTTGTCAATCATGGCCAATACGGTAGATCTACATCTGGACGATGTTGCTGGTGGACCCCACCATCAGGGCCACGTCCGGCACGACCACCCGGTATCGGTAGCCGGCCTTCACCTTGGTCAGGGTCGACTTGGCGCCCGCCTTGAAGGTGCGGTCGGTCGCCCAGCTGACTCCGTCCGCCGAGCGCTGCAACTCGCCGACCTGCTTGGCCGCGCCATTCAGCGTCACCTCCAGCGAGGTCTTCTTCACCGCCAGCGTCACCGCGGACTTGACGGTGTAGGAGTAGGTGTCCGACTCGCCGGTCGCCGAGCTCTTCTTGGTCGCCGGCACCACCAGGCGCACCGTGTAGGGGAAGGTGACCTTGCGGCTCAGCGTGACCGTGCCGGCCGCCGAGGTGGTGGCGTTCTTGCATTTCTCGGCGCCGCCCTTGTCGGCGACGCAGAGCTGCACGGTGCGTTTGGCGGCGACGGCGCCGCCGATGGTGACGCGGAAGGTGGTCTGCACGGCGGTGCCGGAGAGCACCTGCCGCGAGGACGCGTCCGAGGTGACCGTGGCGCCCGGCGCGGCGGGCGGTGCCGGCGTGGTCGGGGCCGGGGTGGTCGGTGCCGGCGTGGTCGGGGCCGGGGTGGTCGGGGCCGGGGTGGTCGGCGCCGGGGTGACCGGGTCCGGGCCGACGGAGGCCAGGGCTGCGACGGCGTCGATCCGGCCGTAGCCGTAGTCGGTGTCCTTGCCGGCGCTGCCCAGGTCCACCGCGGTGGACGCCATCGCCTGCTCGACCTGGTCCGGCGTCAGGCTGGGCTTCTCGGCGAGCAGGAGCGCGGCCAGCGCGGCCACGTGCGGCGCCGCCATCGAGGTGCCGTTGTAGTAGGAGTACCCGTTGTTCGGAACCGTGCTCAGGATGCCGACCCCGGGGGCGGCGATGTCGACGTAGCTGCCGGCGTTCGAGAACGAGCCGTAGTGATCGGCGGAGTCGGTGGCGGCAACCGCGACCACGCCGGGATCCGCGGCCGGATAGCTGGTCGGGCTGCCGTTCGCGCGGTTGTTGCCGGCCGCGGCGATCACGACGACACCCTTGGAGCGGGCGTACGCGATCGCGTTCGTGACCGCCCCGCTCTGCCCACTCGAGCCGAGCGACATGTTGATCACGTTGGCGCCGTTGTCGGCCGCCCAGGCGATGCCCGTGGCGACGTCCGACATCACGCCGCCGCCGTTGTCGCCCAGCACCTTGACCGGCAGGATCTTCGCGTCCGGGGCGATGCCCGCGATCCCGGCGCCGTTGCCGGTGGCCGCCGCGATCGTGCCGGCCACGTGCGTGCCGTGCCCGAAGGTGTCCGAGCTGATCCCGGTCTGGCCGGTGATCATGTTCTTGCCGGACAGCACCTGTCCGGCCAGATCCGGGTGACCGGCGTCGACGCCGGTGTCGAGGACGGCGACGGTGACCCCGGACCCGGTCGAGGAGTTCCAGGCGTCCGGCACCCGGACCGTGGTCAGGTCCCACTGGTTGGCGCGCTGCGGGTCGGAGCCGGTCGGGGCGTCCAGCGCATGGACCGGCGCATCGAGCTCGACGGCGACCGCGCGGGGCGCGTCCTGAGCGTCCCGGACCAGCTCCTCGGCCTCGGCCCTGGTGGTGGCGGTGCGCTTGGTGGTCACCGGGCGGCCGGCCTGGTCGAGCGTGGTCCGCACCACGGTGACCGGCTTCGACTCGCTGACCGTGGCCGGGAGGATGGCGGCCGGCTCGGCGGTGAGGTTCAGGGCGACCGGCGCCCAGGCCGGGTCGGTGCCGATCAGCGGCGCGACGATGGCGGTGGCGGCGAGCGCGGTGGCTCCCACTGCTCCGAACGCGTGACGGCGTAGCTTGCGGCCCATACGTACCTCCCTGTCGATGACAGGAGCACGATCGACCGGGCCGGCCCGAACTGAAGGGGTCTTCCGATCGGATGCGCCACAGCTCGGCGGCCGGCCGCGGGGAGCGTTTAATGGTTTCAGCCCGTTATGTCCGTTCGGGTGGGACCATGAGGGCTCGGGGCCTGCCGCCGCGACGCCGCGGGGCGACCCAGTCGAGACCCGCAAAGGACGTGAGCATGACCGACCACGATGACGGCAACGACGACCTGGACACGGCCCGCCGATCCCGCCACCGCAAGCAGGCGATAGCCGGCGTCGTCGGTCTGGCGGCGGTCCTGGGCGGCGGCGCCTTCTTCGCCACGGAGGCCATGACGCGCGGCTCCGATTCCATCGCGCCCGAGCCCGGAGCGCTCGCGCCCGTGGCGCCCTCGGCGTCGTCCCCTTCGCCGGTGCCCTCGTCGCCGGCGACGTCGTCCCGGCCGCCGGCCGCCGAGGTGTCCCGGACGCCGTCGCGATCCGCGTCGGCCGAGCCCGACACGGCGGCCGAGCGGATCGGGGGGGGGGGGGGGGGGGGCGGGGGGGGGGGGGGGGGGGGGGGGAGGGGGGGGGGGGGGGGGGGGAGAGGGAGGGGAGAAGGGGGGAGAAGGAAGGGAGGGAGGGAGGGAGGGG
>NZ_JBVJIP010000040.1:0-7628 GCF_055586225.1 Actinoplanes sp. NPDC051388 | reverse complement strand
AAAAAGAGAACCGCAGCTGTGTTGGTGGGGGGGAAGAACCCGAGTCCCCCCCCCCCCCCCAGGGGCCAAAAGGAGGGGAGGGGGCCCCCTCCGGACCCCCCCCCCCCCCCCCCGCTCCACAGGGGAAGGCACGACATGGCGGTAATAAGCGCCCCGCGGAAGGCCTCGGAGCCGGCCACCGCGAGCCCACCGGGACCACGGAGGATGGACCGCCTGCGCCGGCGGATCGCGGACAACGCGCTGGCCTACGCGTTCATGGCCGCGGGCCTGCTCTGCTTCGCGTTTTTCTCGTGGTACCCGCTGGTCAAGGGCATCATCCTGAGCTTCCAGCAGGACAACTTCGTGGTGCCGCCCTATTGGGTGGGCCTGGAGAACTACCGGGTGCTCTTCGACGACCCGCTGTTCTGGACGGCCTGGAAGAACACCGTCGTGTTCACCGCGCTGGCGCTGGTCTTCGGTTTCGCGCTGCCGTTCGTGATCGCCATCCTGCTCAACGAGTTCCGGCACTTCTCCGGGCTGTTCCGGGTGCTGGTCTATCTGCCGGTGATGCTCCCGCCGGTGGTCAGCGTGCTGCTCTGGCGCTACTTCTACGACCCGGGCAACGGCCTGTTCAACACCATCCTCGGCGGCGTCGGGCTGCCACCGTCGCAGTGGAGTCAGGGATCGTCCACCGCGATGGTCTCGCTGGTGCTGGTCTCCACCTGGGCCAACATGGGCGGCGCGACGCTGATGTACCTGGCCGCGCTGCAGGGCATCCCGGGTGACCTCTACGAGGCGGCGGAGCTGGACGGCGCGAGCATCTGGCAGCGGATCCGGCACGTCACGATCCCGCAGATGCGCTTCATCATGCTGGTCCTGCTGCTGCTGCAGATCATCGCCACGATGCAGGTGTTCATCGAGCCGTTCCTGCTGACCGGCACGTCCAGCCCGGACACGGTGACCGTGATGGTGCTGATCTACCGCTACGCGTTCACCGTCAACAACGACTTCGGCCTGGCCGCGGCGATGAGCGTGCTGCTCTTCGTGGTGCTGGGCGCCTTCTCCGCGCTGTATCTGCGCCTGACCCGCACCGCCGACTGAGGAGCGTGTCGATGAGCCTCACCGCCCCGCCCCCACCGAGCCTGCCGAAGCGGCGCCGATCATCCGCGGGTGGCACCCGTACCCTGGTCTCCGCGGTTGATCTGAATCGTCATCGCGGGATCTATTACGCGGCGGTCACCGTCACGATGCTGGTGTTCGCGGCCGCGTTTCTCTATCCGCTCTATTGGATGGCCACCAGCGCGCTGAAGTCGCCGGTCGAGTTCGCCCAGCCGACGCCGACCTTCATCCCGCAGGAGTGGCACCCGGAGAACTATCTGACCGCCTGGACGAACATGCGGATCGGGAAGTTCTTCCTGAACACCGTCTACTACGCGCTCGGCGGCTGGATCATCCAGCTCACCGTGGACGTGGCGGTGGCATACGCGTTGAGCAAGCTCAAGCCGATCTTCGGCAAGATCATCCTCGGCGGCATGCTGGCCAGCCTGATGCTGCCGGCCGCGGCGCTGCTGGTGCCGGCCTACCTGACCGTCGCCGACGTGCCGATCTTCGGCTGGAACCTGATCGACACCCCGTGGGCGCTGTGGCTGCCGGCCGCCGCCAACGCCTTCAACGTCTATGTGCTCAAGCGCTTCTTCGACCAGATCCCGGACGACCTGCTGGACGCCGCGGCGATCGACGGCGCCGGCCGGCTGCGGGTGCTGTGGTCGATCGTGCTGCCGCTCAGCCGCCCGGTCCTCGGCGTGGTCTCCATCTTCGCGATCATCGGCATCTGGAAGGACTTCCTCTGGCCGCTGCTGGTGCTGCAGAACCCGGAGGGGCAGACGCTGAGCGTCGCGCTGAGCCGGCTCGCCAACACCAGCCAGGTGCCCCAGACGGAGTTCGTCGCGGGGCTGGTGATCGCGTCCGTACCCATGATCGTGATCTTCCTGATCTTCCAGCGCAGCATCATCGGCGGACTCTCCGCGGGTTCCATGAAGGGCTGACCCGACCGCAGTACGTGGCGATCACCGTGGATCGCCCGACCCCGTGCGCCCAAAAAGGCCCTAGCAATGTCCAGAAAGCAGGTA
This sequence comes from Actinoplanes sp. NPDC051388, assembly GCF_055586225.1. Taxonomy (NCBI): domain Bacteria; kingdom Bacillati; phylum Actinomycetota; class Actinomycetes; order Micromonosporales; family Micromonosporaceae; genus Actinoplanes; species Actinoplanes sp. NPDC051388. The sequence goes on along the minus strand of NZ_JBVJIP010000040.1, from coordinate 5,520 downwards.
ATTGTGGCTACCTCGCAAGCTTGGTGGCGGGACGCGGTGATCTACCAGGTCTATCCGCGTTCGTTCGCGGACTCCGACGGTGACGGCGTCGGCGACATCGACGGCATCCGCGCGCACCTGCCGCACCTGGCCGCTCTCGGCGTCGACGCGATCTGGATGAGTCCCTGGTATCCGTCGCCGATGGCGGACGCCGGCTACGACGTGGCCGACTTCCGCGACATCGACCCGGTGTTCGGCACGCTGGCCGGCGCCGAGGCGCTGATCACCGAGGCGCACGCGGCGGGCATCCGGATGATCGTCGACATCGTGCCCAACCACGTGTCCAGCTCGCATCCGTGGTTCCAGAAGGCGCTCGCCGACCCCGAGGCGAAGGAGCGCGACTACTTCTGGTTCCGGCCCGGTCGCGGCGACCGGATGCCCACCGACTGGCGCGGCGAGTTCGGCGGTGACACCTGGACGCGGGCTCCGGACGGCCAGTGGTACCTGCACCTCTTCACGCCGGAACAGCCGGACCTCAACTGGGAGCACCCCGACGTGCGAGCCGAGTTCGAGGCGATCCTGCGGTTCTGGTTCGACCGCGGCGTCGACGGCATCCGGATCGACTCGGCGGCCCTGCTGCTCAAGGACACCGCGATGCCCGAGTTCGTCGAGGGCGCGCCGCACCCGTTCCACGACCTGGACGGCGTGCACGACATCTACCGTGCCTGGCGCCGGGTGGCCGACGAATACGAAGACCGCGCGCTGATCGGCGAGGTCTGGATGCCCGAGGTCACGAGGTTCGCCAACTACCTGCGCCCGGACGAGCTGCACGCCGCGTTCAACTTCGACTTCCTCGGCTGTGCCTGGGATCCGGCCCTGATGCGCGAGTGCATCGACCGCACCCTGCACGCGCACGAGGCGGTCGGCGCGCCGGCCACCTGGGTGCTGTCCAACCACGACGTCACTCGGCACGTCACCCGTTACGGCCGCACCAGGACCACGTTCAGCTTCGACGACAACCTGGACGGCACGCCGGTCGACCTCGAGCTCGGCACCCGCCGCGCCCGGGCGGCCGCGCTGCTGTCCCTGTCGCTGCCCGGCGCCACCTACGTCTATCAGGGCGAGGAACTGGGCCTCTGGGAGAACGAGAGCATCCCGGCTTCCCAATTTCAAGATCCCATGTGGGGACGGCGTGGCCACTCCCGCGACGGCTGCCGGGTGCCGCTGCCCTGGTCCGGCGACGAGCAGCCGTTCGGATTCACCACCGGTGAGCCCTGGCTCCCCCAGCCGGCCGAGTGGAAGGACCGCACGGTCCAGGCTCAGACCGGCGACCCGAGTTCGATGCTGGAGCTCTACCGCGCGGCGATCCGCCTCCGCCGCGGGGAAGAGGGCCTGCATCGGAGCACGATGACGTGGCTCGATGCCGCGCCCGGCGTGCTCGCCTACACCCGCGGGCCTTCGTTCGCGTGTGTGCTCAACATGTCCGATGTTCCGGTCCCCCTGCCGGAGCACCACTCCTGCCTGCTCGCCAGCGGCCCGCTCGACGGCACCTCCCTGCCGCCGGACACGGCCGTCTGGCTCCGTCGTTAACTGGAAGTAGGTGTCCCCAGTGAGAAGAGCCCTGGTCGCGGTCACCGTCGCGGCCGCCACGGTCCTCCTCGTCCCCACCGCCCCCGCCCACGCCGCCGGTCCCAACCTGGCCGCCGGCAAGACGTTCGCCGCCAGCAGCTTCACCGACGTCTACCCGGCCGGCAACGCCGGTGACGGCAACGCCAACACCTATTGGGAATCGAACAACAACGCGTTCCCCCAATGGCTGCAGGTCGACCTCGGCTCCGCGGTCAGCGTCAACCAGACCATCCTCGAGCTGCCGCCGGCCGCCGCCTGGCAGACCCGCACCCAGACGCTGACCGTGCAGGGCAGCACCGACGGCGGCTCGTTCGCGACGCTCAAGGCGAGCGCCGGCTACGTCTTCAACCCGGCCACCGGCAACACGGTCACCATCGACTTCACCGCGGCCACCACCCGCTTCGTGCGGCTCAGCTTCACCGGCAACACCGGCTGGCCCGCCGGGCAGCTCTCCGAACTCGAGGTCTACGGCCCGGTCGGCGCGGACACCCAGCCGCCCAGCGCGCCCGGCAACCTCGCCTTCACCCAGCCGGCGAGCGGCCAGATCCGGTTGACCTGGAACGCTTCCAGCGACAACGTCGGGGTCACCGGCTACGACCTCTACGCCAACGGCCAGCTGCGCACCAGCGTCGCCGGCAACGTGCTGACCTACACCGATCTGCAGCCGGACAGCGCGACGGTGGCCTACCACGTGCGCGCCAAGGACGCCGCCGGAAACGTCTCCGGCAACAGCAACACGGTGACGCGCACCGGGCAGAGCGGCGACACGCAGGCGCCGACCATCCCCGGCAACCTCGCCTACACCCAGCCGGCCACCGGCCAGATCCGGTTGACCTGGAACGCGTCCAGCGACAACGTCGGGGTCAGCGGCTACGACGTCTACGCCAACGGATCCGTCCGCGCCAGCGTGGCCGGCAACGTGCTGACCTACACCGACAGCCAGCCCGCCACGGCGACGGTGGCCTATTACGTGAAGGCGAAGGACGCGGCCGGGAACGAGTCGGCGGCCAGCAACACGGTCACCCGCACCGGCACCGGCACGCCCGGCGGCAACCTCGCGGTGGGCAAGCCGATCGAGGCGTCGTCGACCATCTTCACGTTCGTCGCCACCAACGCGAACGACAACGACGTGGCGACCTACTGGGAGGGCAGCGCCTATCCGGCGAACCTGACCGTCAAGCTGGGCGCCAACGCCAGCACGTCGTCCGTGGTGGTCAAGCTGAACCCGGACACCGCGTGGGGCCAGCGCACCCAGACGTTCTCGATCCTGGGTCGCGAGCAGAGTGCCACGGCGTTCACCACGCTGGTCGGCTCGGCCACGTACACCTTCAACCCGGCCACCGGCAACACGGTGACCGTCCCGGTGAGCGCGACCGCCGCGGACCTGCGGCTCAGCTTCACCGCCAACACCGGCGCGCCCAGCGGTCAGGTCGCCGAGTTCCAGGTGATCGGGGTGCCCGCGCCCAACCCGGATCTCACGATCACTTCTCTGACCGCCTCTCCGGCTGCGCCGGTCGAGACGGACGCGATCACGCTGTCGGCCACGGTCCGCAACGCGGGTTCCGCGGCGAGCCCGGCCAGCAACGTCAACTTCTATCTGGGTACGACGAAGGTCGGCACCGCCACCGTCGGGGCCATCGCCGCCGGGGCGAGTTCCACGGTCTCGTTCAACTCCGGCGCACGGGACGCGGGGACCTATCCGCTGCGTGCCGTGGTCGACGAGGCGAACACCGTGGTCGAGCAGAACGACGCGAACAACGAGTTCACCAGTCCGTCCAGTCTGGTGGTCAGCCCGGTGGCCAGCTCCGATCTGATCGCCTCCGCGGTCGGCTGGTCGCCGAACAACCCGTCGGCGGGCAACACGGTGACGTTCAGCGTGACCATCAGGAACCAGGGCACGCAGGCCACCGCGGGCGGCGCGCACGGCATCACGCTGACCGTCCTCTCCGACACCGGCGCGACCGTGCGGACGTTGACCGGCTCGTACACCGGCTCGCTCGCGCCCGGCGCCTCGTCACCGTCGATCAACCTGGGCACCTGGCCGGCCGTGAACGGCAAGTACACGGTCCGGGTGGTGCTCGCGAACGACGCCAACGAGCTGCCGGTCAAGCAGGCGAACAACACCAGCGAGCGGCCGTTCTTCGTGGGCCGCGGCGCGAACATGCCGTACGAGATGTATGAGGCCGAGGACGGCCAGATCGGCGGCGGCGCACAGTCGCTCAGCCCCAACCGCCGGATCGGCGACCTCGCGGGTGAGGCCTCCGGGCGTCGCGCGGTCACCCTCAACAGCACCGGCGCCTACGTCCAGTGGACCACCCGGGCCGGCACCAACACGCTGGTCGCCCGGTTCTCCATCCCGGACGGCACGACCAGCTCGGTGACCATCTACGTCGACGGGCAGGTGCACAAGACGCTGCCGCTGACGTCGAAGTTCGCCTGGCTCTACGGCCCGGAGGCGGAGCCGCAGAACTCCGGCACCGGACCGCGGCACATCTACGACGAGGCCAGCATCATGCTGAACAGCACGGTGCCCGCGGGCAGCACGATCAAGCTGCAGAAGGACGGCGGCAACCCGGGCAGCATCGCCGTCGACTTCATCAACCTCGAGCAGGTCGCGCCGGTCGCCAACCCGAACCCGGCCACCTATGTGGTGCCGACCGGCACCGATCAGCAGTCGGTGCAGGCGGCGCTGGACGCGGCCCGGATGGACACCAGCAAGGCCGGCGTCTACCTGCCGGCCGGCGTCTACCCGACGCAGAACAAGTTCCAGGTCTTCGGCCGGCCCATCCAGGTCGTCGGCGCCGGACCCTGGTACACGAAGTTCCAGACACCGCAGGACCAGTCCGAGACCGACGCCGGCTTCTCCGCGCAGGGGCAGGCCAGCGGATCGACGTTCAAGAACTTCGCGTTCTTCGGCAACTACACGATCCGCCGCGATGGGCCGGGCAAGGTGTTCGACTTCAACGGCACCCAGAACATCACCATCGACAACATCTGGACCGAGCACCAGATGTGCCTCTTCTGGGGCGCGAACGTCGACAACATGGTGGTGAAGAACTCCCGGATCCGGAACATGTTCGCCGACGGCCTGAACATGACCAACGGCAGCACCGGCAACCTGATCGACAACGTCGACGCCCGGGCCACCGGTGACGACAGCTTCGCGCTCTTCAACGCGATCGACTCGAACAACGCCGAGGAGACCGGCAACATCTTCCAGAACCTCAGCAGCACGCTCACCTGGCGCGCGGCGGGTCTGGCGGTCTACGGCGGCCGGGACAACATCTTCCGCAACATCTACATCGCGGACACGTTGGTCTACTCCGGCGTCACCATCGCGTCGATCGACTTCGGCATCCCGATGCTCGGCTTCGGCGCCAGCCCGCCCACGACCTTCGACAACATCTCGATCGTCCGCGGCGGCGGCCACTTCTGGAACGGGCAGACCTTCCCGGGTCTGTGGCTGCTCAGCGGCGAGAAGTCGTTCCAGGGCATCCGGATCAGCAACGTGGACATCGTCGATCCCACCTACCACGGGATCATGTTCCAGACGAAGTACACCAGCCCGACCACGCCGCTGATGCCGATCACCGACACCGTCTTCACCAACGTGTCGGTGTCCGGCGCACAGAAGAGCGGTGACGAGTACGACGCGAAATCCGGCTTCGGCGTCTGGGCCAACCCGGCCGCGGAACCCGGCCAGGGCCCGGCGGTCGGCTCGGCGACGTTCACCGGCCTGCGCCTGACCAACAACTGGCGCGACATCGAGAACACCACGTCCACCTTCACCATCACCCGCAACTAACCCGCCCCCAGAGGTGGGGGGGGGGGGGGGGGGGGGGGGGGGGGGGGGGGGGGGGGGGGGGGGGGGGGGGGGGGGGGGGGGGGGGGGGGGGGGGGGGGGGGGGGGGG
>NZ_JBVJIP010000039.1:0-8723 GCF_055586225.1 Actinoplanes sp. NPDC051388 | reverse complement strand
CGCGGTGCCCACAAACGGGGCCGGGCATCGACAAAGCGCTCAAACCAGCGACTTGACCGGCCTCGCTCCTTCATGGATGACACAGAGGGGTGCCATATCAATGCACGGCTGGGATAGGTGTTCGGTGCTCCGGCTTGTATCCCGACCGTGTTGCTCGCTGCCTGCCGGCCGTCACCTGTGGCGACTGTGCCAGCCAGTGAGCAAGACCGATAGTCGTGGTTCGTAGGTCGGCCGAAGGCTCGTGATGCTGATGAGGTTCGTTGTGGGGGAGCGGGGTTGGTGTGATCTGGATCCTGCGACCCGTTACCGCGCTGGCGTTGTCTTCGGTCGGTTCGAGCCGGCACCGGCTGTCGCCGGTCCCTGAAGGCTGGCCCCGTGCGGGTCGCTTGCGTCCGCTCTGTCGAGGTAGGCAATGACGTCGGTGTAGCGGATTCGGCGCAGCCGCCCGATCATGATGCTGTCGAGACGCCCGCCCCTGATCAGGTCATAGACTGTCGTCCTGCCGACCTTCAACAGATCGGCGGCCTCCTCGACGGTTAGCACAACGGATTCAATCGGCCGGCTGGCGGACGGCCGAGGGTCGGGGGTCAATTCCGGCGGTGCCGGTCGGGCCAGGAGCGCCGCAATCCGCAGCCGCTGATCGAGGGTCAGCGACATCGCATTGCCAGTGAGCTGCGCAATTGCCCGCTCGACGTCATCGCTGCCCACCGGGCCAACTTAGATCAACACGGTTGTCCCGGGGCGGCCGATCGGCTGGGAGTCACCACGGGGTCCAGGTGTCGCCGAAGGCATCGGCGGCGGACGCCGGACCGTAGCAATGGTGAACCTACGCCGCGGAGGCGCTCAACAGCTCGGGCGTCGAACCGCCGCTGACGCCGCCGCCTGGACATGTGTGCTCGCCGCCTGCCGAATCGAGTCTCGAGGGGAGCAGGTTGGTATCCAGGTGCAGAGGCGAAACGCGTACTCAAACACGGCAAGACCTAGCTTGTGAGCTGCGTCAACGTAGCCGAGGTGCAGGGCGATCTCGATGGCCGGATACAACCCAAAACTGCTCCCCTGTCGGGCGGCTGTCGATTACGGCTGACCTGCCGATCGGCTGAATCATCGCCGTCGCGGGCGAGAGTCTCATCTTGCCGCCGACGATGCTCGGCCGCCGATAGGGCCGTCATCGCCAACCGGCGTCGGCGTACCCCGCTTCTAACCGACGCTCCAAATCCGAGGGGGATAACGAGTAGCCACCACTCGCCCTCCTTCGCGAGGAGGTAGAGAATTGCGGCACCCCAACTGTGGAGGTGGAAGCTGACGTGAGCCACCCCGCGAACACCGACCCCCATCGGGTCGACACCCGGCTCGGACCATTGTCCGTGGCCACCCTCGGCGACGGCCCGCCCGCCGTGCTCTGGCACAGCATGTTGCTTGACTCCACCACCTGGACGCGGGTTTGCGAGCCACTCGCCGCCACTCGGGGGCTGATCATGGTGGATGCGCCTAACCATGGTGGGCAGGCAGGTGAGCGGCGTCCGTTCAGTGAGCCTGACTGCGTCGGCGCTGCGCGTGACATTCTGGACACGGAGGGCGTCCGCGACCCTGTCGACTGGCTGGGATGCTCGCTGGGTGGTCGGGTCGGCGTGATGTTTGCCGAAGCCCATCCCGACCGCTGTCGGACACTTACGGCGATTGGTGCCCCGATGCCGGGGTTCAGCGACAGTGAGCGCCGGCTCATCCGCATCTTGGCTCGGCTCTATCGGGTCGGCGGTCCCCGAGCGGTCACGGGCCCCGTCTTGGATTCCATGCTCGGACCAAAGGCCCGCACCGACGATCCCGTGGCCGCGGTTCTCGTGGAAGCCGCCGTCCGCCGGGCCGACCGCCGCGGAATGTACGACGCGATCCACTGGATCCACCTGAACCGTCGCGACCTCACACCTCTGCTGGAGAAGATCAAGACTCCCACCCTGTTCACCACCGGCCCGGACGATCCGTACTGGACAGTCGCCCAAGCCGGGCGGGCAGCCGCCCGGATGAGCAATGGCGCACTTGCCGTTCTGCCCGGGGCCGGTCATGTGGGACCGCTGTTCCGAGCGCCCGCGGAGTTGGTGAAACTCGTGAGTGCATTCTGGGCCAATCCGCTGGACACGGTCGCCGCATGCCGCGAGACCGGAGGCAGCCGCTCCTAACCGTCCGCTCCCAATTTCCATGACACTGCGGGGGCTCTAGCCAGCCTGTGCCGTGCCAAAACTCGTCCCATGGCCCGTGGCCTGCGGCTCGTTTGATTCGGTCATGCGGCCCGTGAGTATTGGTTGACCATGCCGCCGAGAACTCGCCTACGCCGCACCGGTGCCTTCATCGCGACGACCACATCGGGGTCGTGGTTGGGTGGGTGCTGCTCGAGGCTCTGGTGTGGACGGTGGTCGTTGAAGTGCCGTTCGTACGCGCCGAGCACGGTACGAGCGTGACGCTCGTGGTAGATCAGCATCCGGTCGGTGCACTCGGCTCGGACGCTGCGGACAAACCGTTCGGCATAACAGTTCGCGCGAGGCCTCGGCGGCTCGCCGGTTCGTCACCCGGGTGTTGCGGATGCTCACTGAAACCGACTGAGGTGATCACTGACCCCGCAGCGGTCTACCCGGGAGTTCTCGACGAGCTGGTCCCGTCGGCGTGGCACCACGTCGAGCAGTACGCGAACAACCCGGTGGAAGCCGATCACGGCCAGCTCAAACGCCGGCTGAGACCAATGCGCCAGCTTCTCCCGCGCGAGCGCGGCCGTGCGGGCGAGTTCACAGCGCCGGCGGACGAGCATGCCGTCGATCGTTCGCAGGACCTGTGCTGCGATGAGCTGGCTGGGCGCACTTATGCCCAGGTCCATCCGGTGGATCCGGCGGCGCAGCTCTGCGGCGGGCGCCTCGGGGGCAGGGATCCAGCCGACTCGCAAGCCACCCCAGATCGTCTTGGACAGTGACCCGATGGTGAATACGGGGGCACTACCGCACCGTTCGGCGAGTCCCGGCGGCGGCCGGTCGTCGAAACGCAGGTCGGCGAGCACGTTGTTCTCGACAACGGGCACCCGGTGCCGGTCGAAGGTGCGGGCAAGCGCGGTGAGGTGCTCGTCGGCCAGGACGCCGCCGGTGGGGTTGTTGACGATCGGCTGCAGCACCGCGACGGCCGCGGACCGCCGTGTGAGGGCCCGGTCGACGCCGTCGGGCTGGTGGAAGTCGACCGGCAAGGGGATGAAGCGCAGCGTCTCGCAGACGTCGAAGGTGCCGGGGTATGCCTCCCGTTCGACGAGGATCCGGTCGCCGGGCGAGGTGATGAGCTCCAGCGTGGCGAGCAGCGCGCGCGGGGCGCCGGGTATGACGACGACGTTGGCGGGACTGGTCGGCAGGTGGTGGGCCGCGGCCCGGCTGGCCACGATCTCCTGGAGTTCGACCAGGCCGGTGCCGTAGCCGTCGGCGGTCAGGGCGAAGATCTCCCGCACGGTGAGGCGGAACCCGCACTCGGCCAGGGCGCGGGCGTCCCACGGTACCGAGGCGGCCAGGTTGACGGCGGCGCTGCCGGCGGCCGCCTCGGCGAAGGACCGGCCGCGTCGGCGGCCCGTCCCGGCAATCCATGTGCCCGAGCCCTGCAATGCCCCGATCAGGCCGCGGGCTCGCAGGTCGGTGAGTGCGGCGCGCAGCGTCGGACGGCCTCACCGACAGCGCGTTGGCCAGGTCCCGTTCGGCCGGCAACCTCGTACCGGCGGGCAGCAGGCCGGCGTCGATGGCGTGGGTGAACGCGAGCGCGATCTGGTCGGGGGAGCCGTCCGGACGCGTCGATGGCCATCCACTCACCGAGGGCGTAGGAGACGGCGGAGGCATCCAAGCCATTTACCAATTGGTCAACAAGATCGGCACCAATTGAGCGTAGCGTCCCAACCGTGACATTGGATAGTCCCGCGGACACCGCCACGAACGGCGCGTGTCTGGACGAGACGACGCGCCTTCACGGCACCGGCGGGCACTACACCGCTCGCCTGTCTCCCGAGTGGCGGATCTGGGGCCCCAACGGCGGCTACCTCGCGACGCTCGCGCTTCGCGCTGCCGGGATGTGCGCCGACATTCCCCAGCCGGCCGGCATCCATGCCACGTTCCTGCGCTCGCCCCGTTTCGACGATGTCACCATCGACGTCGTGACGCTCAAGCGGGGCCGTCGCACCGAGGTCTTCGCGGTGACGATGACGCAGGACGACCGGCCCGTCCTGTCCGCGCAGGTGCAGACGGCGGCCGTGGCGCCGGGGTATGAGATGCAACCGGCACGGGCACCGGACATACCGTCGCCGTACGCCTCGACCGTGATGGAGCCGGGCGGGCCCTACCCCTTCTGGGCCAACCTTTCCCGCCGATCCACAAGCGACCCCGGCGGGGCGGGGCTGCGGGAGTGGCTCCGCTTCCGGCCGCGGGCGCAGTTCGACGATCCGTTCCTCGACGCCGCCCGATCGCTGATCCTGCTGGACACCTACGGCTGGCCCACGTTCTGGCACACGAACGGCGACGGGCCGTTCATCGCTCCGAGTCTCGACATCAACGCCTCGTTCCATCCCGTCGACACATCCTCGGACTGGTTGCTGATCGACTGCGCGGTCCAGGTCGGGCGGCAGGGCCGGATCGGCGTCACCGGGAAGGTCTGGGACGTCGATGGCCACCTCGTGGCGACCGGGGCCAGCCAGTTGTGCTGCGTGCCCGCACCACCCCCATGAACGGGCCACGGACGCCGGCGCTGCCCAACCGGCAGCCACGGACCGGCCCAGGACCACGGCGCCCAACTCCCCGGCGGGGTGGTGGGCGGTGGGCACGACGTTCGTTGCGCTGGGTGTGGCCTTCGGGTTCTCGTACAACTTCGGCAGCGTGGTTGCCCCGATGCGGGAGTCGCTGGGGATCAGCGCCGGCCAGGCCGGCTGGGTTTCTCGGTCTTCCCGTTCACCTTTCTCGCCCTCAGCGGCATGACCGGGCGGCTCGCCGACCGATACGGCCCGAGGCCCATGCTGGCCGCCGGTGGGACGGTCCTCGCCGCCGGGCTCGCGTTGATCGCGGCCGCCGGGCACGTCGCGACGGCGGTCGTCGGTTATCTGGTCGTGGGCATCGGCGTGAGTTGCGTCAACGTACCGACGGTCGCGAACGTCGGCGCGATGTTCGTGCGGCACCGGGTGCAGGCGGTCGGGATCGCCGTGACGGGCATCGGCGCCGGTACCGTGCTCGGCCCAATCGTCACGGCCAGACTCGTGGACTCGATCGGTTGGCGCCGCACCGAAGCGTGGCTCGGCCTCGCTTCCATGGTGGTGCTGCTGGCCTGCGCGGCGGTGATGCCGGTGGCCGCCCGCGGTGGACACGTCATCGCCACCTGGACGGTCCGCCGCCTGGCCGGCGACCCGATGTTCCGCTTGCTGTACGTCTCCGGATTCGCGGGAGGGCTGGTGCTGTACGTGCCGTTCGTGTTCGTCGCCCCGATGCGGGTACCCACCGATCCCGAACGCCGCAGCACGCCGCGCACTCCCACCCACCGCGACCAGTCCGCGCCCTCGACACGCCGACCGGACACGCCTCATCCTTTACCTGCCCGTCTACGGAGAGTGACTCGGCATTCTGGCTGATGGCGACACCGAGACAAGCCGCGATCCACAAAGGGCGCCGGTTTCACAATCACCACGTTGAGTGTGCGAGGCCCGTGGTGGAGCGCAGATGATCAGGCGTTCCGGGCGCCTTGCCGATGATGGGCGACACCTCACCGATCCGGCAGTCCGGTTCGCCGGGATCTTCGTCGGCGTCCTGAACGCCCTGCCCGTGGTGATTTTCAGCGTCACGTAACAACCGTCATCGTCGCGCCCCTGATAGATCACCACGGCCAGCACATGCATGGAGGCACTGCGCAGGCCCGTAGTCGGCGATCCCATCGCGGTCTCCTCCCCGTGACTGGCCGTGGCGTGGGGTTCAGGACGCAGCGCGCACCCGGTGCGGTCGATGCACAGGCGTCACGCTCGACCCACTGGCCACGGTGCCCGCCATGTCAATACCGCTGTCGGACGCACCATCCGAGCGCTCGCGCAGGATCAGCGGTGCCGGAGCGCGAGAATCTCGGCGTCTTTGGCGTGGTCGCTCATGGGTGGAAGGCGGAGCAGCGCGAGCGTGTTGGCCACACCGAGGTAGGCCAGTCGAAGCAGCACAGCGGGTCATCTTCGCGTAGTTATCGGCCTGGATGTCTGCCGCGTAGGGCCGGCACTCGTAACCGCAGCGGATCTCGTCTCGATGATCAAGGTGGCCATGGCCAGGACGGATGAGGTTTTCGGCACGCGCAGGGTCTCGAACGGCGCCCAGCATCTTTTCTTTCCCGGTTGTGCAACCTTTTGGCGGGACGGCACCGTTCCACCTCCGTCATGAGGAGGCAGCCGATTGAAAGCCGACGACGAGCAGGCGTTCCGCGAGTTCGTGACGTCCCAGATGGCGTCCTTGCGGAAACTCGCCTACGTAACCTGCGGGGACTGGCACGCGGCGGAGGACGCCGTGGCCAACACGCTGGTCAAGCTCTACCCACGCTGGCGCAAGCTGGAACGACCGGATCTGTACGCCAAGACCATGGTCCTGCGGGCCGCGATCGACGAGAAACGCCGTCCGTGGCGGCGGGAACGGTCGGCCGGCGACGCCATGCCTGACACCGCGGTGAGCGACGCCAGCGGGGTGACCGCCGAGCGGATGCGCCTGCGGTCCGCGCTCGCGGCGGTGCCCGCCCGCCAGCGGGCCGCCGTGGTCCTGCGGCACTACCTGGGACTCAGCCTGGAGGACACGGCCGGGATCCTGGGCTGCACCGTGGGCACGGCCAAGAGCCAGGCGTCGCGCGGGCTGGCCAAGCTGCGCGGGTTGCTGGCGGCCGAGGGCATCAATCTGACCGGGGAGACGATGGAGGAGTGGGCCAGTGCAGTTGCATGAATTCGTGGACACCGTAACCGCCGGCGAGCCGCCGCTGACGCACAGCGCGGACGACATCGTCGCGGCGGGCCGTCGGGCCGAGCGGCGCCGCCGGGCTGGGCTGGCCTCGGCCGGTGCCGCCGGGCTGGTCGTGGTCGCGGTGGCGGGTGCGTTCGCCCTGCCGTCGCTGACCGGCCCGAACGCGACCCGGCCGGACCCGGGTCGGGCGGCCCCCGCGGCGGCCGCTCCGGAGCCGGCCGCCTTCGACTTCACCTTCAAGGGGTACGACGTGGGCAAGTTCCACGTGAAGGACCCGATCGTGGTGTCCGCCGCGTACCAGATGTCGTCGATCTACATGGACGGCCGATTCACCAACGACGAGTCGGTGGGCGACGTCAGCGAGGCCGAGCTGGCCGCCAACCGGTCCCGGCCGAGGCTGAACGCCTTCCTCACCGTCTACCGGCCGGGGGCGTTCGACCCCAAGGGGATCGAGAAGGGCACCGAGCTGACGGTGGCCGGGCGCCGCGCGGTCCAGGCGACGTTGCCCGACGAGCTCGACCCGGCGAAGGCTCCGACGCCCGGCAACAAGCTGCTGGCCTGGGAGTACGCCGACAACGCCTGGGCGACCGTCACGTCGCAGTCCAACATCGCCGCCGAGCCGTCCTTCGCCGACCTGGGCACGCTGGTACCGGGTCTGAAGCCGGGCAGGCCGCGGCCGGCCACGCTGCCGTTCACCGTGGGTTACGTGCCCGACGGTTACCAGGCGATGCAGGTCAGCTCGCACGCCGCGATCGGCCTGGGCGGCATCTACCTGGCCCGGGACGGCGTCTACGGTGCCGTCGAGTACGGCCGCGAGGCGCCGCCGACCACCGGCCTGACCAAGCCGTGGGAGCAGGGTGAGCGGGCACGGCGTAGCGGCACCTTCACGATCACGGTCCTGCCCAGCGAGAAGTCCAACTCGCCGGCCGAGGCGGGGAAGACCCGGTGCTTCAAGTGGCACGCGTGCAACATCTGGAGTGCCGACGGCAAGCTGGTGATCGAGGTCAGCGCCGGCGGTGCCGGCACGCCGTCGAGGAGCTCGACCCCTTCGCGCACCGACCTGCCAGACGCCGAGCTGACGAAGATCGCCAAGTCGGTCAAGCTGGCCGACCTTGAGAAGGACAGCACCTGGACCCCGGCCAGCCAGGCCGTGCGTCCCTAACCGAACCGCCAGGGACGGCGGCGCCGCTTCGAGCGCGGCGCCGCCGTTCGGCGTCACATCAGGGCACCGTCTTGCCGGACGACGACCGGACCGCAGCGGAGAGTGGGACGACGTGACGATGGCGGCGGTCGGAGACACCGACCGGGCTGGTCTCAGCAAGCGGCGCAAGTGGTTCGCGAGGCACTGCTGCACCTGACCATCATCGCCGTGCTCCGGGTCAAGGACGGCCGGTCGTCTCCTACCGCGACTACAACAACCCACTCGTACTCGCCGAGACTTCAGCTGTTGACCCACACTGATGAGTCGGTCTTGACGGAGCCTACGACTTTGAGCACCTCGGCCGCCCGGTCCCGGTTCTCCTTCAGGGGCCGGGCCGCGGACAGGTCGCCGCTGTCGAGCATCGCCCGGAAACACGCCACCACCCGCTCATCCGGCTCTTCCGACGCCGGCGTCAAGCCCAGCCGGCGTTCCAGGCCACTCAGCACCCGGTCCACAGGCGACCCCTCAGCGGCGTCCGCATGCCCCGAATGAACTCGATCATGGAACGATGGATCCAGTCCTCCCGTATGAGCTGCTCGACCGGACGCTGATCT
>NZ_JBVJIP010000038.1:0-33702 GCF_055586225.1 Actinoplanes sp. NPDC051388 | reverse complement strand
CAAACGACTTCCTGCGCTGCCGGCCTCGATATTGATGGGTGCAAGTGTGAACGAGGGTGCGGTCCTAGTGAACATCCCGTAGCGGTCCTATCAGCACCGCGTGACAGCCGTGTTCAGCACCACGTCGGTAGACTGCCGCCGACCAGGAAGACAGGCTACTCGACCCGGTCGTATCGGCCGGCCGTCATCGTCGGGTCCTCGGCCAATTCGGCCGGCGAATGCCCCCAGACCTCTAACACTGGTCCGAGGAGCGGTTCCGCTGCGGCGAGCGTGCGAAAGGGCCGCTCGCGATAGACCGAGCCGTCGTGGAATCGCTGCTGGAGCGACTCGCCCGTGGCCACCGGCTCCGGACGGGGGTGCCGCTCGGCCTCACCCGGTCCGATGGAATCCTAGGCCCAGCCGAGCCGGCTTCCGAGCTCGATCGCGCCACCCCGTCCGAGATAGCCGTCCACCGCTGAGTGGTTCGGCGACACCATCGTGATCATCGACCGGAGGGTCTCGGAGCCACCGAGCGCCGCCGCCCACTGGGCATGGGCGAGGTAGGAGGGCCCGAACGTCCCCACGACGCCGTTCGCTCCGGGTAGCCCGGCGGCCCAGGTCAACGTATCAAGGCCATCGTCCATTTCCTGAGTGTTCGGGGTGAATAGTCCCTCCTAGGCGAAACGACCGCGGATGTCCTGCACGACGACGATGTATCCCGCCCTCGGCCGCCCAGACGCGTTTACCGTAGGGCAACCGCATGACCAGCAAGGGTAGCGGTTCGCCGGCGCGGGGCCGGAGATGTCTGCGCGCAGGGCGACGCCGTCGCGCATGCGGCACGGGGCGGCTACGCGCCGTCGCCCGCGGCCAGAAACCTCCGGATCGGGCGCACTGACATCGTGCTGGGCCTGCTGCACGACTGGCCACTCGGCCACGCCATCGGGCACCTTATCCAGGAGATGACCCTCGCCTTCGCGCGCCGCAACCTCACCTTCGGCGTCCACTCCAGCATCCACGGCGCCCGCTCGCTGCGCGAGATTTGGAAGGCACTCACCCCGGCAGCCGTGCTGGTCCTCAAGGAGTTCTCCGACTCCGACGCGGCGGCGATGCAGGCAGCCGGGATCGAGGTCATCATCGGGCTGTCCGACCCGGCGGAGCCCGGGCCGTTCGAGACAAACGGCAGCGACAACTCGGTCGGCGCCGTGCAGGCACGTCATCTGGCCGCCACCCACCGGCGGCTGGGATACGCCTATCCCGACGACGCGCGGGTCGCCATCTTCGCCGAACCGCGCCTGGACGGCGTCCGGCGCGTCTGCGCCGAACTCGGCCTGCCCGAGCCCGACGTCCGGACGGTTCCGCTGCTGCCGGTCGAGGCCGCCGACGCGGTCCGGGCCTGGCTCGCCGCCGATCCACCGGTGACCGGCATCTGCGCGTTCAACGACGACGTGGCGATGGCCGTGCTGGCCGGGCTGCGGCATCTCGGCCGGCGGGCGCCCCGCGACATGGCGGTGATCGGCGTCGACAACATCCCCAACGCGGCGGTGGCCTGCCCGCCGCTGACCACGGTCGTCCAGGACTTCACGGCGATCGCCGAGCACTACGCGGACACGGTGACCGCCGCGCTCGCCTACGAGCGGGTCCCCGCGGAACCGGTCGATTACCACACCCGGCTCGAAATCCGCGAGTCCGCCTGATGACGCCGCCGGCGGGCGGATCCGGGTCACGATCGGAGCTCTTTGCCCGCACGGGCTCGCGGAGCGTCGAGGCGCACGACCGTGGTGCCTCGCCTACACGACGACGGCGACGGCTCGGACGACTGTGCCCACACCGGCGGTAGGCGCGATCACCGAGGTGAGCAGCGGCTGAGCCGCCCCGGGCTGGGCTCTGTCAAGGCGTGTCAGCAGGCGCACCATCAGGCTGCCGGGTGGCTTCGATCAGGACGAGCCTTTCGGGGAAGAGTGCGGGCGCCTGGAGTCCCGCGACGGCGAGTGTCCGGCCGCTCAGCTCGACGCCGCTGGTCCACCAGGGCAGCGGGTGCGGGGTTGGCCCGGCGAGTTGGTCGCCGGGTGGCAGGGGCGCGACCCGGTAGACGGCGTCCGGGTCCAGCCCGGGCAGGCGCACTCTGCCGGGTGGTGACCACACGGCGGTCGCGGTGGCGACAACGGCGTACACCGCCTGGGAGAGGTCGGCGGCTACCACACCGTGGATCCACAGCGACGGGTCCGGGTGGTCCGAGCGTACGACGGTGCCGCTGTGCAGCAGGCCACGCAGCTCTTTGTAGAGCCGGACCCAGGCGGCGAGCCGCTCGCGGTCGGCCGCGTCTGCCCGGGTCAGGTCCCATTCGATGCCGAAGTGGCCGAACAGCGCCGTTCCGGCCCGGAAGTCGAGGGTGTGCGTGCGCCCGGTGGTGTGCGAGACGGTGGGTCCCACGTGGGCGCCGATCAGCTCCGGTGGCAGCAGCGTGCCGGTCCAGCGCTGGATGGACTGCCGTTCCAGCGCGTCGTTGCAGTCGCTGGTCCAGATCCGGTCGGTGCGGTCGAGGATGCCGAGGTCGACCCGGGCGCCGCCGGAGGCGCAGGACTCGATCTCCACGCCGGGGTGCCGAGCCCGCAGTTCGTCCAGCAGCCGGTACAGCTGCAGGGTTTGCACGTGCACACCGGCCTCGCCGCCGGGGGAGTGGCCGGCCTCGATCAGGTCCCGGTTGTGGTCCCACTTGAGATACGCGATGTCGTATTCCGACAGCAGCGCGTCCAGGCGGTCGAGGATGTACGAGTACGCCCCGGGGTGGCCGAGGTCGAGGACCTGCTGGTGCCGGGACTCGGGTGGCAGCCGCCCACCGGTCGCCATGATCCACTCGGGGTGGGCTCTGGCCAGGTCGGAGTCGGGGTTGACCATCTCCGGCTCGACCCAGAGCCCGAATTGCATATCCAGTCCGCGGACGTGGTCGACCAGCGGGTGCAGACCCTTGGGCCAGACCGTGTCGTCCACGAACCAATCACCCAGCCCGGCGTGGTCGTTCCTGCGGTGCCGGAACCACCCGTCGTCGAGCACGAACCGCTCGACCCCGACCCGCGCGGCGGCGTCCGCCAGCGCGGTGAGCCTGGTCAGGTCGTGGTCGAAGTAGACCGCCTCCCAGGTATTGATGATCACCGGTCGCGGCGACCGGGGATGCTGCGGACGGCCGCGCAGGTAACGGTGGAACCGTGCGGACAACTCGTCCAGGCCTCGCCCGTAGGAGCCGTACAGCCAGGGGCTGCGGTAGGTCTCGCCAGGCGCCAACCGCACCTCGCCGGCGAGCAGCAGCTCACCGCCGCCGAGCAATGAGACGCCGGTCGAGGTCCGCTCGGCGAGCGTACGGTGGTTGCCGCTCCACGCCACATGGATGCCCCATACCTCGCCGGTGGAGAAGCCGAAGCCCGGCGTTCCAGCGGCGAGGATGATCGAGGCGTCCGCGCCGGTGCGCCCCCGCCGGTTCTCCCGCAGCCGGGTGCCGACGGTGAACGGCTGCCGCTGCGGGATCCGCTCGCGCAGATGGCGTCCGGTGAAGTCGAGTAGTTCCGTCGCCTCCGTCGGCACCGGAAGGGTAGGCAGCACGCTGTCGAGCGTGAACCGGCCTGCGCCGGCGGTGGTGTCGGTGTTGGTCAGCGTGGCCCGCTGCCGCGCCAGTCCGGACTCGGTCATCTCGAACTCCAGCAGCAGCGACAACCCGGCCGCGGCGTCACGGGCGGCCACCGTGAGCCGGTGGGCGATCGGTGCCTGCGCCGTCTCCCGCGCCACCCGCTGGACGGTGAAGGCGGTGGAGAAGGCGGCACCGTCGCGGTGCCCGGTCAGGCCCGGCGTGCCGGTCCAGCCGACCGACTGCTCGGGCAGCACACTGACCGGCACAACATCATCGATGTTGCTGGATACCTGGTGCGGTATCGCGGCGACCGCCAGGCCGGCCAGTTCCCGCGCGGAGCGGTCGGTGAGGTCGGCGCCCCAGTGCAGCACCCGTGGCAGCAACGGGCCGGAGCAGTCCAGCACCAGACTCACCCCGCCGGCACGCCAATGAAGCGGTACGGACAGATCCTCCGCTGTCATGTCACCCTGCGTGGCCGTTGCTGACGTCATGTTCGACCTCTCTCTCGATACGTTGTTGACAGACCGGATCCGAACATCGATGCGATCAACCTCACGTGCGGGTCGGCGTCCGGCTCGCCCGAGGCGTATAGGTGGTGAGGGGACCGATCGCTGCGGCGATCGTGATGCGTCCACGGCGGTGATCAGGAAATGCGAGAGGGTTCAAGCGGTGCGGCGCTCGCACGGGCAGTCGATGTTCGGCGGGGCGCCGCCGCCGGCCTCCTCGATGACGAATGTGAGGTGGGGAGGAGCAGCGCTCGGCCAGCTGACGGGAACGATGCCTACCCGACCGATCGAGATCAACCCGTCGGAAACCGGTCCCGCTGAGTCTGAGTACGTCGATTGAGGGAGTCTGGGCCCTGCAGATAAGCCGTGACCGTCTGCTTCGCCTCTAGCAAACCGCATCGGCGACCTTGCCGGGGAGTTTCTATTGATAGGCGTACTGAGAGGGCACCCCAGGGACATGACCGTCCCGAGTTCAGACGTGTCAGGCGCTGACGCCGGATCCGCTGCCAATCTCGTTGAGCTGAGGGGTGATCACGTGTTGCGTTGGGTGTGGACGTGCCTCGTCATGGCGGTCATGTTGTGGGGTTGGCCGCTGCACCTTCCTCGCTGGCGGTCCAGGAGGCCAGCAGGTCGAGGGCGTGCGCGGTCGGGGAAGCGGGCTCGGCGGCATACAGCGTGAGGGTGAGTCCGGGTTCGGAGATCATGTCGACGCTTTCGTAGCCGAGTTCGAGCCGGCTGCGATGCCGCAAGCACGTAGTCATACCGGGTGGTCTCCGGATGATTGCCGGCTCGCAACGACCGGTCCCAATCTCTCAGCAACACTGCCCACGCCTCGCTCCGGAGCCTTCCGAGATATTCGATCTTCAATGCCCCTCCCGAGTCAAGGGAACGCTGTGCAGCTCGGACCAGGAGGCAGCGGAGCGCCGCCGAGCACGTCACCCGGGTGCTGTGAAAGGGCGTTCCGCCACGAACGCGCTCGCCCTGGCCGTGCAGCAGCGGCCACCTCCGAAGAGTGAGCTGACGGCGTCACGTCAGCTTCCCCGCCACTCCCCCGGCCGCCAATGCCACCAGCACGCCGAGCCGGTCCAGATCGTGGTCGTGTCGCAGGAACACCAACGCGACCGCGCCCGCCACCCGGCCCGAGCCGGTGACCACGGGTGACGCCACTGAGGAGAGCCCGGGCAGCACTTCGCCGGCCGACGTCGCGTAGCCCCGGCGCCGCGCCTCGGTCACTTCGGCGCGCTCGCCCGGCACCGGCGGGCCGCCGGCGAGCAGTGCCAGCCCGGGCGCGCCCAGCACGACGGGGTGCCGGGTGCCGGGCCGATAGGTGACGTGTGCCGGCCCGTGCGGTGGCTCCACCGTGGCCAGCGTGACCGCTTCGTCGCCGTCCCGGATCGCCAGGAACGCGGTCTCGCCCGCTTCGCCGGCCAGCCGGGTGAGCTCCGGCATTGCCGCGTCCTGCACGGGCCGGCGCACCCCGGCGGCCAGGGCGGCGAGGCCGATCCCGGGTTCATACCGCCCGTCGGCGGTGCGGTGCACCAGCCGATGGTCCTCGAGGGTGCGGATCAGCCGGTAGGCCACCGAGGGGTGCACATCCAGCCGCTCGGCCAGCGCCGCGACATCCGCCGGCCCGGCGGTCTCCACCACCGCGGCCAGCAGCCGCAGTCCACGGTCGAGGGTCTGGGAGTGCGGCGTGACCGTGCCGTCCTTGCGCGGTCTTCCCACCGGCGGCTCCCCCTGTCTATCCTGAGGTTGTCGAGAAAAACTATTTCTATATTAGGAATACGGTGGGCCATGGTCAAGCCGTTCGCCTCCTCCGCCGATCTCGAGGCGAAGGAGGAATCCTTGGGAGTGCTCGCCGAGGGGGTCTACGCGCTGACCGCCGAGGGCGACCCCAACGTTTCCGCGGTCGAGGGCGAGGACTTCGTCGTCGCGTTCGAGGCGAGGGCGACGCCGGTGATGGCTGAGCGCTGGCTGGCCCGGCTTCGTGAGCACACCGACAAGCCGGTGCGCTATCTGGTGCTGAGCCACTACCACGCGGTCCGTACGCTCGGCGCCGCCGCGTTCAAGGCGACCGCCGTGATCGCGCATGAGCAGACCCGGCGGCTTATCGCCGAGCGTGGAAAGCAGGACTGGGAGTCCGAGCAGGGCCGGATGCCGCGGTTGTTCGCCGGCGCGGAGTCGATCCCCGGGCTCACCTGGCCGGACATCACTTTCACCGACCGGATGACCATCGAGCTGGGCGGCGAACGCGGCGAGCTGGTGCTGCAGCACTGCGGCCGGGGGCACACCGCCGGCGACATCGTTGCTTGGCTGCCGCGCACCGGTATCCTGCTGGCCGGGGATCTGGTCGAGGCGCAGGCGGCGCTCTACACCGGCGACGCGTTCCACGCCGACTGGGCGTCCGGCACGCTGGACCGGGTGGCGGCGCTGGGCGCGCAGACGCTGGTCGGCGGGCGCGGCGCGGTGGCGCACGGGAGCGCGGCCGTAGATGCTGCGATCGCCCAGACGCGTGGTTTCCTCACGGTCATGCTGGACCGCACCCGGGCGGTGCACGATCGCGGTGGCACGCTGCGGGAGGCGTTCGCCGATGTGCACGGCGCGCTCGAGCCCACGTACGGGAAATGGCCGATCTTCGAGCATTGCCTGCCGTTCAACGTGCAGCGGCTGTGGGACGAGCTGGACGGCGTCGACTGGCCGCGGATCTGGACGGCCGAGCGGGACCGGGCGGTATGGAACGCGTTGCAGGGCTGAGCGGCGCCGGTCCCGTCGCACCACAGGTGGTCGTCGTCGGAGCCGGGCCGGTCGGTCAGACCGCCGCGTTGCTGCTGGCTCGCTGGGGTGTGCGGGTGCTGCTGCTCGACGCCCGGGACGAGCGGGATCGGGTGGGCTCCAAGGCCATCGTGCAGCAGCGCGACGTGATCGACGTGTGGGACTCGGTCGGCGCCGGTCGGCAGATCGCGGACGAAGGGCTCACGTGGCGGACCGCGCGCACGTACCACCGTGATCGTGAGCTCTTCGCCGTGGAATTCGTCGATCGGGGGCGCTCGCCGTTCCCGCCGTTCGTCAACCTGTCGCAGGCGCGGACCGAGGAGATCCTGGACCGGCGGATCGCCGGGCAACCACTGATCGAGGTGCGCTGGGGACATCGGGTCACCGGGATCGACGAGGACACGGACGGGCTGACGGTCTCCTGCGGAGACACCAGGGTGCGCGCGGACTATGCGCTGGTGTGCGGCGGGCCCAGATGTGACGACCTGCGCGGCATGCTGGGCCTGACCTTTGACGGCGACACGTTCCCCGACCTCTTCCTGATCTGCGACATCCGCGCCGACCTGCCAGGGTGGCAGCACGAGCGGCGGTTCTACTTCGATCCGGCGTGGAACCCCGGACGGCAGGTGCTCGTGCATCCCTGCCCGGACAACACGTTCCGGATCGACTGGCAGGTGCCGCCGGACTATGACCTGGCCGACGAGGAGGCGAGCGGCGCGCTGGATCGGCGCATCCGACACGTGATCGGCGATCGGCCCTACGAGATCGTGTGGCGCTCGGTCTATCGGTTCCACTCGCGGGTGGTGCCGCGGATGCGCTGCGGACGGGTGCTGCTCGCCGGGGACAGTGCGCACCTGGTGTCGCCGTTCGGCGCGCGCGGCCTCAATTCCGGGGTGCTGGATGCGGAGAACGCCGCCTGGAAGCTCGCCTTCGTGCTGAACAAGAAGGCGCCGGTGGACCTGCTCGAGTCCTACCACCGGGAGCGGCACGCGGCGGCGCTGGAAAATCTCGACGTCACGTCGGCCACCATGCGGTTTCTGGTGCCGCAGACGGCGGACGAGCGGGCGTACCGGGACAAGGTCTTGAGCGACCCGGGCGCGCAAGACCTGGTCGACTCCGGCCGGCTCGCGGAGTCGTTCTGGTACCACGACTCGCCGTTGACCACTCCGGATCCGGCCCGTCCCTTCACCGGCCGCCCGCCGCGGGGGCACGTCCACCCGCCTGCGCCCGGTGTGCTGGTCCCGGACTGTCCGCTGAGCGACGGCACACGGCTGCGGGAGGTGGCGCGGCGCGGGATGACGGTGTTGTCCACCGAGACGGCCGATCCCGAGGCGGTCGCCACCCTCGGCATGAAGCCCGGCGAACTGTGGGTGTTGCGCCCGGACGCGCACATCGCCGCTGTGTTGACGGACCCATCCGCCGTGCCGGCCGCGGTCGAACGGGCCCTCGGCGGACGTTGAAGAAGGAGAGCCATGGCCTACTACCGCTCGGTCGGACCGGTGCCACCCAAGCGCCACACCCAGTTCCGCAAGCCGGACGGTGGGCTCTACACCGAGGAATTGGTCGGCGAGGAGGGCTTCTCGTCCGACTCGGCGCTGCTCTATCACCGGCATCTGCCGTCGGCGGTGGTCGACTCGCGGGTGTGGGAGTTGCCGGA
Organism: Actinoplanes sp. NPDC051388; assembly: GCF_055586225.1. Lineage (NCBI taxonomy): Bacteria > Bacillati > Actinomycetota > Actinomycetes > Micromonosporales > Micromonosporaceae > Actinoplanes > Actinoplanes sp. NPDC051388. The sequence continues at coordinate 25,169 of NZ_JBVJIP010000038.1, read as the reverse complement.
CGCGGAGACCGTCGCGAACCACCCGCTGAAGCCCCGGCATCTGAAGCTGCACGCGCTGTTTCCCAAGCCTGATGGCGATCCGGTGCGTAGCCGGCGGTTGGTGCTGGGTAACGGCGATGTGCGGATCTGGTACTCCGTGGCCGACGACGCCTCGCCGCTCTACCGCAACGCGATCGGCGACGAGTGCGTGTATGTGGAGGCGGGCCGGGCCCGGGTGGAGACGATGTTCGGGACGCTGGAAGCCACCGAGGGCGACTATGTGATGCTGCCGCGCGGCGTGGTGCACCGTTGGGTGCCGGTGGAGGGCCCGCTGCGGCTGTACACGGTCGAGGCGAACGGGCACATCATTCCGCCCAAGCGCTACCTGTCGAAGTTCGGCCAGTTCCTCGAGCACTCGCCGTACTGCGAACGGGATCTGCACGGTCCGTCCGAGCCTCTGCTGGTGGACGGCGAGGATGTCGAGGTGTGGACGCGGCACCGGGGAAAGGCCGGCCCGGTCGGCTCGGTCGTGACCTATCGACAGCACCCGTTCGACGTGGTGGCGTGGGACGGCTGCCTGTACCCGTTCCGGTTCAGCGTGCACGACTTCGAGCCGATCACCGGGCGGGTGCACCAGCCACCGCCGGCCCACCAGGTGTTCGAGGGGCCGGGCTTCGTGATCTGCAACTTCGTGCCGCGGAAGGTCGACTATCACCCGCTCTCCGTGCCAGTGCCCTACCATCACTCCAATGTGGACAGCGACGAGGTCATGTTCTACTGCGGCGGCGACTACGAGGCGCGTAAGGGCTCCGGGATCGGCCAGGGCTCGATCTCGCTGCACCCGGGCGGGCACAGCCACGGCCCGCAGCCCGGCGCGGCCGAGGCGTCGCTGGGCAAAGAGTACTTCGACGAGCTCGCGGTCATGGTGGACACGTTCCGGCCGCTGGAGCTCGGTGAGGGCGGCCGGGCGGCAGACGACGACACATACGCGTGGACTTGGGCCCGGCGATGAGCGGCCTGTTCGACGCGCTGGTCGACGACGCCGGCATGTTCCCGCCGTCCGCGCTGCCCCTACCGGCCGCGCTGGCCCGGCACCGCCGCGACCTCGCCGCCGCGCATCCGGTGCACAGCGGGCGGCTGATCTGCGCCGCCTCCAAGGTCCCCGCCATCCTCGACCTGATCCGGCCGGAGGAGTCGATCCGGCTGTCCGTGGTCGGTGCGATCGACCACTGGGACGATCACCCCGGCGTGCGGCTGGAGGCCGTCGAGCACCTGCCCGGCGAGGAGCCGGCGTTCCCCGTGAAGCGATTCGTCGAGATCAGCGAACCGGCGGATGTTCCAGCTGCCAAGATTCGTTGCGGCGGGCTGCGCGCCGAGCTCTTTCCGACGCCGGAGCACCTGGCCACCTTGATGACCGCCCTCGTGACCAAAGGCATCCCCTTCAAGGCGACCGCCGGCCTGCACAAGGCGGTGCGCCAACGAGACCCGGAGACCGGCCTCGTCCATCACGGCTTCCTCAACCTGATCGTCGCCGTGGCCCGGATCCTGGACGGCGGCTCCCCCGCGGAAATCGTCGCAGTGCTCGCCGAGGAGGACGAGCACGGGCTGGCCACGGCCGCCCGGGAGCTGACCCCGGCGGGGGCGGCCGCAGTCCGGCGCGCGTTCGTGTCCTACGGCTCGTGCGACACCGCGCAGCCGGTGCGCGAGCTGGCCCGGCTGGGCCTGATCAAGGAGGACCCGGCGTGAGCTACGGCGTGTTCAGCAGACCCGGCGAGACGCCACGCGTGGGTGCGGCCATCGGGGACGATGTGGTTGATCTGAGCGCCCTTCCCCTGGAGCACGCCGCCGACTTCGCCCGGCCGTCGCTGAACGCGTTTCTGGCACGCGGACGTGCCTCCTGGGAGGCGACCCACGCGGCGCTGCCCGGCCTGATCGCCGGCGCCGAGCGGATCCCCCGCTCGAAGGTGCGAATGCACCTGCCCTTCGAGGTGGCGGACTACGTGGACTTCTACGCCTCGGAGCACCACGCCACCAACGTGGGCCGGATCTTCCGCCCGGGCAGTGAGCCACTCACCGCGAACTGGCGACATCTGCCGATCGGCTATCACGGCCGGGCCGGCACGGTCGTCGTCTCCGGCACGCCGATCCGGCGCCCGTCCGGGCAGTTGCGGGCCGGCGTCTTCGGCCCCTCGGAGCGCCTCGACATCGAGGCCGAGGTCGGCTTCGTCGTGGGTGTCCCCGCGCCCGGCGGCCGGGTCGGCACCGGGGCCTTCGCCGACCATGTCTTCGGTGTGGTGCTGCTCAACGACTGGAGCGCCAGAGACATTCAAAGCTGGGAGTACGTTCCGCTCGGCCCGTTCCTCGGCAAGTCGTTCGCCACCTCCATCTCGCCCTGGGTGGTGCCGCTGGCCGCCCTCGGACACGCCCGTGTGGCTCCTCCCCGACAGGACCCTGAGCCGTTGCCGTACCTGCGGGAGACCGATCCGTGGGGCCTGGACTTCGAGCTGACCGTCCGTCTCAACGGGACAGTTGTGTCCCGGCCGCCGTTCAAGACCATGTATTGGACGGCCGCACAGCAGCTCGCCCATCTCACGGTCAACGGAGCTTCGCTGCGTACCGGAGATCTCTTCGCCTCCGGGACCGTCTCGGGACCCGAGCCGGACCAGCGGGGTTGCCTGCTGGAACTGACCTGGAACGGCGCCGAGCCACTAAAGCTCGGCAACGGCGAGGAGCGGGCGTTCCTGACCGACGGCGACGAGGTCGTCATCACGGCCCGGGCCGGTGACCTGGACCTCGGCGAGGTTCGGGGCCGGATCGTCGCCGATTGAATTGCATGCAAGTTTCTATTGTATGCCATGCATGTTGTCTCTAGTGTGACTCGCACCACTAGCCGATCTGCTCCGTCGAGAGAGGTCGCCATGCGCAGACCAAGCATTCTCGTGGCAGTGGCCGGAATCGGCCTGCTGCTCTCCACTTCCGGCTGCGGCGACGACGAGAGTTCGTCCGCCCAGTCCACGATCAAGGTCGGGGCGATCAGCTCGATCTCCGGTGCCGTCGTCTTCCCCGAGGCATCCCAAGCCGTCAAAGCGGTCTTCGATCAGGTCAACACCGCGGGCGGGATCAACGGCCGCAAACTCGAATATCTGGTCGAGGACGACAGAGTCGATCCGCAACAGGCTCAGCAGGCGGCCCGCAAGCTGGTTGACAGCGAGCAGGTCGTCGCGATGGTCGGCTCGGCGAGCGCGCTCGAGTGCAGCGTCAACGGCGCGCTCTACGCACAGAAGAAGATCCTCTCGGTGCAGGGCACCGGGGTCGACCCGGGCTGCTTCAGCTCGCCCAACATCTCGCCGGTGAACACCGGGCCGTTCCAGGGCATCACGGTGTCGCTGCAGTTCGCGTCCGAGAACCTCAAGCACGACAAGGTCTGCGCAGTGCTGGTGGACTACGCCGGCTGGGGTGACGCCTACAAGGCTGCGATCTCCCGGTGGGAGAAGCTCACTGGCAAGAAGCTGACGTTGCTAGACACGAGCTTCAAGCCCGGCCCCGAGGACCCGACGCCGTTCGTGCTGAAGGTACGCAACGCCGGCTGCCAGGCGGTGATCTTCGACGGGGTGGACGTCGCCGGGGTCGCCTGGATGCAGGCGGTCAAGGCGCAGAAGGTCACCGGCATCGACTGGGTGATGCTCACCGCGGTCTACACCGACAAAGTGGCGAGCACACTCGGCGCGGACGGCGAGAACCTGTACGTCAACTCGGAATTCGAGCCGTACGGCGGGGACAGCCCTGCGCTGGCCGACTGGAAGAAGACGATGACCGCCGGCGGGGTGCCGCTGAACTCGTTCGCCCAGGGCGGATACCTCGCGGCAACGTACTTCGTGGACGCGCTCAAGGGCATCGAGGGCGACGTCACCCGCGAGTCGGTGGGCAAGGCGTTGCAGGGGCTCACCGCAGTGGAAAACCCCATGGTCGGCACGCCGTACTCGTTCGCAGCGGCGCCCACGCACAACTCCAACAGCGCCAGCAAGTTCGTCCAGCTCAAGGGCGGCAAGTGGACGCCTGTCACGAACGAATGGATCACGCTGCCGGAGGGAAACTGACGATGGTCCAGGCATCGGTCGCCGGTCTGCTCGCGGGGGGTGCGTACGCGATCCTCGGCGTCTGCATCGTCCTGCTCTACCGGATGACCGGGGTGCTGAACGTGGCCCAGGCGGCGATCGGCGCCTTCGGGACGATGGTGATGCTGGCGCTCACCGGGCGGGATCTCCCATTCGGCTGGGCGCTGCTCATCGGCGCACTGTCCGCGGCCGCGCTGGCCGCCCTCCTGGGCTGGATCATCGCCACGTTCTACACCGGGAGCAGCCCGGCGACGCGTACGGTTGTGACCGTGGCCATGCTGGTGGCGTTGCTGGCCATCGGATTCCGGATATTCGGCAACGACCCGAAGACGGTGCCATCGCTGCTGCCCGGGGCCGGCGCTCGGGTCGCCGGCGTGGTGGTGTCGATGAACGCGCTCGTGGTGCTGCTGCTCGCCGTCGCGCTCGCGGCCGGGGTCGGGGTGCTGCTGCGGCGTACTCGGCTCGGCGTTCGGTTGCGGGCGCTGAGCGGACGGCCGATCACCGCGGAGATGCTCGGGGTGCCGGTCGCGGCATTCTCGGTCGCAGTCTGGGCAGTGGTCGGCGCGGTGACCGCGGTGGCCGTGACGGGGGTCGCGCCGACCCGGCCGAGCAACTTCAGCAGCCTCAGCCTGCTGGTGATGCCCGCCCTCGCGGCCGCGCTGCTCGGCGGGCTTCGCCGACTCGGCGCCACGGTGGCCGGCGGGGTGCTGATCGGCGTTCTCGAGGGCGCCGGGACGGCCTGGCCCGACGTGTCGCCCTATCGGCAGGTGCTGCCATTCCTGGTGGTCCTGGCCGTCCTGCTCTGGATGCAGCGGCGGGAGGTCTGGGATGCGACCCGCTGATCTGGCGAGGGCTTCCGGTGTGCTCGCCGCAATCGCGGTGCCGGCCGTGGTGCTCGGCACGCTGCCCAGCTACTGGATCTACCTCGCCACCACGGCCGCGATCACTGCGCTGCTCTGCCTCTCGACAGGCGTCGTCTACGGCCGCGCCGGGATGGTGGCGCTGTGCCCGATGGCGTTCGCCGCGATCGGCGCGCTCACCGTAGCCATCGCCAACCATTACCACCTGACCGTCCCGTTTCCCTTGCTGGCGCTAGCCGCCGGGCTCATCGCGGTGCCCGCCGGCGTCGCCATCGGACTGCCCGCGCTGCGGCTGCGCGGGCTCAATCTGGCGATCGTCACGCTCAGCTTCGCGGTGGCTGCGGACGTCGTGGTCAACACCGTCGGGTTCCCCGGCGCGCAGACGCTCGAGGTGGTCCCGCGGCCGGACTGGGCGACCGAGGACGGCGCGTATTTCCTGCTCTGCTGGGTCGCATTCGTGGTCGCCGCCGCGGCGTTGTCCGTCATCGGCGCCCGGCGCCGCGGCGCCGCGTGGCTGGCTGTGCGCTCCAGCGAGCGCGGCACCGCGTCTGCCGGGCTGGCCGTGCCCGGAGTCAAGCTCACCGCGTTCGCGGTGAGCGCCTTTCTTGCCGGCCTGGGTGGCGCTCTACTCGCCGGGCAGCTGGGTCAGCTCAACGCCACCGGCTTCGGCCCGCTCACGTCGCTGACCATCTTCGCGCTCGCGGTGATGGCCGGCGCGCGGCATCCGGAGGGTGCCGCGCTGGGTGGGGCGCTGTTCGCGTTCATCCCGGAGATCCTCCGCCAGGTGGGTCTGCCGCAGGACTTGTCCGCGCTGATCTTCGCGGCCGGCGCGGCGCTAGCTCTGCGGCACGGCGCGGCCGGTGCGGCGGGAGACCTTCGCGCCCTGCTGCGCGGCCGCTTCGCCCGGGTCGGCACTCCGGCCGTCTCGCCGCCGGATGAGGTGCGGCGCGCGCCGCTGCAGAGCGGACAAACCTTGGGGGTACGCGACCTCACGGTCCGATACGGCGCGGTGACCGCCCTGGACGGCGTCTCGGTCTCCGTCCGGCAGGGTGAAGTGCACGCCCTGATCGGCCCGAACGGCGCCGGCAAGTCCACCTTCGTCGACGCCGTCACCGGTTTCGTCAAGACTGCCTCGGGCACCGTCGAGCTGGCCGGTCGCGACCTCACCCAACAGCCCGCGCACCGCCGCGCCCAGGCCGGCCTGCGCCGCACCTTCCAGCGCGAGCGCACGGTCGAGGAACTGACCGCCGGCGCCTATCTCCGGCTCGCCGCGCCCGACGCGAGCGCGGCGGAGGCGGCCGCGGCCCTCGCGTTCTTCGGCGGCCCGGCTCCCGACGCCCTGCTGTCGGCGGTGGACGTCGGCAGCCGGCGGCTCGTCGAGGTGGCCGCGGCGGTGCTCGCCCGGCCGGCCGTGGCACTGCTGGACGAGCCGGCCGCGGGCCTGGACGCCGACGAATCGCACCGGCTCGGGCAGCAGCTGGCCCGGATCCCGGGCGAGTACGGCTGCGCGGTGTTGCTCATCGAGCACGACATCGCGATGGTGGCCGCGATCAGCGACCGGATCACGGTCCTGGACTTCGGCCGGGTGCTGGCCACCGGCATGGCCGCCGACGTGCTAGCCGACCCCGTGGTGCTGGCAGCCTACCTGGGCGAGGAGGTGCCGGCGTGAGCCTCATCGTCCGCGGGCTGACGGTGCACCGGTCCGGCACGCCGGTGGTCCGCGGCCTGGACATGGACGTGGCGGCCGGGCAGGTCACCGTGCTCCTCGGCCCGAACGGCGCCGGCAAGACCACCTTGCTCGAGTCCCTGAGCGGCCGGATCCCGGCCACCGGCGGCACCGCCGAGATGGACGGCGCGGACTGGCACACGTCGAGCAGGGCCGGACCGTCTTCGACGACCTGACCGTGGAGGAGAACCTCCTGGTCGCCGGGCCACCGGACGCCGCCGAGCGAGGTTACGCGATGTTCCCCGAGCTGGCGCCGCGAGCCGGCGTTCCGGCCCGGGCGCTCAGCGGCGGCGAACAGCAGATGCTGGTGCTGGCCCGCGCGATGGTGGCCGGTCCTCGGGTAGTGCTGATCGACGAGATGAGCCTCGGGCTGGCACCGGTGATCGTCCGGCGGCTGCTGCCCGCGGTGGCGGCGCTGGCGGAGAGCGGCGCCGCGGTGCTGCTGGTCGAACAGTACGCCGCGCTCGCCCTGTCCATCGGGAACCGTGCCCTGGTGCTGTTCCGCGGCCGGATCGTGCTCGACGGCGACGCTGCCGACCTGGCCGGCCGGCCCGACCGGTTGCGAGATGCCTACCTGGGAAAGCGGATGAAGGAGACGATGACGTGACCGTCGAGAAGCCGGCCCGGCTGCCTGGGCGGCGGACCCTGATCACCGGCGGCGCGTCGGGGATCGGGGCCGCCACGGCCGAACTGTTCGCCGCCGAGGGCGCCGCCGTGGTCATCGCGGACCTGCCGTCGCATCGTGCCGCGGCCGAGGCGCTCGTCGCCCGCATTCAGGGCAAGGGCGGCCGAGCCGTGTACGCACCCGCCGACGTCACCAACCCAGGCACCCTGGACGCCGCCGTCGCCACCGGCGTGGACGCCTTCGGCGGCCTGGACTCCGTGATCGCCTCGGCCGGCGTGAGCGCCCACCCGGAGCGCACCGGCTCCTTCAACACGCTGCTCGACCTGGATCCCGCGCACTTCCAATTCGTACTGGACGTGAACGTCACCGGAGTGTTCCTCACCGCACGTGCCGCGCTCCCGGCCATGCCGCCGGAAGGCGGGTCGATCGTGGTGCTGGCCAGCATCGCGGCGAAGAGGCCGAGCGCGGGAGTGTATTCGGTGTCCAAGGCGGCGGCCTGGATGCTCGCCCGATGCCTCGCCCAGGAACTCGCCCCACGGGACATCCGGGTGAACGCCATAGGGCCCGGATACGTCGAGACCGGTCTGCTGGACGGGATGGCCCGGCGCAGCGGCGGCGCCGATCCCGAGGCGCAGGAGCAGTGGCGCGACGTGCGGCGCAAGCAAGTGCCGCTGGGCCGGCTCGGTCGTCCCGAGGAGATCGCCCGCACCGCCCTCTTCCTGACCAGCGACGAGGGCGCCTACTTCACCGGCACGCTGCTACACCCCGACGGCGGATTCGCGTCCGCGTACGCCGGCGGCTGACACCCCAGAGGAGGACCGATGAGCAATGTCGTCAGGGTCGACGAGTTCGTCACCGACGAGTGGTACCCGGGGTTCCGCCCAAGCCGGGGCGACGCCGGGGTTTTCGCCGAGCCGCTGTCCACCTTCCGCAAGGAGGACGAGGATCGATTCTGGCTGCTCGACTTCCACTATCCGCGGGGCATGGTGCCGCTCGGCTACGTCTTCCCCGAGGACGGCATCTGCTTCTGCACTCAGCAGGCGGCCGAGCAGCTCCCGCTGCCGACCAGTGCGGGCCTGGGCGTGCGGATGGCCGGCCCCCACATCTACACCAGCGAGGTCCCGGTCACCTCGCAGTGGGCGATCGGCGCCCGGGTCGAGCGGATCCAGCACTCGCTGCCGGCCGTGCTCGAGTCCTTCCCGCGGACCTGGGCCGACCGAGTGACCGAGCTGAAACGCGCCCTCGCCTACTTCGAGGCCCAGACGTACGACGGCCGCGACCTCGCCGACCTGGGCCGGCTCTACGACGAGGCGGTGCTCTTCCACCGCCGCGCCTGGAGCATCCACTTCGAGATCATGTATCCGCTGCTGGCCGCCTACGTCGGCTTCTACGGCACATGCCTGGAGCTCGGCATCGACGCGGCCGAAATCGCGAAGTTCCTGCAGGGCTACGACTCGAAGATCATGGAGGCCGACCGCGGGCTTTGGGACCTGACCCGCAAGGCGCGGGCGGCCGGGCTCGAGGATACGTTCGCCGGGCACGACCCGACCGACGTGCTCGCGGTGCTGCGCAACGAACCGGCGGCGAACGGATGGCTGGGCGAGTTCGACGCGTTCCTCGGCGAGTACGGCAACCGGACCGAGGGGATCGCCGACGTCGTCCTGACCCCGTGGATCGACGATCCGGTGAGCCCGCTGGGCACCATCGGCACCTACCTGAAGAAGGGCGCCGACCACGACTTCGCCGCCGCGCGCTCCGCCGCCGTGGCCGAACGCGAGGCCGCGATCGACGGCGCCCGCAGCCGGCTCACGCTGGAGGAGCAGCGGGTCTTCGACGCCGGGCTGGCCACCTGCACGTCAGCCAACTTCGCGTGGTGGAACGAGGACCACAACCACTACATCGACCTGCGCGCGCACATCCCGATGCGGCGGGCCGGGCTGGCCATCGCCCGCACCCTCGGGGCCGAACGCGACGACGACGGCCTGTTCGTCTTCCGGCCCGAGCTGCGCGAACTGGTCGGCGGCCGGCGTTCCTGGTCGGCAATGCAGAAGCTGACCGGCGAGCGCCGTGAGTACTACGAGCACTGGCTCGCACGGCGGCCGGAGATGCCGAAGGTGCTGGGCACGGTGCCGGAGGACATGAGCGATCCGGTGATGCGCGAGATCTTCGGCACCAACGCCGGCTTCTTCGCCGCCATGAAGAAGGTCGGCGACGGCGCGGGTCTCACCGACCTGACCGGGGTGGCCGCCTCCAGCGGGGTGGCCCGGGGCATCGCGCGGGTGCTGCACGGCGCCGAGGAGCTGCACCGGATCCTGCCCGGCGAGATCCTCGTCTGCGAGGCCACCTCGCCGAACTGGACGCCGGCCTTCGCCAAGATCGCGGCCTGCGTGTGCGACAGCGGCGGCACGCTCACCCACGCCTCGATCGTCAGCCGCGAGTACCGAATCCCGTGTGTCTGCGGCACCGGAGTCGCCACCTCGGTTATTCGCACCGGCGACGAGATCGAGGTCGACGGCACCACCGGAACAGTTCGGATCCTGCGCCGCCCCGAGGAGACCGCGTGATCCGCTGGACCGCCGACCTGGCGCCCGGGGAGGACGGCGCCGGCGGCAAGATGGCCCGGCTCGGCGAGCTGCACCGGGCCGGCCTGAGCGTGCCCGACTCGTTCGTGGTGACAACGGCGGCGTACCAGACGATGGCGGACGACTGTGGGCTAACCGAGGTCGTCGATCGCGAGCTGGGTAGCGCCGGCCCGGACGACTTGGCCAGGCTTGCCGCGGCGGAGGAGCGGATCCGGGCCCACCTGTCCGCGGTTCCGCTGCGGGACACCATGGCGCAGGCGATCACCGAGGCGTACGGGCAACTCTGTGCCCGCAGCCGGGATGCCATGCTGCCGGTAGCGGTGCGCAGCTCGTCGGCCAGCGAGGACGCCGCCGCGGCGAGCAGCGCCGGGCAGTACGACTCCTATCTCGGGCTGGCCGGCGCGGAGGCCGTGCTGGACGGCGTGCGGCGCTGCTGGGGCAGTCTGTTCGGCGCGCGAGCGCTCGGATACCGGATGCGGCACGAGCTGTCTCATCTGGAGTCGCCGATGGCGGTCGGCGTGGTCGCGCTGGTTCCGGCCCGGGCCAGCGGCGTGGCCTTCTCGCTGAACCCGGTCACCGGACGCCGGGACCGCCTGGTGATCGAGGCGACCTTCGGCTTCGGCGAGGCCCTGGTGCAGGGACTGATCAATCCCGACCACATCGAGGTGGGTCGCGCCGACCGCCGGGTGCTGCGCCACGACGTCGGTGACAAGCGGCTGGTCAGTGCGCTGGATCACCGGGCGGGCCGAGTGGTCGAGGCGGAGATGCCGGCCGCCATGCGGCGCGAGCGGGTGCTCGACGACGAGGAGATCGCCGCGATCGGCGACGCCGTGCTGGCCGCCGAGGAGATGCTCGGGCAGCCCGCCGACGTGGAATGGGTGCTGGCCCGACACCGGCGGGCCGGCGAGCCGGCGACCCTGGTGCAGGTCCGCCCGGTCACCACGGCGGCCGAGCAGGCCGGCACCCCGGCCTGGGATCCGGCGGCGAGCGCGCTGAAGTACGCGTTCCGCCCCGGCACGGGCAGGACCGGATGAACACCACCCTGGTCGACGGGAAGTGGCTCGATGGAGGGCCGCGCCGCACGATTCCGGACCCGGCCGATCGCCGCGTCGTGGTCGCCGAGGTGGGGCTGTCCACGCCGGCCGACATCACCGCCGCGTACGCCGCCGCGGACCGCGCCGGCGCCGGCTGGGCCGCCCGGGGCCCCCAGCACCGCTACGCGATCCTGCTCGCCGCCGCCGCAATCCTCGACCGAGACCGCGACCTGATGGCCCGTGACCTGGTCCGCGAGGAGGGCAAGACGATCGCCGACGCGGCCGGTGAGGTGGCCCGCTCGGCGGACAGCCTCCGTTACTTCGCCGCACATGCGCTGGGCCCGGCCGGCGACGTGCTCCCGGCCGCCGGCGGCTCGCTCACCCTGACCCGGCGGCTGCCCCTCGGCGTGGTCTGCGTGATCACCCCGTTCAACTACCCGATGCTGTTGCCGGCCTGGAAGATCGGGCCGGCGCTGGCGCACGGCAACACCGTGGTGTGGAAGTGCAGCGAGCTGGTGCCGCTCTCGGCGGTCCACTTTGCCCGGGCGCTCACCGAGGCTGGCCTGCCCGACGGCGTGCTCAACCTGGTATGCGGCACGGCGGACCAGCTCGCCGCTCCCCTGCTGGACGACGGGCGATGCCGCGCGGTCACGTTCACCGGCTCGACCCGCGCCGGGCGGGCGGTGCAGCGCGCGGTCGCCGGCCGGGATGTGGCGGTGCAGCTGGAGATGGGCGGCAGCAACGTGGCCGTAGTGCTCGCCGACGCAAACCTCGACGCCGTGCTGCCGCACCTGGCGAACGGCGCGTTCTCCGGCAGCGGTCAGAAATGCACCGCGATCGGCCGGGTGGTCGCCGAGAGGCCGATCGCCGGCGAGGTGGCCGAGCGCCTCGCCGCGCTGGCCGCGGGCTGGACCATGGGCAGCGGGCTCGACCCGGCCACCAAGCTGGGTCCACTGGTGAGCGCGGCGGCCCGGGACGCAGTAGTGACGGCAGCCACGCGGGCGAGCGAGGGAGGCGCCCGACGGCTGCACGGCGGCACGGCGCCGGGTGACGGTGCGCTGGGCGAGGGCAACTTCGTGCCGGCCACCGTCCTCGGCGACGTGTCCCCGGACAGCTTCCTGGCCCGTGAGGAGGTGTTCGGGCCGCTGGCCGCAGTGATCGCCGCCGACGGCCCGGACGAGGCGATCACCATCGCCAACAACACCGCGTACGGGCTGAACGCCGGCCTGTTCACCCGCGACGCCGGGCAGGCGCTACGACTGGCTCAGCGACTGGACGCCGGGATGGTGCACCTCAACGCGGTCACCGGCTTTCCGCCGTACGTCCCGTTCGGCGGCGCCAAGGACTCCGGCGCCGGGCCGCTCGAGCAGGGCCCGCGAACGTACGAGTTCTTCACCCGGACACAGGTGCTCAACCTGCACCCGGAGCCCTGACATGCCGGCCCTGCCCGACCTCCGCGGCTACGACGCGCTGGTCTGCGATCTGGACGGCACGCTGTGGATCGAGGGCGCGGCATTGCCCGGCGCGGCCGAGTTGCTGCACGCGTTCCGTCGCCGGGGCGCGCCGGTCTGCGTGGCCACCAACGCCAGCCTGGTCACCCGCGACAAGCTGACCGCCGAGCTGGCCGGCGCCGGGCTGTGGCAAGAGGGCGACCTGATGCTCACGGCCGCTGAGGCGCTGGCATCGCGCGCCGCGACGCTCGGCCATCGCCAGGCGGCGGTGATCGGCGAGACCGGGCTGATCGACGCGCTGAACCGGGCCGGGATCGAGGCGGTGCCGGTCGACGACGCCCGGCGCGACTGGGCGGCAACCCCGCCACGCCAGGGCCGGGTGGTCGCGGTGGGGCTCGCCCCGGACGTCGGCCTGCGCACCCTCGGCCGGGCGGCCACGCTGCTCGAAGGCGGGCTGCCCTTGCTGGCCACCACCGCCGAGGTGGGCTACCCGACCCGGGAGGGTTTCGCGGCCGGCACCGGAATGGTGCTGGCGGCTCTGGCCGCCCGGGTCCCGACGCCACCCGAGGTGTGCGGCAAGCCTTCGGTGGCGTTCCTGGAGGCGCTGCGCACCCGGGTCGCCGGTAGGGTGCTGGTGGTCGGAGATACCGTTGCGGCGGACGTACTGTTGGCCCGGGCGGCCGGCTGGGACAGCCTGCTCGTGCGCACCGGCACCAGCCGGGCGCGCGCCGAGGACAGCAGCGCGGCGACCTTCGTCGCCGACGATCTCACCGCGCTCGCCGGGTATTGATCTGGCGCAGAGAGGGGTGTCATGTCGACCGATACGCGGAGCCAAGAGCCGGCGCCTGACGCGGAGGCGGAGGCCGGCGAGACCGCCGCGCTGGGCCGGCGCATCCGGCAGCTGCGGCAGTCTTCCAGGCTCACCCTCGACGCGGTGGCCGAGGCCGCACAGGTCTCGGCCAGCCTGCTCTCCCGCGTCGAGCGCGGCGCCGCCCAGCCATCGCTGCCCACGTTGCGAACCATCGCCCGGGCACTCGGCGTGCCGATCGCCGCGCTCTTCGAGGGCGAGGACGACGACTCGGCGGGCGAGCACGACGCCGAGGGACGGCGGGTCGTCGTGCGCCGGGATCACCGGCGCCGGCTGACCGTGCCGGACTCCCGGATTCAGTACGAACTGATGGTCCCCGACCTGGATGGCGCGGTCGAGGTGATCTGGGGCGAGATCCCAGCGGGCGGCGGCTCGGCTGAGCCGTCGTCCTACCCGGGTGAGGAGATCGTGGTTGCGTTCAGCGGTGCGCTCGCGGTGGTGGTCGACGACCGGGAGTACGAACTGGCCCCCGGTGACAGCATCCGCTTCGACCGGCAGATGCCGCACCGCATCTACAACCCCCGCGCCTCCCGGGCCGAGTTCCTGTTGATCGTCACACCGCCGTCCCGCTGATCGTCGGCCGCGCCCCTTTCCATGCGCTGCGCAACCGCGCCGGTCACCCCAAGGCCACCACTCGGCGGGACGCTCACTGACCGACGACATGGTCGTACGCCGCACGAGCAAGGCGCGAGCCGAGGCTGCGGTACACCTGCTGACCTCAACCAAACTCCTGCTGGCGGCGGTGCGAGCCGGATCGCCGGGTCTGGACATCTGCCCAGCGATACTGGCTGATCGCCGTTGCCCATCCCCAATTGTCCCTTGTGGAGAGTGTTGGGCCGTCGGTGCCGTGTCACGCCCACGGCGCGTGGTCAGCCCAGCTCCAGCTCGGGGTCGACACAAACGCGGTCACGTCCCGCGTGCTTGGCCGCGTACACCAGTTCGTCGGCCCGGGCGAGCAGACCACTCGGCGTAATATCGACCCTGGTCGCGGTCATATCGATGCTCACGGTGACGGTCAGGTCGTCGGCGAGCGCTTGCCACGGATAAGCCGCCGATGTCGAACGGGTGATCACCAGGACCCTGGAGCGCCGGCCCCCAGCCCTGCACCCGGTGCGCATGCTCCGTGACCTACCAGACCACGAGCTCGTGGCAGGGCGGCTCCCAGGGGCAGGTCTCGGTGACCGCCGGCAAGACAGCCATCACCGAGTGGATGGTGACCTGCCCTTCGATAGCGGACAGTCGATCCATTGATTCAGCTCCTCGTCCGAGGCGGCTGAAACGATCTGGTTCCGGTTCACGCCAGGACCGTGTCGCTCATCGTGCCGGTTGTACAGAGGCGTCCCTCGGTCTTCGCCGCGAGGCGCGCCATCGCCCGACCAAGGTTGCGGCAAGTCCTCAGCATCGCACCGCACCCTGCCGATAGGGGTTCGTGACGTATGAATCAAATCTCACCGGCGGGTCGGACGAGGTGTTGTACGACAGTGAGCGCACCCGGGTGGTCCGGGTTCGCTCGGCGGGTGGTTCGCGGTCGGTGATCCGTAAGCAGCCGTTGGGGCCGGGAGCGGCCGACCGGCTGCGCAACGAGTTGTCGGTGTTGCGCCGGCTCGACGGTGTCGTGGGGACGCCGCAGCTGGCGGCGGGCGGGGCCGACGACGGCGCCCTCGTGTTCGTCGACACGCCTGCGTGCACTCTGGCCACCTTTCCGACACCGTGGCAGGTGGGGCCGTTGCTGGATCTGGCGTGTGGTCTGGCCGGGTCGTTGGCGGCGGTGCATCGCCGCGGGGTGGTGCATCGTGATGTCTGTCCGGCGAACATTTTGATACCGCTCGTCGATGGGGTGCCGGCACTGGACCGGCGGCCCACGTTGATCGATTTCGAGTTATCCACGACGCTGGCCGAGGACCGGTTCGCTGCAGTCCTGGAGCAGGGGCTGGCGGGTACGTTGCCGTATCTGGCGCCTGAGCAGACCGGGCGTACCGGTCGGCCGGTGGATCATCGCGCCGATCTGTATGCGCTGGGCGCGACGTTGTATGAGTTGGCCACCGGCGAGCCGCCGTTCGGCCGTGACGGTGATCCGCTTGCGTTGATCCACGATCATCTGGCCCGGGTGCCGGTGGCGCCGGTCGAGGTGAACCCGCAGATACCGGTGCTGTTGTCCGACGTCATCATGCGGTTGCTGGGCAAGGAGCCGGAGCAGCGTTACCAGAGCGGTGAGGGCCTCGCCTACGACCTGGCCCGGCTGCGCGAGGCGCATAGCGGTGGTGTCACGGCCGATTTCGTGTTGGGTGAGCGGGACTTCCCGATGCGGCTGGTGCCGCCGGCGCGGCTCGTCGGCCGCGACGGCGCCCTGGCCGAGTTGCGGAGCCTGTTCGCTACGGCGGTCACCGGTAACCGTGGTGTCGCGCTGGTCACCGGGGCGCCCGGCGTGGGTAAGACCGCGCTGATCGAGCACCTGCGGCCGACCGTGATGGCGGCGGGTGGCCGGTTCGTCACCGGCAAGTTCGACCAGTACCGGCGCGATCTCGGCGCGGACGCGGTGTTGCGGGCGTTCTGTGCCCTGGGTGCGCAGTTGCTGGCCGAGCCGGACGACGAAGTCGCCCGGCTGCGGGATCGCCTGCTGGATGCGCTCGGCGCCGACGCCGCGCTCGCGGCCGCCGCGATGCCGCCGTTCGCAACGCTGCTGGGAGTCGAGCCCGAACAGGACATCGACGAGCCGCGGCGGGCGGCCGCCCGGATCCGGCGGGTCAGCCTCGAGGTGCTGCGCGCCATCGCGGGCAGCGCCCACCCGGTGGTCATCTTCGTCGACGACCTGCAGTGGGCGGGGCCGGCCGCGTTCGGTTTCCTGGACGCCGTGCTGGACGAGCCGGACCTGCCCGGCGTGCTGGTGCTGGGCGCGTTCCGGGAGGCTGAGGTGGACGCGGCGCACCCGCTGACCGCGGTGCTGGCCCGCTTGCGCCGCGCAAGCGCCACCGGTGGTTGCAGCGGCGAGCTGCACCTGGCCAATCTGGCGCCGGGCGATCTGGGTGCGTTGCTGGCCGAGGTGCTGCGGTTGCCCGCGATCGAGGCGGCGCCGCTGGCCGAGGCGCTCGCCGCGCGGACCGGCGGGAACCCGTTCGACACCCTGGAGCTGCTCAACGCGTTACGCCGCGAGGGCGCGCTAGTGCCTGACGGTCAGCGGTGGTGCTGGGATCCGGTGACGTTGCGCCGGTTTGTCAGCGACGGCGACGTGGTCGATCTGCTCGTTGCGCGTATCGAGGCGTTGCCCGCGGCGGCACGGCACCTGCTTGAGGTGATGGCCTGCCTGGGCGGCGACGTCGACCTGCGGCTGCTGCAGGTGGCCTGCGGCGAGCCGGCGGCTGTGATCGACGCCGGGTTGTTGCCCGGGGCGGAGGACGGCCTGGTCGTGGTGGACCGCGACGGTGCCGCGGTGGTCAGTTTCCGGCACGACCGGGTACAGCAAGCGACACATGCCCGACTCAGCCCGCACGAGCGTGCCCGCCTGCACCTGGCTTTGGCGCGGCGGCTGGCGGCTGGCGGCGGCCACGAACTCGCCGCGGCGCAGCAGTACCTGCCCGCCGTCGACCTGTCCAGCGAGCTGTCCGAGCCGGGTGAGCGGCGCGAGGTGGCGTCGCTGCTGCGCTCGGCGGCGACCGCGGCCCGGCTGGTCAGCAACTACACCGCGGCCGAGAAACTGCTGGCGGCAGCGATCCAGGTGGCCGACCCCACGGACGCGGTATACCGGGAACTGCAGGCGGACTGGCATGCCGCGTTGTGCAACCTGGGCCGCTTCGCCGACGCCGACGAGGTGTACCAGGCACTGGCGGCGGCCGGCCCGGATCCGGTCCAGCACGCCGACGCGGCCTGCGCGCAGATCGTCAGCCTGACCAACCGCGGCATGCTCGCCGAGGCGCTGGCGCTGGGGTTGGGGCTGCTCGACCGGCTCGGTGTGGCGGTACCGCGCGGCGACGCGCTGGGTCCCAGTATCGGCGCCGGCGTGGACGCGCTGTACGCCTGGTTGGCCGACGGCGACGCCGAGGACGACCTGCGCCGCCCCGAACTCAGCGACCCGCGGCTGGTCGCGGTCGCCCGGGTGATCAACCGGCTGATCCCGCCGTCGTTCTACGCCGACCCGATGACCACGGCCTGGCTGGTCCTGCAGGCCGGCCAGGTATGGGCCGGGCACGGCGCGGCCGCCGCGCTGGTCGGAGCGCTCAGCAGCGCCTCGTTCGTCACCGTTTCGGTGCGCGGGGACTACCGCGCCGGATACCGGGCGCAATGCCGGGTCATCGCGGTCGGCGAAGCACGCGGATACGAACCGGACACCTCCCAGGCCAAGTGCGTGCACGCAATGAGCACCATCACCTGGTTCGAACCGCTCGAGGCCGGGGTGCGCCTGGCCCACGATGCCCGCGACGGGCTGCTGCGTGGCGGCGACCTGCAGAACGCGGCGAACACCTACTTCGCGTCGGTGCCGGAGATGCTCGACTGCGCCGCCGACCTGGACACGCTCGCCACCGAGGTGGACGCCGCTATGGTGCTGTGCGAGCGGATCGGGTACGACTACGCCACAGCAGTTTTTCGGCCGTACTGCCAGTTCATCCGTGCCATGCGCGGGGAGAGCGCGGTGCCCGGCTCCTTCAGCGACGGCACCTTCGACGAGGACGCCTACCTCGTGACGCTGACCAGCAACCCCATCGCTGCAGCCGCCTTCCACGTCATCCGAGCCCTTGCCGCGGCGGTCTTCTCCGACAGCGCCGCCCTGGCCCGGCACATCAGCGCGGCGACGCCGCTGCCGCCGGCTGTCACCATGAACTACACCAACGCGCAGGCGCACACGCTGGCCGCACTGAGCGCAGCCGCAAAGGTCCGGGGCGCCGAGGGCGAGCAGCGGGTGGCGGCCCTGGCCGACCTGGACCGCAGCCGAGACTTCCTAGCCGAACGCGCCACCGACCAGCCCGGCAACTTCCGGCACCTGCACCACCTGGCCGAGGCTGAGCGGGCCTGGGCGACCGGCGACGTCGTCGGCGCCGCGACCGCGTTCGACGCCGCCGTGTCCGACGCGTCCAGCGCCGGACGGCCGTGGCACGCGGCGCTGATCGCCGAACGCGCTGGGCTGTTCTTCTCGACGAACGGGATGGAGCACGTCGCACAGCATCTGCTCGCCGAGGCGTGCCGCGGGTATGCCGGGTGGGGCGCGCACGCCAAGGTCCGCCAGCTGCATCAGCAGCACCCGTTCCTCGCCTCCGCCTCTGCCGCGTTGCGCACGAACACCCCGCAGACGACGCTGGGCCCCTCGCAGAGTGTCAACGTGTCCACTGAGACGATCGACCTGATGGCCGTGCTGGAAGCGGCCCGCGTGCTGAGCTCCGAAACCAGTCTCGACCGGCTGCGGGTCCGCGTGCAACAGGTCCTCAGCGCGATGACCGGGGCCACCGCGGTCCGCGTGGTCCTGTGGGACGACCAGACGGACGGCTGGATACTGCCCGCCGACGCCGGGCGCGAAGCGCTGAGCCTGCACGAGGCTGCCGGCCGGGGGTTGGTCCCGCTGACCGCGCTGCGCTACGCCGAACGCACCCGCGAACCGATGCTGATCGACGACACCTCCCGCGACGACCGAGTGGCCCGCGACCCCTACCTGGCCGGAATGCAGCACTGCTCGCTGCTCGTGGTACCGGTGCTCAGCCAAGGTGTACCCCGGGCCATGCTTCTGCTGGAGAACCGGCTGACCCGCCGGGCGTTCACGATGGACCGCCTCGACGCGGTCCTGCTCATCGCCGGGCAACTGACCGTGTCGATCGACAACGCCCTGGTATACGCGTCGCTGGAACGCAAGGTCGCCGAACGCACCGAGGAACTGGCCGAGGCGAACCTGCGGCTGGAACTGCTCGCCGTCACCGACCCGCTGACCGGCCTGCCGAACCGGCGTCGGCTGTCTGACATGCTCGAGCAAGAGTGGCTACGCGCGCTGCGCTCCGGCCGGCCGATCGGCCTGGCAATGATCGACATCGACCACTTCAAGAAATACAACGACCACTACGGACACCAAGGCGGCGACGAATGCCTCCGCCTGGTCGCCCGCACCATCCAAAGCAGCGTCCGCATCACTGACCTGGTCGCGCGATACGGCGGCGAAGAGTTCTGCATTGTGATGCCAGCCACCGACACGGACGGCGCGCGGCTGGTCGCCGAACGCGCCCGCCAAGCCGTAGCCGACCTATCCGAACCGCACGCCGGCGCAGACACCGCAATCGTGACGATCAGCGTCGGACTGACCGCCACCGTGCCCGCCGCCGGCCTACCCGATCAACTCATCAAAGTCGCCGACCAAGCCCTGTACGAAGCCAAACGCGACGGCCGCAACCGCGTGGCCACCGGCTGAAAGCTGGGTGCAGGTCGGACCGGCCTCGACGTCGAGGTCATCCAGCGTGCCGCGGGATTACGAACCGAGGATCGCAGCCCGCAGAACAGGCAGGCCACGACACAGGTCGGCGTCGGACGCTCCGGCATAGCCGAACAGCAGAGTCGGCGGTGCGGCGGTGGGGACGACCCGTACACCTCGGGCAAGCAGCGCGCCGGCGAAGCGTACGGCGTCCGCGTGTGGCAGCAGGCGGATCGACCCGGTGCCGGTTGCGTCACCGCCATCGTGGCGATCGCCGCGCAGATTGCCGAGGGCTGATTCGAGGAGCTGCCTCCGCTCGGCACAAAGGCAGTCCCGCCTGCGCGTTATCCGTTCCACGGTCCGTCCCGCAGCAATGTCGCGACGACGACCTGTGCGGCGCACGACGGCTGCTCGGCGTGGTCGGCGAGTCGACCGCCGAGGCATTCGGCCAGGTCCGCCGGTACAAGCGCGTGGCCGACCGTGTGCCGGTGAGGGCTGTGCCGGCGCGTTCGATCTCGGCGGCGATACGCCAGTCCAGTTCGGAGCCATGACGTTGCGGATGCGATCTCCGGCGAGCTCCACGACGTCGTGCCCGGCGGCGGCTGTGCCGAGCTGCCGGGCGAACAGCGTCCGGTCGTGGTGGGTGCCGATCAGTGTGTCGAGGGTGAGCCGCAGGTCGCCGAGCTTCGGTCCATTGTGACCGTCGGCGCGGAGTGGTTTTGGTTCACGGCTGGTTCGGTGTCGCCAGGGCGTCGGTCGGGTTGTGGGTGGCGGCCCAGCTGGCGAGGAGTTTGAGGGCGTCGTCGGTGGGTGAGCCTGCTTCGGCGCTGAAGGCGGTCAGTGCCAGACCTGGGTCAGCGGGCAGTTCCATCACCTCGTAGGAAAGGTGCAGGTCCCCGACGACAGGGTGGTGGAAGTGTTTGAGCCCGGTGCGGTGCAGGCGGACGTCGTGGGCAGCCCAGCGGACGCGGAACTCTTCGCTGCGGGTGCACAGTTCCCCGACCAGGTCGGTCAGCGCCTTGTCGTAGGGGTCGCGGCCGGCTTCGGCGCGCAGGATGGCAACGCTGTCGTCGGCGGTTGCTTCCCAGTCGAGCCAGAAGTCGCGGGCGCGGGGATCAAGGAAGTTGAATCGGGCGTGGTTCGCCGGTCGGTCGGGCCTTGAGGGCTCGGCGAACATCGGTGCGAACAACGCTCGTGCCAGGGGGTTGGCGGCGAGGACGTCGAGGCGCCCGTTGTTGACCAGCGCAGAGACCTCCGTCATCCCGTCGAGGATGCGCGCCACGTTGGGCCGGACCTGCTGGGCGGGCGGCTTGCGGCGGCGGGTGCGGGCGGCCGGGCCGGCAGCGCGGGCGAGTTCGGCCAAGTGTTCCCGCTCGGCCTCATCGAGGTGTAGTGCTCGGGCGAGGGCGTCGAGCACGCTGTCGGAGACGCCGCCCAGGTTGCCTCGTTCGAGTTGGGCGTAGTACTCGACGCTGACGCCGGCCAGGTCGGCGACCTCGCTGCGGCGCAGTCCGGGTACCCGCCGGTTGCGGTTGTAGTGGTGCAGGCCGGCCTGCTCGGGGGTGATCTTGGCGCGGCGCGTGCTGAGGAACGCTTTGACCTGGTCACGGTTGTCCACCCGTCCAGGCTAGGCGGGAATTCCCGGGCGAGGGGTGGGCTGCCAGTACACCGTCCAGCAGTAACTTCTTCGCGCTCGCGGCAGGCGGTTATCTGGTATTGCCGCCGCGGGCCGGAGCGGGCAAGACCCAGATCACCGGCCGTTGACGCGGGGTTTCGACTCATGATGGAGGACGCAGGGACATGGCTGACAAAGTGGCTGAGAAGAAGGTTCTGCTGGTCACCGGCGCCGGCCGGGGCATGGGTGTGGACATCGCGCAGGCGGCCCTGGCCGCCGGGTATGCGGTGGTCGCCACCGGCCGTGACCCGAAGAAGGTCGCCGAGGCTGTCGGTGAGTTCGACGACCTGCTGACGATAGCGCTGGACGTGACCGACCCCGCCAGCGCCGAGGCCGCCGTCGCGGCGGCCGTGGACCGGTTCGGCCGCATCGACGTGCTGGTCAACAACGCGGGCAACTTCTACGCCGGGTTCTTCGAGGAGATCAGCCCGCAGGACTTCCGGGCGCAGCTCGAGACCAACCTGTTCGGCCCGGTGAACGTCACCCGCGCCGTACTGCCCGTCATGCGCGCCCAGCGCTCCGGGCAGGTCGTCGCGATCTCGTCGACCGCCGCCATCGTGGGCGGGGAATTCTGCACCGCGTACGCCGCCTCCAAGTTCGCCGTCGAGGGTTGGATCGAGTCGCTGGCCCCCGAGGTCGCGCCGTTCGGCATCCGCACGATGCTCGTCGAGCCCGGCTTCTTCCGCACTGAACTGCTCTCGCCGGACTCGACGAACTTCGCGGAATCCTCGATCGCCGACTACGCCGAGCGCACCGCACAGACCGTCACCGCCTGGAACGGCATGAACGGCCTACAGCCCGGTGACCCGGCCAAGCTCGCCGACGCGCTAGTCCAGGTCGTCGGTCAGGACGAGCCGCCCGTGCGCTTCGTGGCCGGCGCTGACGCGGTCGCCGCCGTCGAGCAGAAGGCCAATGATCTGCTGGCACAGGCCGGCGCCTACCGCGAGCTGTCCAGCTCACTCGCTTACGACGACGCCACCGTGTCCCGCTGAGCTCCCCGCGGACCCGGAGAAACGTCGACGGCATAGAGAGGGGGCGACATGCCACTGAAAGGTGAGTACGAGCCGAACCCGGTGCAGTTCGTTCGTGACCAGGTGGAACTGTACGAAGGCTCCGGTGGTACGCAAGGAACGACGCTGCAGGACCGGCCGGTCGTCATCCTGACCACGCGGGGCGCGAAGAGCGGCAAGGTCCGCAAGTCCCCGCTCATGCGGGTGGAGCACAACGGCACCTACGCCGTGATCGCCTCCCTCGCCGGAGCCCCCAACCACCCGGTGTGGTACCACAACGTGGTGGCCGATCCCCGGGTGGAGCTTCAGGACGGCCCCGTACGCCGAGACATGCTGGCCCGCGAAGTGACCGGGGACGAGAAGACCGTGTGGTGGGCCCGAGCCGTCAAGGCGTTTCCGGACTACGCCGAGTATCAGAAGAAGACCGACCGTCAGATCCCGGTCATCCTTCTGGAGGCGGCGGCCGAGCCGCACTGACCTGGCCCAGCCGGTTCAGCCTACGGATCTCCACCGCTGGCCCTGGTCGCGGAGTTCAGCCCTACCCCGCTCAGCCCGCGTTCCTGGAATTCACACAGGAATGCGTGCTGACGTCCCCGCGGATCCCTGACCCGTCAGCTTCACCTAACTGCAGGGTGCTCCACGAATCCGGAGGATGCACACGCACAAGAAAGCTAGGGATAGGACAGCGCCCTGTGTGAGCATTTGCACGACGCCCGGAGCGAGATCCCTCACCGATCAGCGTGATCATCGCGATGAAGTCCGCGACCGCTTTAGCGGCTGGGGTTCAGGTGGGCAGCGGTGGTGGGTGGTCGATCGCCATTCGGACCTCGTGTAGCAGGGTTGCGGCGTTGAAGGGTTTGGCGATGATCGCGATGTCGTCGGACGGTAGTTGGCCGGCGCGTGCTGGGTCCGCGTAGCCGGACATGAGCGCGATCGAGATGCCCGGGTGGTGTACGCGAATGGCGTCGATCATTTCGCGGGCGGTGATGCCGGGCATGACGACATCGGCGAGCACCATATCTAGTTCGAGGTCGGCCTCGCCGACGCGTACGGCGTCGTCGCGGGTTGATGCCTCGGTGACCCGGTATCCGGCGCGAACCAGGATGCGTTTGGAGATTGCCCGTAGCACGTCGTTGTCGTCGACCACGAGGACGTGTTCGCCGGTGTTGGTGGGGCCGGTGGTGACCGCCGCGACAGTCGAGGCGAGCCCTTCGGGCCGCCCGGTTGACGGGAGGTAGATGCTGATGCTGGTGCCCTTGGCGGGTTCGGATTCCAGAGTGATCGTGCCGGCTGCTTCTTTGACGGCCCCATAGACGGTGGCCAGGCCGAGGCCGGTGCCCTTGCCGGGTTCCTTGGTGCTGAAGAACGGTTGGAAGGCTCGTTGCGCTACCTCGTGGCTCATTCCGCATCCCGTGTCGGCGACGGTGAGGCGCACGTATCGGCCTGGCGCCAGATCGGGGTCGCGTAAGGCGATGTCGTGGTCGTCCGCGACGGCGGTGGAAATGGTCAGCCGCCCTGTACTTGCCGAAAATGCCATCCGGGCAGGTCAAGCGGCATGCCCGTACTCGCGCAGGATGCCGCCGAGGCGGTCACGTCGGTAGATGTTCAGGTGGGCGAGCCGGCCTGGGTCGGTGATCGGTTCTGGCAGCGGGACCAGCGGCCGGGCGTTGGTGATGCCCTGATGCGGCCGATGCTTGTTGTATAAGACCTCGTACTCGCGTAGTGCGTGCAGCAGGTGCCGCTGGTTGACGATCAAAGTTCGGTCGAGTAGTTCGCGTCGGCAGGTCCGCACCCAGCGTTCCATCACCGCGTTCATCCGGGGAACGCGGACGCCGCTGAGCACGACCGCGATCCCTGCGTCGGCGAGGACCACGTCGAACAGAGCTGGGTACTTGCCGTCCCGGTCGCGAATCAGGTATTTCACCCGGCATCCCGCATCCTGCAGGTCCATCACCAGGTTGCGGGCGGTCTGAGTCACCCACGCCGCGGTGGGATGTGCGGTCGCGCCGAGGATCCGGACGCGGCGGCTGGCATGTTCGATGACCACCAGGATGTACACGCGGGCGCCGGTCAGTGTGATCGTTTCGATGAAGTCCGTGGGCCAGCAGTGCCTCGGCCTGCGAGCGCAGGAACTGCGTCAGGTCGTGGCCGCACGGTGCGGGGCGGGATCGATCCCGGCCGCGCGCAGGATCTCCCAGACCGTCGACGCTGCGACTTTCACCCCGAGGGTCAGTAGTTCGCCGTGCACCCGCCGGTAACCCCACGACGGGTTCTCCGCCACGAGGCGCAGCACCAGGGTGCGGATCGAGCGTACGGTGCGTGGCCGTCCTCGCCGGCGGGGCCGTGATGCCTTCGCGTGTCCTCGGGCATGCAGGTCACGGTGCCAGCGCAGGACTGTGTCGGGTCGCACCAGCAGGCGTAGACGGTGCAGGCTGGGTCGCGGCAGGGTGCTAAGCAGGGCGGCTAGCCACGCCCGGTCGGCGGGCTGGAACTGGACCCGCTGCCCGCCGAGTTGGCGGTGCAGCACCGAGAGCTGATGCCGCAGGGCGAGGATCTCCGCATCTCTGTCCCGGTCACTGCCCGGCAACAGCCGCAGCAACGCGAACGCGTTCGTGATACCCAGGTACGCCAGTCGCAGCAGCATGAGACAGCGTCATCGTGCAGTCACCGACGGCAAGGGCAGGGAGCACACCGGGGACCGACGATCCAAGGTCGTGTTCACGTCCCGGAAACCCGCTGACCAGCACGGATGTATTTGTCGGCATGTACAGGGTCCGGCTCGCGTCCGCCATCGCCCTGCTCGCACACGGCGTGGCGACCCTGCCGGTGCTGGATCTCGCGTTCGACGCGCTCGACGACCCCGCG
>NZ_JBVJIP010000037.1:0-35364 GCF_055586225.1 Actinoplanes sp. NPDC051388 | reverse complement strand
CCCCAACACACCCAGAACCCGCCGGACAATCAGCAACGCGATCGTATGAACCACCACACCACCGAGCCTGCCGCACCGGCATCTTCCCAGACCAGAGCCATCACCCTGAAGTGGCATCCCACACGCCTTTCGGGCCGGATTGTCAAATATCGCACCGCTGCCGACCCGGCCCACACCAGAAGCCGCAGCCGGGCTTCGGTCGATCTCGCTGACGGTCCGCCACCGGCGTCATCTCAGGCTGGACCGACCTCAACCTCCGGGAGGAGTGAGACCGGGACGCCGGGTGAAGACCACGGCGTCCGGCTTGATTCAGGGTGAAACGTAACAACCTTTCACTACCAGATGGATGGCGTCGCCGAACTCCGCGTTCGTGCACGGCACCGAGCCGGTGAGCTGGCGGTTGCTGAACGCGCCGTTCAGTCCATACGCGACGGTCCTGGTGCCGGTGACCGTGCAGAC
Organism: Actinoplanes sp. NPDC051388; assembly: GCF_055586225.1. Taxonomy (NCBI): domain Bacteria; kingdom Bacillati; phylum Actinomycetota; class Actinomycetes; order Micromonosporales; family Micromonosporaceae; genus Actinoplanes; species Actinoplanes sp. NPDC051388. The sequence goes on along the minus strand of NZ_JBVJIP010000037.1, from coordinate 34,905 downwards.
GCCGCCCTCGGTCGCGCACGGGGTGTAGCCCTGGGGGCCGCCCGCCGGTGCGACGAAACAGGACTTCAGCGTTCCGTACCGCGGGTCGCCGCCGAACGCCGCGGTGGTGCACGGCTGCACCGAACCCGCCGGGACGGACTGGTAGGCGTAGCCGCCGGGCGCGCCGTACGCGATCATGCCGGTACGGGTGGCGGAGCAGACGCCGTGCTCGCCCGCGCAGGCGGTCCACCCGGCCGGCAGAGCGGTCGTCGAGAGCGGCGTACGAGCGCTGATCGTGGTCTCGAATTTGATCGTCCGTCCGGTTTCCGGGCGGAACGTGGCGCCGGAGTCGCTGCTGTACGCCTCGCCGCCGCCGGGGTAAGGCGCGGCATCGTTGTGGACAAGGCCGTAACAGCCGGTCGTGGTGGCCGATCCGACCAGGACGCCGTAGCGGATCCCGGCGGTCACGGTGATGTCCGGGTGGACTGTCACGGCCCGGGGCGACCAGCCCACCGAGTGCTGCGGAACAACCGTACGGAACAGCGGGGATCCGGTCGGCCGGAACGACTCGTCAGCCGTAACGATCTGCACGTCCAGCCCGGCGTCGGGCGAGCCGCTCTGGAAGGTCGCGTACGTCGCCGAGGTCAGGGTGCCGCTCCGGGACGGGACGAAGGTCTGGACCCGGGCGATGTTCCGGCCGATGTCACACCACGGGCGGTAGCCGGCCATGCCACCGGACTGATCCAGATCCGGCGAGGTCTGCGCGGCGCCGGCCGACCCGGTCGGCAGGCTGAGCGAGAACGTGGCCGGGCAGGTCAGCGGCTGGATGGCCCCGCTGCCGTCGAACGACAGCGGCGCCCAGAAGAAGTTCGCCAACGCCTCGTTCGGGTTCGAGTTGTTCCACAGGTCGCTGCCATACAGGTACGCGGTGCCGGACGTCGTCGGGATCGGTGACACGAACGCCGGCTGGCCACCGCACGAGGTGGTCGTCAGCTTGGTGCCGGCCGACCAGGGACCCAGGGGCGAGGCCGCGCTCCGGTACGACGTACCAGTGGCGCAGTAGCCGCAGTTGGGATCCGAATAGGTGAGATAGTACGTCCCGCCGCGCCGGAACAGGGCCGGCGCCTCGGTCGAAGCCTGCCCGAGCCGGACGTGGGCGCCGGCGCCGGAGAGATAGGTGCTGTCCAGACGCTCGACGACGATGTCGCCGGAGCTCCGCCAATCGGTGTAGGCGAGGTAGCCGGTGCCGTCGTCGTCCACGAAGAGGGTGTGGTCGCCGTTGTTCAGCCCGGCCGGTGGCGCCGTGCTGTTGACCGCCAGCGTCGGCTCGGTGGTCTCGACGTACGGGCCGGTCGGCGTCGTCGCGGTGAATACCCGGAACCCGACGCGGTTGTCGTACACGTTGATCCACAGCACGTACCGCTGGGTGGCGGCGTGGTAGGCGACGTGCGGGCGGTAGCAGCCGTAGGTGGTTCCGTTGCACCGGGTCTGCCAGGTGCTGGAGGTCGGGTCGAACAGGTATCCGCGGTCGGTCCAGTGCACGAGATCGGGCGACGAGTAGACCTTGAAGCCACAGAACGGTGTGCCGTCAACGTTCCAGTTGTAGCCACAGTCGTAGGCGGTGCCGTACAGGTAGTAGACGCCGTCGAAGACCGCGATGTGGCCGTCGTGCGCGTCCACCGCGTTGCCCCGGGTGTCGAACCGCACGACCTGATTGCCGGCGCTGTCGAAGTTCGTCACGGTCGTGATGTAGGCGGCCTGGGCGGCGGCCGGCGCGGAGACGACGGCGGTGACAAGCATCAGCAGGACGACCAGAATCCGGCGCATCGAGGCCTCCACGTTGAAACGTTACATCGTCAACACCCTTACCTTAGATCGACGAGCACCGATGAGTCAACGAGGGCGTGCGCGCCACTGCGGTGAGTCCGCGTATCGGGTCAGGTCCGCGCCGAGTGACCGGCGATCGGCGGTAGATCCGGAGCCCTCGGTCGGGCGACGAGCGTCATTATCATCTGGGGATGCGCATCGAGCCGTTCACCGTCGAGGTGCCCGATGCAGCTCTCGACGATCTGCGGGAGCGCATTCGACACACACGCTGGCCCGATCCGGCGCCCGGGGCGCCATGGGCGCAGGGCACCGACCTCGGGTACCTTCGCGGCCTGCTGGCGTACTGGGCCGACGGGTTCGACTGGCGCGCGCAGGAGCAGTGGCTCAACCGTTTCGAACACCGTGTCGCCGACGTGGACGGCGTACGCATTCATTTCGTCCACCATCGCGCGGCCGGCCCCGGCGGCGGGATGCCGCTGGTCCTCACCCACGGCTGGCCCAGCACGTTTGCCGAGTTGCTTTCGCTGGTCGACCGTCTCGGTGACCGGTTCGATCTGGTCGTGCCGTCCTTGCCGGGCTATGCCTTCTCGCAACGCCCGCCGCGCTCAGGCGTTGACCGGGCGTTCGTCGCTCGACTGTGGCATCGGCTCATGCAGGGTCTCGGGTACGAGCGGTATGGGGCGCACGGCGGCGACTTCGGCGCCGGGGTCGCGACCCACATGGCGCTGTCGCAGCCTGACCGGGTGATCGGGATCCACCTCAGCACACCGGAGATGTGGCCGCATACCGGGTCTGGAACGCCGCCGCTGTCGATCGAGGAGCAGAAGTACGTCGACCACGTCGCCCGATGGGACGACACGGAGCGTGGCTACAGCGCAGTGCAGTCCACTCGGCCGCAGACGTTGGGGTACGGGCTCAATGACTCTCCGGCCGGGCTGGCCGCCTGGGTGCTGGACAAGTGGCGCTCCTGGTCGGATAGCGGCGGCGACCTCGACGCACGGTTCGGTCGCGATGCTTTGCTGACGATGTTGACCATCTGGTGGACGTCCGGGTCGATCACCTCATCAATGCGGGACTACTACGACAACCGTTGGCACGGCACCCCGATCGGCCCGTCGGACTTCGTGGCGGTGCCGACCGCGATGGCGGTGCTCGCCAACGAGTTCGTGCCCGAAGGCGAGCCACCACGATCCTGGTACGAGCGGCTCTACGACATTCGGCGTTGGACGGTCTTTCCCCGCGGCGGTCATTTCGCCGCGGCTGAAGAGCCCGATCTGCTGGCCGGCGACATCGCCGGGTTCTTCAGCGACCTGCGATAGGCCGCGGTCACCGAGCGGACGGCCGCCCCGACCCCGGTGTCGATGACGCGGGGATCAGTGGGACAGGGAGTGGGCGGTCGGGTGGCGGGGCTCGTACAAGCCGAGTTCTCCGCCACCGGGCAGCCTGATGCTGATCAGCAGGCCCCAGCCTCGGTCGCTCGCCGGCCCGGCGAACTCGACCCCGCGCTCGCTCAGCTCGGCCATGGTCGCGGCGAGGTCGTCACACATCAGGTAGAACTCGTGCGCCGGCGGTCCATCGGTCGGGTGCACGGCCAGTTCCCCGGGCGGGGCCTTGAAAATGAGCCAGCCGCGACCCGCATCGACGTGCGGGTACCGCAGCACGTCCCGGAAAAACGCCCGGTCGGCCTCGGCGTCGCGGCTGTAGAGGATCACGTGCCCACCGTTGATCACGTCTCGATGGTAGACCGGGTGGGTCATCGATTGGGGGCATCGGCATTACCACCGGAAGTGCCGCCGCTCCACTCGAACGAGGTGCCGAGGTCGTCGGTGAGGCGAACTCTAACCTCCCGGAATATCAGCTCGCCGGCCATTCGTCCGAGCCGGCCCGGCGCCGCTTGTGCCAGTCGACAACGCCGCGCTCAACCTTGCGCATCACGTTTCTCCGATCGCGGTTGACGAACATGTCTCAGCGCAGTGTGGAGGTCAGGCACTGCCCGGGCATTCCCAGGCTGGTCTTGCGCCGCTGCGGAGCAGTCATGTCACGACCGTAGGAATTCGCGGGATCGGGTACATCCGGCGTGAGACGGGTCTTGCGCCTCCGACTTTAGGATGAGAGCAGAGTGGACGGACCACGAGCCACGCTGAGCTTGCGGGCGATCGAAGACGCGCTGACCGGCGCACGCCGACGCGGGTACTGCGTGAGTTCTCTGTTCGCGAACTGCCGGCGCGCGGCGACCTCCGAGAGTTGCGCCGGCTATCACCAATCGCGGGTGATATTCGTCTAATTGACCGGGTGTGGATCGATGCCCGTATTGTGGCCGGCGGTCGTATCGCCAACTGTGAACGGATCTTATGAACCTCCGCAAGATCGCCGCGCACGGTCTCGCCACCGCCGTCGTCGCCACCGGGATCGCCGTGGCCGCGGCCTCCCCCGCGATGGCCGCGACCAAGACCTACCCGATGTACGACGCAAGCGGCACGCAGCGCACGACCATGTGGTACGAGGACACCAACCAGCAGCTCATGTCCTGCTACCCGAGCGACTTCACGCTGGTCATCGAGGAGCAACTGGACAACGGCAACACCGTCCCGCGCGGTCGAGCAGTTCCAGTGCAACGTGGCCTTCCCGACCGACGGCGGCAGGGTCGTCGCGGTCCGGGGCATCATCGACGGCTTCGCCAACCCCTGGCAGCCGGTCTCCTGAGCCACGCTCGCCGACCCTCACCCCATGGGCGAGGGTCGGCGGGTTCAGACCCGCCATTCTCCCGAGACGCGCCGGCGGACCCTTGACCGCCTGGAGGACAACGCTGCCAAGTAGCGCCGTGTTCGAGGCGGTCTCCCAGTCATCGTTTCCTTCCCGCCACCATCGGTCCTCTTCCGTGGACTCATCGGGCACGTTGGATCCGCCGTCGAACGGGATCCTCGGGCAGGCCGGTCAGCGGCGAGGTGAACCGGTCGCCGTCCGACGATCGTGCACGGGCGCCCACAGGGCGGAGCGCATCGACTTAGTCGACCTCCACCTCGATGCCCCTCGCGTAGAGCGCCGACAGGTCGGCTTCGTCGGCGTACATGTCGATGGCGATCCTTCGCAGGTTCGGCAGATGCGCCACGTCGACGTACGTGGTCGGCGTGAAGTAGTCCTCCTCGCCGCCCCACCCCTCGTCAATCTGGGACCAGATGTCCGCGGCCGGGTCGACCTCCAGCTCGACCACTTGCGCCAGGTCCCCGGGGGTCAGCGGTAGTGCCCGGAAATAGGCCAGCACCTCCTCGGTCGGCCCGTTGGTGTCTTCGATCTCGTGGTCGTCGAACGAGTCGATGAAGGCGTCCCGGTCGAACTTCGGGGTGAGCACCGACTGCTCGTACATCAGGTGGTTGATGACCACGAGCTTGAAGTTCTCGTCGGTGAACACCACCCCGGTGTCGGCCCGCGGCTCGGCGGCGGGTCGCGGGGCGAGCGCGTCGGCCAGCATCGCCGAGAGCTCGGCCAATGCCGGGGTGGACCGGCCCAGATCGAGCAGCATCTCCGGGACCGCCCGGGTGTCCGGGGCGCGGCGCAGCACGCCCGGCAGCGCCGGGCGCTTACCTGTACCCAGCAGCACCTCGCGGACGACCAGCTCGAGCTGGTCGTCGGTCCAGTGCTCGGCGTATGGGCGCAGCCGTACGGCGAGGTCCGGCAGGTCCACCCGGTCCGTGGTGACCAGCAACCCGCGCAGCGTCTCGGCATAGTCGCGGCGGCGGGCTCCGGCGTACGGCATCACGCTGAGCAGCGCGACAAGCCCTTCGAGCGGGTCGGGGTGCCGCTCGAAGACGAGGTCGATCCAGTCGCCCGCGCCGCCCGTGGCGTCGGCGGGCAGCAGGATCGGGCCGAGCCGCACCAGGTCGGCCATGATCGGATCCTGCCGGGCCGCCTGCTGGCGGATGGCCAGCAGCAGCTTTCCGGGCCGCCCGGCGGGTTGCTCGGCTTGGGTCCACCCGGCCAGGAGCGCGAGCACCCGCGTGGCGTTGGCCGCCAACAGCGGGCCGTACGGCGATCCGGCGCCTTTCGGGCTGGCCCACGGATCCTGGGTGAGCACGTGCAGCAGCCGTGCCCCGGTCTTCGGGTCGGCCGCCTCGATCCGGTCCAGCATCGCCGTGTACCACTCGTGAGCGGTCTCGACGTCGCCCGTGGCGGCGGCCCGCCATCCTTCGTGCAGCGGCTCGTACAGGGCGTACGGGCGGGGCTCTTCCGTGGGGCGGAACTTCCCTTCCCCGGGGAATTCGATGGCGGCCGCGTCGATGGAGGCCAGCAGAGCAGGCAAGGCGTCGTGCCCGAAGCAGCGGACCAGGTCGGCCAGGGCGCGCGCCCCGGCGATCCTGGTCGCCGGGTCTGCCGACCGGAGCTGAGCCGCGGCGGCCGCTACGCGAGGAGACATTCGCGGGATGCTACGTCAGGATCGGCGATTTCAGCAGCGCGCACCGGCCCCCGTATTGCATGAGACGGGATCAGATCTGACCGAGGTCGACCTCAATAGCGAAGGGCACAGCCAGTTTCACGACGCCGGTGAAGACTTCGCTGTCGCGGTACCGGCCAGTCGCCGGGTCAAGAACGTACGTGTAAACGATAGGTGCACCAGTGGCGGCCTGCTCAACACGCCAATAGAACTGAATACCAGCCCTCGCGTACTGATCAGCCTTGACGATCCGGTCGGTCGTCTCCGACCCGGGCGAGACCACCTCGACCACAAGAAGCACATGCTCGGGTCGTGTCGGGGTGACGTCGATGGTGTTCGCCCGGTACACCGTCACGTCCGGACGACGGTTGTTCAGCGGCACGTCCTGGAGCCGGACATCGAAGTCAATGTCGGCGTTCCAGTCCGGCCCTGCGGCCACATCCAAGGCGTTCGCCAGAAGCCGGGCCAGGCGATTATGCCGCTTGGACGCGCTCGGACTCACGACGACCATCCCGTCCACGATCTCGATGCCCGCACACTGCTCTTCTGTCCACGCCGCGTACTGCTCGGCCGTAACCTGTTGATGCATCCAGGCAGGCGCGACCATCTCGACGGTCATACACACCTCCTGAATGTGATCCGCTTCCGACTTCAAGATACCGGGACCCCAGCGTTCAGCAGTCCTCTCCACAAGTCTGCACCAATTGTCCCATAATGCGCCGTCTCCCGGCCGTCTCATGTGCCGGGCTGAGACCGATGCGCGGCCTCCGATCTGATCATCTGGCGGCCGGGCTCGATGGGTGCAGGTCAGAGTGGTCGGCGTAGACCCAGCGCTCCACCAGCAGCCCGTCGACGACCCGGACCATGTCCATCCCGAAGGCTTCGAACATCCTGCCGGTCAGTGGTTGGCTCTCACTTTGTCGCCGGGTGAGGGCAACGCAACGGTCAGCATGTGCCCGGAAGGTACCCTGCCACGCATGACCGCAGCGGGCACGACGCGACGCCCGCCGCCGTGGACCTTGATCATGGGCAGTGTCCTGATCGCGGCGTTGCTTGCCGGCCTGGTGTACGTCACAGGACGGCTGGTGCGCAGCGTCCACGCGTATCAGCGCGAACGTGCTGGCGTGTTCACGGTCGCCGCCTGCCAGTACACGCCGGCCCGGAAGGGGTACTGGACGGCTGACTGCGAGGGTGACTTCCGGTCCGACGACGGCACCCTTTCCGTCGGTGGCGTCACGGTGAGCTTCCAGCGCAGCTCGAACATCGAGATCGATCCGATCGCCGGCGCGAGGTGGCGGGCGAGGCTCGCCGGCCCGGACGACCACACGGCAAAGCTCAGCCAGGATGTCGTGCTCATATGGAGTTTGCCGGTGACGCTCGGCGCCGTTCTCCTCGCCTGGCTCATCGCCCAGGTCGTGTGGCTGGTCCGGGAGTACCGGCGCCGTTCCGCCCCGATAGGCCGGGGCGTGGCACGACATGGACCGTGATGTCTGCGGCTATGAGCGTGGTACCTGCCGAGGAGCCTCAGGGCGCCGCAGCGAGCATAGACACGCTGGCGGATCCGGTGTTGCTGACGTATAGGTAGCCACCATCGGGACCTCGGCCGATCCAGCGGGGGTCGTTGCCGGCCGCTACCCGGTCCGTGACGGTGTTGGTTGCGGTGTCGAACGTCATCACACAGCTCGCCGACCACGGTCGGATGCCACGGCCGGAGCCCGAGTTCGCCACGAAGACGGTGCGTCCGTCACCGGCGAAGGCCATGCCGCGCGGGTGCAGGCCGACGGTGATGGTGGCGATGACCCGACGCTGCCCTGTCTCGATGACCGAAACCGTGCCGCCGATGGTGTTGGTGACATAGGCGGTTCCCTCGTCGGCAGAGATCAACATGCCGCGGGGCTCATCGCCCACCGTAATGGTGTCGGTCACGGCCCCGGCGGCCACATCGATCACGGATACCGAATCTGAGCCCGAGTTGGCGACATAAGCCGTTCGCCCGGTCCGGGTGAACTCGACTCCGCGTGGCGCCAGGCCCACCGGGATGGTTGCGGTGACGGAGTGGGTCGCGGTGCTGATCACGCTGATCGCGTTCGAACCGGTGCTGCTGATGTAGGCGATCGACTCGTCGGGGGACATCGCTACCCAGCGAGGATTCCGACCGACCGGAATTGTCTTGACGACCCGGCGAGTCGTCGTCTCGATGACGCTGACGCTACTGGAATCGCGATTGGCGACGTAAGCGAACGACCCATTCCCCCCGAACGCCACGCCGTACGGGAATCGGCCGACGTGAATGGTCGCCGTCACGGTTCTGGCGGGCACGTCAATGACGGACACGGTGTTCGAGCCGGCGTTGGCGACATAGGCCGATGTGAAGCCGGGTGCGAACGCGACACCCCGCGGATTCAGGCCGACCGGGATGTGGGCCAGCACCACCGGCCGCCGCGCAGTGGTCGTTGCCGGTGCGGCAGCCGATTTCGGCGCCACTGAGCAGCGCGGCGCCGCGGCGTACGCCCCGATGACGCCGGTGACGGCCAACCCCACCGCCGCGAGACAAAGCGCCGAGGCCGCCACCGCGGCAACGCGCGTGAACGGAGGTCGAGTTGTGAGCGGAAGCAGGGAGTTCAGAATGCGGCTGCTCTTCCATTCTGAGAACATCGGCTCAGGCTTTCTCTGCTGCTGGGCCCGACTTCGCCCGGTCGGTCTCGGCGGCCAGTGACGGGGTCGGGTGCGTCGGATCCGGCGACCCCACGGGTTGCGCGTCGACCGGCTCGCGCCGGTCGCCGAGTGCGGCGCGCTGGGCGTCGTCCGGTTCCCGGATCGAGCCGGCACCGGTCGGCCGGCCTTCACGCAGTGCCGCCGCCTGCCCGTTGGCCGGGGGATCTGACGTCAGGTCGCCACGCTTTCGTTGGAATACGAGCAGGTACAGCGCGACGGGTAGTGCGTAGTCGCCTGCGCGTTCCACGAACTGGAACAGCTCCTGCCCCACAAGTGGGCGAAGAAGCTCGGTTCCGATCTTCCAGAACAGTACGAAGATCAGGAGGCCGCGTCCGGGCCTGATGATCACCGCCACCCCGAGAAGGATCTCGAACCAACCGAACACCGCCATCAGGTGGGCGGAGTCAACCGCCCATGGCGGGACGCCGAGATAGTTGAAGAAGTCGTACCACTCCGCCTTGCGGACCGCTGCGCCGAATCCGCCGTGACCGATCAGCAGGAGCCCGAGTCCAAGACGCATCGTCCAGTTGAGGGCGGTGGCGAGGCGGTCATCGATGGCCTGTGGGGGTCTGGCCGGCGTCAACCACGCGCGCACGGACCAGCCGCCCCATCCGACCAGCATCAAGAACGCGATGGGCATCGCGGCGTTTCCCCCACGCTCCCATACCTCGTACCACGACTCGCCCGCGGCCGGACGCAGAAAAGCGGTGAACGTTCCCCAGACCGCGGCATACAGCAGGACCAGGCGAATCGGGAAGAACAGAACAAGAAGTCCAGCGATCACATCGATCGTGCCGGTCACGTAGAACATGTAATTCCACGCGAAGTCCGGCTCGATGCCGAATAGCGCGTAATAGGGAAGCCACGGACCTCGGGTCAGTCCCGCGAACCCGTGTCCTATGAACTCGGCCGCCACACCGATGCGCAGGACCCAGTAAATTTTGGTCGCGATCGGCGTGGCCGTTGCCACGCGCACCCAGCCATTGCGTCGCCGGCCGACGTCCAGGGCGGTGGGCGCGTTATTTCGGCTCCCCATGGCCGCCTCGAATAGTCATGCTCTACGGAGGCCGTCACCACCGGTATCCGGCCCGGCCATACATTGACGGCAGCCTATTGTCTGCCGACGCCGTAGCTGGACGGTGAGCTGGCTGGCCTCGGGCAGCGGGATGTGGAGTGCCCCGCGTTTTCGGACAGGCTCGTTTGGTGTTAATTCATGCGGCGAGCTGCCGACTACGTGCAGGGGGAACCAGCTGGTGAGCGGCGGGCCGCCACGGCCCCGGAAGGGCCCCCGCGCTCCCCTCGGTCCGGCCGCGCGGCCTTTGGTGCGACGGATCTGGTTCGTCGCCGCGTTGGTCGCGACCCTGGTGGTGCCCGTCCAGGTCCGGGCCGCGCCACAAACCGAGTCGATGTAACGAACGCCGGGCTCGGGCTGTCGGCCCGGGCCCGGCGAGCACCGGTTCTCGGTCGCGAAGGCGACCGGCCGTGCTACCCCGGTAGCGGGACGCCGGCCATCGGTCGCGACCGTGGGTGCTCCCCGGCGGCGCGGGCGGAACCTAGCGTCGAACCCATGATTGAAGTACAAGACCTGGTCAAACGTTACGGCGCGACCACCGCCGTGGACGGCCTGTCGTTCGCCGTCCGGCCGGGGCGAGTGACCGGCTTCCTCGGGCCGAACGGTGCCGGCAAGTCCACCACGATGCGGATGATGATCGGGCTGGACCGCCCGACGTCGGGTACGGCGACGGTCAACGGCCGCCCGTACCGGGCATTCCCGGCCCCGCTGTGTGAGGTCGGGGCGCTGCTGGAGGCGCGCTCGATACACCGCGGGCGCAGCGCCCGGAACCATCTGCTGGCGCTGGCTCGGACGCACGGGCTGCCTGCCGGGAGGGTCGACGAGGTGCTGGCCGTCGCCGGGATCGCCGCGGTCGCGCACCGCAGGGCGGGCGAGTTTTCGCTCGGCATGGGCCAGCGGCTCGGCATCGCCGTCGCGCTGCTCGGCGATCCGGCCGTCGTGATCCTGGACGAGCCGGTCAACGGGCTTGACCCCGACGGCGTGCTCTGGATCCGGACGCTGCTCAAGGAACTTGCTGCCGAGGGCCGTACGGTCCTGGTCTCCAGCCATCTGATGAGCGAGATGGCCGTGACCGCGGAACACCTCCTGATCGTCGGCGGCGGGCGGCTGCTCGCCGACACGACCGTCGCCGAGCTGATCGCCCGGGTCGAGGTGGGGCGGGTGCTGGTCCGGTCGCCGGACGCCACCGCCCTGCGGGACGTCCTGCTCGGCCGCGGGGCGACGGTGACGGGGCTGGAGCCCGGGCTGGTGGAGGTCGACGGGCTCGCCGCCGAGACGATCGGTGCGGCCGCGGCCGAGCATCGCCTCGTGCTGCACGAGCTGACCCCTCGCCGGGCCTCGCTGGAGCAGGCCTACATGGAGCTGACCCGATCATGAGCGCCTACCGGATCACTTTCCCGCGCGTCGTCCGTGCTGAGTGGACCAAACTGTTCGCGCTGCGCTCGACCTGGGTGGTAGCGGGCACGATCACCCTGCTCACTGTTGCCCTGGCCGGGGCGACCGGGCGGCACGCGCACCGGGCCGACGTCTCGGGCGCCCTGCTCGGTATCGACTTCGTCGCCCTGGTCCTGGGCGTGTTCGGGATCATGATGATCACCGGCGAGTACGGCTCCGGCCTAATCCGGGCGACGTTCGCGGCGGTGCCGCGCCGGCTGCCGGTGCTGCTGGCCAAGGCAGTCGTGCTGACCGCGGCGGCCGTACCGCTCATGGTCGTGATCTGCACCGCGGCGCTCGCTGCGAATCGGCTCCTCGCCGGGCAGGACGGGCCGCCTGGGACGAACGTGGTTCGGACCTCCAGCGGTGCCGTCGCGGCCTCGGTGGCGTTCGCCCTGCTCGGCCTGGGCGTCGGCGCGTTGCTGCGGCACACCGCGACCGCGATCACCGTGTACGTGCTGTCCATGTTGCTCCTGCCCGCGCTGCTGCAGGCCGCCCTGCCGGATCGGCTGGGCGAGGACATCGTCCGCTACGTCCCCGTCGCCGCCGCCCAGGCGATGTACACGACCGGCGACAATCCGTTCCGGATGCTGGCCGCCGGCCCGGCCACGCTGGTGACCGTCGCGTGGGTAGCGGCCGTGCTCGCCCTCGGCGGCATGGTGCTGTGGCGGCGGGACCCGTGAGAATGGGCGGATGAGGATGCGCGAGCTCAGCGTGGCCGCCCGGCGCTACCCGGGGGTGCTGGACGCGGTGGTGGCCCTCGCCGCCGCCGCGGCCTGCGGCCTCATCCTGACCGGCCGGACCGGCGCGACGGTCACCCAGACCGACCTGCTGGACTGGGCGTCGGTCGCGCTGCTCCCGGTGCCGCTCCTGTGGCGGCGCCGGGCGCCGGTGCTGGTCTTCTGGTCGGTCATGGTGCTGCTCGTCGGCGCCCAGTCCCTCGGCGCCCAATCCCCGGCGGCGATCCTCGTCCCGCTGATCGCGCTACACGCCGTCGCCCGGCACCGTCCCGTCCGGTACGTGTGGCCGGCCGTCGCCGGCACGATCCTGCCCGGATTCGGCGGCCGGCTGGACGACAGCACGGCCTGGGGTGCCTTCGTCGCGGTGTCCGCGATCACCGTCTCGACCGCCCTGGTGGGCATGAACCAGCGCACCCGCCACGCCTACCTCAGCGAACTCGAGTCCCGGGCCGACCGGCTCGCCCGGGAAAGCGACCAGCAGGCCAGGCTGGCGGTCGCCGAGGAGCGGGCCCGGATCGCCCGCGAGATGCACGACGTGGTCGCCCACCACATCGCGGTGATGGTGGCCCTGTCCGACGGCGCGGCGGCTACGCTGCCGGCCTCCCCGCAGCGGGCGGCGGGCGTGCTGACCCAGGTGTCGGCCACGGGACGGCAGGCCCTCGGCGAGATGCGCCGGCTGCTGGGGGTGCTTCGCAGCTGCACCGACGGACGGGCGCCGCAGCCTGGCCTCGGCGACCTCGACGCGCTGCTGGACCGGATCCGTGCGGCCGGAGTCCGGATCACGCTGGTCCGCGAGGGCCTGCCCGGCCCGTGGGGACCCGGCGCGGGCCTCGTGGTCTACCGGATCGTCCAGGAGGCGCTCACCAACACGCTCAAACACGCCGGCCCCGGCGCCGACGCCGAGGTCCGGCTCCGGTACACGGCGGACGGCGCAGAGATCGAGGTGGTCGACGACGGCGCCGGGCGGACGGCGCCGGGCCCGGCCGGCGCCGACCGGCACGGCCTGACCGGGATGCTGCAGCGGGCCACGTCGTACGGCGGCCGGATCGAGGCCGGCCCCCGCTCCGGCCCTGGCTGGCGAGTAACGGCCCACCTGCCGTTCAGCAGCGACAACGCGCCGGTGGACGTCGGCTCATGAATGTCTCCGTGTTGCTGGTCGACGACCAGCCCTTGGTGTCGCTGGGCTTCCGGCTGGTGCTGGAGGCGCAGCCGGACGTCACGGTCGTCGGCGAGGCGGGCAACGGCGCGCAGGCCGTCGCGATGACCCGGGCATTGCGGCCGGAGGTGGTGCTGATGGACGTCCGCATGCCGGTGATGGACGGAATCGAGGCCACCCGGGCCATCGTGGAGTCCGGCAGCCCGGCCCGCGTGCTGGCGCTTACCACCTTCGACCTGGACGAGTATGTCTATGCGGCGTTGCGCGCGGGCGCCAGCGGCTTCCTGCTCAAGGACGTCCTCCCGGCCGACCTGGTGACCGCGATCCACGCGGTGGCCGGCGGGCACGCGGTCGTGGCGCCGGCCGTCACCCGCCGGCTGCTCGACGCCTTCATGCCGCACCTGCCCGACCCGTCGACCGGGCGTTCACCCACCGCCGAAGTGCTGCACCGGCTCACCGGCCGCGAGCGCGAGGTCCTCGACCTGGTGGCCCGGGGCTGTACGAACACCGAGATCGCCGGCGCGTTGACGCTGTCGGAGGCGACGGTGAAGGGGCACGTGGGCCGGCTGCTGGCCAAGCTCGGCCTGCGTGACCGGGTGCAGATCGTGGTCTTCGCGTACGAGCACGGCGTCGTCGCCCGCGGCGGCTAGCCTCGGTCTTTCGCTAACCGTTGTTCATGGTGGTTGAGGCGGTTTGTTGATCTCTGCGCGGTCGCGTGGCGTGGTGGGCGTGGTTGTGGCCCGGCGCTGTGGTCGGGTTCCTCCGTGCGTGTCTGCGGGTCGCGGCAGTCGTGTCAGATGCTGAAGCGTGGCAGTGCGGCGAGGCGGCCGAACGCGGCGGCGAGATCCGTCGCCCAGGCCAGGTTCGGCGATGCTTAGCCGGTCCAGTTCCCCGGTCATCCGTTCGAGGTCGCCATCGCTGACCGCGCGAATGATCGAGTCCTCGGAGGCCGAGCGCAGTGCCGCGCGCCAGGCTTCCGGCGAGGCCGCCAAGAGCCGGTCGAGTTCCGGAGGCAGAACGCGGCGGATGAGGATGCTCGCAGTTGGTAGCGGCACTTTCATGGACGGCCCTTTTGCTGCCTTCACGAAGGAAACCCCGTAGTGGTCGCGTAGCCAAGAGCGGTGCGCGTCGTTCTAAAGAGCATCCCGGGTCCCGGCCGAAGGTCAGTCGCATTTCCGCGGCCCCGGTCTGGAGCGCTCAGATCCGGACCGGTGATGTCGATGTACTGCGCGGCCACCTCGCCAGGGCCCGTGGTGCTGCCGACGCCTGCCCGGCGGCGCACCCAAGCCCAATGCTCGCGTGTCCACGCGATGCGCGACTACGGCGGACCCGAGCCCGACCCGACGATCTGTGCCCGGCCCCACGGGTCGCTTCCTACTGGGTCGGCGGCTCACTCCGGTGGGAGCCGCCGTGCGCAGGCCCGACGCGACCATGACGCCACCATGACGCTGACGCGGAGCCTTCTTGCAGCGCAGCCGATCCATCGGCGGCGCGGACGAAAGGAAGTTCCGTGACTCACAGTCCACGAAGACACTTGATGTTCGGGGCCGTTGCGTTCGCCGTCACCGCGGCCGCGCTGACGGTGCCGCCAGGTCCGGCGCAGGCCGTGGCCGACCCGCAACGCGAGCAAGGCTCGAGCGCCAACGACGCCACCTCACCCAAAGACGCGATCGCGTCCTGCACCGGCAACGACCGGCTCGTCGGGATGGGCGCGACGATCGAAAACGGGCGAGGCAACGTCCTGCTGACCCAGATGGTGCCTGACCTCGCGACCGACTCGGTGACGGCGACAGGGGTCGAGAACGTCGCCGTGGCTTCCGCGTGGCAGGTGATCGCATGGGCCATCTGCGCGCCCGCCGGCACCGAACCGGCCAACCTGCAGATCGAGGAGAACTTCGCCGCCTCGGTCCCGGCCTCACCGAAGATCGTCGACGCCACCTGCACGGGGAACGCGGTGGCCCACAGCGTCGGCTTCGCGCTGACCGAGGATTCCGGGCAGGTCGCCATCGATGAGGTCAAATTCGACTCGAACCTCACCACCGGAACGGTCACCGCGTACACGAACAACGCGGCGGCCGGCAGCTGGGGCCTGCGGACATTTGTCATCTGCGGGGACCCGCCTCTCAACGCCCCAGTCCTGAAAACGTGGGTCAGCGCGCGTAATTCGATCACGCCCAAGACCGAGACCACACCGACCTGCGGCGGCACAGCCCAGGTCCACGGAGTCGGCGCGGTGGTCACCGGCGCCGTCGGTGACGCCTCGATCGCGACGCTGAATCCGCCGCCGCAGCTCCTCGCCGCCGAGGCCACGGTCCGGGAGATCGGCACTACCGCCGTCGACTGGCAAGTGGAGGTACAGGCATTCTGCGCTGAGTGACGCACGGATTCCGGACGGAGACCGGCTCTGCGGCTCCGTCCGGATCAGCGCGGATAAACAGGACAGCACTCAACGGTTGTTGTGCCGTGGATGCTGTTGTTGACGTTCCAGGGGGTTTATCTCGACAACTTGGCCGCAGAGTCCGACTGGTGACCACGCAGGGACCGGTCCGGGCGTGTGGCTACGAGTTGAGCGTAGTCAAGACCGTCTCGACAGCAGCGTTGACACGCTGCTGGCCTTCGGGGGTGTGGCTCCGTTGCTGTCGGATGGCAAGCTCATGTCCCGTGATCGATGATTTCACGAAAAGCCATCTGCACACCCAGCTCAGGCGGATACGTCAGGCGCTGATCTGGAAACTCGACGGCCTGTCCGAGTACGACATTCGGCGCCCGTTGGCAGCGACGGGGACCAACCTCCTTGGCCTGGTGAAGCACATGGCGACCGTGGAGGCATGGTATTTCGGCGAGGTCTTCGACCGCCCATCCCCGGTGCCGCTGGGGCGATGGCAGGACGCGGACGGCAGCGACCTGTGGGTGACCCCGGACGAGACCAGCGAGCAGATCATCGACTTCTATCAGCGCGCTTGGGAACATGCGGACGCGACAATCAAGGAGCTTGCTCTCGACGCGCCTGGCCACGTGCCGTGGTGGTCGCGGCCCGAGGTGAAGCTATTCAACGTCATGGTCCATATCCTTCAGGAGACCGCCCGGCATGCCGGGCAGGCCGACATCCTGCGTGAGCAGATCGACGGCCGGACCGGGGTGGCGGCAGAGTACGAGGAACAAATCGACACGGCGGCGCGCGCGAGGCATACCGGGCGAAAGTCGAGCGGGCTGCTCAGGAAGCGGCCGATGACTCGGACCATGCTGACTCGTCCGACGTACAGGGCACGGTAGGGACCGCGCCGTGAGAAGTTTAGATCTTGTAGAGGCTCGCCCATGAGGGCGGTCATCGTCGCGGCGGCGGTGGCGTTCATGATCTCGCTGTTCGGCACGCCGGTGGCGATCCGAGTCTTCACGGCGCTCAAGGCGGGACAGCCGATTCGATCGATCGGGCTCGCCAGCAACGAAGGCAAGAAGGGCACCCCGACGATGGGCGGCGTCGTCTTCATCGTGGCGACCGTCTTCGCCTACGTTGCTGGGCACATCGCATTGACCACCCTGCCCGAACGGCAGATTGCGCAGGAGGGGCCGACCATGACGGCTCTCGTCCTGCTCGGGCTGTTCGTCTTCTGCGGCGCGGTCGGTTTCCTCGACGACTTGCTCAAGGTGCGCCGGCGCAACTCCGACGGCCTGTCTGCCAAAGGCAAGCTGCTCGGCCAAGCGATCGTCGGCGGCGGGTTCGGCATCGCGGCGCTCTACTGGGCCAGCACCAACGGCCAGACCGTGGCCAGCGAGCACATCTCGCTGATCCGAGACATCAGCTGGTTGAACGTCGGCAAGGTCGGCTCAGTGATGGTGTTCGTCTTCGTGATCACCGCGATGTCGAACGGCGTGAACCTCACCGACGGCCTCGACGGCCTGGCCACCGGCGCGTCGGTCCTGGTGCTCAGCGCGTACGCGCTGATCGGCTTCTGGCAGTACCGGCACTGGTGCGGTGACACCGACTACGCGGTGCACAACGCCTACTGCTACCAGGTGCGGGACCCACTGGAGATCGCGATGATCGCTGCGGCGGCTGCCGCCGCCTGCGTGGGCTTCCTGTGGTGGAACACGTCCCCAGCGCGGATCATCATGGGTGACGTGGGCGCGCTCGGGCTCGGCGCCCTGATCGGCGGGCTTGCGGTGGCCACCCGCACTACGCTGCTCTCCATCATGATTGGCGGGCTCTTTGTCCTCATCACGGTGACCTGGGTGATCCAGATTGTCTCGTTCCGGACCACCGGTAGACGTGTCTTCCGGATGGTGCCGTTGCACCACCATTTCGAGCTGGCCGGGTGGAGCGAGGTCAATATTGTGGTCCGGTTCTGGATCGTGGCCGGCGTCTGCGTGGCAGTCGGCCTGGGCCTGTTCTACTCGGATTTCCTGGCCGTCGTCGGATAAGGTCACGCGACACGCCCTTGTCGTGCCGCAGACGGCGGTCCGCACGGGGCAGCCTGGTCTCACCAGGGTGCCCCGGCGCCCGACCCGGTCCTGACAGTTGGTTTCAGGGGGCAAGCTCGTCCAGCAGCCCTGCTATACGCCTTGCGATGGCGTTGTGCCGTTCGACCTCACGTAGCCAGCCGCGCTGCGTGGCGTCCTCGGCTGCCCGTCAACGTCTTGTTACGGTCGCGTGGCGCCAGCAGGCCGGTCAGATACTTACGGATACCTCGCCGCTGGGCCAGCCGGGAGAACAACTCATCGAAGCACGCCGCATAATCCTCCAACGGACCCGCGGCCGGCGGCCGGCCGAGAAGGACAGCCAGGTCGCGACGATCCCTTCGCCAACAACCGTCGGTGAGTGTTCTGGGGATCGACGCCGCACCACTGCGCGGCACGCCACTAACCGGCCCGACCCAGCCGCCGCAATGCCATCGACGCATGTCCACGCATGGTCGCCGCCGACGGCAACCGTGACGGCAACCCGGGCCGCCAACGGCGAACTTGTACACCCGATCGCTACTGAAAGGAGGATGCCGCCCGGACTGGTCCATCGGCATCCGGTTGGGCAGCGTAGGAGACAACGGTGTCATCATCCCACAGGAACACCGAACCCCGAGGGCCCAATGATTCCCAAATTTGCGCCAGCTCCTGATCGCTGGCGATGTGCTCCACGCTCAACGGGAAAACGCCCAGGTCGCGAAAGACCCGCACGTTGGCCAGTAGCGGTTCCTCGCCGAGAACGGCGGATATCGGCTGCCCCGAGCACTCCGAACGTCGGACTAGCCGAGGGCATCGGAAGACCGCGTAGAGGGCTCTGGGAATGAAGGCTCGTTGCACGGCCTCCAGATCTCCGAGTGAGGCAACGTGGTGCCAGCGCTCGCCTCCGAATCCCGCCGCCCACTGCTGGAGAATCAACATTTCTCCGGCTCCCGAGTCGACATCCATCCGCATTTCGCGCCAAAATCCATCGTCGGCTGGCGGATAATAGGAGAAACTTGTCCTATCAATGGCATACGGCGACGAGTCGACCAACTCCGCAGCCAGTGAGATAAGTTCATCCAGTTCCGGTCCAACCGTTCCTACGTAGATCACGTCCTCGGCCACATGCACCTCGACGAGGTCGGTGACGAGGCGGCACCAAAACTCCGCACTTGCGATCATTTTGTTAATCAAGGAAATTGCCGCGACTGCGGTAAGCGAGTGACCGTCATGGTATTCGGAGGCTGGCCAGCGTGAGGCCCGGCTCCACACCTCTGGCTCGCGCACCGCGACCGAAGAATCTGTCGTCAAGGCGAAAAGACGCTCGAGCACGGCGGCCGAATCGTCCGACAATCGACCACCAACGGTGTAGATCACCCACCAGCGACAAGCCAATTCAGTCACCTACTCTGACGAGGCCGGTTACCATCCCGTTGCCGTCAATATCAAGGCCGTATGTTCCCGAGCGAGTGTCCTTGCTCCATAGGTTTTCAATCCGGTTTGCACCCTTGAACACACCACCGTTGTGCTGGTCGAGATCTCGACTGTAATAGCGCGGCAGTCCTGCGCCCGGCTTTCTGATTTCGCACACCGGCGCCTTACCGTAATTGCCGTTGACTTTGGTCATGCCCTTGTACCAGTTAGCGACGTCTTTCTGCTGATCTGCTGTCAGTGGATTCTTACAGGGTCCGACGTTGTGGACGAGCACCGGTGTGTTGCCGGCGAGCACATAGTACGTGTGGGGGCCGTCGATGGTGAGGTTGTACGCTGCGGCGTTGCGTGAGGTGGCGCCGGTTCCTTGGGTGACCGTGACGAATCCTGACGGCGTCGCCAATCGGTCGCCGTCAGTGAGCTTGTCGGCGCGTTCCCATGTTCGTTCGGTGGCGTTCCAGAATGGATGGTCCTCGGTGGTGGAGATGGCGCCGGCGGCGGTGGACAGGAGCCGCAGTTGGTCGTCGTGGACCCATGCGCGCTCGACGGCTTGCGGCCCGGTCTCCCCGGTTGCCGGGTCGGTCGCCAGCACCACGTCGCCGGGCTTGATGGCGTCGATCCGTTTCGTCGAGCCGTCAGCCATGAGGATCTCGGTATCACCGGAGAAGCTGCAGAAACTCGGTTTCGCAGCCGACGTGCTGCCACCTCGGCCGGTGGACCCACGCTGGCCGCCGCCACCGTCGCGGCCGGCGAAGAGGCCGCTTGCAGCGCTGTTGGCGATGCCGGCCGCTCCCGGGTCGACATGGGCTGGGCAGAAGATGCCGGGTTGACCGCACAGTTGCTCGGCGAAGAACGTGACGTCGTAGATGTCAGCGCCGACGCAGGTGTTCTCCGTGGCCATGCACTGCGCCTGCGGGTCCCGGGCGCCCCACTCCTTCCATTTGCGCATGGCTGCGAGGTAGGCGTCGGTGTAGACGTCCCAGGTGGGGGCGGTCACCTTGGTGGAGAAGTACCAGACTTCGGCGGGACGCTTCGGCGGGCTGGCGTTGCTTCTGCGCCGGGAGCCCCCGCCGCCCTGGCTGGGATGGCCGCCGCCGCTACTGCCGCCGGCGTGGGACGGCTGTCCGGTGCCGCCGGTGTTGTTGTAGGTCGGCGCTCCGCAGGACACCATCTTGTCGCCGACCATGCAGTCCAACATCAGGCCGGTGGGGTCGGCGAAGGTGACCGGGTTGTTGTTGGAGTAGCCGTAGCCGTTCCATTGTTTCGGGTCGGCGAGATCGAGCAGCGGATCCACCGAGATGAACCGGGCCGAAACCGGGTCGTACTCGCGGGCGCCGAGATGGACCAGGCCGGTCGGGTCGACGTCGCCGCCGACGAAGCCCTTCAACGTGGGCCACACAGGTTGAGTGCCGCGCGGTCTGCCGTACGGGGTCTGCCGGCGGATGTCCACCTTCTGCGTGTAGGCGTTGATGCTCAGATTCTGCGTGCCCTGGTGGTCCTCGTAGAGCCAGGTCAGGGTTTGCGTGCCGGGTACCCGCGAGGCCACCGTCCGGCCCGCGAAGCTGTAGTAGCGGGTGGCGTTGGTCGTGCTGCCCTGCCGGCGAAGTTCCATGCCGGGCAGATAGAGCGTGGCGCTCGTCGCGTCCCGGCGAATCAGGCGACCGCCGTCCGGGCCGTAGACGTGCGTGGTTGCGGCGGACCCCTCCGAGACGCTCGCCAGACGCCCTTCCGCGTCCCAGGTCATTGTCTGGCTCTGAGCGGGTCCGGTACGGCCGACCGTGTTCCCGGTCGCGTCGTAGGTGTAGGCGGTCGTCTTCGGGGTCTGACCCGGCACGGTCTCGGTCTGGCCGGTCATCGCGTGCGGCCGGACCACGGAAGCGCCGCTGGCCGGCACAGCGAACGCGCGGGTCGTGTTGCCGGCCGCGGTGTGCGAGACCTCGCCGGTGAGGTTGCCGACATCGTCGATGTTCCAGTCGAGCCAGTACGGTGCCGGGCCGCCGAGGTTGGCGACGGTCGGTGCGGTTTCGCAGGCGACGCCGGTCTTCGGCGTCCAAGCGGAGGTCAGCTGGCGCAGGGCGTCGTAGTCGAAGCATTGTGTTTCCGACGAACCGACCGCGGGGGTGTCGGTGATCCGGTCGATATTGCCGGCCCCGTCGTACTTGTAGACCTTGTCCGACACCGTGCCGCTCGCCGTCTCTGGCCGGACCTTCACCTCGTGAACGCGGCGGGTGTCCGGCTCATACGAAATGACTTCCTCGGCATAGACACCGGAGGTGATCTTCCGCATGCCGATCGTCGGTTCGCCGTAGGCGCTGTACTGCTGCCCTGCGACGTAGGTGCCGACACCGGTCGCCGTGGTCTCCAACGATGTCGGCAGCCCGCTCGCCGCGTCGACCTTGGTGGTGACGAGCTCGGGGTCAGACCGCCGGCGCTCGGGAATTCGATTCTCGTCGGCGCCCCGGTATACGCGGAGTAGCCGTGCCCGTAGACGTAGGTGCCGGCCAGTCCCGTTTCCGCAGTCGGAATGATCCACTGATCGCCAGCCACGCCGTAGCGGCTCGTGAAGTTGATGACCTGCCATTTATAGGCGTTGCCGTGGTCGTACCGGATCGTCTCGGTAAGTTGCCCGCCCCATTTCGGGCGGCCCGGCGCTGCGAGGGTGTCGTATTTCCATTCGGCCCGCTTGTTCGCGTCGGAGACGGAACCGTCATACAGTCCCGTCTTGCGGCCCAGCGAGTCGTAGGAATATGCCAGCACCTTGTTTTCGGCGTCGGTCGCCTTGGTCAGCTCACCGGCGACGTTGTATTCCATCTGCACGCGGCCGCTGTCGGGGTCCTTAGATTCGATCTTGCGTCCCCGCGGATCGTATTTGTAGGTCCATTCATTGCCGCCGTTGTCGATGACTTTGGTCAGTTGGTCCTTACGGTCATATTGGTACCGGGTCGTGCGGTGCGCTCCGTCTTCGCCGCCGGGAGCGGTGTAGAGCCAGAGTTCGGCCGTGCGGCCCTGCGCGTCGGTGACCGTCGTCGTGGTGGTCCCCCCGGCGGCGGGACCACGGTCACCCGGTCGCCCGCGTATGCCGTTGTGGTGCTCCACTTCGTGACGATGTTCGTGACGCCGTCACCGGAGCGGAAGTCGACCTTCGTGGCGCGGCCGGCCCGGTCATAGGTCGTGACGTTCTGGGTCGGCACGGACCATTCCGGTTCCCACCACAGCGTGGACGAGGGGCCGCCCGGCTCGGCGTGCGGGCCGAACGTCATCGACTCCCGGCCGTACGCGTCGTATTGGGTATCGGTGACGACGCGGTCGGTGCCTGGTGACTCGGTCTGAGTCTGCCGGGTGCGCAGCAAACCGTCGTAGATCGTGTATGTCACGTCCACGCCGCCGCCCGCGTTCAGCGCCTCAGCCTTGACGTAGGGGTACTGGTTGCGCTCCGGGGCGTAGCCGTACGAGTATCGAGATGACGGCTGCGTCGGGTGGTCGGCTCTGGCCCAGCCCAGCTCCCACACCCGGGCCGTCCGGCCGAGCGGATCGTATTGTGCCTCGGCGAACTTCCCGTTCGGGTCGACCGATTTGGTCTTCAAGCCCCAGTACGGTGCCAGCGAGGTTGTCGACGCCCAGGCCAGGTGATTCGTCTCGGTCAGTTGTGTGGTGAGTCCGGTGGCCGGCGAGTACGCGATGGTGCTGGTGTTGCCCTTCACGTCGGTGGTGGACCCCGGACGTCCGAAGTCGTCGTAGGTCGATTTCACGGTAGTCAGCCACGCCGTTCCGGATCCGGCTGTCCATTCCTTCAATTCGTCGATCTGGGTTTTCTCACCACGCGTCGGCGCCGTGGTCGACGTGGTGGCGCCGTCGTAGAACGTCGCGGAGTCGTCGATGACCTCTTCCGGTTTGGTCGGGGTGGTGCCGCACGGTAGGGCCGTCGTGGTCACCCGGCTAGGAAGTGTGGTGATGTTCCGGTTGACGTTGGGTCGGTAGGCGGTGGTAACGCACTGCTCGTCACCGGTCCTCGCGGTGTCCCCGTCGTCCTGCGCCCATTTGACGGTGCCGTAGACATCGTCGAAGTCGCTGCGCTGTGCGGTGATCCGCCAGCCGCGTTCGCCGTTCGCACCGAGGGTGGTGGCGTCATAGGTGGTCGCGGTGCCGGTGAAGTGGGCGCTGATGCCGTCGCGGGTGGCGGTCGCTGTCGAGCGCCACGGCACGTTGACTTGCTTGGTGATCGGCTTGTCCTCGGTGCCGTTGTAGGTGACCTGCTCGCGGACCATGCCGGCGAACTGGTCCTCGTCGTAGACCGTTTCGTCGCCGATGGTGGCGTCGACCGTCACCGTGCGCTTCCCGCCGGCGGCGTTGGCTCGATCGCCGTGCATGCCGCGCAGATACTTCGTTCTGGTCAGCGTCTGGTTGCTGTCGCCGACGCGGACGGCCACGATCCGGTAGCCGCGGAACTGGTCCCATGTTCGCCGACTGGGCTTGGTCAAGCCGTCGTCGTCGGCGTAGTGCCACGCCGGGCTGTCCTCGTACTGGTAATAGGTGTTGACCGTCGGTCCTTGCCGTCCGTCTTGGAGCTGGACGTCGGCCTGGGAGATCTTCTCCACCACGTACTTGTGCCAGTACTCGGTGATGTCCGGTCCGCCCGGGTCGTAGGGGTTGGGCCCCTCAACCGGATAACAACGGCGTTCGTTGCTTTGTGGCGACGACGGCAGGTCGCCCGACGTGCAGTCGGGCAGCGAGTAGGTGACCTGGACGATCGCGCCGGTCGGTTTGAGCGCCTCGACGTTCTCGTGGAAGTCGTGCGCCAACATTTTGTGAAGAAGCCGTCCGGCGGAAACAACGGACACCCGGGCAACGGCAAGGGCCGTGCGAGACCCAGAACCCTTCCGGAGCGGCCCGACGGCAAGGTCCTGCCACGCGAGATCGACGCGAAGCAGAAGAAGACCGACGATTTCCTATCCAATTTGGTTGGTCAAACACCGGAGGACGACATCGGTGATGCCCCGAAATATGTCGGGACAATTGGTGACGCTGCCCGCATCAAGGACCCTGGCAGCGCGATAGGGGTAAGGAACAACTACCCCGTCATGGACAACCCGGCGGCCGAAGGCATAGACCCCGCCGATGCATTCAGTCTCGCTGCCACGGTAATCTACTATTTCGTGCGTACAAGAAGTGGGAGAAGGTAACCGAATGCCGACGCACGGCGACCACACCAGGCCTCGCGAACAAACCCTGGGCCCGGAAGCTCGGATGTTGATCGCCGAGCTTGCCGGCGATCAAGCGCAGTGCCTGCAGCTTCGGGCACTGCTCGCCAACAAACCTTTCGAGTTGATACCCGCCGCGTTCGTCCTCGCCGCACGCCTCCGCTTCGGCTCCCCGGCCCAACGACCCACGGTTGCCCGATTCGTTGACCGGGTCGTGGACGCCGCCCCAGACGCCACCGGTTTCGCGCCATACGCCGTGGAGGGACTCATCCGCGGCGCAGCCGGCGAGCAATGGCTCATGACATCCGGCGGCTCAGCACCAACGGCGCGAATTATGTACGCCGCTCTGTTCGCTCTGATCGATGATCTCGGCCTCGATGAAGCCGGCACCCGGCAGCTGCTCGCCGAGGCCGAGCATGAAGCCGCCACCGCCCTCCGATCGGGGTTGCTGCCACCGGCTTCAGAAAGCGTCCCAGCCGACCTGCCACCGACCATGCACCACCGCGCAAGATCGCGGCTGTCTACCAACCAGAACGCGCCGGTATCAGCCGACGAAGCCCGCCCACCGCTTCGCCTGGCACCGGGTAAAGCGTGGAAGAAAGCCGGGAAGAAGGCACCCCGCTCGATGACGGCAAGGCACCTGAAATCCGTGCTCCTTCGCAACCACCGAGAGCCGGAGGAGACAGAGACTCCCACCGGCAACGAGCTTCTCTTGGCCGCTCAGGCCGCGCTGGTCGTGGCACTGCAGCTATACCTACCCGACGACCCCCAACTCCCGGAGATCTCCGCTCTCGTCGTGAAGGCGTGGGAGCAGGGCGACCCAGAGCTCGACCCGATGGGCATGGAGTATGTCGTGCGCGCCGCCGTCGGCGAGAAGGTCAGCCTCACCGGCATCAGCGCCAGGCACCGGCTCGACACCTGCGTCCACGTGCTCACCGTCATCACCGAGTGGTGGTCATACAGTGACCACGTACTCAACGCGGTGCTCGGCGAAGCTGAGGACGCGCTCGCCCGCGCGGGTCGGCGCCTCTCCTAAGCGGAGGGCCAAAACCGATGCGCTCAACACATTTCACCAGGATCGTGATCCGCACGGGCGGCCACGTCGCGGACAACACCGGATGCACAGCCCGAAGGTCTGCTCGGCTCAGCACTGGCGGCCACGCTGCTCGCCCGGAGGATCTAGCGGCCACACCAGCGGGCATGAACCGCATCGAACATCATAAATGGCAATACTGTTTAACAGCGCCGCCGGGGAGGCCGGGCCGGTAGCGATTCCGGGCACCCGACTGACCGTGCGTAGCCTCGGCGGACGGGCGAGTTGCGCGCCGCCAGGCCGGCCTTCTGCCGAGGAGGCGGGCCGGCGCTGTCACTGCCACCACCGGGCACGACAGTCCCGGACCGCACGGACCGGGATCTCAGACGGGTGCAGCGGCCGGCCCACGACCGGCCGGATGGTCCACGGGGTGATCTGGTCCCGGTCATGCTCCTCGGAGAACGCGGCCGCACTCGCCTCGTCGCCGGCATCCCGCAGCGCCTCAATCGCCGGGACAGCAGGATGTCCAACCGTCCGGTTCCGCCCCCGCGACGAGCAGGCGCTCGTGCACGGACACAGCCCGGTGCCCACACCACAGCCGCAGCGACTCGTGCCGCGGCCGCCGAACCGCCGGTAGCACTCACTCTCGTACTCCGGCGACGTGTCCTGCTTCTCCCGGGCAGGAGATGAACGAGGCTAGTGGGAGTTCCATGCGGTGGCCGCGATCTCGTATGCGGCGGCGGTTCCGTCGTCCCTACTGGTGAATCATGGCGGCAAGCGGTGGCAGCCTGTTGCCGATCCTCGGCCGACATGTGCGCCGTCTCGGGTTCGCACCACCACGGAGGGCGTACGGTGCTTCGCTCCCCGACATAAGCGGTTCCAGGCCCGGCGCTCGACCTCATGAGCGGCGCGCTGGCCGGCCAGGGCAGCCCGGATCGACACCTTCCGGGAGGCGGGCCAAGACCTCGATCGTGGCACGGAGCGCGCGGCCCGCAACCGCTGGGCGCCGCCCGCAGCGCCACGATGTCCACGCCGATTGCCTCCAACGCCCCTCGATACCGGCGTACACGCCTACTTCACCGAACCCGCTGTCAGACCACCCACCAGGTGCTTCTCCACGAGGGCGAAGAGGATCACGATAGGCACAACCGCGATCAGTGCCGCCCCGAACAGCTGGTCCCAGTGCTGCTCGTAACCGGTGACGTAGGAGTTGATGCCGACGTTGAGGGGCTTCTTCGCGTCGTCCTGCATCAGCGTCAGGGCGACTACGTACTCGTTCCAGGCCGCGATGAAGCTGAAGATGCCGGCCGTCACGATGCCGGGCCGGGTCAGCGGCAGCATCACCTGCAGCAGGGTCCGGACCCGCCCGCAACCGTCGATCTGGGCGGCTTCCTCGACCTCCTTGGGGATCGAGGCGAAGAAACTGTTCAGAATCCAGATCGCGAAGGCCAGGTTGAAGGCCGCGTTCGTCAGGATCACCGCCAGGTACGTGTTCACGAGGTTCAGCTGAAAGAACTCGCGGTAGAGGCCGACCACGAGCGACGCCGGGGCGAACAGCTGGGTCACCAGTACGAGTAGCAGGAACGCCGTACGACCCGGGAAGCGGTTGCGAGCTGTGTAGTACGCGGCCGGTACGGCGATCGCGACGACGATCACTGTGGACGACACCGCGACGACGAGCGAGGTTGTCAGCCAGTTGCGGAACCGCTGATCGCCGAGCACGTCGGCGAACGTGCTGAACTGCCATTCGCGGGGTAGCAGCGTTGGTGGCGCCTGCAGTACGTCGGCGCCGGGACGCAGCGCGTCGAGCAGCATCACCACGTATGGCGCCAGGAAGATCGCCGTGACGACCGCGCCGGCGGCCGTGAGCGCGTACGGGCGCAGCCCGCGTGACCGGCCCGCCGGGGCCGGGAGGAGCGTGGTCATGCTTGTTCCTTCCGCCAGTCGGTGACGCGCAGATAGCAGGCCACCGCGACGAGGATGAGGGCGACGTTCACGACACCGGCCGCGGCGGCCATGCCGACGTCGTGCTCGGCGCTCTTGAACGCCAGCTTGTACATGAAGGTGATCGAGGTGTCGTTGGTGAAGCCGGGGTTGCGGTCGTTGAGGGTGTAGACCACCGGGAACGAGTTGAAGACGTAGATGACGTCGAGAACGGTCGCCACCAGCAGGGCCGGCCTCAGCAGTGGCAGTGTCACGTGCCGGTACGCCTGCCACGGCGTCGCCCCGTCGATCCGCGCCGCTTCGTAGACGTCGCGCGGGATGGCGTTGAGCCCGGCCAGCAGCACGTACGCGGTGAACGGCACGGTGACGAAGATGCCCACCGCGACGATGGACAGCATCGAGAAGCGGTCGTCGCCGAGCCAGTCGATCGGTTCGTCGATAATGTGCAGCGAGGTCAGCAGCTTGTTGAGGATGCCGTAGTAGTAGCTGAGGATGAGCCCGAAGAGCCGGCTGGTGATGACCACCGATGCGGCCCAGGGAACCAGGACCGCCCAGCGCACGAGCCGCCGACCCGCGAAGTCCTTCGCCAGGAACTGCGCCAGCGCGAGGCTGATCAGGATGGTCGGGCCCACCACACCGGCCACCCAGATGAGGGTGTTGAGCAGGACGGATCCGACCGCGGGGTGGCTGAGCACGGCGGTGTAGTTGTCGGTGCCGGCGCCGCCCAGGCGCAGCCCCGTGATCGAGTACCGGCTGAGCGAGGCGCGGGCGAGTTCGATCGCCGGGTAGATCACCACGCCGCCGATGAGCAGCAGCGCGGGCCCGAGCCAGAGCAGGGCGTCGCGGCCCGGGCGTGGTCGCCGGTGCCGGACCGGCCGGGAGCGGCGCCCCGGCCCGGCGGGGGACGCCCGCCGGACCGGGGCGGCGGCGAGCCGCTCAGCCATTGCGCTCGGCCAGTTGCTGGAGGTCGTCCAGGACGGCGCGTGGGTCGCCGTCCGGTGCCACGGCGGTGCCCAGGTTCTGCTGCACGGCGATCTTCACCTTGTCCCAGGTGGGATCGTCGGTCGGGGTCAGCTGCACGTTGGGCAGTGTGTCGAGGTAGACCTTCAGCTTGTCGTCAGTGGCGAACACCCTCAGGCCAGATTTGGTGACCGGTAGGAAGCCCTCCGACTTGATCCACGTGTTGATCTGGTCGGGCGCGTAGTACAGCTCGTAGAACTTGCGGACGGCGTCCTGGTTGCCCTTCTTCTTGAACGCCATCAGGTAGTCCGTCACGCCGTACGTCTGCGGGGTGCCGCCGGTGTTGGTCGGCATGGGCGCGATGCCGTACTCGATGCCCGGGTACTTCGTGTCCAGTTGCGTCTGCAGCGGGCCGAAGCCGACCACCATGCCGGCCTTGCCCGACTGGAAGAGCGGGAAGGCGCCGTCGGTGCGGTTGGTCTTGCCCGGGTTGTGCTGGGTCACACCGTGCTTGACCGACAGGTCGCGCAGGAACTGCAGCGTCTCCACGTTCTTCGCGGAGTTGATCGTCCACGTGCCGCCGGACTTCCAGCCGCCGCCGTTGTTGAACGTCCAGATCGAGAACTCCGCCTGCGACTCCTCGGAGCCCAGCGGCTGGGCGTACCCGACCCGGCCGTCGCCCAGGGCCGTGATCTTCTGCGCGGCGGTGACGAACTCCGGCCAGGTCGCCGGTGGCTTCGCGACTCCGGCCTCGGCGAAGAGTGCCTTGTTGTAGAACAGCGCCCTCACCGAGGACAGGTCGGGGAAGCCGTAGAGCTTGCCGCCGTAGGTGCCGCTGCGGACGAAGGCGTCGAGGATGTCGGCCTTCGCCGCGGCCGGGAGCACCTCGTCCGACTGGTAGAGCAGGCCGTCGCGGGCGTAGCTGGCGTACGCGTTGAGGTTGAGGATGTCCGGGGGGTTGCCGTTCTGGACCATTGTGCTGCTTTGCTGGTCGATGTCGTTCCAGCTGACGATCTGGAGCTTCATCCGGACGCCGGTCTGCTGCTCGTACCGGGTGGCGAAGGCGCTCCAGAACGCCGCGGTGTGGTCCTTACTCATCTCGGCGATCACGACGGAGATCTCTTTCACCGGCTCGCTGCCGGTGCTGTCCGCGTTGCCGGCGCCGACGCCGCCGCCGCAGGCGCCGAGGGTGAGCGCGGTGCACGCCGCGAGGGCGGCTCTGCTGAATCTGGACATGGTGCTACTCCAATGCTGGGTCAGGGGAGAGTGATGACGCGGCGCTCGAGGCGGGCGCGTTCGGCGGCGAAGACGACCTCGTGGGCCGAGAGTGCGTCGGCCGCGGTGGCGGCCGTCCAGCGGGGGTCGCGGGTGGCGACCGCGGTGATGAAGGCGTCCATCAGGGCGGCGTCGCCGCCGCTGTGGCGGTTCAGCTGGGGGTCGTCGCCGGCGGAAGGCACGGCTACGACCTCGGTACGCCGGGTGCGGAAGTCGGTGACCCGGATCTGGTCCGCGTCGCAGTAGATCTCTCCGGCTGTACCGAAGATGCGGGTTTCGCGGGGCCGGGCGGTGGTGAACGCGGTCATGGTGAAGGTGGCCGTGGCGCCGCCGTCGAACTCCATCGCCACCACCTGGTGGTCCACGACGTCGTTGTCGCAGGCCCATACGCACCGCCCGTACGGCCCGGTGCGCAACGCCTCCGCAACCGTCTCCGGGCCGGGCTCGGGGGTGAGCACGCTCAGCGGCCACCCCGTCTCGCCGGCGGCCAGGTGGGCGCCATAGATCGCGGTGGCCGAGTACGCGCACCCGGTCCGCAGCGCGCAGTCGCAGCACCGGTAGGCCGCCTCGGCGGGGCGGTTGGCCGGGGTGAAATAGCTCAGCGCACCCGACGACGCCACCGTCCGCACGGGACGGCCCACGATGAACTGCAACCAGTCCAGGTCGTGGCAGGACTTGGCGAGCAGCATCGACGCGCCCTGGTCCGAGCGCCGCCAGTTGCCCCGCACGTAGGAGTGGGCGTAGTGGTCGAAGCCGACGGGCTCGAGGTGGTCGACGCTGACGATCTCGCCGACCGCGCCCGCGGCGAGCAGGTCGCGCAGCAGCAGCGTGTAGGGCGCGTACCGCAGCACGTGGCAGACGCCCATGACGACGCCGCTGCGGCGTACCGCCTCGATGACCCGGCGGCATTCCTCCAAGGTCGGGGCGATCGGCTTCTCCAGCAGCACGGCGTAGCCGGCCTCCGCAAACGCGATCGCTGGGGCGACGTGCCCGGCGTCCTGCGTCGCGATGATCACGGCGTCGGCGATCCGAGGCCCGGCGGCGAGGGGACGCCAGTGGGCGAGGGCCGCGGCGCCGGGGAGCCCGTGCCGCTCGGCGAGGGCGGCCCGGCGCGCGTCGTCCGGCTCGGCCACCGCGGCGATCGCGGCCCGGTCCGGGTGCTGCCGGATCCAGTGAGCGTAGGTCCCACCTCGGTCGCCGGCGCCGACCAGCAGAACGCGGACCGGCGGTGTCTCCGTCACGACTTCCACTGCGCCTCCAGATTGATAAAGCAATTGCTTTTTCTAATTGGCCAGACGGTAGACTCATGCCGGGAGTGACGCAAGTCCTCGTTCTCCGGCCGTTTTCAAGGGAGCCGCCCCGATGTCGGATACCCCGGTGACCTGGCCACTCGGCAACGCGGGCGGGGATCGCCCGATGCTCGCGCCCGCCGTCGTGGGCATGGGCGACCTGCGGACGGCCAACGCGGCGGCGGTGCTCGCGACCGTCCGGCAGGCCGCCGAGCCGCCGCGCGTCGCCGAGCTGGCCCGGCTCACCAAGCTGTCGCGCCCCACGGTCGAGGCCATCGTCGAGGACCTGCTCGCGTGCGGCCTGGTCGAGGACGCGCCGCCCACCTCGTCGCGCGGCGTGCAGTCGCCTGGCCGCCCCGCCCGCCGGTTGCGGTTCCGCCCCGCCGCCGGGTTCGTGCTCGGTCTGGACGTCCGCGTACGGTCCATCCGCGCGTGCCTGGCCGACCTGGATGGCTGCACCACCGTGGCCCGGCAGCGGGAGGTCTCCGCCGAGCTGACCGGCGACGAGCGCGTCGACGCGGTGATCGCGCTCGCCACCGCTGTCCTCACCGAGGCCGGCGTCACGCCTGCCCAGGTCCACGCGGTCACCGTCGGCACGCCGGGCTGGGTCGAGGACAACAACCGCATCCGGTACGTCGACAACCTGCGCGATTGGGCGCAGGCGGACGTGGTGGCCGCTCTGGGGGCGGCGCTGGACTGCCCGGTCGCGGTCGAGAACGACGCCCGCCTCGCCGCGCTGGGCGAGCAGTGGCGCGGCACCGGCGCCGGGGCCCAGGAAATGATCTTCATCCTGCTCGGCGAGCGACTGGGCGCCGGTGTCATCACCGGCGGGCGCCCGCTGCACGGCCACCACGGCGCGGCCGGCGAGATCGGCTTCATGATCTTCCCCGACGGCAACCCGCTCACCGCCCGCGCGATCGGTACCGCCGGCGCCCAGCGGCCCGGCGTCAACCCTCGGGCCGTCTACAGCGACGCCGAGGTGCTGCGCGGCGCCTCCGCCGGGGAGCCAGGCGCGGTCGAGACGCTCGAATCCGTCGGCCGCCGCCTCGCGGAGGCGATGGCCCCGGTCCTGCTCACCCTGGACCCGCAGCTCGTGGTGCTTGGCACCAGCCTGTTCGAACTGCCGGGTGCCGCGTCCGTGAGCGACTACGTGCTGAAGGCGGCCACGCAACACTCCCCGAGCCTGCTGGTCGACCCGCCCGAATGGCGGCTCTCCACGCTCGGCGACGAGGTAATCCTGACCGGCGCTGTGCGCTTCGCTCTCGCGGCCGTCGACCACGTGCTGCTCACCCGACCGACCAGCTTGTTCCGGTGATCACAGCCCGCGCACGTCGTGGCTGAACCGGAGGTTCGGCTCCACAGAGGTGGCGACGCTGTACCGCTCGGAAATACGGTTCGGGCTACGCTGCCTGCGAGTATTCGCTGATCAGTCCGTTGAGGATCTTCCTACGGCGGACCCGCACGGAGGCGCGGTCGAGGAAGGCGGGCGAGGTGTCAACGGCGTCGGGTGGGCGTTGATCGCGGCTCTGGCGGGTGAAGGTTGCCAGCTTGCGGTTTCACCGTTCTCGGGCGTAGCGGGACCGGGCGCGGAGCGTCGTGGCCCGGTGCGCGCTATTCGGCGCGGCACAATGCCGCCTCGGGTAACGACAAGCCCGGTACGAGCACATCGGCGTGGGCTCAGGAAGACTCAAGCGGCGCGACGGTACTCATGGATCAGCCCGCCCAGTACGTCGACCCGTTCCACCAGCGACTGTGCGCTGGCCGCCCGACCAGCGTCAGCCGAGCGGCCGGACGTGGCGGCTGCAGATCCAGGCTTTTGTGCGGTCGAACAGTGTTGTAATGGCGTAGGTACTCGGTCAGCACCCCGTGCAACTGGCGTTCGTTGAAGATCAGCGTCCAGTCCAGACACTCGGACCGAACCGTGCGCACCCAGCGGTCCGCGTACGCATTCGCGCGAGGCGCCCGGGGCGGAATTCTCACCACGTCGATGCCTGCCGCCGCGAAGACCGCGTCGAATGCTGCGCTGAACTTCGTATCCCGGTCCCGGATCAGGTACCGCAACCGGTGCGCTTGTTCATCCAGGTCCATCAGCAGGTTGCGGGCCTGCTGCGCGACCCACGCCCCGCAGGGGTGAGCGGTGATCCCGAGTAGGTGCACGCACCGTCGTTGGACGTCGACAACGAACAGTACGTACAGCCTGGTCAGGCCAACGGTTTCCACGGTGAAGAAATCCGTCGCCAGCTAGCCGCCAGCCTGAGTGCGCAGGAACTGGGTCCAGGTCAGCCCACCCCGCCGCGGTGCCGGCCCAAGACCACGCCGGCGCAGAATCCGCCGTACCGAGGTCGCCGAGACCCGCACGCCGAGGGTGCAGCACTCCCCCACGATCCGCAGATATCCCCAGCGAGGGTTCTCCCTCGCCAGCCGCACCACCAGCGCGACGATCTCCTCATCCACACCGCGCCGGTCACGACCGGTAGGCGGATAGGTCCACCGGCGGGCGATCAACTCCCGATGCCATCGCAGCAGCGTCGACGGCGTGACCAGGAAGACCGCCCACCGCTCCCGCGGCAACAGCTTCGCCAGCGCAGCCAACAACATTCGGTCCGCCGGCGTGTACCGCGGACGCGTCACCTGCCGGGTGAGACGCGCGGTCACGCGGCCAGGACCAGCTCCGGGCGGGTCACCGTGGTCCGGCGCCGGAGCCCTTCGGCGAGGGTGCGTGCCCACGTCATGCGGGCGGCGGCGAGCTCGGGGTAGTCGCCGTAGTAGGCGGCCACGTCGGCGATGCAGGCTCGGCTGCCGCCGTGGGCCCGGATGGCGCGCAGGATCGCGTGCTGCATCTGGTGTCGGGTGGGCCGATCGGCGACAGAGATGTCACTCAGGAAGAGGGCGGCGGCGCGGGCAGCGGTGACGGGATCGGCTGTGATGTTCATGGCTCATGTCACTTCCTTGGATCTCTCCGCGCCTTTGCGTGCTGCGGAGAGCTCGATAAGGCGGTTTCAGGCTGTTTCAAGCTACGGTTTCCGGTGAAGCGGCAGGCCGGTGCGCTTGGTGCTTGGCACGAACCGGGTAGCAGCGCGGACGGGTGTCGGCCGGATGCTGGTCCAGATGCTCGACGTCTTCGCCGAGTTCGAACGCGAAACCATCATCGACCGCGTCATCAACGGCATGGAACGCAAAGCCGCCAAAGGCCTGTGGACCGGCGGAGCCCGGCGGCCGATGGTTCGCTTCACGACCCGGCGCATGACAGTTCTGCGCGGCAAGTCGAGCCATACCAGCAGGTCGGCTTGTTCCGCAAGGTGCGCCCTGACCGCGTCGTACTGCCATTCGGTAACCCAGTCCGGACGGGCGCTGAAGCGGCGTACGTCTTCCTCGAAGGACGGGCGCTTGGTCCATGACGGCCCGTGGAAAAGGCTGTCGATCTCCACATGAGGGATACCCAGCGCAGCGGCTATGCGACAGGCGAGCGTGGTCTTGCCGGACCCCGATGTGCCAGCGACCAAGATTCGCCGAGGCCGACGAGGTAGGCATCGGCGGCATCGAGTACAGGCACGGGGGCAGGATAACGGCGTCAGTCACCCAGAGTCCGAGGCGGCAGGATTAGTGAGTCTGTGCTGGCCATGGAGCGAGGGCAGCGAAGGCTCAATTTTCAGCGCAGCGACAAACTTCGGTGACTCAAGCGGCGCGGCGGTACTCGTGGATCAACCCGCCCAACACATCGACTCGCTGCACCGAAGACTCGCGAGTGTCCGGCTCGACCAGCCTCAGCCGGGCGACCGGCCGCGGCGGTTGCAGGTCCAGGCTGCGGTGTGGTCGTACGGTGTTGTAGTGCCGCAGGTACTCGGTCAACACCTGGTGCAACTGTCGTTCGTTCCAGACCAACGTCCAGTCCAGACACTCGGCCCGGACGGTACGCACCCAGCGCTCCGCGTACGCGTTTCGCGCGAGGCGCCCGCGGCGGAATCTTCACCACGTCGACGCCGGCC
>NZ_JBVJIP010000036.1:0-36506 GCF_055586225.1 Actinoplanes sp. NPDC051388 | reverse complement strand
AGATCAGCGTCCGGTCGAGCAGCTCATACGGGAGGACTGGATCCATCGTTCCATGATCGAGTTCATTCGGGGCATGCGGACGCCGCTGAGGGGTCCGTTGCGTTCGCCGATCAAAGAGTCCGGGCAGGCTTGATCAGTGAAGCATGCTGCTCGGTAGCGCCCCTGGTCTCCACCTCGCTCGGCGTTCGCCGGGTTCCGGTTCCCGGCTGAAGTGATCATGATGGCGGTGCGCTGGTACCTGCACTACGGACTGTCCTACCGCGACCTGGAAGAGCTGCTCGCCGAACGCGGCATCGAGTCGATCACGTCACCGTCTACCGGTGGGTGCAGCGCTTCACCCCGCTGCTGGCCGACGCCGCCCGGCCCGCCCGGCACTCACCCGGCGCTCGCTGGTTCATCGACGAGACCTACATGAAGGTCAACGGCGTGTGGCGCTACCTCTACCGGGCCATCGACCAACACGGGCCAGATCATCGACGTCCTGCTCACGATTCGCCGGGACGCCCCAGCCGCGCGGCAGTTCTCCTCCGGGCGCTGCGCACCCTGAAGGTGACCCCGAGCGAGGTCGTGACTGACGCCGCACCGGTCTACCCCGCCGTACTCGACGAGCTGGTTCCCTCGGCGTGGCATCACGTCGAGCGGTACGCGAACAACCCGATAGAAGCAGATCACAGTCAGCTCAAGCGCCGGCTGAAACCGAGGCGCGGCCTCCAAACGGATAGGACAACGCAGGTCGTGATCGCCGGGCACGCCTTCGTACAAAATCTGCGCCGCGGCCACTACGAACTCGGAGCCGACGCCCGCCCCACAACACGGATCGCCGCAGCGTTCACCGAACTCGCCCAAGCAAGCCAACCAACGTGTCCCGCCGGCAGAGCGTGCCTGCCGATCCCGCAACGCAACTGTGAGCCATCACGAGCGTCCCGCCGACGCCGGGCTGGCCGCGGCCGCGCTGTTGCTGTCCGCCGCATCGATCGGCTCCGCCGTCCCGGCGGCCGGCTCTCTCGGCGCTCGATCAACCTGATTTGCGAGCAGATCGGCCGCTGGCATGACGCCGAACACGGCGACCCGGCCCGGCACATCAGTCCAATACGGCCCCACGACCTGCGCCACAGCTTTGCCTTCGCGCTCGCCGAGGCGACCGGCAGCGACGCCTACGAACTCGAGCAATCCTGAGTGTCCAGCGCAGCGCGGACTGGCTGCTGTCACCGACCCTGCTCGGCGCCGCACGCCAGAGGTGAGCATCAGCGGATGCCGGCGTCAACCGGCGTGGACGTTGACAGTCGCGGTGACGGCACCGTCCATGCCGGCGATGCGGCCGGCGGCGTCGCCGTCCAGGCGACCGATGATCACGATGCCGGGGTAGTACGACTGATCGCCGTAGTAGAGGACGAAATCGTTGCCGGGTGCGTAGTAGCCGACGTTTCCGACGTCGGGGTCGGCACCGTCTGGCTGGCCGGCCAGCGACAGCGGCGACGGTAGCGGGCCGGTCTTCTCCACCGCGCCGTGATCGGTCATGGTGATGGTCAGCGGCAGCTGGGCGATAAGGTCACGACCGGCGGCACTGTCGAACACCGTGGCCAAAAAGCGCTCGTCGCCGATGGCGATGCTGATCTTCATCTGTTCCTCCTGGCGGGATGCGGCGTCGGTGCCGCTCGGCGAGGGCGTAGCCGGTCCGGTGGCTGATGCGTCTACCCGGGTGTCCTCGGACCGGCCGGGGCCACCGCAGCCGGCAACGGTCAGTCCGGCGATGGTCAACAGCGTTGCGCAGACGGCCGCGCGTGGGGTCGACATGGCATCTCCCTCTGTCGGGTGGGCTGCTGGAAGCCCCGGGCGCGATCAGCGGTTCTGGATGACCTCGTCCAGGATCCGCACGGCGTTGGCGGCGGGCTGAGACCCCACCTCGTGACGCAGCATCTGGACGAGTCCCCGTAGTTGAGCCTCGGTCAGTCCGGTGTTGAGCCCGATGGCGAAGTGGGACCGCAGCTGTGACTCGGTGCCTTTGAGCGTGGCCATCGCGGCGATGGTGGCCACTTCGCGGCTGCGCCATTCGAGGTTGTCGCGGCCGAAGATGTCGCCGAACAGGTGCGTCTTGAGGAACTCATCGATCGCCGGGGCGAAGTCGAACATCGGGCCGTTGACCGGAGCACCGGACAGCTCCGTCTGGTTTCGAGTGCCGAGCTCGAGCATGTCCGTACCATCGGGCAACGGACTAGGCCCCGGGCCGATCTCGTCCTTGACGCCCTTGTCCTCGCGCTGCTCCAGCACGGTCATGAACGTGCTGATGCCGTTGAGGCTGCGGGGGAAGCCAGCGTAAGCGTACATCTGCACCAGCAACCTCCTTGACCTGATTAACCGTCACACCGGCGTCCAAGCCCTGGTTCAGCGCCCAGAACGAGCCGACGACGAACTGACCCGGCTTGAGGGTGCGGACCTCGCTGCCGAACTCCTGGACGATGCCGACGTACTCGTGGCCCATCGATGTCGCTCCGTCGAGCTTTTCGACGCCCCGGTACGGCCACAGGTCGGATCCGCAGACGCAGGCCGCCGACACCTTGATGATCGCGTCGGTGGGCTGCTCGATCCGCGGGTCCGGGCGGTCCTCGACCCGGACGTCGCCGGGGGCGTGCATGACAACACCACGCATGACGGATCTCCTTGCTAATTGTCGGTGCATTCGAAGGAAACCGCATCGGCGCTGCCCGGGGGAGCCTCTGTTGATAGGTGTACCGGCAGGGCACGGCAACCAGGTTTAGACCCGGCCGGATCCGACGCGGGACGCCGGGACGGCGCGAATCGGCCGCTCGGTGTCGCGTAGCGGGCCGCCGGTGCGGCCGTTCCCGGCGGCGACGATCCCGGCCAGGATCGACAATGCGGTCTCGGCCAGTGACGTGCCGCCCAGATCCAGGCCTGCCGGGGCCGCCAGCCGCTCCAGACCGGGCAGGCCGTCGAGGCGGCGCATCCGTTGCCGGTGGGTGGCGCGGCTGCCCAGCGCGGCCACGTGCCCGGCACCACCGGCCAGTGCGGCCCGGATGCCCCGGTCGTCGATGCGCGGGTCGTGACTGAGCACGACCACCGCGCCCGAGGCTCGCAGGCGATGGCCCGTCATCCATTGGTCGGGCCAGGCCAGCACTGTCTCGGCGTCGGCGGGGAACGCGCCGGAGCCGAGGTGCCCGGCGCGTGGGTCTACGATGACGACCTTGCGGTGCAGCGGCTGGGCGAGTAACGCCAGGATGGCGGCCAGGTCGGTGGCGCCGACGAGGATCAGACGCTGCCGCTGCGGCAGTTGTTCGATGAAGGCGTTTGTCGCGTCCAGGTGATCGGTAGTCGCGGCGGTCGACCAGGTGTACGGCGGATGCAGCGCGACCCGTACGGCCAGCGGCTCGTCGCGGGCGAGGGCCGCGGTGATCGTGGTGTGCACCGGGTCCGGTGGGGCGGGGGTGATCAGGACGCGCAGCTGCCCGGCGCAGGCCGGCGCCTCCTCCCAGGGCATCAGGTGCTCGCCGGGTGAGACGAGCTCCTGCCACGGGGCGGCACCGCCCAGCACCGCGGTGGCTGCCTCGAGGACGATGCCTTCGACACAGCCACCGGACAGCGAACCACGCCAGCTGCCGTCGTCCGCGACCGCCATGGTGGCGCCCACCGGCCGGGCGCCCGGACCGTCGCGGCTGACCAGCCGGGCCAGCACCACCGGCTGGCCGGCCCGGCGCTGTGCGTCGACGAAAAACCACACCTCGTGCAGCATTACTGCAGCATTTCCGCGGTGACGGGCAGTTCCCGGATCCGCTTGCCGGTGGCGTGGAAGACCGCGTTGGTGATCGCCGGGGCGACACCGACATGGACCACCTCGCCAAGACCCTTGACGCCCAGCGGGTCGGCCTCGCGGTCCTCGCCGTGCAGGTAGATCGCCCGCAGGTTCGGCACGTCGGCGTTGACCGGCACGAGGTAGTCGGCGAGGTTGGCGTCGGTGATGCGTCCGTCGCGGGTGTCGGTGACGGTGTGTTCCAGCAGGGCCGTGCCGATACCGCCGACCATGCCGCCGATGGCCTGGCTGTCGGCGAGCACCGGGTTCACGATCCGGCCGGCGTCGTAGACCCCGAGCAGCCGGCGGACCCGGACGATGCCCAGGCGCGCGTCGACGGCCACCTCGGCGAAGGTGGCGGCGTAGGCGTAGAACGAGAACCGGGCTTCGCCGGTCGGCAGGGTGAACGAGCCGTCGGCCTCCAGGTGGTCACGTCCGGCCCGGTCGAGCAACCGGCGGTACGTCTCACCGCGCGCGGGCCGGTCGCGCATTGACAGCCGGCCGTTACGGACGACGACGGTGGCGGGGTCGGCGCCGTACAGCGGTGACTGCGGGTCCTGGACGGCGAGGGTGATCGCCTGCAGGCGTACCTTGTCGCAGGCGTCCTGGACGGCAGAGCCGACACTGGCCATGGTCATCGACCCGCCGTGCGGCGGGGTCGCCGGCATCAGCGAGTCACCCAGCCGGAAAGTCACCCGGCCCATGTCCACGCCGAGCGCGTCGGCGGCGACCTGGGTCATGGACGTGTAGGTGCCTGGGCCCATGTCACTGGTCGCGGATTCCACCACCGCGGTGCCGTCGGCGGACAGCCGCGCCCGGCTCTGCGCCGGGGCACGAGCGGTGTCGTAGACACCGGCGGCCATTCCGGTGCCGATCAGCCAGTCGCCCT
Organism: Actinoplanes sp. NPDC051388; assembly: GCF_055586225.1. Lineage (NCBI taxonomy): Bacteria > Bacillati > Actinomycetota > Actinomycetes > Micromonosporales > Micromonosporaceae > Actinoplanes > Actinoplanes sp. NPDC051388. The sequence continues at coordinate 31,815 of NZ_JBVJIP010000036.1, read as the reverse complement.
CGCGGGTCGATCGCGGCGCGCGTGGGCGGGTTCGCCAGCCGAATTCGCGTGCGCCGGTTTGCAGGCACTCGCGTAGCCGGCGGGTCGAGAACGGCAGTCCGGTCGACTCGTCCTGGCTCGGTTCGTTGCGGTGGCGCAGCTCGACCGGGTCGACGCCGACGCGGTAGGACAGCTCGTCCATGGCCGATTCGATGACGTGGACCGCAGTGGCGTAACCGGGCCCGCGCATCCAGATGGGCGTGTTGACGTCCAGGGGCACGGAGGCGTAGTGCTGGGTGACGTGCGGCAGGCTGTACATCATCTGCCCGGCGGGCAGGATGCCTTCGCTGAAGTTCTCGTAGCGGGACGTCTCGGCGCGGATGTCGTGGTTCATCGCCTGCAACCGGCCGCGGCGGTCCGCACCGACTTGCAGCCGGTATTCGTATGAGGGCCGAAACCCGGTGCCGAAGTACATCTGCCGGCGGGTCAGGACCAGCTTCACCGGCCGGCCTAGCTGCCGGGCGGTGAGAGCGGCCACCGTGACGTGCGGCCAGGCCCGCAGGCCACTGCCGAACGCGCCGCCGACGAACGGTGAGAGCACCCGTACCGAGGCCAGCGGGAGACCGAACACCGCGGCGAGCTCGGTGGCGGTTCCGGCACCGACCCACTGGGTCTTGTCCCAGAGGGTGAGCTGGTCGTCCTGCCAGCGGGCGATGGTGGCGTGCGGTTCCATCGGGTTGTGGTGATTGCGGGCGGTCCGGTACGTGACGTCCAGGCGCACCGGTGCGGCGGGCAGCGCCTGACCGGTGTCACCGCGGGCATACGCGGTGGGCTCGTTGGCCGGTGCGCCGGACAGGTCGAACGACGGTGTCTCGGCGGCGTAGCTGACCCGCACGAGGCTCGCGGCGTGCTGGGCCTGTTGCAAGGTGGTGGCGACGACGACGGCCACAGGCTGGCCGAAGAAATGCACCTGGTCGTCCTGGAAGACGCGCAGCCGCTGCCCGGGCGGGTTGTTCGATCCGGTGTTCTCCCGGTACGGCAGCCGCGGCGCGTTGAGGTGGCTGATGACCGCCCGTACGCCCGGTTGTGCGGCCGCGGCGGTGGTGTCGATGCCGGTGATGCGGCCACGGCCGATGGTGGCGTCCACCATGACGGCATGCAGGACGTCGTCGATGAGGTGGTCGGCGGCGTAGCGGGCCGCTCCGGTCACTTTCAGGCGGCCGTCGACGCGTCGTTTGTCGGCGCCGACAGCGGTACGGGGCTGAGTCATCGGGTCCCTCCCACGATCCGCAGCTGACGTTCGACGGTGCGCCGCAACAGCTCCACCTTGAAAGCGTTGTGCCGCAACGGCTGCGCGCCATCGGCGGCATGGCCGGCCGCGCGGGCCCAGAGGGCGGCGGAGGGTCGCTGCCCGACGAGGCGGCGTTCGACCGCGGTCAACTTCCACGGCACGGTGCCCACTCCCCCGGCGGCGACCTTCGCCGCACGGATGACCCCATGGGAGACATGCAACGCCACTGCGGCGGAGGTGAGCGCGAACTCGTACGACTGCCGGTCACGGACCTTCAAGTAGCCCGACGCCAGCGGCCGCGGATGCGGCGGGATGTCGACAGCGGTGACCAGCTCGCCCGGGAGCAGGTCGTGTTCCCGCTCGGGGGTGCTGCCGGGCCGGAGGATGAATTCACCGATCGGGACCTGGCGCACCCCGGCCGGACCGAGCAGGTGGACGACGGCGTCCAGGGCGGTCAGGGCGACGGCCAGGTCCGACGGGTGGGTGGCCACGCACGCCGGCGACGTGCCGAGGATCGCGTGGCTGCGGTTCCAGCCCTCGCGGGCCGCGCAGCCGGAGCCGGGCGCACGCTTGTTGCACGCCGCGGACACGTCGCGAAAGTAGGTGCAGCGGGTGCGTTGCAGGATGTTGCCGCCGAGGCTGGCCATGTTGCGCAGCTGCGGTGACGCGCTGAGCTCCAAGGCCTGCGACACCACAGGGAACGCGGTGCGCACGAGGGGATGCCGGGCGGCGTCGGCCATGCGCACCAGAGCACCCAGGCGCAGCCCGCCGCCGCCGGTCGCGGCGATGGTGCGCAACGGCAGCGCCTCGATGTCGACGACCTCGCTCGGCCGCTCGACGGTTTCACGCATCAGGTCGACCAGTGTGGTGCCGCCGGCGATGTAGCGGCCACCACGGGCGCCGGCTGCCAGCGCGGCCCGGGTGTCATCGGCCTTGGTATAGGTGAAGGCGAACACCGGTTCACCGCTTCCCGGCGGCTTGCTCGACCGCCTTGACGATTTTGGGGTAACAACCACACCGGCAGATGTTGCCGCTCATCCATTCGCGGATCTCCGCCGGCGAGCCGGTGTGGCCTTCCCGGACGCAGGCGGTGCCGGACACGATCTGGCCCGGCGTGCAGAACCCGCACTGGAACGCGTCCTGCTCGACGAACGCCTCCTGCAACGGCGTCAGGTCATCGCCGTCGGCGAGACCCTCGATCGTGGTCACCTCGGCACCGTCCATCCGCACGGCGAGCGTGAGGCAGCTGTTCACCCGGCGGCCGTCGACCAGCACCGTGCACGCCCCGCACGCGCCCTGGTCACAGCCCTTCTTGGTGCCGGTCAGGTCCAGGTCCTCGCGCAGCAAGTCGAGCAATGAGGTGCGGGTGTCGACGGTGGCCCGGTGGCGTCGGCCGTTCACCTCCAGAGACACCGGCCGCGAGGGGACGCCCGCGGCCGGCGCGGCGTCGGCCGGCGCGTCGGTCAGCAGGCCGCCGGCCGCTGTGGCACCGCCGACGGCGGTCGTCGTGGCGATGAACGTGCGCCGCGACAGCGGTGTCGCCGAGATGTCATTGGACACGATGCCTCCTTGGCGGATTCGAATATGAGGTCGGTTTCGAGCAAAGCAGGATTCCGATCCGGCAGGGATACTCTGTCGGTACACCCCACGAAGGGCTGCTCTTTCGCTCGCTTTTCGCATTGATACGCATCAGCGTGGAGCGATTTCCGGCTCTGTCCCGCCGCGGGCCGGCACGAGCAACCCGACCATGGACAGGACAGCACCGCCGACCATGATCAATGCCATCGGCACCGCGGTGTGCTCACCACCGAGACCGGCGATCGGGGCGATCGTCCCGGCCGCCACCCACTGCACGAACCCGAGCACCGCCGACCCGGTGCCGGGGTGCTCCGGCACCTCGGCCGAGGCCAGTGCGCCACCGTTAGCGATCATCAGACCCTGTGCGGTCATCAGCACGAAGAAACAGCCGACCGCGAGCAGCAGCGGCGTGCCGAACCACACCGCGCCGGCGAGCATCACCACGCCGGCCGCGAGCGCGGCCACCTGCCCGACCAGGATCACCTTGCGGGTGGCGACCCGGCCGGCCAGCCGGGCGGCGACCAGCGCGGCCACGGTCATCCCGGCCGCGTTGGCCGCGAAGTCCGCCGAATAGGCGATCGGGGACATCCCGTTCATCGACTGCAGCACGAACGCCGACGTGGCGACGTAGGCGAACAACGCCGCCATGGCCGAACCGGTGACCAGCAGATAGCCGACGTAGCGACGGTTCGCGAGCACCTGACGCCCGGCGACCGCGAAGGCCCGCAGACCGCCGCTGTGCCGCTGGTCCGGCGGCAGCGACTCCGGGACGGCGACCAGCACCGCGACCAGCATCGCCACGCCCAGCGCCGCGACAGTCCAGAACGACACCCGCCAGTGCGACAACTGCAGGATGACCGCACCGAGCAGCGGCCCGGCGATCGGCGCGACACCACCCACGCCGGCGACCACGTTCAGCACCCGCACCAGGCGCGCGCCGGTGGCCAGGTCCACGATGATCGCCCGGCCGATCACCATCGCCCACCCGCCGGTGAAGCCCTGAACCAGCCGCGCCACCATCATGACGCCGATCGACGGGGTGAGCGCACACACGATCGAGGCGACCGTCATCAGCGCCAGCGCGGCCAGCAGCGGCCGACGCCGGCCGCGTTGATCGGACACCGGACCGCCGATCAACTGTCCCAGGGCCATGCCGACGAAGAAGGTGGTCAGCGTCAGCTGCACCTGCGTCGCCGACGCCGACAGGTCACCAGCGACCCGCGGGAACGCCGGCACGTACATGTCGGTCGCCAGCGGCGCGATAGCGGTCAGGAAGACCACCGTGGCGATCAGCCCGGAGGTCAGCGCGACCTCGCGACGGGCGACGGGCGACGCTGGGTTGGACGTCAGGAGAGGCACGCGACAAGCACACCCGCAGGCGGGGCCCGTGAGGAAGTCACCGCCGATGGATGCACCAGCAGTACATCCCTGAGGCGCGGATGGGCGGACCTCCCGGGACGGCCTGTATTCCAGGCCGGTGCGACGTTCGCTCGGCGCGGCACTGCCCCGCTTCGCGGAGCTGCGCCTTGGCAGTGGATGTCATTGCGGCCGCGGTGCGGTGGGCTCCGCAGCAGGCGGCTCCGACGGTACGGGCTGGGCCAGGAGCAGAACGACGAGGACCCCGATGACGACGAGGACGGCATAGCCTGCGGCGATCTGCACCAGGCTGAACGTGGTGGTGAGGCGACCGGCGATCAGGCTCGGGACGGCGGCGCTGCTGTAGTTGAGCAGGAACACTGTCGCCAGCAGACCGGCGCGGTCGCCCGGACCCGCGCCGGCCAGCAGGCTACGCATGCCGCCGGTCTGGGCGAAGCCCTGCGTGACACCCGCGAGCAGACTCACGGCCAGGAACGGCCCGATCGCCGCCGCGCCGAGGGTGACCAAGATTCCGGCTACACACAACGCGTAGGCGAGGGCACCGAGGCGCATGGCACGGTCCGGGCGCAACCGTGCGGTCAGCGGGCCACCGAGCGGGGCGAGCACGGTGAACGAACCGAACACCGCACCGGCTGTCAGCGACGCCTGGGAACGGAGTTGCTGCAGGGCGATGGAGGGTCCGAAGGCCTGGTAGAAGCCGCCGAGGGACCAGGTGGCCAGGATCAGCCCGGCCATGGCCAGCAGCGGCCGGCCGGCGCCGGCCGGGACGTGCACCCGGGGACGTAGCGAACCGGCCGCTCGCCGCAGCGTGGTGCGGGCGACGGTTTCCGGGCTCACCACGATCAGGACTACGGCGGCCAGCAACAGAGCGAGCACCAGGGAGTAGGTCAGATGCCGGGGAGCCGGCGCCTGGTCTACGAGCGCGCCGGACAGCAAGGCGCCCAACGGGATTCCGAGCATCGGGGCGGCGCTGGTGACTGCGGCCGGTAGCCAGCGCGGGCGTTCGGGGGCGGAGTCGACGACGAACGCGCCCAGCGCGCTGGAGGCCAGCCCGGTGGCCAGGCCTTGCAGTGCCCGGCCGGTGGCGAGCGGGGCGAGCCCGTCGACGCCGAGCAGGATGACCAGCCCCAGCGCCGAACTGGCCAGCGCACCGGCACCGACCAGGCGCCGCCCGAGATGGTCCGACAGCCGGCCAAAGACGAGAAGCGAGACGGCCGCCGCCGCCAGGTAGACCGCGGTGACCACGGACAGATCTGCGTTCGTCAGCCCGTCGTGGGCTCGATAGAGGTTATACAGCGGTATCGGCGTACCCGCGGAGACGAAGATCAAGACGAACGAGGCGGACGCGACGACGAACCCGGTGGTACGCGACAGCCGACACGCCGGGGTGGGAGAAGCGATGGCGGTGGACGTGGCTTGTCCCTTCTCCAGTGACGGGTGCTGACCGCGCACGACAGGCGCCGATGCCCAGCCGATCGCCGGCACTGTGCCGGGAGATGCCCACTGAACGAGCACATACGCTCGCCGGGCGCCGAGGAAGTCCCTGATGATGGGTGTACTGGCAGGGCATCCCAGCACGACCGGGCTCGTCGTACCGTCGAGGGCATGGACAACCGAGCCGAGGTCCGCGAGTTCCTCACCACCCGCCGCGCGAAGATCAGCCCCGAGCAGGCCGGCCTGCCGTCCTCCGGGCAGCGCCGGGTGCCCGGGCTGCGCCGCAGCGAGGTCGCCGCCCTGGCCGGAATGAGCGTCGAGTACTACGCCAAACTCGAACGCGGCACCCTCGCCGGGGTCTCCCCCGGCGTCCTCGACGCGATCGCCCGCGCCCTGCGGCTCGATGACGCCGAACGCGCCCACCTGATGCGACTGGCCCATGAGGCCGACGGCAGTAACGCCGTCCTGCGCCCGACCCGCCCGCCCAAGCAGTGGCAGATCCGGCCCAGCCTGCAATGGTCGCTGGACACCATCACCGCCGGCCCGGCCATCGTCGTCAACAACCGCCAGGACCTGCTCGCCGCCAACCACCTCGGCCGGGCCATGTACAGCGACGTCTACGCCGATCCGACCCGGCCACCGAACTTCGGCCGGTTCACGTTCCTCGACAGCGCCGCCCGCCGCTTCTACCCCAAGTTCGACCTCGCCGCCGACATGACCGTCGCGAACCTGCGCACCGCCGCAGGCAAGGACCCCCACGACAAGGGTCTGCACGACCTCGTCGGTGAGCTGTCCACCCGCAGCGACGACTTCCGCCGCCGATGGGGCGCCCACAACGTCCGCACCCACGGCACCGGCGTCAAAACCTTCCACCACCACGCCGTCGGCGACCTCGAACTCGCCTACGAAAGCATGGACCTACGTGCCGAGCCCGACCTCACCATGACCCTGTACGCCGCAGAACCCGCCTCCCCCACCGAGGACGCCCTGCGCCTGCTCGCCTCCTGGGCCGCCACCAACCAGACCCACACCGCCGACGGCCGGCTCACCACCCGCTGACCTGCGATGCCCGCGACCGCTCGGCAGCGGCCCTTAGTCTGAAGGAGCACCATGACCACGATCGCCATCATCGGCGCCGGCCGAGGTCTGGGCGCCGCCGTCGCCCGCACGTTCGGAGCCGAGAGCTTCGCTGTCGCCCTCGTCTCGCGCAACCAGCAGAACGTCGACGAACTCGCCGCAGAGCTGACCGGCGCCGGTGTCACCGCTCGCGGGTATGCCGCTGACGTCCGCGACCCGAAGTCCCTGACCGCCGCCCTGGACCGGGCCGCGCAGGACCTCGGAACGATCGAAATCCTCGAATACAGCCCGCTGCCGCAGAAACAATTCCTGCGCCCGGTCCTGGAAACCACCACGGACGACCTGGCCGCCGCCATGGAGTTCTCCGTTTACGGCCCGGTCACCGCGGTCGGGCAGGTGCTGCCCGGCATGCTGGCCCTCGGCCGGGGATCGATCTTATTCGTCAACGGCGGCTCCGGCGCACGCCCCAACCCTAAGGTCGCCGGCACCTCGATCGCCTTCGCCGGCGAGGCCGCGTACGCCCGGATGCTGCACGACACCCTCGGACGTGAGGGTATCCAGGTCGGGCAGCTGATCATCCCCGGCGCGATCCGGCCCGGGCATCCCACGCATGACCCGGACGTCCTCGCCGGCCGGCTCTGGCACCTGCACACCCATCCGGCCGAGTTCCGGGTCTTCGCCGACGAGATGCCCCCGCCCACCTGATTCCGCACGTCGACTACCCGGCCGGTGACCGGCGCGCCGCCCGCTTCGCCAAGACCCCCGACCGCCGCGCCCGGCCACCGGCCGCGGGTCGTTGCGCCGGGGGACGCTTCATCAGTCGATGAGGGTGCCTCCGTCGACGACGACGACGCTGCCGGTCATGTAGCTTGCGGCGTCACTGGCGAGGAAGAGTGCGACCTTCGCGATGTCGTCGGGCTCGCCGAGCCGGCGCATCGCGATGTGACTGGTGACCTGATTGATGTTCTCGGTTGACGAGTCGTCCATGGCGTCGACGCCGGGGGTGCGGATCAGTCCGGGCGCGATGCCGTTCACGCGGATGTTGAACTTGGCGAGGTTGAGTGCGAGTGATTTCGTGAGCATGACGACACCGCCCTTGGAGGCGTCGTAGGTCTCGAAGTCGATGTTCGGCTTGTACCCGCCGATGGAGGCCAGGTTGATGATCGTGCCGGGTCGCTGCTGAGCACGTAGGGCGCGTACGAAGGACTGGCTCTGGAACATCAAGCCTTTCATGTTGATGTCGATCATGCGGTCCCAATGCGCTTCGGTCAGGTCGAGCAGCGGTACGTAGGTGTACACGCCGGCGTTGTTGACCAATGTGTCGACGCGCCCGAACCGCTGCTCGGTGAAGCGCACGAGGTTGTCGCTGTCGGCGATCGAGGCCGCGTCGGCGCGGAAGGCCACGGCCGTGCCACCGTCGGCCTGGATCGCGTCGACGGTCCGGGCCGCTGCCTGCTCGTTGATGTCGGCCACGACGACGGAGGCGCCGGCGCCGGCGAGGCGCGAGGCTATGCTGGCGCCGATGCCGTTCGCGCCTCCGGTGATGATCGCGACCTGTCCTGATAGGTCGAAAATTTGTGCAGTCGCCTTGTTCATGGGTGTCTCCGGGTGCTTGTCAGGATGGCCTATGTCGAAGCTGGCGCAGGGCGCATTTTCAGACGGCGGTGAAGAACTTCGCATCGACAATGGCAGGGTCAGGGCCACCGCGTTCACCGGTGTCGAGGCTGTCGATCGCGGTCATGTCGTCGGTGCTGAGGACGAAGTCGAACACGTCGAAGTTCTCCTCGATCCGCTCCGGGCGTACGGATTTGGGGATTGCCGAGAGGCCGTTCTGCAGGTGCCAGCGCAGAACTACCTGCGCGGTGGTCTTGCCGTGGCGTTTGCCGATCTCCCGTAGCACCGGGTTGTTGAGAGGTCGCTGGTCCTCCGGCACTGGTGCCCAGTTCACGCGGATTCCCCCGATCGGAGACCATGCCTGGGTGGTGATGCCGTGCTGGGCGTTCTTCGCGCGCATGCCGGGTTGGGCGAAGGAGGGGTACAGCTCGATTTGGTTGACCGCGGGAACCGTGTCCACCTGGGCCAGGAGCGCGTCGAGATGCTCGGGCTTGAAGTTGGACACCCCGATGGCTCGTACGCGCCCGTCGGCGAGCAGTTGCTCGGCCGCCCGGTACGACGCGACGGTGTTCGCCCAGTCAGTGGGGTTGGGAAAGTGCAGCAGATAGAGGTCGACGATGTCGAGGCCGAGGTTGCGGCTGCTCGCGTCGAAGGCACGTAGCGCGGGGTCGTAACCCCAGTCGTCGAGCCACAGTTTGGTGGTGACGAACACGTCGTCGCGGGCGATGCCAGCGGCCTTGATGCCGTCGCCGACCTGCTGTTCGTTCTGGTAGAACACTGCGGTGTCGATCAGACGGTAGCCGGTGTTCAGGGCGATCGTCACGGCGCGGGTGGCATCCTCGCCCGCGGCGTCGAGAACGCCGAGTCCGAGGGCGGGCATCGCGACACCGTTGTTCAGAGTGATGGTCGGGCTGGTTGCCGTCATAGCGGTCTCCTTCATGCCTGTTGATCCCGCTGTATCGACGATGAGCGGTGTTCGAGGAGCATCGGCCGCTTATTGGCCGTCGAAGACGGTTTCGGCATTCCAGTGGGCGGGGGGCTGGGTGTGCAGGTTCCAATAGGTGTCGGCGATGATGTCGGGGTCCAGTGCGGTGCCGGGGGTGATGCCGCCGGCGATGGTGATGCCGGCAGCGTGCACGCCATCGTCCTTCAGTTCGTCGTGCATCAGGGTCAGCGCTGCGCGTAGTCCCGCTTTGCCGAGCGACAGGCTGGCGTAGGGCGGCTGGGGACTGACTCCGACGTATCCGCCGGTTACCAGAAACGTCCCGGAACCGGCTTGGCGCATGGCCGGGGTGAACACCTGGGCGGTGGTGACGGCACCCAGCACGTTGACGGCGTAGGTCTTCTGCAGGTAGTCCGTGTCGGCGGCGAGGATGGTGTCGGCGGCGATGACCGCGGCGTTGTAGACGACGACATCAAACGTGGTGGTCTCGGCCAGGCCTTGGAGAACCTTGCGGAAGGTGTGCGGGTCGGCGGCGTCGGCGGTGAGAGTGTCCACGGTGACGCCTGTGCTGCGCAGCTCGCTGGCGAGGCTGGCGAGGTTCTCTTCGCTGCGGGCGGCGAGCGTGACCGCGAAGGCTTCGCGTCCGAAGCGGCGAGCGATGGCCGCGCCGAGGCCGGGCCCGGCGCCGATGACGAGCACGTGCTTGGGTTCGATGGGAGTGGTTGTGGTCATGGTGGTTTCCTTCTCGGCGGTTGCGGGTGCGGTTGGCGGGAGCGGGGGGTGGATCAGGACACTGTGGTGGGCTGGGCCAGGGGGCCGCGCCGGCCGATGGCCCACACCGCCAGTCCGACGGCGCACAGCGCGATTTCGGTCAGGGTGACCGCCCGCCAGCCGCCGGCGGACCACAGCGGGCTGATGACGGCCGAGCCGATGGCACCGGCGATGAAGTTGACGAAGACCACGGCGGTGTTGACCCTGCTGCGGGCGTCGGGGGCCAGGGCGAACAGCCGGGTGGAGATCAGCACGTTCAGCGGGAAGATCGCGACGTGCAGCAGCACGATGCCGATGCCGAGGATCAGCACGGAGTGCTGAGCGAGGGCGATCAGGACGAACGAGGCCAGTGCCAGGGCCCAGCCGGCCCCGGTGGCGTGAGTGGACCAGCCGCGGTCGTGCAGCAGGCCGGTGCGTTGCGCGGCGGCCGCGCCGACAAGTCCGAGCAGCCCGAACAGGCCGATGACGCTGACCGGGTAGGCGAACGGCGGGGCGCCGAGCAGGAAGGTCAGCGACGTCCAGAACATCATGAACACGCCGAACTGCAGTGCGCTGAGCATGAGGCTCCAGCGGGCCAGCTGGTGCCGGCGGACCACGGTGGCGACCGAGGCGAGCAGGGCGGGGTAGCGCAGGCTGGTGCGCGACGGCAGCGTCGGGATGCTGCGGTACGCCAGGATGGCGAGGACCAGCGCGGCGAGCGCGGCGACGACGAAGATGGCACGCCAGCCAGCGGCCTGGGCGACCAGCCCACTGAGGGTCCGCGAGACGAGGGTGCCGGTAAGGAAGCCGGCCATGACGGTGCTGACCACGCGTCCGCGGGTGGCGTTGTCGGCGAGGTCACCCGCGAGGGGGACGGCGATCTGCCCGGCGACGGTGGTCAGCCCGAGCAGGATGATCGCGCCCAGCAGGATGCCGAAGGTCGGGGCGGCGGCACAGGCGAGCAGCGCGACGGCGGAGCTGATCAGCAGCGCCGGGATCAGCCGGCGGCGGTTGAGCAGGTCGCCGAGCGGAACGAGCAGCAGGATGCCGACGGCGTAGCCGAGCTGGGTGGCGGTCACCAGCGACCCCGCCGTCCCGGTGGAGACGTGCAGGTCATCGGCGATGATGTGCAGCAGCGGCTGGGCCCAGTAGAGGTTACCGACGGCGACCCCGCCCAGCACAGCGAGCAGGAGCGTCAGCCCGCGGCCGATCACGGGGTGCGCCGCTGCCGGCGGCGCGGTCAGGGGCAGGGATTTGGACCTCATGCATTCAGCTAAGCCGCGAAACAGCGGCCGTGGCAGGACCGGCTGAGGCAGGCACTGGCAGGTCCTGTCTCGGGCCCGGGGCCGACCTACCGTGGCATTCATGAACGGGCGATGCGGGAAGGCGGTGCGGTGATGAGCCGGATCTTGGTGACGGGTTCAGCGGACGGTCTGGGACGTGCCGCGGCGGTAACGCTGATGTCTGCGGGCCACGACGTGGTGCTGCACGCCCGCAGCCCGAAGCGGGCAGCCGACCTCGGTGCGTTGCTCGACCGGGCGGCGCTCACCGTGGTGGGCGACTTCACCGACTGTGGCGCCGTGCGGCGCATCGCCAGCGAGCTGAACGAAGGCGAGCCGCTCGACGCGGTGATCCACAACGCCGGGGTGTGGAGCGGCCGGGCGGTGATGCCGGTCAACATCATCGCGCCGTACCTGCTGACCGCCCTGGTCCGGGGCCCGCGCCGGTTGGTGTATCTGAGCAGCGGCTCGCATTTCGGGGGAAGCCCGGTTGTCGACGGTGTCGATTGGCGCGGTGAGCGCCCCGGCTCGTACGAGGACAGCAAGTTGTTCGTCACCACGCTCGCGGCGGCAATGGCCCGCCTGCGCCCCGAAGTGATCAGCAACGCCGTGGATCCGGGCTGGGTGCCGACCAGGATGGGCGGACCGGGTGCGCCGGACGATCTCGAGCTCGGCCACCGCACGCAGGAGTGGCTGGTGACCACCGACGACCCTGCCGCTCTCACCAGCGGCGGGTATTGGTACCACCGCGAGCGGCGGAAGCCACACCACGCTGTGCACGACGAGGCGTTCCAAGACCGCCTGCTACAGGCCCTGGCGAAGGAGACCGGCACCGCGCTGTGAGCAGTGGCAGGTCCGGGGTGAGCCATGCCCTGGCAGGTCCTCCCGCATCCGGTGCGACCGGCCTACCGTTGAGCGTATGGACCAGCGACGTCAGATCCAGGATTTCCTGTCCTCGCGGCGAGCGCGAATCACCCCGCCACAGGCCGGACTGACGGTGCCGCAGCACGGCCGGCGGGTTCCCGGCCTGCGGCGCGAGGAAGTCGCCACCCTCGCCGGGCTCAGCGTCGACTACTACAACCGGCTCGAGCGCGGCAACCTCGCCGCGGCCTCCGAAAGCGTCCTGGACGCCATCGCCCGCGCCTTGCAACTCGACGAGACGGAACGCGAACACCTGTACCATCTGGCCCGGGCCGCGCAACCTTCGTCGCGTGCCCGGCCCCGCCGTACCGCGACGTCTGTCGCCCCCGGGGTACAGGCGGTGCTGGACGTCATCGTCGGCGCACCCGCTCTGGTGCGCAGCCCCGTGCTCGACCTAATCGCCACCAACCACCTCGGCCGGGCACTGTATGCGCCGATGCTGCAGGACAGCAGGCGCCCGCCCAACTTCGCCCGGTTCACCTTCCTCGACCCTCAGGCCCGCGACTTCTGGAGCGACTGGCCGAAGGTCGCCGACGACGCGGTCGCCCACCTGCAAGCAGCAGCCGGAATCGCCCCGCACGACCGGGCGCTCACGGAACTGGTCGGGGAACTGTCAACCCGCAGCGAGGAATTCCGGACCCTGTGGGCCCGGCGTGATGTCCGCGCCCACCACCGCGGGGCCAAAGCCTTCCAGCACCCCGTCGTCGGGCGACTCGATCTGGCCTTCGAAGTCATGCTCCTGCCCGCCGACCCGGGTCTGACCCTGCTGGTCTACACCGCGCAGGCCGGCACGCCGTCGCACGACAACCTGGCTCTGCTCAATGCCTGGTCTGCCACACCGGCCGAGAATGCCGGCTTGCACACCCCGCCCCCGGCGGTAGGTCAGCGGCCGGGCGCCAGCGACGCCAACACCGTCTGACCAGCCCAGCACCATCATCCCCATGCGGTTGGCCCCGTGAGGCGAGTGTCTTCAAGGTCCAGCTGAGCTTGCAGCCCGCGCAGGACGGTGTCGTCGATGCCCCCCTCGTCGCGCAGCCGCACCACGGTTTCCCGCTTGTGAGCAATGACGGCGGAGCGCAGGGTGGTGTCCTGCTGCTTGGTGCGCAGCGCGGGCTGATCACCGGAGTCATCCTCACCGGCTTGCAGGACGGCGAGGTGTTTCTCGTACTCGCGGCGCAGCCGCTCGGTGATCGCAGGCTCGATGTGCCGCTCGGCGGCGAGCTGCGGCAGGGCCGCGAGGGCCTCCTGGGTGGCGAGCGTTTCGGCCAGCTGCCGTTCCTGGTCGACGCCGGTGTCGGGCGGCAGGTTCGCCCAGCGGACCACGGCCGGCAGAATCAACGCCGGCACCACCAGGGTTGTCACGATGACACCGGTCGTGACGAAGATGATCAAATCCCGGGCCGGGAACGGCTGCCTTGAGCTCAGCGCGGCCGGTACGGCGAGCGCTGCCGCCAGCGACACGGCGCCACGGAACCCGGCGAGGCCGCTGACCACCCGCGCGCGGGCGCCGACCCGGCGTTCACGCTGCTGCGCGCGGCGGTCGAGGACCCGGAGCACGTATGGGGCGGTGAACAACCACAGGAACCGGGTCCCCAGGACCGCGGCGGACACGACGGCGACCGTAGTCAGGCCCTGGATCAGGGCGACGCTGGTCAGCCCGCGTACCGCGGCCTGTACCTGCAGGCCGACCAGCACGAACAAGGAGCCGTTGAGCAGGTAGGTGGCCAGGGTGAGAAACGAGGTGGTCTGCTGCCGGGTCGCGGCAACGCCGACCCGCGGCCCGGCCTGGCTCATGATCAGCCCGCACACCACGACCGCGAGGACTCCGGAGGCGTGGACGGCCTCGGCGATCAGATATGCGGTGAACGGCAGGAGCAGAATAGTGACGCTTTCCTGGATCGGGTCGTCGAGGCGCCGCCGGGCCTGCACGCCGAGCCAAGCCACCAGGATTCCGGCGAGCGCGCCGCCGCCGTACGCCAGCAGCAGTAACCCGCCGACGTGCGGCACAGTCAGGTGTTGTTCGCCGGCGGTGATGCCGACGGCGAGTCCGTAAATCACCAGCGCGGTGCCGTCGTTGACAAGACTCTCGGCGCGCAGCAGGGTGACGTTGCGCCGCGGCAGCGATCGGGCCAGCACCGCGACCGCGGTGGCATCCGTCGGGGCGACCGCCGCCCCGAGCACCCATGCCGGCCCCCAGGGCAACCCGATCGCGTGGGCGGCAACAGCGACGACGGCTGCCGTGGCGACCACCAGGACGGTGCTGTTGAGCACCACGACGCGCAGGTTGCTGCGGATCTCGCGCAGCGAGGTGGTCAGGCTCTCCCAATAGAGCAAAATCGGCAGGAACAGCAGCAGCACCATTTCAGGAGGCAGTTGCACGCCGCGTAGCGCGGGAACGAAACCCAGCAGCACCCCGCAGACCAGCAGCAGTACCGGCGGCGCAACCCGTAACCGCGCGCCTAGGACACCACAGGCGAGCAGCACCGCAACCAGAACCACCACCAGCACCAAGCCCAGCACGCGGTGCCTCCTCCCGTCGGTAGATGGTGCTCAGTGTTGCGGGGCTGAGGCGCCGCTCGCCGAGTTCGCGGTCCAACTGCCTAACAGGCGAAGGCTGTCATGCGACGGCGTGCCGACCTCGGCGCTGTAGGCGCACATGGTCAGACCCGGGTCGGCTGCAAGGGGCATCGCCTCGAACGCGAGATCGAGCCGGCCGGCGACCGGGTGCCGGAAGCGCTTCATCCCGGTGTGCCTCAGGGGCCCGTTGTGCGTGGCCCAGCGGGTGCGGAAGTCGTCGCTGCGCACGGCAAGCGCACCGATAAGGTCGCTGAAGAATTTGTCGTAAGGGTTTCGTCGGGCTTCGCCACGCAGCCGCACCACAGTGGTGTCGGCGGCGTCCTTCCAAACGAGGTAGAAATCGTCGGCTGCGGGGTCGAGGAAGCAGAACCGGGCGAGGTTCACCGGCCGGCTCGAGTCGCGGAACACGGGACGATAGAAGCCTCGCCCAGCCGGTTGACGGCCAGGACGTCCAGGCGAGCGTTACACACGAGGGCGGCAGCGTCGGTCATGGCGTCGAGAAGGGGTCTGCAGCCCGGGCCGGATCTGCCGTGGACGCGGCTGGCGCCGACTTACGTCCTCGCGGGTGTTCATGACCGCCACCGTACGTCCCCGGAGGCCCGGCCCGGGGTGCCCTGTCAGTACACGCTTCGACAGGCCCTCCCACCGGTACGCCCGAGCGTGTTCCATAGAGGATGAGAGCCGGAGCGGTGAGCGTCGTCGCTGGTCACCCATGTTCGCGCGACCCTGCGGGGTTCGCACCGAGGAGCACATCATGGAACTTCAACCCGTCCGCCAGACCGTCAAGACGCCCGCCTCGTGGTTCACCGGTGACGTCTATATGACCCCGATCTACAACGGGAGCGGCCCGTCGCGGATGACTGCCGCGCTCGTGCGGTTCACGCCCGGCGCCCGGTCCAACTGGCACTTCCACGCGGTCGGCCAAACCCTGCACGTCAACGAGGGCGTCGGCCTGGTCGGCACCCGGGACGGCTCCGTCGTGCGCATCCACGCCGGCGAGACGGTCATCTGCCCGCCCGACGAGCAGCACTGGCACGGCGCCGCCGCCGACACGTTCATGAGCCACTTCGCGCTGCTGGAGAACAAGCCGGACGGCAGCGATCCCACCACCTGGCTCGAGCCGGTCACCGACGAGCAGTACGAGCAGGCCAACAAGAGCTGACCGCCGGCCCGCCGCACCCCGTTACCCACGCAAGGAGTACGACAATGCCCGGCGAATCCGAGCTCAGCCCGCGCCTGCAGGCGACGGCGACCATCGCGGCATTCACCGCCGCGGGGCACCTGCCGCAGCTGCGTCAGGCCCTCACCGACGGCCTGGACGCCGGGCTGACCGTCAGCGAGATCACCGAAGTCCTGGTGCAGATGTACGCCTACGCGGGCTTCCCCCGCAGCCTCAACGGCCTCGGCGCGTTCATGGCCCTGCTCGAGCAGCGCCGCGCGGACGGCATCAGCGACCCGGTCGGCGCGCAGCCCACCCCGCTGCCTACCGGCACGAACATTCTGCAGGCCGGCACCGAGAACCAGACCAAGCTCGCCGGCGCCCCAGTGACCGGCGCCCTGTTCGAGTTCGCGCCGACCATCGACCAGTTCCTCAAAACGCACCTGTTCGGCGACATCTTCACCCGCGACAACCTGGACTGGCAGAGCCGGGAGATCGCCACCGTCGCAGCGCTGGCCACCCTCGACGGCGTCGAGTCGCAGCTGCAGTCACACGTCGCCATCGCCCTCAACACCGGAGTGACCGAGGCGAACCTGCGAGGACTGATCTCGACACTACGAGCCCGCGTCGGACAACAGCAGGCCGACCGCGCCGGCGCCGTCGTCGACAAGGTGCTGGCGAACAAGCCCGCCTGACATTCCATCGCTTCTCTTCTTTCTGCAACAGGAGATCAAACCCATGCATGCCACCCTCATGTACGCCGCCGGTGACGTCCGCGTCGAAACCCTTCCCGACCCCACCGTCCAGGAGCCGACCGACGCGATCGTGCGCGTCGTGCGTTCCTGTGTCTGCGGTAGTGACCTGCACCCGTTCCACGACCTGCCCGCCCAGGAGCAGGGAATGCAGATGGGTCACGAGTTCCTCGGCATCGTCGAGCAGGCCGGCTCCGACGTGGCCGGCGTCAAGGTCGGTGACCTGGTCGTCGCATCCTTCTCCTACCAGGACAACACCTGCGAGTTCTGCCGCGCCGGCGTGCAAACCGCCTGCGCCCACCCTGAGTTCGGATTCTTCAGCGCCGCGCAGGCGGAGCTGATCCGTGTCCCCCTCGCCGACGGCACCCTCGTCAAGCTGCCCGTCGGCACCGACTCGGAGCTGCTGCCCTCGCTGCTGACCCTCGCCGACGTGTACGGCACGGGCTACCACGCCGCCAAACGCGCCAATGTCGTTGCCGGTGACACCGTCGCGGTCATCGGCGACGGCGCGGTCGGGCTGCTCGCCGTACTCTCAGCCAAGCAGCTAGGCGCCGAGCGCATCATCCTGATGGGTCGCCACAAAGTCCGCACCGACCTGGGCCTCGAGTTCGGCGCCACCGACGTCGTCGCCGAGCGCGGCGAGGAAGGCATCACCGCCGTCCGCGACCTCACCGGCGGCGGAGCCCTGAAGGTCCTGGAAGCCGTCGGGCACCGGCCCGCCTACGACCAAGCTGTCGGCATCGTCCGCGCCGGCGGCGTCATCAGCCGCGTCGGGGTCCCGCAGTACGACCAGGCCCCGGTCGGCTTCGCCAGCCTGTTCGGCCGCAACATCACCCTCAACGGCGGCCCTGCCCCCGTACGCGCCTACATCGACGAGCTGATGCCCGGCATCCTCGACGGCACCGTCAACCCCGGCAAGGTCTTCGACCGTACCGTCTCACTCGACGAGGTACCTGCCGCCTACCACGCCATGGACGACCGCGAGGCCCTCAAGGTCCTCATCGCGCTCTGACCATAGCGAACACGACGGACCCGCAACGGGCACCACGTTGGGGCCGTCGCGCTCGCACCCGTAGCGAAGGAACGTAAAAGCAATGACCACAACCGTCACACTCAACAACGGTGTCCTGCTCCCCTCGCTGGGCTTCGGCGTCTACCAGACCCCACCTGAGCAGACCGTCACCGCCGTGCAGACGGCGCTGGAGGTCGGCTACCGGCACATCGACACCGCGGCCGCGTACGGCAACGAACGTGAGGTCGGTGAAGCGATCCGCCGCTCCGGTATCGACCGCGACGAGGTCTTCGTCGAGACCAAGGTCTGGATCAGCGACTACGGCTACGACGCCACCCTGCATGCCTTCGCCAAGAGCGCGAAGAAACTCGGCGTCGACCGGATCGATCTACTGATCCTGCACCAGGCCATGCCGAGCGTCTTCGACCAGACCATCCAGTCGTACCAAGCGCTCGAGACTCTCCTCGCCGACGGCGCGGTCCGCGCGATCGGCGTGAGCAACTTCAAGCCGATCCGGCTCGACGCTCTCCTGGCTCAGACCAGCATCGTGCCGGCGGTCAATCAAATCGAACTGCACCCGTATAACATCCGCCCCGACCTTCAGGCGGCGAACGCGCAACACGGCATCCTCACCCAGGCCTGGGCGCCCATCGGTGGCATCCGTCACTACAGTGGCGACCCCAAGACGCCCCTGACCGACCCGGTCATCAAGGCGATCGGTGACACTTACGGCAAGAGCACGGCACAGGTCATGCTGCGCTGGCACATCCAGCAAGGCCGCTCCGCGATCCCGAAGTCGGTGCACGCCGACCGCATCGCCGATAACTTCACCGTGTTCGACTTCGAGCTCACCGCCGAGGAACTCGCCCGCATCGACGCGCTCACCATCGGCGACACCATGGACCCGGACCAGATGGACTTCGCCAGCTTCGGCATCACCATCCCCGAAGCCTGACCCCCGGTCACAACCCCCGAGGCGGCGTCATCGCCTCGGGCGCCAGGCCGCTGCGGTCCGGAACGTCCTCCGTACGGCGCCTACTCAGGGTCACCCTTCACCGATGTCGCGCGATGCTGAACATCCCGCCCGCCGCGATCGTCAGGACGCGGCCGAGCCCGTCCGGGACGACGCATTGCTCGTAGGTGTTGTCCCCCCACGCGCGCACGGTGCCGTCCGCGTCGAGCGCGAGGCCGTGCGACTCACCAGCCGAGATTTGGGCCGCGCCGTCGCGGCAGGCGCCGGGGCGATCCGGCCGGCGCGTGTCCCCACGACAGCAGCGTCCCGTCCGCGCGGACCGCGACCGTGTAGGCGGCGCCGGCCGCGACGGCCGACACACCGACGGCCTCCGGCGACACGGAGGACTGTCCGTGGTCGTTGCGCCCCCACGCGGAGACCGTGCCGTCGGCGTGCAGGATGACGCTGTGCGCATCGCCCGCCGCGATCGCGATGACACTCCGCAGCCCGGGTGGCACCCGGGGTCGCGGTGCTGACCGCCTCCGCCCAGCACGATGCGCGCGGCGGACACTGTGGCACCCGCCGGGCCGGCGCGTGGGCCGGAAGGTCAGCGTCCGTGTGGGGCTGTCCAGCGTGCGATGGCGGGGTTCAGGTACTGCTCGAAAAGCCCGCGGAGGTCGACTGCGGAGTCGATGAGCCATTGCAGTTCCAGCCCGTCCAGGACGGCGATCAGCATGCGGGCCTCGGTGACGATCTCCCGATCCGTCAGGGTGACCTCGCCGCTGTCGCGGGCCACGCGCAGCTGCTGGCTGAACTCTTCGAGGCTGCGGGCGTAGAAGTGCTGGACGAAGGAACGGGCGGGGTGGACGGGGCTCGACGCCTCTGCCGTCATGGTCAGGAAGAGCTCGATCAGGCCGCGGTGGTTCACGTGGAAGGTCATAAGCTCGGGCAGTTGCCGCAAGTACTGCAGGCCGTGTTTGTCCTTGGCGAATAGGTCGTATGTCTGGTTGGTCCACGCTTCCAGCACGGCTTGGAGCAGGCCTTCCTTGCTGCCGAAGTACTGGATCAGCATGGTCGGCGACACGCCGACCGCGGCTGCGATGGTGCGAAGCGATCCACCGGCGTAGCCGAACTCCGCGAACACCGCAGTTGCGGAGCGCACGATCTGTTCGCGGCGTTTGATCCCCTTCTCATACGGGCCACGAGCGGTCGAGGCGGACACAACCACACGAACCTCCCATACCGTACCTTGATTTCCGGGACTTCTTGATCTTGTTACGAGCCGTTGACGTAACACTAACAGCCGTTTACATTTGGCGAAATTTGAACGCTCGATTGTATTTCAGTCCAGCTCCTGCGGAGGCCAGCGTGCTCAACGGGAAGATCGGTGTGGGGTTCGCCGGCGCCGGGCCGGTGACGCAGGCGATCCACCTGCCCACCCTGGCCCGGCTTCAGGAGACGTTCGAGGTCGTCCACGTCATGGACCTCGACCCGTCCGTCGCGGCGTCGATTGCTGCTCGGGTCAGTGCGGCGCATTCGACCTCGATCGATGCGCTGCTCGGCGACCCGCGGGTCGCGGTGGTAGCGGTCTGCAGCCCGGACCGGTTCCACGCCGCTCAGGTGATCGCGGCGTGCCGGGCCGGCAAGAAGGCCGTGTTGTGCGAGAAGCCGTTGGCGACCTCCGGCAAGGAGGCCGCGGAGATCGCCGTCTCGTCGGCCAAGACGGGGGTGCCGATCGTCGTGGGCGCCATGCACACGTTCGATCCTGGCTGGTTGACCGCGACGGCGCAGTGGGCGGACCTGCCAGCAGCCAGCCACACCATCCGTTCCTCCATCGTGTTGCCGCCTAACGCGCGCTTCGAGGGTCTCGCCACCGAGCCACCGGCGCGGCGCGGCGGCGGCGCGGCCGTCGCCGTCGCCGTCGACGAACGGGCCGAGCTGGTGCGTTTGGGGGTCCTGGGACTCGCGATCCACGATCTGCCGCTCGTACGCGCATTGCTGCCTCGTTCCGACGACATGCGGGTCCTCAGCGCGCACTTCATCCGACCCTTCGGATACCAGATCGTCCTTACCGCCGGCGGCAAGCTGATCGAGTTGCACGCGGCAATGACGGCGACCTGGCGTCCGGAGTGGACACTCGAGGTGTTCGGCGACCACCGGGCGCTGCGCATCGACTTCCCACCCTCGTACGTGCACGCCGGCAGCGCGACGGTGGCGATGCGGACGGCCGGCTCGACCCGCACGTTCGAGCCGGCAGACCACAACGGGTACGAAGGCGAATGGCGGCGGGTCGCCGCTGCCGTCCAAGGCCAGTGGGCACCGGACCTGGCGACCTCGATCGACGACGTGAGGTTCGCCATCGCCGTTGCCGACGGGGCCGCGCAGCGCGTACGCGCAGCAGACCGAACGGCGGTGCCGGCATGAACCGCCCGTTGCTGGTCTTCGCCGCCGACGAGGTGCGTGCCGGCTATGCCACGGCCGGCCTCCTGGCGTCCCTGCCTCGCTCCTTCCTCGAGGCTGACGCGGCGGCACCGGGAGGTGTCACGATCATCGGCGGTTCAGGCGGCTGGCCGGAGGCCGTCGCCGGCGTGATCCGCGGCGGCGCGGCGGGAGTGGTCGTGATCGCTCCCGAGCCGGCCGATCTGAGCCCGCTGCGAACACCGGACGCCGGCACATGTGTGGTTGTCGTCGATTCCCCCTGGGCCGGCAGTCCGGTCATGGCGTCGGCTGGCGCGGCCTTCCGATCCGCGGTGAGCACCGGCACTCGGTTCGAATGCCGGGTCCGGGTCGCCGTCGGCCGCTCGTTGCCGACGGTGCTGCTGCACCAACTGAGTCTGGTACGCGCGCTGCTCGCCCCGGCCGAGCAACTGCGCGTCATCCATCGATCCGAGCACGGCTACGTGGCCGAAGCGGTGGCCGGGGACACCGCGGTAGACATCAGTGCGGTCTGCACGGACGCGGGTTCGGAGCAGGCCACTGCCCGACTGCTGACAGCCGACGGCGGGGTCCACGTGCTGATCCCGGACGGCGCCACCGCTCAGCCCGCCCTGCTCACCATCACCAGTCCCGGTGGTGTCTTGCTGGCTCCCACGATCTACGAGTCGGCGCACCGCGCCACCTGGCGCCGGCTGCACCGGCTGCTCGCCGGCAACGGCCGGGCCACCGATATCGACGATCTCGAAGCCGACATCGCTACCGCATCGATCTACGTCGAGGGCTAGCACCTTCCGGCCCGAGGCGACCTCCAGCCACCCACTGCGCTATCGAAACGCGGCCGATTGCGCCGCAGAATGTGAGTACACCATGACTGAACGTACCAGCTCGTTAAGTCGTCGTGGCTTCCTGGGCTTGGCGGCGGCCGTTGCCGCGCCGGCCTTGACCGGGTGCCAGGTGTCCGGGTCGACCAACTCCTCCGCCGGCGCGTCGGACCCGATCAAGTTCTGGGATCAACCCTGGGGCCCGACGGCCTACAGCGACCTGGCCAAGAAGATCACCGAGGCGTACCCGCCGTCGGCCGGCTTGGGCAAGGCGAACTATCAGGTCATTCCGTGGAACAACTTCTACCAGACGTACGCGTCGGCGATCGCCTCCGGGACCGGCCCGGCGGTGTCTACCGGCGGCGGCTTCCAGCCGTTCCAGTTCGCCGCGCAAGGCGCGATCGCCTACGCCGACAATCTGCTGGAGGTGTGGAAGAAGGACGGCCTCTACGACGACTTCCTGCCGGGGATCCTCGACACCACGAAGACGGACAACGGCTATGCGGGCGTGCCGTGGCAGCTCGACGCGCGGATCCTGTGGGCGAACCAGAAACTGCTGGACAAGGCCGGCGTCGGTGCGCCGACCAACTTCGATTCGCTGTTGGCGGCGGGTCGTGCGCTGAAGAAGATCGGCGTCTTCGGTTTCGGCATCGGCACCGGCGCCGGCAACAACCTCGGCTCGCACGCGATGGTAGCGATGATGATCATGAATGGTGGCGGGCTGTTCGATCCGGACGGTAAGCCGGACTGCGTCACCGATCGCAACATCGAGTCGATGGACTTCATCCGGCAGTTGGTCCGCGAGGGCATCATCGACCCGGCAAGCATCAGCTACACCCTGGACAACCTGAATTCCCAATGGGCCAACGCCAAGGTCGGCATCGGGTTCCACTCGGCCGGCCTGCAGAGTCAAGCCGCCGCGGTTAAGGACGACGTGGTCGTGAACAGCCCGCTCGCCGGTCCGCACGGCGACAAGGCGGCTCTGCACTTCGTCAACAGCATCATGATGTACCGCAAGACGCCGTCGCAGCAGGCCTCCGAAGCGTTCCTGACCTACTACCTCAAGAACATTCACCAGTACTGGGATACCGCGCTCGTCAACGGCGTGCCGGTGCTGAAGTCGATCACCGCCTCCGACGCGTTCACGAAGAATCCCGCGCAGGTCAAGATCGTCAAGGAGTACACCCCGATCTCCACCACGTATGCCGCCCGGGGCACCAAGCTGACCGCCGGGCTGGCTGCCGTCGACGGCGGCCAGGCGCTCACCCAATTCGCGCAGACGATGATCCAGAACAGAACAGACTCCAAGACGGCCCTGACCGTGCTGCAGCGTGGCATCGAGCAGGCCATCAAGTGATCGCTGCCGTCGTGGTCCGGCAATCCCGGG
The DNA here is from genome assembly GCF_055586225.1 of Actinoplanes sp. NPDC051388. Lineage (NCBI taxonomy): Bacteria > Bacillati > Actinomycetota > Actinomycetes > Micromonosporales > Micromonosporaceae > Actinoplanes > Actinoplanes sp. NPDC051388. The sequence goes on along the minus strand of NZ_JBVJIP010000036.1, from coordinate 8,475 downwards.
CCGATCAGCGCCGCCCGACCCGGCAGGGAAGGTGACCATGGCATCGACTTCCGTCATCGCCGGTCTGCGCCGGGCGATGGCCGGGCTCGGCGCGGCTGGTTCCGGCCGGGCCGCGCACCGGGCCGGCCGCAGGCGACCGTCCCGCGGCGCTGTGACCATGGTGTTCCTCGTCGCCCCGTCGGTCATCCTGCTGGTGCTGATCAACGCATACCCGCTCGGCGTCGCCGCCAGCCAGTCGCTGCACCAGGGCTCCCTGATCATCAGCGGCCGGTTCGTCGGCCTGGCCAACTACGCCGACGTGCTGACGCGGCCGGAATTCTGGGCCGCGGCACGTTTCACCGTCGTCTTCACCCTCGTCGGGGTCTTCGGCAGTTGGCTGGTCGGCATGGCGCTGGCGCTGCTGCTGCGCACGAGAATCCCGGGGGGCCGGCTGTTCAAGGTTCTGCTGATGCTGCCGTGGGTGATACCGATCGTGGTGTCCTCGACCGCGTGGAATTGGCTCGTTGCCACCCCGTCCAGCCCGGTTCCCCGCCTTGCCCACAGCCTGGGCTTCGGCGAGCCGCTGTTTCTCGCCGACCCGACACTGGCCGCGATCACCGTCTGCGTCTTCAAGGTCTGGTGCAGCTTCCCGTTCATGATGCTGATGACCTCCGCCGCCCTGGCAACTGTCGACCAGAGCCTCTACGAGGCCGCGGACATGGACGGCGCCACGAAATGGCAGGCATTCACCAAAATCACGCTACCCATGATCAGCCGGTCCACCTACATCAGCTGGATCCTGATGACGATCTTCTGCGTCAACGACTTCCCCACGATCTACCTGCTGACCGGCGGCGGACCCGTCAACGCCACCTCTTCGCTGGTCGTCCTGGCGTACCGGACCGTCTTCCAGGACTTCCAGACCGGACCCGGCGTGGCGATCGCCTTCCTCATGACCCTCGTCCTGGTCGTCATCTCGACGATCCTGTACCGGCAGATCCGCAAGGGGGAAACGGCATGACCGTCCTGCAGGAGTCCACCGTGCCCGCCGAGGCCGCCACACCGGCGCCCACGGCGCGCCGGCGGCCGGGCGAGCGAGGCCGGTGGGGCCGGTTCGCCGCGATCCTGGTCTTCACCGTCTTCGCCCTCATCCCGATCTACGTCACGCTGTTCCTGTCCGTACGACACGGGACATTCAGCACCAGCACGAGCCCGCTCACCCTGGACAACTTCACCAACATTTTCGCCAACACGAGCGTGCTCACCTGGCTGACTAACAGCCTCGGCGTCACCTGCGCCACCGTGCTGATCTCCCTGATCGTCGCCGCACCGGCGGGATACGTACTCTCCCGAGCCCGCAGTCGCGCGGTGTCGGCCTACTCGCTGCTGCTGTTCGTCATCCAGTCCCTGCCGGTCATCACCGCGATCGTCCCCCTGTTCGTCCTGTTCGCGGCGCTCGGACTGGCCGACAACCTCGTCGGCATCGTCATCGTCTACGTGGGATCCACGATGGCGGTCGCCACCTGGATGATGGCGGCCTACTTTGACTCCATCCCGAACGCCTTGGAGGAAGCGGCCTGGATGGACGGCTGCTCCGTATTCGGATCCTTCATGCGGATCGTGCTGCGCAACTCGCTGCCCGGTGTCCTGTCCACCGCGATCTTCACCTTCCTGGTCGCCTGGAACGACTACCTCGTCGCCCTGGTCTTCCTCAAGTCCAACGCCATCTTCACCCTGCCGGTGGGCCTGCAGACCTTCTTCCAGCAAACGGCCATCGACTGGGGCCCCGTCATGGCCGTCTCCGTGGTCATGCTGCTGCCGCCAGCCATCGTGTTCGCCGTGCTCAACAAGTACTTCAGCGTGGGCGGCATCGGCGGATCCCTCGCCGGCCGGTAAGCCGGAGCCACCCGATACCAGCCCATCCCGCCACCGCGCACCGCGCGGGGCGGTCAGGCACCCAAGCGTCCGAACGCGAAAGGAACACCGTGTCCCCTGGATCCCATGCGGTAGGTGTCGGCCTCATCGGAGCTGGCATGATCAGCGACTCTTACTTCGAAAACCTGGTGCGCTTCCCAGACGTCAGCGTTGTCGCCGTGGGTGACCTGAACCGGGAACGCGCGCGCACTAAGGCCGGCAAGTACGGCATCGCCCAATGGGGTTCGTCGGAGGATGTGCTCGCCCATCCGGACGTCGAAATCGTCGTGAACCTCACCGTCCCCGCCATGCACGCCGAGATCAGCACACTGGCCGTCGCGGCCGGCAAACACGTCTGGTCGGAGAAGCCGCTGAGCATCGAAAGGGACAGCGGACGGGTCTTGCTCGAGAAGGCGGCCGCCGCCGGCCGGCTGATCGGAGTCGCACCCGACACAGTGCTCGGCCCCGGCGTCCAGACCGCCCGCCGGGCGATCGCGCGGGGAGACATCGGAGTGCCGCTGTCCGCCCAGACCGTCATGCAGTATGCGGGTCCGGAGATCTTTCACCCGAACCCCGAGTTCCTGTTCGCCCGTGGCGCCGGGCCGCTGTTCGACATCGGGCCGTACTACCTGACGACGCTCGTGCACATCTTCGGCCCGGTCGCCCTAGTGGCCGCCGTCGGCTCGAAGGGCCGCCCGACCAGGACCATCCAGGTCGGAGACCGCGCGGGCACCGAATTTCCGGTCGAGGTCCCCACCCACATCAACGCCATCGCACAGTTCGCCGGCGGCGGGATCAGCCAAAGCGTCTTCAGCTTCGACTCGCCGTTGCCCCGGATGGGAATCGTCGAGATCACCGGCACGGAGGGCACGATAATGATCCCCGATCCCAACACCTTCACCGGTGACGTCCGGATCACTCACGCGCCGGCACTGTCCAACCTTCTCGCCGACCCGCAGTGGCACAACATTCCGGTGACCGGTGCGCTCGCCGGCCGCGGCACAGGAGTGCTCGACATGGCCCGCGCCATCCGGACGGGTACCCAGCCCCTGGCCTCCGGCGAACTCGGCTACCACGTACTCGACACCATGACGGCGATCGAGGAGGCGGTCGCCACGCGCCGCACCGTCGAGGTCACCAGCACGGTCGACGCCATCCCCGTGATCGGCCAGGACTGGGACCCCTTCCAGGCCACGCTGTAGCGCGTCGCGTCACCGGGTCTGACCGTGTCGCTGGGATCCGCCCCGACACGCACATCGAGAGCCGCCGGACCAGACCGATGCGCGCATCGTGGCCTCCGGCGACCCCACGCTGCCTACCGAATCTCAGGAGAACCTGCGTGAACACCTCTTGGAACATCCCGTCGCTGCTCGCCGCGCTCACCCTGGAGGAGAAGGCGACGCTCTGCATGGGCGCCGACTTCTGGCACACCAGAGCGGTGCCCCGGCTGGGCATCCCGGACATCATGATCTCCGACGGTCCGCACGGGCTACGCAAGCAGCCGGATCGCGGCGACCACGTGGGCATCTCCGGCAGCGTCCCGGCCACCTGCTTCCCGACCGCTTCCTCGCTCGGTTCCTCCTGGGACCCGGAGCTGGTCCGCCGGGTGGGCGAGGCCCTCGGTGCCGAGGCCCGCGCCCAGGGCGTGGCCGTTGTGCTCGGCCCCGGCATCAACATCAAGCGGTCACCGCTGTGCGGCCGCAACTTCGAGTACCTCGCCGAGGACCCGATGCTCGCCGGGAGCCTCGGCGCCGCGATGATCGAGGGCGTCCAGAGCCAGGGCGTGGGCACCTCGCTCAAGCACTTCGCGGCGAACAACCAAGAGACCGACCGGCTGCGGGTCAGCGCCGACGCCGACGAGCGGACACTGCGCGAGATCTACCTCGCCGGCTTCGAGCGGGCCGTCAAGCGGGCTCAGCCGTGGACGGTGATGTGCTCCTACAACAAGATCAACGGGGTGTACGCCTCGGAGCACACCTGGCTGCTGACCGAGGTGCTGCGCGGCGAGTGGGGCTTCGACGGCCTCGTGGTGTCCGACTGGGGGGCGGTCCACGACCGGGTGGCGGCGCTGGCCGCCGGCCTGGATCTGGAGATGCCGCCGAACCACGGGGTCAGCGACGCCGCGATCGTCGACGCGGTGCGTTCCGGGCGGCTGGACGAGGCCGTGCTCGACCAGGCGGTGACGCGGGTGCTGCGGCTGGTCGAGCGGGCCACCGAGCGTACCGACGCCGCCGCAACGCTCGATGTGGACGGACACCACGCGCTGGCCCGCGCCGCCGCGGCCGAATGCGCGGTGCTGCTGCGCAACGACGGCGACATCCTGCCGCTGCGCCCGTCCGCCGGCGACACGATCGCGGTGATCGGCGAGTTCGCCCGCACCCCGCGCTTCCAGGGCGCCGGCAGCTCCCAGGTCAACCCGACCCGGGTCGACGTGCCCCTGGACGAGATCCGGGCGGCGGTGCCGGACGGCGTCGAGGTCGCGTTCGCCGCCGGGTTCGGCATCGACACGACCGACCGCGACGAGGGACTCGCGGCCGAGGCGGTCGCCCTCGCCGGCCGGGCCGGGACGGTCGTCGCGTTCCTCGGGCTGCCGGCCGCCGCCGAGTCCGAGGGCTTCGACCGTACCCACATGGACCTGCCGGCCAACCAGACCGCGCTGCTGGCCCGGCTGGCCCACGCCAACGCCGACCTGGTCGTGGTGCTGGCCAACGGCTCCGCGATCCGGCTCGCCGACTGGGAGTCCGACACCCGGGCGGTGCTGGAGTGCTGGCTGTCCGGGCAGGCGGCCGGCGGCGCCGTCGCGGACCTGCTGCTGGGCGCCGCCAACCCGTCCGGACGGCTCGCCGAGACCCTGCCGGTGCGGTTGCGGGACAACCCGTCGTACCTCAACTTCCCGGGCGAGGCCGGGCACGTGCGGTACGGCGAGGGCGTCTTCGTCGGGTACCGCGGGTACGACGCGCTCGACCTTCCGGTGAGCTACCCGTTCGGGCACGGCCTGTCGTACACCAGCTTCTCCTACCGCGACCTGACCGCCGTGGTGGGCGACGGGACCGTCACCGTCTCCTGCACGGTGACCAACACCGGCGAGCGCCGCGGCAAGGAGGTCGTGCAGCTGTACGTCGGCGACCCCGAGGCGTCGGTCGCCCGTCCGGTGCGCGAGCTCAGGGCGTACGCCAAGGTCGACCTCGAACCCGGCGCCGGCACGACGGTCACCTTCACGCTGACCGGCCGTGATCTGTCCTACTGGTCGCCGAGCGCACGCGCCTGGGTGCTCGAAGGCGGCGCGTTCGTGCTCACGGTCGGCGCCTCGTCGCGCGACCTCCGCCTCACCACGACCGTCGAGGTCACCGCACCCCCGGTGCCGGTCATGCTGGACGGCATGTCCACCCTGCAGGAGTGGCTCGCCGACCCGGTCGGCGGCGGGCTGCTGCGCGAGGCCGTCGGCACCGGCGGCATCCTCGACAACGTGGAACTCCTCCCGGTCATCGGCAACTTCCCTATCAGCACCCTGGCCGCGTTCCCCGGCCTGGGCATCACCCACGCCACGGTGGACAAGCTCGTCGGGGGCTGGTCATGACCGGGTTCGTGCCGCTGTTCGACGGGCGGACGCTGGCCGGCTGGTACGCGGTGCCGCGCAGCTACGGACCGATGTGGCCGGGCGGCCCGGCGGTGCGCGAGGTGCTCCCGGACCTGGCCGCGGACTACGAGACGATGGCCGCGGCCCATCCGGCCCGCTGGGAGGTGGTCGACGGGGCCATCGAGGGCTTCCAGGACCCCGAGGTCCCCGGCTACGGCGGCTACCTGGTGAGCGAACGGGCGTACGGCGACTTCGAGCTGGTGCTGGAGATGAAGCCGGACTGGCCGGCCGACACCGGCGTGATGCTGCGCCGCCGCCCGGACAGCTGGGCCGGCTTCCAGGTCCTCGTCGACCATCGCAAGTCCGGTTCCATCGGCGGCTTCTTCGGCAACGGGACCGGCGGCTTCCACGCCGTGCCGTACGTCCTCGACGTCCGCCACGACGCCGAGGGCCGCCCGACCGGGCTGCGCCTGGAGGACCCGGCGACCTCGCTGGAACCGATGACACCGGACAAGCCCGCGCTGCTCACGCGGCGCGGCGACCCGGCGGAGATCCTCGCCCGCTGGCGCTTCGGCGACTGGAACTCGCTGCGCGTGCGCTGCGTCGGCGCCCGGCCGACGATCACCACCTGGGTGAACGACGTGCTGGTCGCCGAGGTCGACCTCGCCACGATGAACCACCCGCACTACGACGCCGGCGTCGTCGCCGCCCACCTGGGGCCGGCGGGCCACATCGCCTTCGAAGTGCACGACAACGACCCCGGCTTCGGGGCCGGACGCTGGGGGCCAGGAGCCCGATGCCGGTGGCGCAACATCAAGATCAAAACACTCTAAGGGGAAATCCATGGCCGAGGAAGCCGATTTCGACAAGTTCGACCACAACGACGCCTGGCAGCTCGGCAGCGCCCTCGTGGCCCAATGCCGGGCACAGCAGCTGCCCGTCACAATCAGCATCCACCTCGGCGAACAGCGGGTCTTCCACGCCGCCCTGCCCGGCACCAGCGCCGACAACGACGACTGGGCGATGCGCAAAACCCGCGTCGTGCGACGCTTCGACCGCTCATCACACGAGGTCGGCCAGCAGTGTGCCGGCGACGACCCTGCGAGGTTTGACGCCGCCTTCGCGCTCCCGGCTACCGACTACGCCCCCACCGGCGGCGCCGTCCCGATCCGCGTCCACGGGACCCTCATCGGCGTCCTCGCCGTCTCCGGGCTCACGTCGGTCGACGACCACAACGTCGCGCTGGCTGCGCTGAACCAGGAAGGTAGCCGTGGATAGCAGCTCCGAATGGCCCCTGGGAACTGGTCGGCACCTGCGACCCGACCAGCGCACCGAGGTGTGGATCGCCGACGTCGACGGCGGTCCCCCGGAGCGGGTCTACACCGACGAGTACCTGCTCCTCGAGGCGCCGAACTGGACACCCGACGGTCGCGGTCTGCTGCTGAACGGTCTGGGGCAGCTATGGCGCCTCACGCTCGGCTCGCCACCACTGCTCGACCAGGTCCCGCTGGCGGACGTGCCACCCATCAACAACGACCACATCGTCGACCCGGAACGGGGGATCGTTTACCTCTCGGCCAATGACGGCCACCTATACGTCGCGCCAATCGACGGCGGGACGGCGTCCCGGCTCACCCACGACTCCACTCGATGGCACTTCCTACACGGAGTCAGCCCGGACGGCACCACCCTCGCCTTCGTCATACTTCCCGTCGACAACCCCACCGCGGCCGGCCGACTCGCGATCATGCCGTCATCTGGCGGCGAAGCCACGTATCTGACCGACGGAAGCAAACACATCGACGGGCCCGAGTACTCCCCGGACGGCGCCTGGCTCTACCTCAACACCGAGCACTTCACAAACCAACCGGGCCACGCCCAACTCGCCCGCATACCGGCAGACGGCGGAACACCGCAACGTCTCATCACCTCCGAGACCGTCGACTGGTTCCCGCACCTGTCACCCACCGGGGAGTTCGCCAATTACCTCAGCTTCCCCAACGGCACCCTCGGCCATCCAGCCGACCTGGACGTTGAGGTGCGACTCATCCGCACGGCCGACTGGAGCCGCATCGTCGCCCGGTATCCGTTGTTCGGTGGCCAAGGAACGATCAACGTCAGCAACTGGTCCCCCGACGGCCGGCGGTTCGCCTTCATCGCCTACCCCACAGCATGAGTCGTGGATCAGACCACCGAGTTGCCCCATGACCGACGGGTAAAGGATTCGTGGGGCGGCACGTGGGTGCGCTGGCCCTGATCGTGTACCCGAACCCCATATCCCAGTTGACCCGGGGGGAATCGGTCCCGCGTCACGCGATGTTAGGCGCCGCGTCAGCCGTACGGTGCGTCGCAGGTCTGTTCTGGCTCCTGCCGAGGGTTCGAGCCCTCGACTGAACGCTCGCCCGTACGCCTCTCGACGAGGGGTTTGACTTGCGGGAAGGCCGCTGCTGGAGCGGCATCGGCGGGTCGTTGGTGGTCGAGGAGGGCACTTGCACCTGCGACGTGGTTGGGCGGTACCGCGGCTCAGGTGGGAGCGGTACGTCGGGAGGTACCTCCCGACCCGGACATGGCGGCGTCCGCTGAAGCTGGATGACGGCCGGAAACCGGAAGAGTGTTGGACCCTTCTGCCAGGCTGATCAGGTGGACCTTGAAGATCGCCAGTCGCCCGGCTCGAGCCGGGCACAGCCGGCCGCGCTTGTCCCTGCCCAAGTGAGGCGGGAGGTCCCTCTGTCGTGGCGGCTCCGGCCTGACGTTTGTCGGTGTCCCCTCCCACTCGCCGACAAGCCAGGCGGTGGGGCGCATGGAGTCCTTTCCGCTGCCTGCGTCCCGCCGACACAGATGAATCGCCTAGCTTGTTGCTATCGCTGCAGGTAGGTCGGGTGGTTAGTTCGAGCAGGTGTTGAGCATGGCCTGCAGTGCGGTCTTCTCGCTGCTTTGCAGGGTTAGGTTCCAGTGGGACTTGGCGGCGATCCACATCTTGGCGTAGGTGCACCGGTACGAGCTCA
>NZ_JBVJIP010000035.1:0-65524 GCF_055586225.1 Actinoplanes sp. NPDC051388 | reverse complement strand
ACAGCCGATGAGAGAGCTACCCCGCCGGTCACCTCGACCAAGCCTGGCCGGGCTGCGGTCGTAGATCAATTAGATAAGTAGCCGAGAAGAGTGCGTCAATAAACTAACGTTGGTCGATATCATGGCGCGCATTCAGGTGATCGTGCGGATCGCCGATGATTTGGCCCTCTCCCAGATTGGACAATAGGCCCCCGCTGCGCCTTCTTGTCGTTCCCGAGGATTTAGGCGTATGTTGATAGCATTTCGGGCGATTCGACAATTTTATACATGCTTGGTACAGCCTTTCGGGTTACTCGCGTTGCGGTGTACCGACCTGCCGTGATGGGCTCGGCCGCGTGTCGGAGGGCCCATGTAACGCAGGGGTCGCGGCGAACGACGAACGAGTTGGCCGGGTGCGGCAGTCAGGATGACCCGAGTGCGCAATCTTGTCCGCGTGAGCCTGAGCGCTGATCCGGGCGATGGTGAATCCGGTCAAGACTCGATGGCGATGGCATGACCCGGCGTCGTGGGGTGATGGCCTGGGCGGGTCTGCTGGGACTGGTCGGCTGTCTGGCGGTGGTCGGTGCCGCCCTGCTGGACGAGAGAGGGTTGCAGACCTCGGCCAACGTGGCTCAGCTCGTGTCGGTGGTCCTCGCGGTCGCGGCCTTGGCGGCTCCCTTGCTGCTGTGGCGTCGGGCCGTGGAGCCGGTGCCGGTGACTGCGGATGTGCTCGCGGTAGCCATGGAGGTGTTGGCCGGGCTGGTCGATCAGCAATGGCGCATCGAGGCGACGATGAGATCGTTGGACGACCCCGATCCGATCCCGGTGCGGTGGCATCCGGCCGGCGACGTCCGGCTGATCGATCATCCGGTGAACCTCACCAGGACGGGGCTGCTGACCGCATCCAGCGCCAACGTCCCCGCCCTGGCCGTCAAGTTCCGCATGATGCGCCGTCGTCGGCTGGTGATCCTGGGCGGGCCGGGCAGCGGCAAGACCACCCTGGCCGTTCTACTCCTTCGCGAGCTGCTGGCCACCCGGCAACGCCACAATTCGGAGCCGATACCGGTCCTGTTGTCGGTGGCCGGGTGGGACACCACCCTGTTCCCGCGCCTGCAGGACTGGCTGGCATCACGGCTGGCGCAGGACTACCCGGCCCTCCGTGCGACCGGCCTCGGTCCCGACGCGCCTGCCATTCTCGCGTCACGCGGACTGATCCTGCCGATCTTGGACGGGCTCGACGAGTTGCCCCTCAGCTCACGGGCAGCAGTCGTCATCGCCATCAATCGTTGCCTGAGCGACACCGATCAACTCGTCGTGACCAGCCGCACCGTCGACTACCGGCACGCTGTCGACACCGCCGGGGACGTGCTCACTTCGGCCATGGTCATCGAACCCGACCCGGTGGACCCGGTGACCAGCGCCGACTACCTCCGGCGGTGCCTACCCGCCCGACCCGGACGAGTATGGGAACGCGTCCTCGCCAACCTGAATGCCACCACCACGCCGGACGGCCCCGCCGCCGCACTGGCCGAGGTCACCTCCACCCCACTCGGGTTGTGGCTGCTACGCGCTGTCTACCTCACCGCGACCGCCGACCCGGCAGACCTGCTCGATCCGCTCCGCTTCCCTACCGCCTCCACGCTGCGAACCCACCTGTTCGACCGGCTGATCCCCGCCCTCATCGACGCCCGACCACCCAGCACCAACCCAGCCGATCCGTTCCGGCCCCGCCGCCGCCACGACCCCACCCAAATGCGGCGCAGACTCGCCTACCTCGCCCACCACCTGGCCCACCCTCACAACACCGACGGCACCCCACGCACACGCGACCTCGCCTGGTGGCACCTCGCCCGCACAACACACGCCCTCAACCTCACCACCAGACTCCTCATCGCCGCCGCGATCACGCTCCTGGTGACAATAACGTCAACGGTCGCGAATGGAATTGCGATCGGAATTGCTGATGGGTTAACGCACGGGCTCGGCTACGGGCTGGCATTCGGACTTACCGCTGGCTTCGTCGTTGCAATAAGCGCACGGTTCTGGTCAGACCAATTGCCGGGCTTCGCCGATCTTCGCCGGAACGGGCGTCTCCCCACACCCATGCCCGACACAATGCTCCGCGGGATCGCTATTGGAGTTGCCGTTGGTACAGCAATGGGGATCGTAGTCAGCCTCGACGCCGGGAATATCAACGGCCTGGCGGCCGGATCCGCCACGGGGCTCGCAGTCGGTTTTGCCTACATATTCGCGTCTACACTCACCGCGTGGGCCGAGTCCCCGACCCGAGAGGGGCAGGCTGACACTCCAACATCCGCTTGGCAGGCCGACCGAGCCCTCAACGTCCTCCGCACCACAGCAATTGGCCTCACCGGCGGGCTGTCTGGTGGCCTTGCCGCCGGATTCGCCGCCGGGCTCGCAGACACCGCCGCGTTCGGCATCGCGGTCGGGTTGACCTACACAGTCACCATTGGACCCACGGCTGGGTTCGTAGCTGGCCGCCATCACGCCTGGATGGCATACCTCATCACCACCACCCGGCTCGCCCTGGCAGGCAAACTACCGCGCCAACTGATGTCCTTCCTGGACGACGCACACCGCCTCGGCCTACTCCGCGTCGTCGGCCCTGTCTACCAATTCCGCCATGCCGAACTCCAAGACCACCTCGCCTCCACATGGCACCTACCGGCACAGTCCAGCGTCTACACGCTGCCGCACATCTCACAAGCAGCCCCTCACGACCTCAGCAATAACTGAAGCTTGACCAAGATCAGGTGCGCTCTCATGCCGTCGGTCGGGCGCGGTGCTCGACGTGGCGGCTCATCGGGAACTCAGCTTGGCGCTCGCGGCGACCGTCTCCTCTGTCTCGGCGCGGCGGCGGTTCTCGTAAGCGGCGAAGGCGATCGTCGGGTCGTCGTGGTTGTGTAGTGCCGTGGCCAGGGCCACGGCGTCCTCGATGGCCATCGAGGCGCCTTGGGCGGCGGCCGGGACCGCGGCATGGGCGGCGTCGCCAGTCAGGACCATGCGGGCGTTGTGCCAGTGCGGGGTGGTCGGGATGTCGGAGGAGTCGCTGCCCACGATGTCCGCGCCGGAGGCAGCGATGAGCGCATGGACGCAAGTGGCGTCGTCGCGGCACATTCGCAGGGCCAGGTCGCGCCATTGATCCGGGCTGAGCCCCGCTGCCGGTCTATCGCCGTGGATGCGCGCGAACCACCAGGTCCGGCCGTCACCGCCGGGCACGGTGAGGCCGAAGAACGCTCGGCTGCCGCGGACCATGTAGTACTCGTCCAGGTCGAGGCCGGCCGGGTTGCCGGGCGTGTAGCCGTACACCACATGCTGCCCGGAGTAGCGAGGCTCGGGCGCTTGGGGATCGATGAGCCGGCGGGCCCGGGAATGCACGCCGTCCGCGCCGACCAGTACGTCACCGTTGACTCGGCTGCCATCGGCGAAACTGACCTCGACACCATCGGGACCGCTCGAGGCCCCGGTCATCCGCTTGCCGTGGTGCACCGGGATGCCTCGCGTGGTCGCAAGCTCTTGCAGCGCCCGGTAGAGCGCGGCGCGCGTGAGGGATCGGGCAGGACCCTCGATCGGCCGGTGTCCGAGCCGCCGGCCCTGAGCGTCGAGCAACGCCACCGCCCGCGCCGGGAACGACACCGCGTCCACCGCCTCGGCCGCGCCGATCCCCGCGAGCGCGCCCATGCCGTTGCGCATCACGGTGAGGAACGCGCCGGCATCCGCGCCGCCGGACGCGTGCGCCTCGTACACCTCGGCCTCGATGCCGACTTTGAGCAAGGCGAGCGCGGTCGCGGTCCCCGCGACACCACCACCGGCGATGATCACCTTGCGTACGGCCATGCACGCCATCCTGCCTAACCATCCACTGCACACACCGCCCTCACACACGCCGCCAGAGCCACCGGTTGACTGAGCGGTCGGGCAGGTCGCCAGCGCCCTCGTCGACCGAGAACCGCCCACTGGATGGCAGTTCTGCCGATGAGCGCGCACTCGACGACATGTTCGTAGATCTCGAAGTTCCTGGCAGCCGGGGCATCGTCGACACCGAGAATCTTTCTTCTGCCACTGACCGTGTGCGCTGGATGACGGTAAGCAGTCACCCTCGGCGGCCCCGCAACCGTGAGCGGACAGCGCGGTCGTCGAACTCCGGCGCTTCGAAGACGGGTTGATCGTCGGGCAGGCAGAACGTGGCCGGCTTCTACATATAGGTCAGCGGGCAGCCATGTCGCAGCGAATGCGCGGCCGCCTGCCGAAACAGTGCCACGTAGAAGATAAGGGGGTCCTCGATCGCGATCGTCAGCGCCATCGGACCGCTCGGCAAACCGGCGGGCAGACCCACCTCGACGGCGATCGGGGCGATCGCCGCACGCAGCCGCTGCGCGCTGAACACCTTCGTTACGTCGTCGTAGTTGCTCTGTACCGCAAGTTCGATCGTGCCGGTGAAGTCCACCGGCACGATTAGCGAGGCGTCGAGGAACTCGGAGGCGTTGTGCCGCACGCACATGTCGGCGAAGTCGTCCATGCTCGCGATGAGCTTCTCTTCGAAGTCCCTGGCCGTGGTCGGCGGGCCCGGGTAACACGGCAGACCCCGCGCGGCGAGCGCCTCGTTGAGCAGAGGTGAGCACTCGTTCTGTGCCCAGTCCGAGGCGCTGATGTCCACCAGGTACATACCCACGCCGGAATGCTATCGGCCAAGTGATCTTCCGTTGGTACTACGGCCGTAACGCCAGGCCCCCGAAATCAGCAACGAGCCTCACGATTGTCAATCAATGAGCGATCACCGCAGTGCACTCTTCCGCGCCGCGAGTGCGGCAGCCGTAAGGAAGTGACGCTTGGGGGTGGCCGAGCGGTCGCGATAGATTGTGGGCTCGTTGCCGTCATTTGGACCCTGAGGAGTCAGCGGAGTAGAAGCCGGCGTGATCCGGCCGGCGGGTGGCGACCATGCGGGACAAGTCCCGCATCGCCTGGTAGAGCCGGGCGTTTGCGACGGCCGGGGCGAGACCGAGTACCCAGGCCGCCTCGCGTGTCGTCCGGCCGCGGAAGTACGTCGCAACAATGATCTCCCGGTGCTGAGTCGGGAGGCTTCGCAGCATGAGTTCCATCGAAGACCGTAGTGTCTCGCCGGCCATGATCGGGTCGTGTACCGCTCGGAAATGCGGTTCGGGCTACGCCACCTGCGAGTATTCGTTGATCAGTCCGTTAAGGATCTTCCTGCGACGGACGCGCGCAGAAGCAAGGTCGAAGACGGCAGGCACGGTGTCCGTGGCATCGGGTGGGCGCTGATCGCGGCTCTGATGGGGACGGTGCTCGTTATAGTGCTCGACGAACTCACCCACGACAGCAAGCAGGTGCCGCTGACCGTAGATCAGCATCCGGTCCAGGCACTCGCGGCGCACAGTGCGTACCCACCGTTCCGCGTACGCGTTCGCCCGCGGCGCCCGCGGTGGACTGCGTAGCACCTCGATGCCTTCGCTGATGAACACCTCGTCAAAGATGTCCGTGTACTTGGTGTCCCGGTCGCGGATCAAGAACCGGAACTGCCCGGCCCGCTCCCCCAAGTCCACCAGCAGGTTGCGGGCCTGCTGAGCCAACCATGCCCCGTTCGGGTGGGTCGTGACGCCGAGGATGTGCACGCGGCGGATGCCGACCTCCATCAGGAACAGCACGTAGATGCGGGTCAACCCGACCGTGTCGACGTGCAGAAATCGCAGGCCAGGATCCCCTTGGCCTGCGCACTCAGGAACTGCGTCCAGGTCGGCCCGGAGCGCCGCGGCGCCGGATCCACGCCAGCCTTGGTCAGGATGGACCACACGGTGCTGGCCGCCACTCGGTAGCCCAGACCGACCAGTTCACCCTGAATCCGGCGATGCCCCCAGCCCGGATTCTCTTTCGCCAGGCGCAGCACCAGCACCCGAATCTCAGCCTGGACCGGCGGACGACCCGGCCGGCGCCGCGGATAGGTCCAGTTCCGGGCGATCAGGGTGCGGTGCCAGCGCAGCAGGGTGGCCGGGGTGACCAGGAACGTGGCCCACCGCGGGCGGGGCAACAGCCGAGCCAGGGCCGAGAGCACCGCGCGATCGGTTGGTTCCAGATCCAGACGTTTGACTTGACGGCGCAGCACCGCGACTTGGTGGCGAAGGACCAGGATCTCGACTTCGTTGGCTCGCTCGCCGCGCAGGCCCAGCACGATCAACTGGAGCACCTGACGCAGGACCAGGTAACCGAGCGACACGACCATGCCAGCCATCCTGCCTCCGAGCCGGTGATCGGCAACGCACAGAACCGCAGGTCAACCCCCGTAACCGTGTATTCGAGCGGTACAGGCGGTGTGGTCGACGATCGCGCGGCTCGCCTGCGAACCCGACGCGTCGGCGCGGCTCGCCGAACTCGCGGCCGCTGTCAACCAGGCACGCTCGCTGGAGGAACCCGCTGTCGAAGCGCTCACCGCCGTCTGACAGCGAGGATGTAGGCCAGCGAGCCAAGAGCAGCCCGGCGCGTCAGAGCAGGCCGGCGAGGCGGTAGAGGACAAGGGAGCCGGCCACGGCGACGTTGAGGCTGTGGCCGGTGCCCACCATCGGGATCTCGACCGCGCAGTCGAGCAGGTCGAGCGCCTGCGGTGGGATGCCTGTCGCCTCGGGCCCGAGGACCATCACGGTCCGGTCCAGAACGACCTCGGTGCCACCGCGATCAGCGGCGCCCAATACGGCCAGTCCCACAGCATCTGCACGGCCACAACTCACAATGCGGAGGTTGATCTTCGATCCCGCAACAGATCACATCATGAAGTCCGAGCGTGGCCTATTCACTCTGGCCCAGCCCCCACCAGCAGCCCTGATCCAACCCCACAGCGATAACGGACATAGCCTCCCGGACGGCCCTCTCAGGTTCGTGCAGGTCGGCCTCGACCTAGTCGGTGACGCCCTCCGGTGTGCTGGTCAGCAGCGCGCGAGCGTGTACCAGCACCAGCGGATCGTTGTCGATGTAGACGATCCGTGACTGCGGTGCCACGGACTGGGCAACGTCGTGCGTGTTGTCCGCCGTCGGCAGTCCGGTGCCGACACCGAGGAATTGGCGTATCCGGCTTCCACGGCCAGGTACCGCACCGCGCGGCCGAGAAAGGCGCGGTCGGCGCGGGCGGTGGTGCGCATGTTCGGCAGGAACTGGAGGATCTGCTCACCGACCTCCCGGTCGGAGGCGAAGTCGTCCTGACCGCCCAACCAATAGTCAGGTCCGCGCGGTATGCGCCACGCCGGTGTCGAGCTTCGCCACCTGCTCCGAACTGTCGGTCATCTGTGCACCCTCCGACTGCCCCCGCTCCGCGCGGCGATCTCGACGCTACGCGGAAGCATAGGCGCACGGTTGCTGCCCGCGACCGCCGACCGTACCCGCCCGGCCGATTGCCCGGAAACCGTCGGACGCGGGTAACACCCACCCGGGGCACATGCTGATCTGTTCCGGAACGGCCGGCGCGGCGGGCGGCTCAGACCCGTCAGTCTTCCTCGGTGAGCGGCGCGAGTAGCCCGGTCACGTCAAGTACCTGCCGGATGAGCGGCTGACAATTGATCAAGGCCAGGGACGTGTTCTCGTCGATGGCGCGGTTGCGGGCTACCACGAGTGCGGCGATCCCCGTGGAGTCCAGGAACGTCACGCCTGCCATGTCGAGCACCACGGCCGGCGGGTTCTTGTCCAACGCATCGTTGAGCGCGTCCCGCAGCACATCGGCGGTAGACATTTCGATCTCACCGACCGCGACCACCCGGACCACAGACCCGTCAAGCTGCGCCGTCACGGACAGCGGGGCCGGTGTCGCACCCGGAACAACAGACATGATCAATCCCCTTTCGCCTGCCACAGCGTAGCTGCGAACGGACCGTCCACCACCGGTGCGCCACGGGCCAGGAACAGCCGGGCCGTTCCGCTCGTTCCGGGCGACCGTTCCGGAACGGCTGCCCTGTTCCGGCGACTGTTCCGCGCGCCCGGCGGAACGTTCCGTGCGCCCGGCGACCGTTCCGGAACGGCCGGGGTGCTGTTCCGCTCGGCGCGGCGGAACAGCGCGGAACAGACCGGGCTTCCGCCTCCTCGTTCCGCTTCCTTCCGCCCGGACCGGGCCGACCTGGAAGCGGAAGCAACCGGAAGCGACGTGCCCGGCGTGCCGGGGCGGCTGGTAGCGCCCTGGTAGCGGCCGGCCTTACCAGCCGGAGTGTTACTCATAGCGCTGCCGTCACCCCGTAGCGCTCCCAGCTCCCTGTCTCGCCCGGACAGGCCGGGCATGAACGCACCAACCGGTGCGGCCCTTGTTCCGGCCTGTGCCGGGCGGTGCCATTACCGGTTGGCGCCGCCATTGCTGGCGCCCGTCAGTAGCGGTCCCAGTAACACCTGCTCGTCAACGTCGAGCCCAGAAAGGGAGGCGAACCGCATATGCACGCGACTTCAACACCGCCGGCGAACATCCACCGTGGAGGAACATGGCCACAAACCAGACCCCCACCTTCGGGGCCGTCTATCGGGGCATCGTCCAGTACTACCTGCCCGCCGGAGACGTCTACCGACTTCACCGGCTGCGCTGGGTCATGGAGACCTCCATGCTCAAGACCCTGGCAGGCAAGCACCGCTCGTCGATGTCGAAGATGGCCACCAGACACAAGGCCAAAATCCAGACACCGCAAGGGGCGCGAACCTGCTTCGAGGCACGCATCGAACGCGACGGCAGACAACCACTGGTCGCACGGTTCGGCGGTATTCCACTGCACCGGCAAAGAACGGCGACGGTCATCGACCGGCAGCCGATCCGGGTCGACTATCGGCACAAGGAGATCATCAAACGTCTCCTCGCGGACACCTGCGAGATCTGCCAGCACAACGGCGAGGTTCAAGTCCACCACGTCCGCAAGCTCGCAGACCTCGCAGCACCCGGGCCGCTTCAACCCCAATGGGCCAAGGCAATGGCAAACCGGAGACGCAAAACCCTCGTGGTCTGCTCCTCCTGCCACGACCACATCCACACTGGGGCAGCCTGACCCATCCCCACGCAGTAGTCACTGGAGAGCCGGATGATCGGGAAACCATCAAGTCCGGTTCGGCGGGAGGCCGCGCGGAAAAGGACCAGCCCAGGCTGACACCTCGCCGCGCGGCCGACCCATCCGGCTGGCTCATGCAACACCGCCGCCTGGCCCGCGACTACGAATCCCTCCGGAAACCTCCGCCACCATGGTCCGCATCGCGATGATCGACAACCTCACCCGACGAGCGGCTGACGAAACCACCCCAACCTGGCGAGACACCTAAACCACCATAACGCACAAAATACGTGAATCAGACGCTCTCTCAGCTTGTTGTTTAAGCCGTGGCGGTCGGTGGTGACCCCTGGTTGATCATGGGAACAGCCCTTGGTTGATGATCTTCTTGTCTAGGGAAGAGCACCGATACCAAGGGCTGTCTGTTGAATAGTGTGCATGACGGGTGCCCGGCGGACGTGGCCGGCAGCTGGCCGGGTTCCGGCGTGAGTTGCATCGGTGTGTGACCGCTCGCGCGGACGCCTTGTTCGAGCTGACCGATGCCCTGTTGTGTACCGACGGGCCGGTGAAATCGTTGGTGGGGTTGAGTTTGGCGCCGGAACGCCGGCGTGGCCACGGCACGACGCGATGAACGAGGGCCGTATCGATGTGCAGCGGTTGCGGACCGCGGTCGTCGGGCTGACGCTTCCACGTGCTGTTGACGGCCGATTAATGTTGGCGGTTGATGTCAGCGCGTGGCTGCGTCTGGACGCGGTCACCAGCCCGGATCGGTTGTTCTGTCACGTGTACGGCCGTAGCCGCAGCAAGGATCCGGTCATCCCGGGGTGGCCGCACTCGTTCGTGGCGGCGTTGGAACCGGGCCGCACGTCGTGGACTCGGGTGTTGGACGCGGTGCGGCTGGGTCCGGACGATGACGTCGCGCAGGTGACCGGCGTGCAGGTCCGCGCGTAGGTGCAGCGGCTGATCACGGCCGGGCAGTGGCAGCCGGGTGATCCGGATGTGTTGGTCGTGTTCGACGCCGGTTACGACTTGGCTCGGCTGGCGTCCCTGCTTGCGGACCTGCCGGTGGAGGTGCTTGGCCGGCTGCGATCGGACCGGGTGTTCCGGCTGCCCGCCCCGCCGCGTGCGGCTGGGGCGATCGGCCGGCCGGCCAAGCACGGCGGTGACTTCTGCTTCGCTGACCCCGACACGTGGCCGGAGCCGGACGTGGCCACCCTCACCGATACCAGCCGTTACGGCAGTGCGTCAGCGACGGCGTGGGATCCGTTGCATCCGCGGTTGACCCGCCGCGCGGCGTGGCTGGAGTACGACGGTGATCTGCCGGTGCTGCACGGGACCCTGATCCGCCTCGTCGTGGACTATCTGCCAGGTGACGGCGATCCGAAACCGTTGTGGCTATGGTCCTCCAGCGTCGGCGCGACACCATCGCATGTCGACCGATTGTGACAGACGTTCTTACGCCGGTTCGACCTCGAACACACGTTCCGATTCTTCAAACAGACCCTCGGCTGGACCGCTCCGAAGCTAACTGACCCGCACGCCGCGGACCGGTGGACGTGGATCGTGATCGCCGCCTACACGCAGTTGCGTCTCGCCCGCCACCTCGCCCAGGACCTGCGCCGGCCGTGGGAACGTCCCGCGCCCGCGGGCCGGCTCACTCCGGCGCGGGTGCGGCGAGGGTTTCGGAACCTGCGCGCGAAGACCGCCCGGCCGGCCGGTGCACCGAAACCGACCACGCCCGGTCCCGGACGCCCACCCGGATCGAAACCGTCGACCCGCCACCCGCCACGACGTCGGCAAACCACCGGACGGGCAGTCAGCATCGAAGAACACAAAGACGCCCAGGTTAAATAACAAGCTCAGGATCCGCGCACGAAGTCGGCGGCCGAGCCCAGTGCGGCCAATCCCTCGTCCAGGAGGAAGTCGTAGCGGTGGAAGCCATGGATCATGCGCGGCCAAACTTCCAGTCGTGCCTGCACTCCCATCCCGGCAGCCGCGTCAGCCAACCGCAAGGCGTCGTTGAGGAGCAGGTCCGCGGAGCCCACCTGGATGAGCATGGGCGGCAGGTCGGTTAGGTCGGCGTACATGGGGCTCGCCAGTGGGGTGGTCGGGTCGAGGCCCGAGACGTACTCCTCCGCGCGCCTCTGCAGACCGCTGACGGTCAGCGACGGGTCGCGCGTAAGTCCGGGCGCGTCACCGGTCAGCGCCAGATCAACCCAGGGCGAGAGCAGAACCGCGGCGCGCGGAAGGGGCAGGTCGCTGTCGCGAGCCGCTACCAGGGCGGCAAGTGCCACGCCGGCACCCGAGGAATCGCCCGCCAGCACGATCCGCTCCGCCGGGACGCCGCTCGCCAGCATCGCGCGGTAGCCGTCGATCGCGTCCGACAGCGCAGCCGGGAAAGGATGCTCGGGAGCGCGCCGCAGGTTCACGCCCACGCCTCGGGCGGCCGACATCACGGCCAGCGTCGACCACAGCCGCCGGTGGCCGCGGGCGGACCCGGACACGTGGGCTCCGCCGTGCATGTAAAGCAGCACGTATGCCGACCGTCCGGGTTCCCCCGCCTCGACGGCCTGCGCGCCGCCCAGGGCGACGGTGTGGAACCGCCGCCGGCTTGGCGCCGGGATCCGTTGCTGCAGCGCACGTTCGGCGCGCCGGATCTGGCGGACGTCGGCTCCGATGTCGAACCCGACCGAAGTCAGGAGCCGCGTGACGTCGCCGAGTTTGTTCGTCTCCCACGATTGATCTCCTGGCCTGAGTCCGGCACGGTGGCTGGTCCCCGCGCCCTCACTCGCTGATGGTGACCCGTGGGTCGAATGGAACCGTGCCGGGATCCAGGACGGTGTGTCCGCCGTCGACCGTCAGCGTCGCGCCATTGACGTAGGAGGATTCCCGTGACAGGAGCCAGACGATCGCGTGCGCCATCTCGTGGGGCCACCCGGCCCGGCGCAGCGGCACCAGCGAGGTGACCAGCCCGTAGGCCTCCTCGAGGCCGATGCCCCGCGACTCGCCGACCGCAGCGATCTCCGCGTCGGCCATCTCCGTGCGTCCCCAGCCCGGGCAGACGACGTTGGCCCGCACACCGGACGGCCCATACTCCACCGCGATGGCGTGGGTGAGGGCCGTGAGAGCCGCCTTCGAGGCACCGTAAGCGATCATGCCGATGGCGGTGCGCAGCGCCGCCACGGATGACACGGCTACCACGGACCCGCCGTGCTCCACCAGGTGCGGCAGGGCGGCCTTCGCGAGATGGAACGGCCCGGACACGTTGGTCGCCAGGATGTCGTCCCAGTCCTGCTTGCTGGTGGTCTCCAGCGTGCCCGGCCGTTGAATGCCGGCGTTCAGGACCAGCCCGTCGAGGCCGCCGAGTTCGAACACGGTCTGCGCGACGACGGACGCGCACGCGTCAGGGTCGGCGATGTCGGCCGGGAACGCGAGCGCTCCGGTGCGGGCGGCGACCGCCTCCAGGGGTGCCTCTCGTCGGCCGCACACGGCGACCTTCCATCCTCGCTCGGAGAGGAGCTCTGCCGTGGCCGCGCCGAAGCCCGTGCCTCCGCCCGTCACCAGGGCGACCTGCTGGTGTGATCCGTCCACGAACGTCTCCTTTTCCCGCCGCCGACGGCGGCGTGTGTGGTTGCCGTCTGTCAGACGTTGTCCGCGACGACCTTGCAGCTGACGGTGCCACCGTCGACGATCCATGAGGCCCCGGTGACGAACGTGGCCTCGTCGGAGAGCAGGAAACGCACGACGGTGGCGATCTCCCCGACTTGGCCGAACCGGCCCATCGGAGTGGAACCTGCCATGGAATCCCAGGCGGCGGCAGGGTCGTCAGGGTTGAAGCCCGCGGACAGGGACCGTGTCATCCGGGTCTCGACGATGCCGGGCAGCACGGCGTTCACACGGATACCGGTACGTGCCACCTCGGTGGCCGCGGTTCGCGTCAGGCCGACCACGGCGGCCTTGGTGGCGTTGTAGACGCCCGTGCCGGGCAGGCCGAGTTCGGCCGCCATCGAGGCGGTGTTCACGATGGCGCCGCCCCCTTGGCCTATCATGACAGGCAGGACGTGGCGCAGTCCGAGGAAGGTGCCCTTGAAGTTGACGGCGACCACCCTGTCAAACCCGTCCTCCGGATACTCGGCGAGCGGTGCGACAGGCCCCTCGATCCCGGCGTTGTTGAAGAACGCGTCGATGCGACCGAAGCGCGCGAGCGCCGCCTCGACGTAGCCCGCCACGTCGGCGGTGACCGTGACGTCGGCGACGTGGCTCTGCACCCGGCCGCCGGTGGCCCTGACCTCCTTCGCTGTCACGTCGAGCGCGGCGGCGTCCCGGTCGACGATCGTCAGAGACGCCCCCGCGCGGGCGAGCTCGACGCTGGTGGCTCGTCCGATGCCCCCACCCGCGCCGGTGACCACTGCGCCGCGACCCTCGAGAGTTCCCATGGAACGGCCTTCCTGTGTGGATTGCGTATGCTTCGTGTGGTCGGTCTGGACCGGCGACACGTGACGGCGGTCAGGCGCGTGCCGCCTCGTCCACGAGGTGATAGGCCTCGTGGATGCGCTGCGGGTTGTCTCGCAGCGCCGCCGCGGCCCCGGTCAGCTTGATCCGGCCGCGGACCATCACGGTGGCGGTGGTGGCGAGCGACAGCGCGAGGCTCGTGAACTGCTCGATGAGGAGGACCCCGACGCCCTGCCCGGCGATCTCGGTGAGAGTGGGCGCGAGCCGTCGGACGACGACGGGCGCCAGGCCGAGCGACAGCTCGTCGATGAGCAGATACCGCGGGCTGTCGATCAACGCCTGGCCCAGCGCCACCATCTGCTGCTGCCCGCCGGACAGCTTGCCCGCTCGGCGGTCCAGCAGTTCGGTGAGCTCGGGGAACAGGGTGAGGACCCGGTCCAGCCCTGTCGCGTACTCGCTCCTGCGCAGACGCGATCCGGCCACGCGCAGGTTGTCCGACACGGTGAGGTCACCGAGGATCCGGTGCCCTTCCGGTGCCGCGGCGAGCCCCACCGCGCGGACGGCTTCGGGACGTCGCCCGCGCAACTCGACACCGTCGAGGCGGATCCTGCCCTCGCGGGCGGCGAGCACGCCGGTCAGCGCGAGGACGAAGCTGGACTTGCCCGCGCCGTTCGGTCCGAGCATCGCCGTGACCTGCCCCGGTGGAACGTGCACCGCGACGTCTCGCACCACGTCGCGGTCGCCGCGGGCTACGGTCAGCCCCGTCACGTGGAGGCCGCTGCTCTCAGGTTCCGGCGGCGGGCCGGACCGCGCGTTCATGCGATCTCCTCCGTTCCGAGGTATGCCTTGCGGACCACGGCGTCCGCAAGGACGTCGGCGGTCGGCCCGTCGGCGATCAGACGCCCGAAGTCCAGGACGGCGACCCGGTCGCACACGGCCGAGACGAGCTCCATGTCGTGGTCGACGAGGACGACCGCTGTGCCGGCACGCCGCCCCAGCTCACGGATGAGGGGGACGAGGCGTGCCGAGTCGGCGTCGGCGAGGCCAGCGCCGGGCTCGTCGAGCAGTACCGCCTTCGGCGCGCCGAGCATCGTCTTGGCGAGTTCGACGAGCCGCCGCTCGAGCATGCTGAGCTCCCGGGCCGCGCGCCCGGGGGCGGGCAGGCCCACCAGGTCGATCACGCGGTCGACGTCGTCGCGACGCTGCCCGAGGCTCTCCGCTGCGAGCAGGATGTTGTCGAAGGCGGTGAGTTCGCGGACGACTTGCTCCTGCTGAAAAGTGCGTCGAACGCCCATGCGCGCACGGTGGTGCGGCGCCACGCCGGACAGGGACGACCCGTCGACCAGGAGGCGCCCGGCGGAAATCCGGCAGAAGCCGCTGGCGGCGTTGAGCAACGTGGTCTTGCCCGCGCCGTTGGGACCCACGAGACCATTGACGCCGTCGGCGAACGTGACGGACACGGCGTCAAGCGGTGTCACACCGCCGAACCGGACCGTGAGCTCCTGGACCTCAAGCACGGGGTGCCGCCTCTCGGGCCGGGCTGGATGGGACGGGTGCGGCTGGCGCCGCCCGGGGCCCGTCCTGCGGTGGGGTCGCCCGGACACGCGTCCGGAGACGGGAAGCCGCTCCCTGGAGCTGACCGGCGATCCCCTGCGGGGCGGTGACCAGGGCGTGCGCGAGCCCGAGGCCGAAGACGACGAGCACGAGGTCGGAGTCGACGCCGAGCCTGGTGAGGATCGCCGGGAGCGCCACGTAGAGCAGACCCGCGAGGACGCCGCCCAGGAGGGAGAACGCTCCCCCGATGAGCACCACCGCGAAAAGCACGACGCTCTGCTGCGCGGGGAAGCTGATGGGGTCCAGCCGGCCGGTGCCGCCGGCCAGCAGCCCACCGGCTACGCCGGTGACGAAGGAGGTCAGCACGAGAGCGACGAGCCGCTGGCGGGTCACCGCCAATCCCGTGGCGTAAGCGCCCGCCTCGGACTGGCGGATCGCCGCCCACGCCCGCCCGGCACGGGTGTGCAGCACTGCCCACAGCAGAAGGTAGAGGAGGGCGACGACGACGACGGTGTACCGGAACATGCCTGCGTCCGACTCAGCGAAAGACGGCCGGGGCACGGACGCGGGCACCTCTGCCCCCGTGGCACGGCCGCTGAGACCGCCGCCGCCGTCCGGGAAACCCGCGCTGTAGAAGACGATCTCGAAGGCGCCGGCCGCCATGAGGGTGACGAGGGCGAGCGTCAGGCCGCTCAGCCGCAGCGACGGCAGGCCGATCACCGTCCCCACCGCGCTCGTCACCGCGCCGGCGAGGAGCAGCGCCGCGGGGTTCGGTAACGCGATCTCGTGCGCGAGGCGGAGAAACGTCCAGCCGCCCACTCCGACGAGGGCTACCTGGTTTAGCGACACGAACCCGAGCCGCCCGTAGAGGACGCCGGATCCCGCCGCCACCGCGGCATACACCGCGGACATCGTGGCAATCTTGATCCAGTAGCCGTCGAGCACGAGAGGCGCCAGCACGGCGACGGCGACCGTCACCGCGAGGGGAGCGACGAGCCGGCTCAGCGGCACACCACCGGCGTGGAGTCGAGCGGGCCCGCTCATGCCATGCCAGCCATTGCGTAGGTCTTGTGCCGGCCGAGCCACAGCGTGACCGCGATCGCGATGACGAAGGGGGCGACCGACCGGTAGGAGCTCAGGGCCGCCACCTGCGTGAGGGACGCCTCGACGACGCCGACGACCAGACCGCCGAGCAGCGTGAGCCACAGCGACTCCAGCCGGCCGATGAGGGCGGCCGAGAGCGCGGGGATCACGAGGAACGTCAGATTGCTTGCGGTCAGGACGGTCAGGTCGGCGAGGAACAGCGCGCTCACGCCGGCGATGACCCCGCTCAGCAGCCACGCGAAGGCCTCCACCCGCCGGACGCGCACCCCGAGCATGCTCGACAGCTGCCGGTCGTTCGCCAGCGCCCGCATCAGTGTCCCGGTGACCGACGAGCGCAGGAACCAGGTCGCCAGCCAGGTCGCCATCACGGCCAGAGCGAGTGCCAGGATCTGGGTCACAGTGACGCGTACCCCGCCGATTTCGAGGTCGTAGGCGTCGGTCGGCAACGACAGCGAACGGGCCTTGTCGTTCCAATACCAGTTGCACAGGCCGACGACGCCGAGGGCGAGGCCCAGCGTCGCGGTGGCCTTGACCAAGGGGTCCCGGCCCATGAGCAGCGGCTCCACGAGCGTGCCCCACAGCAAGGACAAGGCCGCCGCGAGGAGGACGGCGACGCCGAGGGCTGCCGGGAGCGCCAGGCCGTAGAACGTGTACAGCTCCCAGCAGACCAGGACCCCGATCGCGCCGACACCGCCGTACGCCAGATTGAGCGTCCCGGACGCGCGGTAGAGGAGCACCAGCCCGACGCCGGAGAGCGCGTACAGCGCACCTACGGCGAGGCCGGTGACGAGATAGGAAAGCATCGGTTCAACCCTTCGGTGGCGCGAGGTCAGGGAGCCTGTGCGGAGGACGGTGCACGCACGGGGCGCGGCAGCGGGCGTCGTGGACGGGACGGGTGCGGGCGGGCGCGCACCCGCACCCGTCACCGTCACCGACCCACGAGGGCCGGGTTGGCCTTCTCGGCGGCGATGACATCGGTCAGCTCCGGGTCAGCGGTCTCGAAGCAGTCCGAGGCGGCGACGAACTTGCCCGAGGCGTCGAGCCTGACGTTGCGAAGCTGGTGGTTGGCGTTGTGGTGCCCCGACTTCCCGACGTACCAGGGGGTGCACAGCATGTCGCTGGTAAAGTTCTTGATCCCGACGACCGCCTCGGCCACTGTGGCGCGGTCGATCTTGGCCGGGTCGAGCTTGAGGAGCGTGTCCACCAGGACACGTGCCGCGAGGTAGCCGGCCTGGGAGAACGAGTCACGGGGCTGGTCGGCCGAGCCGTACTTCGCGATGACTCCGCGCCAGTTGAGGTTGTCCGGTGTCTGCGCGTCCAGCAGCGTGAACTCGGAATTCGTAAAGAACTTGCCGTTCCACCCTGGCCCGATCTGGGACGGGAACGTGGTGTCGTAGCACGACGTGAGGCAGCCGAACTTCAGCTTGTCCTGGAGTCCCTGCTGCTGGGCGGACTTCAGCAGCGACGCGTTGTCCGGCCCGGGGAACGCCGCGATGTAGGCGTCCGGTCTCGCACCGCCGATCTTGACAGCGATGCTGTTGGTGTCCTTGACCGGCAGCGGGGCCAGACTCGTGTACGGGACGTGGACACCGGCGCGCGCGGCGTACGCGGTCAGGCCGCGGTTCACCCAGTCGCCGATCTCGGGCAGCAGGGAGCCTACCGAGGCGATGGACTTCACGCCCTCCTTCTCCACGAAGTACTGCGCCTGCGACACCATGCTCAGCCGCGGCCCCGCGTTGAGCGGTGCCAGGTTGGCGCTGAAGAAGCACGAGCGCGGCACACCCACGCCGGTGATCGAGTACAGGTTCGCCGGAGCGTAGATCGGCTGCTCGATCCCGCAGGAGACGAACGAGGCGTCACCCACCATGGCCACGACCGAGCTGTCGTTGGCGAACCGCGTCGCCAGTGCGGACCCCTTCTGCGGGTCGAGGCCGTCGTCCTGGCTGTCGTAGCTCACCGGCCGGCCATTGATGCCGCCGTTGTCGTTGACGCAGTCGAAGTAGGCCTTGGCGGCCAGAGGGCTGGAGGAGAAGTCCACGCCGTTGGACATCGTGGAGATGGCGCCGACCTTGACCGGGGTCCCGGTCGCCTTCTTTCCGTTGGACAGGCCGCACTTGAGTGCGGAGTCCGCGACGTGGGTGCCGAGATCGGCGTCGGCCGTCCGGCCGGAGCGGCTCCCGCCGCAGGCCACCGACGCCGAGACGGCGAGCGCCGCCGCGGCGAGGGCGCTGGCGTAGCGCGTGAACTTCATCAGTGATCCTCCTGGATTTGGGTCGGTCGGGAGGTCGGTGGTTCAGGTGGCTCAGGTCTGTCATGTGATGACGAGGCCCTCGTAGTCGTTCTCGGCGACCTTGTTGCAGGTCTCCCGGTAGGCGGGGACGCCACCGACGTAGGGCATGAACACCCGGGGCTTGCCCGGGACGTTGGCGCCCATGTACCAGGACGCCGTCTTGAGGAACAGCGTCTGGGACGCGACGTCGTTGACGTGCTGGACCCAGTCGGCCTCGGCCCGCGGGGTCGGTTCGACCGTGCGGGCGCCACGCTCGCGGAGCGCCCGCAGGAGATCGGTGATGAAGTCCACGTGCTGCTCGAGCGAGTGGACCATGTTGCTGAACACCGACGGGCTGCCCGGGCCGTTGACGAAGAACATGTTGGGCAGTCCGGCGGACTGCAGACCGAGGTAGGTGACCGGGCCGGCGGACCAGTGTTCGGCGAGGGTCTCACCGCCGCGGCCCCGGATGTCCATCGCCAGCAGGGCGCCCGTCATGGCGTCGTAGCCGGTGGCGAAGACGATGTCGTCCATCTCGTAGAGGCCGTCGGCGGTGCGGATTCCGGCCGCGACGACCTCCTCGATCGGTGCGTCCCTGACGCCCACGAGCTCGACGTTCGGACGGTTGAACATCGCATGGAAGCCGGGGCCCACGACCAGCCGGCGGGCGCCGACGGGGTAGTCCATCGAGGTCAGCAACTCGGCGGTGCGCGGGTCGTCGACGGTCTCCCGCACCTTGCCCTTGAGGTACTCGGCGAGCGTGGCGTTGGCCTCCTCGTCGACGAGGAGGTCGGGGAAAGCGAGCAGGATGGCCGCTCCGCCGATCGGCCAGCGCTTGTCGTATTCCGCGGTGCGCTCCTCCTCGGAGACCGAGAGGGTCGGTTCCGGGCGCGTGGCGAAGTCGATGCCGAGTGGCGCCTGCCGGCCGAGCGCACGGCGTCTCGGGTAGCGAGCCTTCTCTTCGGCGAGGGTGCGCGGGTCGAGCGGTTCGTGCCGGGCGGGAACGATGAAGCTCGGCGTACGCTGCATGACGAAGAGGTGGGATGCCTCCTTGGCGATCTCGACGGAAACCTGCACGCCCGAGGAGCCGGTCCCGACCACGGCGACCCGTCGGCCGGTGAAGCGGACCTGCCCGGCCGGCCAGGCACCCGTATGGAACCGGCGTCCGGCAAAGGTCTCGATGCCCGGAATGTCGGGGAACCGCGGCTTCGACAGTGAGCCGGTGGCCATGACGACGTAGCGGGCGCGGGCCAGCGGTCCGTTCTCACCCCGCACGACCCAGATGTCGGCCGCCTCGTCGAAGCGCGCGCCCGCGACGCGGGTGGAGAGGACGATGTGCTGGCGCAGTCCGTAGCGGTCCGCCACGTGATCGAGGTAGCGGCGGATCTCCGGCTGCCCGGAGTACCGTTCAGGCCAGTCCCAGTCCTGCTGCAGCTTCTCGTCGAATGAGTAGGAGTAGTCGAGGCTCTCGAAGTCGCAGCGGGCACCGGGATAGCGGTTCCAGAACCAGGTGCCGCCGACGCCGTCGCCGGCCTCGTACAGAACGGCGGACAGGCCGATGCTGCGGGCGCGGTGCAGCATGTAGAGGCCGGCGAATCCGGCTCCCACGATCACCAAGTCGTACTGCGGCGGGGTGGTCTCGGTGGCCATGCGAGGTGCTCCTTCAGTGTGCTGGTGGGGCTGCGGCGCCTCGGGATCGGGATCGGCGGGACGTCAGCCGCCGAAGTGGCCGGCCATGAAGTCGCCGCACTGGGTGACGACGTCGCGTCCCTCGCTGAGGGTGAAGCCGAACAAGGGAAAGACATGGACCAGGCGCGGCCAGACCTGGAGAGTGGTCCGCACGTCGCCGGACGCCGCCCGGGCGGCCAGGCGGGTGGCGTCGTCCAGCAGGATCTCCGCCGTGCCCACCTGGATGAGCAGTGGCGGCAGCCCGGACAGGTCCGCCAGAAGTGGGCTGGCCAGCGGGTGTGAGGGATCCTGCCCGGCCAGGTAGTCCGCGGCCCGCAACCGGAGCCCGGCCGGGGTGAGCGATGGATCGGCCGCGGCCCTGGTGGCCATGGATGCTCCCGCACCGGTGAGGTCCACCCAAGGCGAGATCAGAACGGCGCTCGCGGGTAGCGGCAGGCCGGCGTCTCGGGCGGCGACCAGGGCCGCCAGGGCGAGTCCGCCCCCGGCGCTGTCGCCGGCGACGGAGATCGCCTCCGGGGGCACGCCCTGGTCGAGCAGACCGCGGTAGGCGGCCACGGCGTCGTCGACGGCGGCCGGGAAGGGGTGCTCGGGCGCGAGCCGGTAGAACGGCGCGACGCCGCGTGCGCCGGCGGCGGCTGCCAGCTTGCTCCAGAGCGTCCGGTACGCCGTCGGCGTCCCCGCCACGTACCCTCCTCCGTGCAGGTACAGGACGACGCGCTTCGGGTCGGCGGACGGCGTGGCCGACTGCACCGCCCGGATGCCACCGATCGTGACATCACCGAACGCAACGTCATCGTCGATCGGAAGGCCCGACAGCATGCCCTGGAAGATCTCGCGAAGGGTCGCCGGCTCCGCCTCGAACGACAGCGGCCCGCTGCGAATCATCTCGACGAGGGCCTGGAGCTCCTGCTGGCTCATCGACACGCTCCGTTCGCAACCCGACTGCAGGTCGCCGTTGATGACTGGTCCGGGAGGCCAACGTCGGCCGGTGCGACTGCAAGGGCCAGGCGAAACCGGGATGGTGGAGCGGGACGTTAGCCAGGCCGCACCGGGCTGACTTGCTTCGGACCGCACGACTTCCTGCACGTCACCGCACACTCCGCCGTCACCCCTGGACAGGGGCCCTGCGTCCGGGACAACACTCTGGTGCTGCCGACGCGATCGGTGTCACACTCGGTACTTCGTCACGAGGAGGTGACCTGCGATGATCGTCCAGTCCACCGACGAGGTGAGCGCGGCTCGCCGGTATGACTTCTGGCGCGAGGCGATCAGCGAGACCTTCGTCGACTTGGAGCTGCGTCCTCGCGACAACGACAACGACGCCCGGTTCACCGGCCAGCTCGTCGGTGGCGAGATCGGGGACGTCCGGCTGTGCACCGTTGCCGCCAGCAGCCACGAGGTGATCCGCAGCCCCGCATTGATCCGCCGGACCGGGGGCGACAGCCTGTTCGTGAGCCTGCTGCTCTCCGGCGACATCGTCTACACGCAGGAGGACCGCGTCGCGGAGCTCGTCCGGCCCGGGCAGTTCGTGCTGTACGACAGCGCCCAGCCGTACCGCGTCGTGTTCCGTGCGGGCTCCCGGCAAATCGTGGTCCGCGTCCCCCGCGATCAGCTCACCCGGCGCGTGCCCCGCGCCGACTACGCCACAGCGGTGACGATCAGCGGCGACAGCGGCGTGGGGGCACTGGCCTCCGGGCTGCTCCAGGCGCTGGCCCGGCGGGTTCTCGACGTCGACCCGCGGGTGACGCAGCCCTTGCTAGGCAACGCGATCGACGTGTTGGCGGCGGCACTGGCGCGCAGCGGCGGGCTCAAGGACGAGACGGCCTGTCGCTCCCTGCACCTGCAGCGCGCCCACGAGTGCATCAGGCGGCGCATCGCCGACGCCGATCTCACCCCGGCCCGCGTGGCGAGCGAGATCGGCGTGTCCGAGCGGTACCTCTACGCCCTGTTCCGGGCCGTGGGCTCATCACCGGCGAAGGTGATCATGGAGGAACGGCTGTCCCGGGCATGTTCGGCCCTCGGGTTGCCGCGGCTCCACCCCAGCACCGTCGAGGGCCTGGCCCTCAGTCTCGGCTTCAAGCACGCCACCCACTTCACCCGCGCGTTCAAGGACCGGTACGGGCTCCCACCGCGCCAGTACCGGGAACGGGCGCTGTCAGGGACGCCCTGACCCTCATCTGACCTCTCCCTCACCGCGTGGCGCCGGCGCCACGCGGTGAGGTCCGCGCGCGGCCGGCACCGGCCCGTAGTACCCGAATACGTTAGCGAGGCCGCCGGCCGCACCCGTCGCCGCGCCCCGAAACGCACCCCAGCACCCGAACCCGGACTCGCCGCCATCGACGCGGCCCATCTCCTGGAGGTTCCTATGCCCCTCTTGTCCCCGGACGTTTGGGCAGACAAGATCTTCGTGTCCGGTTGGCGCGCGGGTGGCGGTGGCGAGCAGGCCGTCGTCGAGCCGGCCACCGGCGAGACACTCGGCACGATCGGTGTGGCCTCGGCGGACGACGTCCGCGCGGCCGCCGAGCTTGCGGCCGCCGCCCAGCCGGAGTGGGCCGCCACGCCACCGGGCGATCGGGCGGCGGTACTGCGCCACGCCGGGCGGTTGTGGGAGGAGAACGCGGACGAGATCGGTCGTTGGATCGTCCGCGAGGCAGGGTCCATTCCGCGCAAGGCCGGCCTGGAGACCCGCATCGCCGCCGACGAGTGCTACGAGGCAGCCGCTCTGCCGACCCACCCGATGGGCTCGGTGTTGCCCTCGGCCGAGTCCCGCTGGTCCTTCGCCCGTCGCCGTCCGATGGGAGTCGTGTCGGTGATCGCGCCGTTCAACTTCCCGCTGATCCTCTCGGTCCGCTCCGTCGCCCCGGCCCTGGCGCTCGGCAACGCGGTCCTGCTCAAGCCCGACCCGCGCACGGCCATATGCGGCGGCGTCGCCCTCGTGCGCGTCTTTCAGGAGGCGGGCCTGCCCGACGGGCTGTTGCAGCTGCTCGTCGGCGGCCCCGACATCGGCGAAGCGCTCGTCACCGACCCGCGGGTGTCGGTGATCTCGTTCACCGGGTCCACCACAGCCGGGCGCATCGTCGGGCAGGCCGCGTCCGCGCAGCTCAAACGGGCGCACCTCGAGCTCGGCGGCAACAACGCCCTCGTCGTACTACCCGGCGCCGACCTCGCCAAGGTGGTCAGCGCCGCGGCGTTCGGGTCATTCATGCATCAGGGCCAAATCTGCATGACGACCGGCCGGCACATCGTCCACGAGTCGCTCCACGACGACTTCGTCGGGGCCCTCGCGGCCAAGGCCACCCGCCTGCCGGTCGGCAACCCCGCCAAGGAAGAGGTCGCCCTCGGCCCCGTCATCGACGCTGGGCAGCGCGACCGCATCGACGACCTCGTCCGGCGCACGGTCTCAGCCGGCGCCACCCTGGCCGCCGGGGGCACCTACGAAGGCCTGTTCTACCGGCCGACCGTGCTCGCCGCCGTCACCCCGGACATGCCGGCGTACGCCGAGGAAGTGTTCGGACCGGTCGCACCGGTCATCCCGTTCTCCACGGTTGACGAGGCGGTCAAGCTCGCCGCCGACTGTGAGTACGGCCTGTCCCTCGGCATTCTCGGGGACGTCGGTGTCGCGATGACCGTCGCCGACGCCGTCCCCTCCGGCATTGTCCACATCAACGAGCAGACCGTGGGCGACGAGGCGAACATCCCCTTCGGTGGCGTCCGGGCGTCCGGCACCGGATCCCGCTTCGGCGGTGCCGAAGCCAACATCGAAGCCTTCACCGACACCCAGTGGCTCACCGTCCGCCCCGACATCGCGCAGTACCCCTTCTGACGAACCCTTGCCGACCGACCCTGACCACCCGCCAGCCCGCACACCACCCGCGAAGTCCATTGGCACGACAGGGAGCCACCACATGAGGATCAGGGCAGCACTCATCGAGAAGACCGACGGACCGTTCACCGTCGTCGACCTCGAACTCGACGAACCAGGCCCGGGAGAGGTGCTGGTGAAGATTGCCGGCACGGGCGTCTGCCACACCGACGGCATCACCCGCCACGGCGACCTGCCCTTTCCCTTCCCCGGCGTCCTCGGGCACGAGGGTGCCGGCGTCGTCGAGGCGCTGGGTGACGGCGTCGACGACGTGGCGGTCGGCGACCACGTCATCATCGGCTGGCCGTCGTGCGGGACGTGCGGGCAGTGCCGCACCGGAGAACCGCGCTACTGCGACCGGCTGGGTGAGGCGCTCGTCGGCGGGAGCCGGCTGCTCGGCCCGAAGGCGGGGACCAGCGCGCTTCGCCGGCTCGACGGTACCCCGGTGCACAGCCACTTCTTTGGCCAGTCCTCGTTCGCGACCCACGCCCTCGCCCACCACAGCTCCCTGGTCGTCGCCCCGCGCAACCTGGCTGTCGAGAGCCTCGGACCCCTCGCCTGCGGGCTGTCGACGGGAGCCGGTGCGGTGCTGCAGACCCTGCGACCAGGCCCCGGATCCAGCCTCGTCGTGTACGGCGCGGGTTCGGTCGGCTTGGCGGCCGTCATGGCCGGCAGGTCCACGGCGGCAACGACGATCATCGCCGTGGATCGCCACGCCAGCCGTCTCGATCTCGCGTCGTCGTTCGGCGCCACACACACGATCGACGTCACGACCGACGAGCCGGTGGCAGCTGTCACGGACATCTGCGGTGGCCTCGCGGACTTCGCGATCGAGTGCACGGGCGTCATTAGTGTCTGCCGACAGGCCGTCGACTCCGTCGGCATGCTCGGCGTCTGTGCGCTCGTCGGCGGCGCGCCGGCGGGAGCCGAGCTCACGGTGGATCACCTGACAACGCTGTGGGGCAAGCGCATCCAAGGCATCCTTGGCGGTGGCGGCACCAGCCGTCGGCTGATCGGAACGCTGCTCGACCTGCATCTGCAGGGCCGCTTCCCCTTCGACCGCCTGATCGAGTACTTCAGCTACGAGGACGTCGAAGCCGCCTTGGAGGCGTCATTCTCCGGGACTGTCCTCAAGCCCGTCCTGCGGATGTCCTGAACCGCAGGACGACATGGCACTCCGCCCCATCCACCAACGACGCCGGGCGCCGCGCAAGGCGACCACGCTGATCGACGCCGATGACGTGCACGACGCGCGAAACGAGTTGCCGCTCAGTCTCCAGCGGCTGGTCGTGGACGCGTTTGATGACCGCGCCATCCTCCGGCCGGAAGCCGCGGACGCGGGTTCAGAATCTTCGATCACGGATTGAGGGTTCGTGTGCTCATTCGGCACGACTCTGCCCGCTATGAAAGTCGAGAGCGCTGACCGAACACGTTCTGAACTCGCCTCCTACCCGTGCGGGGCACAGTGTTGCAGATGGTGTACTACGCGATCACCTGGGCCGTGTTCGTCTTCTCGCGGCAGCCGGCGTCAACACCCGCATCGGCACCATCCGCTGCGACGGTCAACCGAAGGCGGCCGGCGGACGTGTCCAGGCTGGTGACGTGCGTCCGCTCGGACTGCTCGGCGAACAGGCGGTCCACGGCGCCGTGCAGCGCCTCGCGTAGCGCGGGGTCAACGCACCGCGACGGCCAGGTTGCCGCGGCGCCACCGCGCCCGGCGATCGTACGCAGGGAATCGCCCCACCGTACGGCTCAGCTCGCCGTCGATGCGAATCCTCTCCCGCCACAGCACGGCCTGGTCGGCAAAGGGTCCCGGGTCGCCCGCAGCTCGCGCAGCGCGGGATCTCCATTTCGACGTGCGCGGCGCGTCAGCCTGCCGCGGGTGTCGGCTGAAATTCCGTACCGGCTTCCGCGCTTCGGTTCGGTGGCGCCTCGTGGTACGCGTAGGTCGTCTTCATGGTTCCCCTCCCTTGTGCCTTGGCCCGGTACATCGCCAGGTCGGCGCGGTGCAGCAGCTCGTCAGAGGTGACCTGGCCAGGCCCGGCCACCGCGATCCCAATGCTCGTCCGTATCTGGATCGGCGCGTCTTTGATCAGCACCGGGGAGTTCAGATCATGGATGATCCGGTTGACCACTACCTGCGCGTTCTCCGACTTCACGATGTTGTTCAGGACGACGCCGAACTCGTCGCCGCCCAGGCGTCCCACTGTGTCCGAGCCGAGAACGTTGTGTCGCAGAACACTGCCGAGGGCCACCAGCATCTGGTCGCCCGCCTCGTGTCCGAGAGTGTCGTTGACCTGCTTGAATCCGTTGAGGTCCAGGAGCAGGACAGCCACGGCCTGCCCGTTACGGGTGCTGTTGACCAGCGCAAAGCTCAACCGATCATAGAGGTGACGACGGTTGGACAGGCCGGTGAGCGTGTCGGTGACCGCCAGTTCGTGAATCTCCCGCAGAACCACGACCTGCCTGGTCACGACTACCGCGGTGATCGCGATCGCGCCGATCGTCAGGCCGATGATGAGCAAGCCCGAGTCGGACACGGCTAGCAGCAGCAGCAGGTAGCCCAGGCCGATCGCCAGATACGGCAGCACGCTGGCCGTCCGGAGCTGCGAGGACTCGGTACGAAGGGTGTGGTGGCGGGCCTGCCGGCACTGCTCGAAGGCCGCCGCGGCGAGCAGGAAGACGCCGGTCAGCCAGCCTGCGTACTGCCATGCCGTCGACACGGTCGTGATCGCGCGGCTCTGTTGGTAGCCCAGCAGCGTGTCGCCGACAACCAGGCACACCATGGCGGCGCTCAACAGTGCCGCCGGGCGACGCGCGGACTCGGCAGCGCCGCGGAAGAGCACTATGAGCGCGCCGGAGATGAGGACCAGATCCAGGGCGGGGTAGGCGATCGCGGCGGCCAGCGCGTCGCCCGGGATCTGTCCGGCGGCAGCCACGCTCGGTCCGATCTGTAGTTTCCACAGCAACATGGCGCTGGCGATCGTCACGACGGCGACATCAAGCTGGGCGAGGTAACGCGCCCGCCGATGTTGCGCGCGCATCGGAAGCATCAGCATGCCCGTCAGCACCACCGGCACAAAACCGAGGCGGAACCAGTCAGCCGCCGATGGGAATCCAGTCCCCACCGGGACAAAAGCCCGAAGTACCGAGGAGATCTGTTGCATCAGGAAGCCCACGGCCACCACGCCCCAGGCTCGACGGGTGGCCAGATCCAGGTCGCGGTTGCGCCAGGCGAGCACAGCGAAGATCACGCTGAGCACGCCGTACCCCACAAACGCTGTCGAGACCACCGCGTTGAGCGGCTCGTCCGTGCTGCCTGTCATCATCAGCACCGCCAAGGCGGCGACCCATGAGGCGTACAAGGCGGCTGTGGCATGCTGCCAACCCGAGGCGCGCAACCGACGTATCGGTCCCGAATTCTCCAGCATGATCTACCTTCCCCGAGCCTGTACTACCCACACATCGGTTATCGGCAGGAGTGGCCTCGAACTGACGATTCCGAGACGGAACCACCAGCGCGGTGTGCCGTACCAGACGCTCTGCGCTGCGGCGCAGGGTCCCGACGGCTGGATCAACGGCGTGAACAAGCATTCGTGTGCAGGTAGTGGAGTACTGATTGATTCGGGCCGGCCCGGCACTTGGTGGCGCCGGGCCGGTCGTAGCCTGCCCGTGGGCCTCGCCCGCCGCCGGCGTGGTCGTTCAGATGAGCAGGCTGAGGAGGAGTACGAAGGCCAGGCCGCAGACGGAGATGATGGTTTCCATCAGTGACCAGGTCTTGATGTTCTGGCCGACGGTGAGTCCGAAGTATTCCTTGACCAGCCAGAAGCCTGCGTCGTTGACGTGCGAGAAGAATAGTGACCCCGCGCCGATGGCCAGGACGAGCAACGATGTCTCGCCGGTGTCGAGGGTGGTGACCAGCGGGGCGAGGATGCCGGACGCAGTTACTGTGGCGACGGTGGCTGAGCCGGTGGCCAGGCGGATGACTACGGCGATCAACCAGGCCAGCAGGAGCACGGACAGGCTGCTTTCGGCCACCCAGTCGGCGATCAGTTTGCCGATCCCGGTACTGATAAGCGTCTGCTTGAAGCCGCCACCGGCGGCCACGATGAGCAGGATCCCGGCGATCGGTGGCAGGGAGTGCTCTACCGAGCCGGCGATCGCACGGCGCTGCATTCCGGAGCCGAGACCGAGGGTGAACATGGCGACCACCACGGTGATGAGCAAGGCCACCAACGGGGTGCCGAGATTATCCAGC
Source organism: Actinoplanes sp. NPDC051388 (assembly GCF_055586225.1). Classification (NCBI taxonomy): domain Bacteria; kingdom Bacillati; phylum Actinomycetota; class Actinomycetes; order Micromonosporales; family Micromonosporaceae; genus Actinoplanes; species Actinoplanes sp. NPDC051388. Next base: position 37,325 of record NZ_JBVJIP010000035.1, on the reverse strand, counting down.
ACACTGCGTGTCGGGTCTCCTTTGCTGAGGAAGATGTCGGCGAGGGCCTTGCTCATCATGAGCACGACGGGCAGCAGCACGGTGGCCAGGGTCATGCCGAACGATGGGCGACGGCGGGGCGGCCCGGCGGCGGGGTCCTCATCGCTGGCGGCCAGGTCGGCGTCGCCGAGGGCCACGCCGGGACGTGCCCCAGCGTTGCTCAGGGCCGGCTTGTCGTCGGCTGCGGTCGCGTAGAGCTCCGGTGCCGGCACGTTCACCCACCGGGCGGCGTATCGGGCGAAGACCGGCCCGGCGAGCACGACGGTGGGGAGCGCCACGATGACACCCAGCGCGAGAGTGACGCCGAGGTCGGCCTTGAGCGCGTCGATCGCGACAAGCGGGCCCGGGTGTGGCGGCACCAGGCCGTGCATGACCGACAGGCCGGCCAGAGCCGGGATGCCGACCTGGATCAGCGAGAGCCCGGAGCGGCGGGCGACGAGGAAGATGACCGGCATCAGCAAGACCAGGCCGATTTCGAAGAACATCGGCAGACCGATGAGCGCACCGACCAGGGCCATGGTCCAGGGCAGGAACCGGACGCTGGAGCGGCCCAGGAGGGTGTCGACGATCTGATCGGCGCCGCCTGAGTCGGCGAGCAACTTGCCGAACATCGCGCCGAGCGCGATAAGCGCTCCCACGCCGGCTGCGGTGTCGCCGAATCCTTTGCCGAAGGCGGTGACGGTCTCGGCCATGGGCAGCCTGCCGATGATTCCCACCAGGAGTGCGCCGAGGGTCAGGCTGAGGAATGGGTGGACCTTGAAGTAGGTGATGAGTATGACGATCAGCGCGATGCCGGCGAGGGCTGCGGGCACGAGCCAGGCGGCTGACGCAGTCTCCGCCGCGGCGGCTAGCGGGATGGTGGACATGTCATCCTCCGGAGGGTTGGGCCGTCGGGAAGTTCTGGTGCGCTGCGGGCGGGCGTGTCGGGTGGTCGGCGAGGGTCGCTACGGCGGTCAGACTGGCCGTCACCAGTTGGTCGACGGGCAGGTCGAGATCGAACACGATGCCGCGTTCGTCCGGCTGTAGCGGCTCGAGCGCCAGGTACTGGGAGTCGACGAGCGAGGCGGGCATGAAGTGCCCCAGCCGGCTGGCCATCCGCCGGCGTACCACTGCGGGCTGCGGGCCGAGGTGAATGAAGGCGAGCCCCGGCGCGGACTCGCGCAGGACATCGCGGTAGGAGCGTTTGAGTGCCGAGCAGCTGAGCACGCCGCCGGCGTTCGCCTGGGCCGCCAGCCAACTGCCGACGGCGCGCAGCCAGGGCAGGCGGTCGGCGTCTTCGAGCGGGACGCCGGCCGACATCTTCGCGATGTTGGCGGCGCTGTGGAAGTCGTCGGCATCCGCGAATGGCACCGTCAGGCGCTGGCTGAGGGCCGCGCCGAGCGTGGTCTTGCCGCAGCCCGACACGCCCATGACCGCCAGGAGCGGGGTGGTGGAGGGCGGTTCTTCATCGATCATGTTCCACCTCTCTGGTGATGTTTATCTCATGCTGCCATCACTAAGCATATCTTTCAAGGGTCAGAAACTAGAAGATAATATCTTTAAGGCCCGCGTGGCAGGCTCCCGATGAATCATGTGATGATTGACGGCATGGCGGAGAACGAGCGGGTCGGCCCACACGGCAGCCTGCACGGCAGCGTCCTCGATCAGCTCGGCGTCCTGATCACATCGGGCGACCTACCGGCCGGGCAGGTCCTGCGGATCGAACAACTGGAGGCCCGTTTCGGGGTCTCCCGGACCGTGGTGCGCGAGGCCATCCGGGTGCTGGAGTCGATGGGCATGGCCGCCAGCCGGCGCCGCGTCGGCGTCACGGTCGCCCCAGTGGCCAGCTGGAACGTCTACGATCCGCAGATCATCGCGTGGCGGCTGGACGGCGCCGGCCGCGAAGAGCAGCTCCGCTCGCTCAGTGAACTGCGCCGCGGTACGGAGCCGGTGGCCGCTGGCCTCGCTGCCCGGCGCGCGACCCCGGAGCAGTGCGGCTTGCTGACCGGTGCGGTCATGGACATGGCGGTGCACGGCCGAGCGGGAGACCTCGAGGCGTACCTCGCCGCTGACATCGTCTTCCACCGCACCCTGCTGGAAGCCTCGGGGAACGAGATGCTCGGCGCGCTCAGCGGCGTTGTCGCGGCGGTCCTGACCGGACGCACTCACCACCACCTGATGCCCGCCAACCCGGAACCGGCAGCGATCCGCTGGCACGCCGACGTGGCACAGGCAATCCAGGCCGGTGATGCCACGACCGCGGAGCGTGCCATGCGCGACATCGTCGAGGAAGCGACCGCCGCCATGCTGGGCCACGACTAGCCTGGGTGATTCATGGTGATCGTCACGGCGCGTCGTGTGTCGGCGTGTAGATAGGCGGAAGTGCCTCTCCTGCAAGGGAAACTTGTGATTGCGACATCGACAGGGCTTCTCTACGAGGGAGGCACTTCCGCGGTGCCGTCTACGACGTGGTCGAAGGATCTGCGGGTCACCCCGGACGGTACGGGTGTGGTGTCGCATGCCGGCACGGCATTGGTGCGGATGCTGGCTGACCGGGCCGGGCTGACCAGCGCCTTGTCCGGTGCGCTGGCCCGGAAACGGTGGTCGCCGGTGCATGACCAGAGCCGGGTGCTGGTCGATCTCGCCGTGCTGATCGCTGACGGCGGTGAGGCGATCGCGGATATCGGCGTGCTGCGCCACCAGGACGAGGTGTTCGGGCCGGTGGCCTCGGACACCACGGTATGGCGGGCCTGGACGAGATCGACGCGGTGCGGCTACGGCGCATCGCCAAGCTCGAGCGAAGGTCCGCGTGCGGTTGTGGAAGCTGTTCGGCGGGCCACCGCAGGCGCGGGCGGCCGGCCGCGACATCGGCGCCGGGGTGGTGGTGCTGCTGCTGGACGTGGACTCCACGATCGTCCTCGCCCACGCGGATAAGGACGGCGCCGCACCCACCTACAGCACACGTATGGTTTCCGCCCGCGGCGGCGCGAGCCGCCCGCAACCGGGCCAGGGCCGGGGTGTCGATCGCGTCGAGGACCCGCCACGCCATCGAATCCGATGCCACCGGCCCGAACAGACCGGGCTGCTGCCGCAGCACTGCCAAATCCGTGATGGCTTCGCCTCCGTCGGCCAGCAACACCGTCAGATCGACCGCGACACGGCCCGGCTCATGCGCCGGACGGCGAACCCGGTCCAGCCCGAGCGCTTGCACGAAACCGGTGGTCAACCTGATCTTGTCAGCCAGATCGATGAGCAGACGAGCTGGTCGGCGTCTGGTCCGGGTACCGCCGTGCGGCAGGCTGCGGGCAGGTGCGCTGGTTCCAGGCCCACAGGCGACCACGCCGAACCCGGAAGCGGATCAGCATCAGAGTCCTCGCCGCAACGCACCACGCTGCAACCGCCGATGCGGTCGCGGGTCTCCAGCCACGGCTGCCACGGTCTTGGCGCCGCATTGAACGCCCGCGCCGCCCGCTGTTCGATCTCGTCGAGTTCCGACTCCGATAGCCCCCTCCCCCTCCAGTCACGAGAGGAGTCGTCCTCGTTGGCCAGGGACCACCACACGTGCGGGAAGGCGGCGAGCCGCCGGACGACGTACGACACGTAGCGGTCGTCCACGGCCGGACCGAGGTCCATGAATCCCCATCGGTCGTACGGGTGGAAGAGAATCACATCGGCCTGGATTCCGAGCTCGCCGAGCCGGGCAATCTGCTGTTCGAGATCGGCGAAGTACATCGGGTCGAATCGGGTGACGTCCCAGTATCCGCCAGGGTCTTTGGGAATCGGGTACCGTCCTGGGTCGTTCGAGTTGTACTCATACGCCTTGGGAAACACGCCCATACGGACCTTCGTGAAGGGCGCGCTTGCGAGCGCCTTCACGGTACGTTCCTGCAGCTGTTCGGGCTGATGCGTCCACGCGCGTACAGGGTCGTCCCGACCGGGCGGTACCGCGTGCCGTCGGCGTACGCGAAAATGCCGTCCGTCCACACGAACCGGGCCGAGTGCAGTGCCGGCCGGCTGTCCGACGACGAATGTGCCGCGGACGCCGTCGAGGGAGCGTGCGGTCGATCGGGTCTCGAACTGCCAGGTGCCCTTCTCCTCGGCCAGCATTCGGATCCGATACACCCCGTTGCCGTCGTAGAACCCTCCGGCATTCAGGTCACGGGCACCGTTCGAGAAGACCGCGGACAGCTCGACATCGACGAACGGGTTGTCATGGGCCGTGCAAGACGATCTCGCAGATTGCCCACTGCTGCACAGCCGCTGGGACGCCGACCGTCGCCGAGCCGGGGACGATCGAATCGTCTTCATAGTCGTCGCGAGCAGCGATCCGTTCGCCGTGCCGCGGAGGCGGGTCACCGTCCTGCACCGCCGCAAGGGCCGCCCAGAGCTCATCGGCGTGCTCCGGCCGTTCGTGAACGCCGGCAGGTGAGGGAACATCATGAGCAGGCGAGTCTCCCCGGCCTGCGCCGTTGACCTCGGGCTCGGTGATGCCGGGTACGCAGCGATCGAGGACTGCTCTGCCTTGTGGGCTTGCTACGACATCGACGAATCGCGAGCCACGTGGAGCATCGGCGTTGTCTCCTTGCTGACCGGGGCGGGGTGAGTGCTGCTTACTGGCTCCCGACGCCGACCACCCCACCGGTCGACGACGTCGAGAGCCTGGCTGACTTGCTGGAAGCCGATGTCGCTGTGCAACTGCAGCTCCATGGGGCTCGCCGTCAGGCCGACAAGGCCTTCATCCCTTGACCCCGGACCCGAGAACGCCCCGGACGAAATAGCGTTGAGCGAACAGGAAGATCAGCAGCACGGGCACGACGTAGAGCGCCGCCCCGGCAGCCTGCACCGTCGGGATGGCGTTGCCCACCGGATCCCTGTAGGAGGCCGTGATAGCGACCGACAGCGTCGTGTGGTCGGTATCGAGCAGCAGGGCCGGTGCGATGTAGTCACCCCAGGTCCAGGTGAATGACAGCAGAAACGCCGTGACCAGCACCGGACGCGACAGCGGTAGGAAGATCCGGAAGAAGATGCGCCCCCAGCCGCATCCGTCGATGATCGCCGCGTCCTCCAGCTCGCGCGGGATCGCCGCGAAGAACTGCCGGAACAAGAACACCAGATACGGGGAGGCCGCCAGGCCCCACAGCACCCAGGGCCAATAGGTGTTCACCAGCCCGATCCGTGAGAACATCACGTACGTGGGCAGGAGCGTCAGCACCTGCGGCAACATCATCGTCGACAGGATCACGACGAACAGGACCCGCTTGCCCGGAGCGTTCAGCCGGGCGAACCCAAAACCGACCGCCGCGCTGGACAGAGTCACCAGAACCGAATAGATCGTCGCCAGGAACAACGAGTTCAGGGCATAGGCACCGAAGTTGACGTCCGTCAACGCGTGGCTGAAATTGCTCCACTGCGCGTGCGCGGGCAGCAGATGAGGCGTCGCCGATCCCCACTCCTCGCGGCTCTTGAGCGCCGCCAGGACCAGCCAGACGAATGGTCCCGCGAACAGCGCCGCCAACGCCAGAAGTAACACGTAGACACCGCCGGTGCTCAGGCGCCGCTTGCGCCCGACCACCGGAGCCGCCTCGGCCCCGGTCGGGCCGGCGGCCGGACGAAGTGTGCTCACGTTCACCGAACGACTCCTAACGGGCTGCATCGCTGTCAACCTCGTAGTGGACCCACAGGCGGCTCGACCGCTGGATCAGCAAGGTGAAGACCAGGATGACGACGAAGAAGACCCACAGCATCGCCGAGCCGTACCCGAAGCGATTGCCGAGAAAGAACTCCTGGTACACCTGAACCATGTACAGATGCGTGCTCTGCGGCACCTGACCGACGGCGGCGATGCTGTTGGTCTGGGCCAGCAGCAACGGTTGGACGATGATCTGCAACGATGCGATGACGCCAGTGACCACCTGGAAGTAGAGGACCGGCGAGATCATCGGCACCGTCACGTGCCGGAACACCGTCCAGCGGCCGGCGCCGTCGACACGGGCCGCTTCCTCGAGCTCGGTCGGCACGCCCTGCAACGCGGCGAGCATGATGATCATGCCGCCACCGATGCTCCACAAGGTCAGGAGAATGAGGGCGTAGAAAGCCATCGGATCGATCAGCCAGCTGATCGGGCCGATCTTCGCCACGCCGAGGATGGCGTTGAGGATGCCGGCGTCGCGGTTCAGGACGAGCTTCCACATGATCGCTGTCGCGACCACGGGAACCACCGAGGGCAGGAAGAAGACCGTGCGCCAGAGCCCCACCGCCTTGAGCCGGCGGTTGAGCAACACGGCCAGGAACAGCGAGCCGGCCACACTGAGCGGCACCGCTATCGCGGTGAAGCCGATCGTCCTGATGAGCGCCGCTCTGGCATCCTGGTCGCCGAGCAGTTCGGTGTAGTTCTGCAGGCCAACCCAGCTCCAGCGCGGTGAGCTGCCGTCGAAGTTGGTCAGACTGACGAGGAAGGCGTAGACCATCGGCACCGCGGTCAGCAGGAGAAAGCCCACCACCCACGGCGCCACGAACAGGTAGAAGGTCCTTCTCGGATATCGGGACCAGCCGCGTCGCGCCATGTCAACTTCAGCCGATCCGCTCTTTGCCCTGCTTCAGGAGCTTGTTGACCTCGTCGGTGATCGCGGCGCAGGCGGCGTCGACAGTCACCTCGTTCTTGATCGCCCGCTGCAGCTGCTTGTCGATCGCGCTGTTCATCGCGTCCACCGTGATGTACGGCGAGTCCGGGAGTGGGGCCGTGTACTGCAGCTCTTTCTGGGCAACGGTGTAGGCCTGCTTCTGGTACGGCAGTTCCTGGGGCAGCTTGGGCAGCAACGACTTCAGGGACGGAAGCCCCCACCCGCTCGTGGCACGGCCTTCGGCGAGTGGTCCGGCCATGAAGTACTCCATGAACTTCCAGGCCTCGTCCTTGTTCTTCGCCTTGGCCGGAATCCACATGCCCTGACCGGTGTAGCAGGGGCTTACCCGCTTGTCACCCATGACCGGGGCGGGCGCCATCCGGACGCTGCCGTTGATGGCGGCGTCCTTGATGAAGTTGCCGCCGAACCAGTAGCCGTCCTGGGTGATGGCCATCCGCTTGGCACTGAACGTGGACTGGTCCGCGCCGTCCGGCAGCGGATTCAATGACGTCGGCCCCACACCGGCCCGGGCGAAGTCGACATACCAGCTGAATGCGCGACGCGGCGCCGCCGCCGTAAAGTCGACCTCGGTCAGGTCCGCGTTGTACAGCTGCCCGCCCTGCTGCATCACCATCATCGCCATCGGGGCGAACAGGCTCCACGCCCACTCGAGACCGAGGCCGAAGACCTTGGTCGTCCCGCCCTGCTTGACGGTCAACCGCTTTGCCATGGCCAGCAGATCGTCGTAGCTGGTGGGCTGGGTGTCACTCAGGTAGGGCACCTTGGCCTGATCGAACAGCGCAGTGTTGTACCAGAGCGTAGCGTCCTGGCTCCAGTCCTTGACGATGCCGTAGTACGGCCCTTGGCCGATCTTGCGGCCGTCCCAGCGGAAGCTGTCGTTGACCGGCTGGAGGTCGTCCTTCTTCAACACCTGGCTCTTCTCCAGGTACGGCGTCAGGTCCGTCGCTAAGCCTCGGGCGTTGTTGTTCGCGCTGCCGACAGCACCGCCGACCGTGATGTCCGGCGGGTTGCCCGAGGCGAGCATGGTGTTGAGGCGCGTCGTATCCGTGTTCAGTGTGCTGATCTTGATCCCGGGATTCTTGGCCTCGAAGTCGGCGATGTTTTCCTTGGAAAGGTCTTGGGCGCCGCACATCACGGTGAGGGTCACCGTGCCGTCACCACCGGACGAGCCCGCGTCGCAGGCGCCGAGCAGCGACCCTGCCGCGACGCCGCCGGCGGCTACCGCCGCACCCTTGAGCAACCGCCGCCTACTGATCAATTCGTATCTGTTCATGTCAGACTCCTGGCATAGGGGTGTGATCAGGCTTCTTGGAGCAACCCAGGGGTGGGTTGAGGCGACACTACAACGAAAGCCGTACAGCTGACACATTTTCTCTCGGTTAAGGATTTGTAACGATGCACTGCTCGCATCCCATCGCGGCCCAGCGCCTGACCCACCGGCGTCAACTTGTGGCAAGCGACATGCGTTGGCCTTTGCGTCCACCTCGGGAAGGCCAGTCGGCGTACTAAGGTTTTGGCATGAACGCGACGAAGCCCGCCCGTGTTCGAGGCCCGTATGCCAAGTCGGCACAGCGCTCCACGGAGATCCTCGAGGCAGCTACCACTGTCTTCGCGACTCGCGGCTACCATGGCGGGACGTTGCGCGACATCTCCCGCCAGCTCGATTTGAGCCTGAGCAGCGTCGTGCACCACTTCGGCACGAAATACGAGCTCCTCGAAGCAGTGCTGGAACGGGCAGATAAAACCGTCGGCACCGGCTTTGCACCGTTCGATTTCGAGGCCGATTGCGTTGAGCGCGGCGTCGCGCTCGCCACCATTGGCAGGGTGCGGTCAAATCTCGAACGGCCGGAACTGCTCAGGCTCCTGGCGATCCTGGCCGCGGAGTCGTCCGCCCCGGATCATCCTGCTCACGCCTGGTTCGTCGATAGGTATCGGACGAAAAGCGCATCACTCGCCGAGGCGTTCGCCTATGACCAGGCGGAGGGGCGGATCGATTCGGTCCGCGATCCTCATCTGCTGAGCAGGTTGCTGCTCGGCACCTGGGACGGCGTCCAGTTGCAGTGGCTCATCGATCCGTCGACCGATATGGAGAGCGCCATGCGCGCGTTCCTCGAGGGGATGATTCCGGAGGCCCTCGTTCGCAAGGCTTGATCCAAGGCGGCGCGGTGACGAGCCCGAGACGGCCCTGGGCCTCATAAAGGAGTCATCTCTCGGCGCACCGGCCGCGGTCGGCGGACACCGAGAGATGACTCCTGTCAGGGCAGGTATCGCCTCACGCTAGACGACCGATCCGGGGTCAATGTGACACCAGCGCGCCCCAGGTGGCGAAGAAGGCCGGCTTCGGACGGTACTGGTCATCAAACATCAGCGGCTTCGCGCCCGGCACCCAGGTGTACGCGTGCTTGTCGGTGAAGCCCCAGAAGCTGATGTCGCGCACTCCTGCGTTCAATGCCTCGTTGACCACGTCGCCGTAGATCTTCGCCTGGTCGATGAACTCGCCGTTGTTGGGAAGCGGATTCAGGTGCACGTCCAGTTCGGTGATGGCCACCTCGAGGCCGAGTGCCTTGTAGGAGTTCACGATGCCGGTGATTACGCCGGGCTCCGGCGCCGCGTAGGTCATGTGATTCTCGAGGCCGACACCATCGATCGGCACGCCCCTGCGCACCAGGTCGGCGACGAGGTCATAGAGCTCCTGACGCTTGGCCGGGTAGTACTCGACCAGAGATTCGTTGAGGAAGAGTTTGGCTTTGGGGTTCGCGGCGTGCGCGATGCGGAACGTCTCGGCGAGGTAGTCGGGGCCCAGGACCCGGTAGAAGTAGTTCTGATCGAGCCCGGTGCCGCCGAACGTGGAGAGGACCTCGGTGGCGACATCCCACCGGTCCATCTTCCCCGCGTACTGACGCATGATCGTGTTGAAGTGGACGGTCATCGCGGCGCGCAGCTCGTCCGGCGTCTGGATCTGCTCGAGCCAGGCCGGGTTGCAGCACCCGGAGATGAGGCCATGGCCTTTCACCGCCATGCGGTTCTGTTTCGCGAAGCTGATGAGCCGGTCGAGCTTGGTGAAATCGAAGACGCCGCGCTGCGGTTCGCTGTTGTCCCACTTGAGTTCGTTCTCAGGTGACAGGCTGTTGAACTGCCGCGCGAGCACCTTCGCGAAGTTGGGATCATCGAGATAAGCGGGGTTGATCGCCCCGGATCCGATGAGGACACCCTGTCTCGCCGCCTGCGACCGTAGCGTAAAGACCGCCGCGTTCGCTGCCGTCGTCGGCATGAAGACGCTGCCGACGAACGTGAGCACAGTGACAACAGCGAGCGCGCCGAGCCGTCGTGACCCGTCCACTCGGAGGGCACGTGTTTGAGCATGCCGGCCCCCATAGACAGAGCGCAGGACCCGGCCGCATGCGCGGGGCAACGCTGTTCGTTGGTTTCTCACCCGTACCTCCAAAGCAGCCATTCATTGACGAACGTGATCCCGGCCGGGGCAACGAGACCGTAACATGAAATTAGTACAGCTGCTACAGTTTGGAGACAGGGAAGACCGTCAGTGCAACGAGCATCGATAGTCGACTACGATCCGGCTGGCGGTGGCGTGGCCGAACCCGGACAGGACGTCGCCACCGGTCAGATGCACGGTGGTGTGGAGCCGGATGTCGGCAGACGAAGCCCCGATGAAGAACTGAATTTCGCCGGGCTCCACCACCCAGCGTTCCTCAGCGTCCCAGAGCGCGAAGACACTGGACGGCACTTCGACCGACAGTCGTGCCGCCGCACCCGGCTCAAGTTGCAGGCGACGGAACGCAACGAGCATACGTCCCGGCCGTACGGTACTCCCGACAACGTCCTGGCCGTACACCTGCACCACCTCGTCGCCGGCCAGCTCACCGATGTTGGCGACCGTGAGCGAAAACCGCACCAGTCCATCCGTCGGCACGTCGGCGCTGGCCACCGCGAGGTCGCGGTACTCGAAGCGCGTGTAGCTCAGCCCGTGCCCGAACGGGAAGATCGCCGCTGTCGACCCGTCGATGTAGGACTCCCGCTGCAGGGCCCGCCAGTACGGAACGGGTGCCGCCCCGGCCGTCCCCAGCAACGCGACCGGTAGGCGGCCGGCAGGATTGGCGTCTCCGAAGAGGACGGACGCGACGGCACTTCCGGCCTCCTCTCCGCCGAAGAACGCGGTGAGGATCGCCGGCACCGTTTCGGCCATCCAGCCGAGGACGTAGGGACGACCATGACTGAGCACCACAACCGTCGGGGTGCCGGTCGCCACGACAGCCTCGACAAGCTCACGCTGCACACCCGGCAGCTCGCACTCCGCGCTGTCGAGGCCTTCGCCGACCGTACCGGCCGCGTTGATCCCTGCTTGGTCACCCACGACCAGCACCGCGATCTCCGCGGCGGCGGCTGCCGCCACCGCCGCCGCAAAGTCCGATCGATCCTCCGCGGCGACGGGACAGCCGCGTTCGTACAACACGGTCGCATCGTTGCCGGCCCGACGTCGGATCCCCTCCAAAAACGTTACGACCGGAACAGACTCGACCAGAAGGCGGACATCGTCCGGAGCCACCTTGTGCGGATCCTCCATGCGCGCCTGCGGGTCGGCGGCGAGCGCGAACCGCTTGGTCCCGCTGTCAAGGACCTGATAGCTGTAACTGGCCAGCTGACCCATCGGCCGATCAGCATTCGGGCCGATCACGGCGATCGTGCGGGGTGAGCTGCTGAGAGGAAGGATCGGGGCACCGTCGACCGGATCGTTCCGCAGCAGAACCACCGCCTTCTCCGCGATGGTGCGCGCCAACCCGCGCTCCTGCTCCGAATCGAACGTCTTAGGCACAGCGTCGAGGTCGACATACGGTCGCTCGAACAATCCGAGCGCGAACTTCGCCCGCAACACACCGGCCACCGCGCGGTCGAGGTCCGCCTCGGGCAGGACGCCCGACCGGACGGCTTCGACGACCTGCTCGGACCACACCGTGTTGTCTAGAATCAGGTCCACGCCGGCCCGTAGCGCCTGCGCGATGGCCTGGCAGCTGTCGCCCGCAGTGCCGTGCTTGGTGTGCAGCTGCGCGACCGCCCCAAGATCGGAGATCACCAGGCCGCTGAATCCCAGCTGCTCGCGCAGCAGTCCGGTCAGGTAGGCCTTCGACCCGGAGACGGGCACACGGTCGATCGCGTTGTACGCGGGCATCACGCCTTGCGCACCGCCCTCGCGGATCGCTCGCTCGAACGGCGGGGCGTGCACCTCACGCAGCTCGTTCCCGCCGAGCTGAGCCGCCTCCGTGTTTCGCCCGCCGTCACTGGCGCTGTATCCGACGAAGTGTTTCAGGGTGGCGATGAGCGGAACGCCCTCGACCGCATTCTGGAGCCCTCGGACGAACCCCGTCGCCATCGCCCCGACCAGAAACGGCTCCTCGCCGTACGTCTCCTCGACACGACCCCACCGGGGATCCCGGGCGACGTCAGCGAGCGGGGACAGCGCTTGGCGCACACCGAGACGAGCCATCTGGACGCCGATCGTGCGCGCCATCCGCTCGATCAACTCGGGCTCCCAGGTGGCGGCTTGGGCGATCGCGTCCGGGAACGAGGTCGCATCCCGCACCTTCAACCCGACCAGCGCCTCCTCGGCGAGGAGCACGGGCACCCCGAGGCGGGTGCCCTCGACGTGCTTGCGTTGAAGCTCGTTCGCCAGCTGTGCCGTCTCGCGTGGCAGCAGCCCGAGCGTAGACAATCCCGCCGCCACCCCGCCCCAACCCGTTTCGGGCACTGTGTGCACATCGACGACCGCCCCGAACGGCGCCGCCGTCTGGGCAGCCTTCTCTTCTAACGTCATCCTGCCCAACAGGTCACGGACCCGCTCCTCCGTCGAGAGGGACGAGTCGCGGTAAGGATCCTGGTTCATCGGCGGGTCACTCCCAGTGATCAGGGTCGTCGAGCTAGGCCGTACGTGGCGGACGTCCGGGACACGGCCGATGGTCAGCGGTTTGCCCGCCGGTCCGATTCCATGCCGGAGGCGGCCGCTTCCCCGGCCGGTGGCTCCCCAACGACGACGGCAACTTGGGCCGAGGGGGACGACGCAGCGAACTTAGGACGACTGTTACAATTTGAGCCGGCAAGAGCAATGGCATTCAGTTAAAATATAGCAGTCGTACGGTTTTCACTCTAGGGTAGGTCCGGCACCACCGGTCGCCGGTCTGCACACCACGCCATCGGTAGCAACTGACCCCCGAGTCGAAGCCTGTCGTCATTGAGGAGCACAAATGATCATTGCCAGGCGAAGGCTGCCCGTTGCTCGAGCCGAACGGACCGACTTTCTCTGCAGACTGCACCGACGGCAGCTCGCTCGCCTGGGCGCCCTCCGGGCACGAACGCCCTGACGGCCACGCGACCGACATAGCGCTCCAGATCCCACGCAGCCCGAGCACACGTAGCACCACCCTCGGCCAGGGCCAGCGGCATCGAAACCGACCCGTGCTGCGTGAAGCACCGCCGGAGCCTGATGCCCCACTCTTTGACGGTCTACCCGGCGTTCCCGGCCGTCCGAGCCCCGTGCTGCACAGCCGGTGGACGGCGAGCGGGTTCTCGCCGTCCACCGGAACCGGGACGCGCGGACCCTGCGGCATCGGCCGCCGCGATCGACGTAGTCGCCGCCATGGCTCAGCGAGTCGTCAGCGCCGCACTTCAGCACCCGACCCCAACCTGCCCGCATCGCCGGCACCCTGCGCGTCAGCGAGCCGGCCGGATGATCACCGCCGTGCGGGACGGCACGCTCATCCCTCGAGCGAACGACTCCCTGACCGAAGCACCGGACCGAAGGCCGCCGGTGACAGCACCAGTGCACGAAGGAGACACACCATGATCAGCAAAGGCGACTTCCCGCCCAGATTCATCTGGGGCACCGCAACAGCGGCGTACCAGATCGAGGGAGCCGTGACAGCAGACGGTCGCGGCCCGAGCATCTGGGACACCTACGCCCACACGCCTGGCCGAATCGCCGATGGAAGCACCGGAGATGTCGCCGACGACCATTACCGGTTGTTCGCCGACGACATCAGGTTGCTCGCCAGTCTGGGGCTGACGGCCTACCGATTCTCCATCGCGTGGCCACGGATCGTTCCCAACGGGTCGGGCCCGACCAACCCCGCCGGTCTCGACTTCTACCGACGGCTGGCCGAGACGTGCCTCGAGAACGGCGTGACGCCGTACGCGACGCTTTATCACTGGGACCTGCCGCAGGCGCTAGAAGACACCGGCGGATGGATGGTCCGCGACACCGCCGACCGGTTCCGTGACTACGCAGCGGTGACCCACGACGCGCTGTCGGACGTGATCAAACACTGGATGACGCTCAACGAGCCTTGGTGCTCGGCCTTCGACGGCTACGGCAGCGGCAAGCACGCGCCCGGCCGATCTGAGGGCGTCAATGCGCTCAAGGCCGTGCACCATCTCCTGCTCGGTCACGGCCTGGCCCTCGATGCGATCCGGTCGTCCGGCGGCTCCTACGGCATTGCGCTCAACCTCGCGCCGTTCCGCGGCGCCTCGGACTCCCCGGCGGACCGTGACGCTGCGCGCCGGGTTGACGGGCTGCAGAACCGGCTGTTCCTCGAGCCGTTGCTGTTCGGCAATTACCCTGCCGACGTCCTCGACGACACCGGCATGTCGGCGTGGTTCGCGCAGCACGAGGACGATCTGTCCCTGATCTCGGCGCCGCTGGACTTCATGGGCGTGAACTACTACACGCCGACCACCGTCGCCGCGCCGGACGGACCGATCTCGGACCCCGGCAGGCCCAGCAGCCAGCCGGGCAGTGAGAACGTGGTCGCCGTCGACACCGGCCTCCCGCGCACCCATATGGATTGGCCGATCCAGGCCTCCGGACTGCGCGAGATCCTCGTCGCCGTCAACAAGCTCGCGCCCGAGCTTCCGCTGTACGTGACCGAGAACGGTGCGGCCTACCCCGACACGCCGACCGCGGACGGGACGATCGAGGACGACGACCGGCAACAGTATCTCGAGCAGCACATCACCGCCGTCCGGCAAGTCGTGTCCGAAGGCGTGCCGCTGAGGGGCTACTTCGTCTGGAGCCTGCTGGACAACTTCGAGTGGTCCTGGGGCTTCAGCCGACGCTTTGGGATCGTCTACGTGGACTATGCGACGCAGGCCCGAACAATCAAGAAGAGCGGTCGCTGGCTGCAGCGATTCCTCACCGAACGATGATGACGACCGCGCCACCCACGCGGCGGCGCGGTCGCACACACCGTCAGGAAGCAGGTTGAGCCGGAGGCGATGGGCTGCACTATCCGACCATCGCCTCCGGCCAAGGACTGCCCGACGACGACGTGGCTGTACGCCGGCACGCCGGCGTACACCTTGACGACGCGCCAGGACGTGCCGTGCTGCCGTCGACGGCAGCCTGACCTCACGTAGGCTCGCCGACTCCGAACTCACTTGCCGACTCCGAACTCAGGGGTTGGTGGGTGGTGCCGACGGGCTCGCCGCCAGCACCACCGAGGCCCGCTGAGTGTCGGCCGCCCTGCACGGTAGTCCGCTCTCATGACCCGGCCGGGCGGTCCGTTCATCATCGATGGCCCGCCGACTGCGCCAATCGTCGGCTGGAGCCCGCTCGGACGGTGGCAACTCTCCGAGAGGTCGTCAGCGGCACCTGGCAGCAACGCACCATCGAGGCCCCGACAAACCTTGAAGGGCTGACTTCGACGCCCTGGTGTCCTGAGTCGTTATGTCTGCGTCGCCCCAGACCTTTGAGGCGGTGGCCAGGCCGAGTAGTCCGGCCGAAGCCCCGTCATAGTTAATGCTTGTCACAGGCCTAGGCCACTTTCCTAACTGGCGGCCCAGTGCCCACTACGGCGTTCGATGTGGCTGGTGCCGCGGTGGTGTAGTTGGCGTCCGAAAAAGATCATGCCGGGGCAGCGACGTGTCGCCGGCGCTGCCCCGGACGACATTGTAAGCCACGGCACGACATGATCATCCATTGTGGGCGCACGAGACAACGAGCCCTTGGCGGCTGGTGGCCGGGTGCTGTGCGACAGTCGCCCGCCAGCCGGTGCGCCGAAACCCACCACGGCAGGTCCAGGACCCGTGTCGCCTTACCGCCACGGACCGCTGCCTGTTGGCGCGTCACCCCGCACTGGTCGCGGCCACCTGCCGCGGCGATGCGACCGCGGCGACGACCTCTACCTCAATGAGATATCCCGGCTGGAACAGCGCCGGAACTGGGATGAGGGTGCTCGCGAGGGCCGGCCCGCGGCGCAAGGCGCTGAAGATCGCCGGCACCAGTTCGGGCCGGTAGTCGACGACGTAGATGGCCTCTTTGCCGATGTCGTGCCAGGTGGCGTTTGCCGTCGCCAGCACGGCGGTGATGTTGTCCGCGATCTTCGCCGCCTGGGCCGCGTGGTCGCCGGGGCCGGTCAGATTGCCGTTGGCGTCCCAAGCGACCTGGCCGGAGAGGTGCACGAGGATACGTCCGGCGCTGCTGACGGCGTGGCTGATCAGGTCCGGCATGGCGAAGACGCCCGCGGTGTTGAGACGTTGGATGCTCATGCGAGGTGCCCGTCCGGCCGGACGAGTCCTGCTTCGGTTTCGACGTGCTCTCCGGTGCGGAGTCTCTCGAATAGTCTGCTGCCGTCCGGGAATTTCAGGTCGGGGACGCGTTCGCCGGTCGCGTACGTGACGGAGAGCCCGGACAGCCGCTCGGCCAGTTCCCGGGACAGGTCCGGGACGGCGGCGATCAGCTCGCTCAGTACCCCGCGCAGTGCTTGGCCTTCGCGCGAGTAGGCGGTGATCAGCGCCGTCTGAGCTCGGGTGTGCTCAAGCAGCTCCGCCCCGACCGGGTGCCGCTCCTGATGGTAGGTGTCGAGCAAAGTCTCGTTCGCGCGGCCGGTGACGACCGCAGCGAGTTTCCAGCCGAGGTTGTGCGCGTCCTGGATGCCGACGTTCATGCCGACGCCTCCGGTCGGGAAGTGGATGTGGGCGGCGTCTCCGGCAAGCAGCACGCTGCCTTTGCGGTAGGTCGCCGCTTGCCGGGTTGCGTTGCCGAAGCGGGACAGCCACACCGGGTCGCGCATGGCGAAGTCCGTGCCCGAGATCCGCTGGACGGTCATGCGCAGTTCGTCGAAGGTGAGTTCGCCGGGCCATCCGGGCTGATTGTTGCCGGGGTCGCCGCCAACGAGCCGGTGGATCCCGCCGTTCAGCGGCACGATCATCAGGCCGCCGTGGATGCCGGCGATGTTGGCGAAGCCGTGCTCGGGCGGGGCGTCGAGTACCACATCGCCGAGCCAGCCCCATGTCGTGGCGTCAGTGCCCGGAAAGGGTATTTCCGCGGCCTCACGGACGGTGCTGCGGACGCCGTCACAGCCGACCACGTAACGGGCCTCGACGAGGCTGCCGTCTGTCAGCTCGACACCGGCGCCCGTCAGCCCGACGACTTCGCAGCCGCGGCGGATGGTCGCGCCCATTGCCGTCGCGCGATCTTCTAGCAGTTCTTCGGTACGAGCCTGAAGAAGCGCCAGTGTGAAGGGGTATGGCGTGTCCAGGACTGAGAAATCCATCCGCTCCGGCAGGCCGCCGAAGTGACCGTTCGGGATGCGTAGCGCCTCATTCAGGAACGCCTCGACGACGCCACGACAGTCCAGAATCTCGAGGGTACGGGGATGGATCGTCAAAGCTTTCGATTTCGGGTCGCGTTCCTGGCGGGCCTCCAGCACGGTGACGGATGCTCCGCCCAACCGCAGCTCAGCGGCCAGCCAGAGGCCGGTGGGCCCGGCGCCGACGATGGCGACATCGTACATTGCAGCTCCTTGGTCACTGACCAACAATGGGGAAGAGAGTACCCTAGGTCAGTGACCAACAGTCAAGAGGACGTGGTTCGCGCCGCGCTGGAGATCCTCGACGAACGTGGCGTGGCTGCGGTCTCAATGCGAACGATCGCGGAGCGGCTCGGCGTACGGATGAACACCGTTCTCTGGCACGCCAAGAGTAAAGCCCGGCTGATGGAGCTGATGGCCGACGCCATCGTCGCCGAGGCTTCTCTCGACGGCCTGCCGGCTGCATGGCGCGAGCGCGCGGCCGAGCTCACCCGCCGCTACCGGGCAGCCCTGCTCGCCCACCGCGAAGGCGCGAAAGTCGTCACCGGCACCTACGCGGCCGAACCGGCCACCTTGGACTTCGCCGAAGCACTGATCACGGCAATCCTCGACGGAGGCCTACCGGAACAACAGGCGGCCTGGACCTGCTGGAGCCTGATCTACTTCACCCTCGGCCTCACCCAGGAAGAGCAAGCAATGCCTGAGCGGTTCACCGGCCTGGACATCGGCCAGCGCCCCGCACTCCAGCGCGTGACGTCGACAGTGATCGAAGACTCCTTCGAGGAACGCTTCGAGTTCGGCGTCGCAAAACTCCTCCACTAGCCAGGGATCTCGACACCGCCCTCCACCGAGGTATTCTCGCTGCGGCCCACGGCTACCGGATGACCGTCGGTCTGCTCACGAACCCTTGACGACATCCACCATCTGCCCACGGGCACGTACGAGACCCGGGCCGCTCTCGCCCTCCGCGGTGGGTCGTTTCGCCGACAAGCGCCACTTCGCCGCATCGGCAGTCCTCGTGCAGCACCCCCAGGGCGATTTGCTGAGACGGTCGGCGAGCAACTCGATGCCAGCGGATACGAACGCCGCAAGCTGCTCGGCTTGGCCGACGCGATATGGAGCGCGCATGATCGACGCGGGCGTCGGGGTTGAGCGGCAGTACGCCGCCGAGGACCCCGACGGGAAGGCCCTCCGCCACGTGTCAAAGGGTCACGAAGTCTCCAGTACGGATTCGAGAACCGCCCGTACAAGGTAAGCCGGCCGCCGATCAACGCTTTGGCTTCAGCCCGCCATGAAGAATGTTGATGCCGAGCGCGACCAGGCCCGGCACCTCGCGATCGGTGAGCCGGCGACGTAGCCCGATACGGGTCACCGCGAGCGCTCCCATGGCTGCCGTCACCCGCAGAACGCGGTCGAGGCTCGAACGAGGCGTCAATGCAAACGCCTGCGCGACAGCCCGCCGGGTCGGATAGAGCGCCTCGTCGGTCTCATCCTGGATCGACGCGCTCAGAATGTCATTGAGCAGCAGCGCGAAGAATCCGGGTCGGCGCATGGCGAGCTCGGCCAAGGCCGCGACCGCCGCCCGGTCCCGCTCCGCCCCCCGCAATTTCGCGACACCGTCGGCGACGGCCTGCACCTCCGAGGCGCATCGCTGGAGCACAGCGGCCCGCAGCGCGTCTTTGGACGGGAAACGATGCAGAAGCCCCGTCTTGGAGTAACCCACGGCATCGGCGATCCGCTGTACCGACGTTTCTTTTACGCCGTGCTGAGCGAAGAGAGCCGCTGCGGCATCGACTATCTCATCGTCGATCTGTTGTTTGGTGGGACGGGGCACCCGACCACTATAGTGGCGCCGTCGATTCGACGCCGGGACAGCGCGCCATCGGGCGTGCTGTCGCCGGATACATCAACGACGAGGCGCGATCCTTTCACCGCACCTTCGATCGGCACGTCGACGCAGTCCTGCGCGCATTACGCGCCGGCGCGCCGCCCCCGGTGTCCGCGGCGGCCGGCCACCGGGCGCTGCTTCTTGCACATCGCTGCATCGAGTCGTTCCGCACCGGGCGGCGCATCAGCGTCAGTCCTACCGACAACTCCTGATAACCGACCGCGCACGGCTTACCCCGAGGCTCTGCCGGTCTGCTTGCCCACCCATGCTCGGAGTCGGCCCGAATGGCCCCGCCGCTACGAGTCTCCATCAAGTTCCGCAATCCGGGGCTCACAACAAGCAACCCCGGGGCTGTCCGCCCCGGTCGGCTGGGCATGTATGGGGTATCACCGATAGGAAGGAGCTGTCATGTCTGACAGCAGCACGCGACGACGGGTTGCCGTTGTCACCGGCGGATCAGGTGGCATCGGCCGCGCCGTCGCCGAGCGGCTCGCCGCGGACGGCATGCGGATCGTCGTGCACTACGCCGGCAACGCGCAGCACGCCGACGAGGTGGTCAAGACCATCATCGACCAGGGCGGCTCCGCGGTCGCGGCGCGGGCCGACGTCGCCGACGCCGGCCAGGTGCTGGCGCTGTTCGACGAGACCGAGCAGCACTTCGGCGGCGTCGACGTAGTGATCAACAGCGCCGGGATCATGCCGCTGAAGCCGCTGGCCGAGCTGGATCTCGATGAGTTCGACCTGGTCACCCGGACGAACTTGCGCGGCGCCTTCGTGGTCAGCCAGCAGGCAGCCCGCCGGCTGCGGCGCGGCGGCGCGCTGATCAACTTCTCGTCCACCGTGGTCGGCCTCGCGCTGCCCACCTATGCCGCGTATGCCGCCGCGAAGGCTGGGGTCGAGACGATGACCCGGATCCTCGCCAAGGAGATGCGCGGCCGCGACGTGACCGTCAACGCGGTGGCGCCGGGACCGACGGCCACTCCCCTGTTCCTCAACGGGAAGGACGAGGAGGCGATCGGCCGGTTCGCCGCGATGGCGCCGCTGGAACGGCTGGGAAGGCCGGAGGACATCGCCGAGGTCGTCGCGTTCCTGGCCGGACCGGCGCGCTGGATCAACGGGCAAGTACTCCGGGCCAACGGCGGCGTCATCTGACGGCCCGCTGCGAACGAGGAGGAAGACATGAGCAAGACCGCCATCGTTACCGGCGCGTCCAGCGGTTTCGGCGCGATGACCGTGCGCGCCCTCGCCGGGGCCGGACACCGGGTCTACGCCGGCATGCGGGACACCGACGGCCGCAACGCGCAGGCCGCCGCCGAGCTCGACGACCACGCCAGGAATCACGGGGTGCAGGCGCGGGCCGTCGAGATGGATGTCGCCGACCAGGGCTCCGTCGACGCGGCCGTCGAGCAGGTCATCGCCGAGGCCGGGCGCATCGACATCGTGGTACACAACGCGGGACACATGACTCTCGGGCCCGTCGAGGCCTTCACGGTAGAGCAGATCGCGAGCATTTACGACACCAACGTACTGTCCACTCAGCGGGTCAACCGGGCGGTGCTGCCGCACCTGCGCCGGCAGCGCGACGGGCTGCTGGTGTGGGTCGGCTCCACCAGCGCCCGGGGTGGTACGCCGCCGTACCTCGGTCCGTACTTCGCGGCGAAGGCAGCCGAGGACTCGCTGGCGGTGAGCATCGCCGCCGAGGTGGCCCGCTTCGGCATCGACACCACCATCGTCGTGCCCGGCTCCTTCACCACGGGGACCAACCATTACGCGCACGCCGGCCGTCCCGGCGATGAGGCGGTCGTCAAGGAGTACGACCAGCTCTACGACGGTGTGATGGACGATCTGCTCGGGCGGCAGGCCGCGATGACGCCGGCGGACGCCGACCCGGCGGAAGTGGCGCGGCAGATCGCCTGGGTGGCCGGCCTGTCGAAGGGCGAGCGCCCGTTCCGGGTGTACATCGACCCCGCCCAGGACGGCGCCGAAGAGGTCTTCCGCGTCGGCGATCGCATCCGCCGCGACTTCTATCGCTCCGTCGGTTACGAGGACCTGCTCAAGCCTGCCGTCTGATCCAAGGCGGCGCTCCGTTAGCGCGGCCGCGCGTCCCCGCCACCACGGCGAGGGTTGCGGCCGCGGCGGCGCCCGTTCACGATTGGTGCGAGGGAATGCACACGGTAAACGTGGTGCCCTTACCCACCCTGGTTTCGAGGGCATAGGTTCCGTGGTGCGCCTCGACGATCGACCGGACGATGCTCAGCCCCAGCCCGACACCGGCATTGGCTCTCTGCCGGGAGACGTCGCCACGAAAGAAGCGCTCGAAGACCTTGCTGGCGAGGTCGGGCGGCATACCGGGCCCGGTGTCCGACACGGTGACCATGACCTGGTCGTCTCGGTGCGACTCTACTGTCAGAGTCACGGGCGTTCCCGCCGGCGTATGCTCCGCCGCGTTGTGCACGAGGTTGCGCAGCACGCGCAGCAGACGATCCTCATCACCCTCAACGGTCGGCTCGCCGATAACGGTCAGGGTGATGTTTCGATCGGGGGCGAGCGTGCGGGCATCAGCGACTACCGACGTAGCCAGCTCGGCAAGATCGACATGGGTGAGTATCAACGGATACCCCTGGTCCAGACGGGCCAGCAATAGCAGTTCCTCAACCATCCGCTGCATCCGCGTTGCCTCGTCCTCGATACGGCTCATCGCTCGTTGCAGGAGCGCGGGATCCCGCGTGAGGCCGTGCAGGTGCAGTTGCGCCCAGCCTCGAATCGTGGCGAGCGGCGTTCGCAAGTCGTGCGAGGCGTCGGCGACGAATCGACGCAGCCGCTCCTCCGATCGTTGTCGTGCATCGAACGCGCGATTGAGCGCCCTGGCGACCTCGTTGAGTTCCGTATGGTTCCGGCCGGCCTCGATACGCGTGTCGAGACGACCCTGTGCAATGGCCGTAGCGGTCGCAGCCACGTCCCGCAGCGGCCGCATTCCCACACGCAGCACCCCACGGCTGAGCCAGCCGATGGCTGTGAGCGCGGCTGCCGCGGCCACGGCGTCCGCAACCACGAGCCCCGTCAGGACTCGCTCGGACGGACCTAGGTACTCAGCGACCACGACCTGCTTGAACGGCTCAGCGGCGGTGTTGCCGAGCGCCATCCGTGCGTTCGTTCCCACGGTGAAGGCGAGAATCCGGTACCGCTGGGCCGGGGAGTCGCCCCCGCCGACACTTGTCGTCTGCTCGGCGAACCCGGGCGGTACCGGCGACGGAATCCGGGGCGGATCGACCGGCGCGCCGTTGGGTTCACGGGCCGCCACGGAACGAATGACGTTGCCGTCCGCGCCCAGCAAAGCAACGTACGTGCCACGGGATGGCAGGAACGCGAAGCTGTCCTGTGTCAGCGGATCCGTCTGCGTGGCAACACGCTCGATCATCTCGTCACGGAAGGCCTCAAGATCGGCGTCCGCGACGGCGACGAGGTACACCCGTAAGACGATCAACGACGCCGTGCTCACGACAGCCATGCCCAATGCCGCCAGCAGGATCACACCGACCATGAGCCGGGCACGCAAGGAGCCTCTCCACCCGCCGATCATCAATGATCGTCCTGCAGGCGCAGGGCGTAGCCGAATCCACGCACCGTGTGAATCAGGTACGGCGGCTCCCGATCCACTTTGGACCGAAGCCTTGAGACCAACTTCTCCACAGCCGAGTGATGAAACGGCGCTCGCCACACGTCCTCGACGATCTGATCCTTCGACACCACCAGCTCGCTGTTGACAAGCAGGTACCGCAGAAGCCGGTACTCCGCGGGTGCCAGGGTTATCAGTCGGTCCTTTCGGCGTACCCGCATGGTGCGTTCATCCAGCTCGAGATCGGCGAAACGCCGTACCGGATCCGGCACCGGGTTCTTGCCGGCCCGGCGCAGCAGAGCGTGGACGCGTGCCAGCAGCTCGGGAACACTGAACGGCTTGGTCAGATAGTCGTCGGCACCGACCTGCAGCCCCGTGACCCTGTCCTCAACGGCATCGCGTGCGGTGAGCATGAGTATGGGTGCTCGCCCGCCGCCACCGACGAGTTGCCGGCAGACGGTGAAGCCGTCCACGTCAGGAAGCATGACGTCCAGCACCACCAGGTCTGGTGGCTGGGACGCATGTGCATGCATCGCCTGTGCGCCGGAATTGGCCATCTCTACGGTGTATCCGGCGAGCCTGAGCGCCATGTCGAGCAGCTCCGCCATGCGCAGGTCATCCTCAACAGCCAGGATCCGTTGGCCCGTGCCGCGTGGCAGTGGCATACCGCTGGCAGACACCTTCTCTTGCACCCTGACCACAGTACTGCGCAGACCCGGCCGAATCGACAGATGTCAGGCAATGGTCAGGTTCGGGACCGCGGCTGGTCAGCGGACTCGGATTTCCTTGGACCTGCATCACGGACGTGGGCGGTTTCCGCACACGCACAAGCCATCCACCTAGGAGGCAACCATGAGTCCAGGACCACCGAGCACCGACGTCCACGCCGACGGCGTCCTCACCCGTCCGGGCGCGAAACTCTGGGCCGCGTTGGCCGAGATATCGCCGATCATAGGTTTCACCCTGACGTTCGCCTTGACCCATCATGTGGCCGCCGCCCTGATACTCGCCGTGACCCTAGGTACCGTCGTGTTCGCCGTTCAGCTGCTGCGGCGTGCCTCGCCATGGCGGGCGCTCGGTGCGCTGGGCATCGTTGGTGTGGGCGGCTTGCTGGCAATCCGCAGCGGCGAGGCCGTGGACTTCTTCCTGCCGAATCTGCTGATCCACAGCGCGATCGGGCTGACCAGCATCGCTTTGCTGGTCGCGGGATGGCCGGTGATGGGTCTGGTCGCGGGATTCCTCCACGGTGAAGGAACTCGCTGGCGCCGCTGCGCAGCGCGCCGTCGCGCCTTCACCCAGGGCAGCTACGTCCTGCTGATCTCCCCGGTGTTGACGACGTCCATGGCGTTACCGCTCTACCTCGCGAACGAACCTGTGGCGCTCGGATCGGTCGACGCCATCGGGCCCTTCCTGTTCGGAGCCGTGGTCCTGGTGGCGTGGCGGGTTTACCGCCGAGCCCTCGGCACCCACCGTTGCAGCGATCACCTGGTCGCCGCAGTTAACGAAGGAGTGAACAGATGACTCAGTCACAACCCCTGCCAGAGGCGCAGCCCACCCACCGGCGATGCCCCTTCGATCCGCCGGAGGAATACCGGCAGCTGCGCGAGCGGGCGCCCGTGGCCGAGATGGCCCTGACCGACGGCCTGCCCGGCGTCGTCGTGAGTAGCTTCGACGAGGTACGGACAGTTCTCTCCGATCCCCGGTTCAGCGCGCGCCACCGACGACTTCGTGACGACCAGGTAGCGACCGACCAAGCTTCGCTGCCGACGTTCCTGCCAGGGATGTTCGTCATGTTGGACGCTCCGGAGCACACCCGGTTCCGGCGGCTGCTCACCGGCAAGTTCACCGTGCGCCGCATGCAGCAGCTCACGCCGATGGTGCAACGTTTCGTGACGAGCCAACTGGACGAGATGGCTGAGCACGGCGGACCGGTTGACCTGGTGCAAGCGTTCGCGCTACCGGTACCTTCGCTGATGATCTGTGAGTTGCTCGGTGTGCCCTACGCCGACCGCACCGATTTCCAAACCAACTCGACGGCCTTCGTAGACATGAACATGCCCGTTGAACAGTTCCAGCGTTCGCGACGAGCCATGTATCAGTACATTCATGGCCTCGTACTCGCCAAACGCGCGAATCCGACCGATGACCTGCTCAGTGACCTGGTGACCTCGGGGGAACTGACAGACGCGGAACTCACCGGGGTCGGTATGCTCCTGCTGATCGCAGGACACGAGACGACGGCCAACATGATCGCCCTGGGCACGTTCTGCCTGCTCTCCCACCCGGATCAGCTCGCCCTCCTGCGCGCCGAGCCCGGCCTGATCGACAACGCCGTCGAAGAGTTGCTGCGTCACCTGACGATCATCCAGCATGGCCTGCGCCGCACCGCGCTCGAGGACGTGGACATCGCCGGCACGACGATCAAGGCCGGCTCGACGGTAGCGGCGGTGCTCGCGTCGGGCAACCGCGACCCACGAGCCATCCAGGGTGACCCCGACACCCTCGACATCCGACGGCCACGTGGGCCACATCTCGCCTTCGGTCACGGCATCCATCAGTGCCTCGGACAGCAGTTGGCTCGCATCGAGCTCAAGATCGCCCTGGGTGAGCTGATCAGACGGTTTCCAGGCCTGCGGCTGGCAGTCGCTGCCGACGAGATCCCGCTCAAGGGCAACACGGTGGCGTACGGGCCCTATGAGTTGCCAGTGACTTGGTGAACAAGCGCAGCCAGTCGCGTGGACGGCGCTCGCGCCTCGGACAGATGACCGTCCGAGCGGCAAGAGCGGCACGGGCAAGCCGATCGCCGTGTTGGATCGCCGCATCGTTCAGCTGATCGCACCACACGAACGAACAATTGACCCGCTGCAATGACACCGATGCTGCAATCAGCGGGATGACGTCACGCGCACGTCAACGCGGTCGATTCCGCGAGGCTCGGCGGGGGCCACCATTTGATCACGAATCAAAGGTGGCCTGCCGCCGGGCCGTGCAGGACCACATTCAGTGAATCTGTGGCTGCGCATGCCGGAGACCAACGGCGTCGGCCCATGTGGCACGTGCTGCTATCGCCTGCCGCCACGACGCGACCGCCTTAGGCGGCATACCAACCGCCAATGCCCCGACCAGACGATCGCCCCTGCCATAGGCGGCCAGAAAACGTCGCCGCTTCACGTCGCCCTCGACAATTCTGACGGTCTCATGGCCGCGCAGATGGCCGTACGCTCGAATCCTCATGTCGTACTGGTCAGACCAGAAATACGGCACAGGGGCGAACGGCTGCCGCGCCTCCGAGGGCAGCAGATTACGCGCCGCCGCCATGCCCTGCTCGGCCGCGTTGGTACGGTGCTCGATCCGCATCTGCACGCCGAACAACGGATTGAACCAGCGAGCCACGTCTCCTGCACCGTAGATGTCAGGGGCAGCTGCGCAGTACTGGTCACACAGCACACCATCGGTCACGTCCAACCCGCTGTCTTGAAGCCACTCGGTGTTGGGCATCGAACCAATGGCCACCAGCACTTCGTCTGCGGCGATCGACTCTCCGTCGGACAGAAGCACACCGTCCGCAGCGACAGCGGACACCGCAACGCCCGTGCGCACAAGAACGCCGTGGCGATCGTGTGCCTGAGACAGCACACGGCCAACCTGTTCGCCTACCGCATGGGCCATCGGTACCGCAGCAGGCTCGAGCATCACCACCTCACAGCCCATGCCGCGCGCCACGGATGCCACCTCGCTGCCGAGGAAGCCGGCGCCGACCACAACAAGGCGGCATCCTCGCCGGAGGCGCTGGCGCAACGCCAGGGCGTCGCCGACGGTGCGCAGCACGTGAGCACCCTGGCCAGGTAAGCGGCGTGGGCGCACTCCAGTGGCGACAATCAGACCGTCATAGGTGATCCGCTCGCCGGTGTCCAGCGCGACCACACGTCCCGCCATGTCCAGGCTCGTAGCCGCCACCCCAAGCCGAAGATCAAGGCCGAGGGCCTGCAACTGCTGATGCGTACGCAGGGACAGCCGATGGACCTCCCACTCGGACGCAAGAATCTGCTTGGACAGCGGGGGCCGGTCATAGGGAGCATCCGGCTCGTCACCGATGAGGGCGAGCGAACCTGTGTATCCGTCGGAGCGCAGCGCCTCGGCTGCGGCAATACCGGCTGCCGACGCGCCGACGACGACGATCCGGTTCACCGCTGCACCAGGCGGATCGCTGCGGCGGGGCAGACAGCAGCCGCCTCGCGAACCTCGTGGTAGCGATCAGGCCCCGGCATCGCGTCGAGCACGACGGCGACGCCGTCCTCATCACGTTGATCGAAGACCGCCGGGGCCGACACCACGCATTGACCCGCTCCCACACACTTCTGTTCGTCCAGCTCCACGTGCATCGTCATCTCCTTCACGCGTTTACCCTCAGCGACAATGGCCGGTAGGATCGCTGCATTTCCAGGTCGCACCGCTCGACGAGCATCGACAAACAACGGGGACACACCCATTCGCGATCACCATCGAGTAACCGTCCGGCGCCGCGCAGATCCGGAAACGGCAAAGCGACTCGACCATGGACATGAAAACAGTTGTGCCTGACATCTCCCGGACAGCGGTATGACATCGAGCTGACCGAACATGTTGTAGCCGACGGCGGTGCATCGACCCGGCCGGCCCAGCCCGGTTCGGTCACTGCCCTCGGATGCCAGCATCGAGGCGACGCCTCCCTCCCGCCGAAGGCTTCGGAAGTTCACCACGCCCGCCGGCCCTCACCGGCGATGCAGCAGCGGCTGGCGTCACGGCACCACCGCTGCGCCGTAGCCAGCCGCCGGCCCTGCTGCGCCGCGCAAAGGCCTTCCAGCATTCTGCCAGCTGGAATCGGCGCCCTGAGGGACCAGTTTGGTCCGGTCCAGACTATAGTGGTCGCATCCTGTCGTGCGCAGCCAGCCTTCGATGAGGCGAGCGCCGTCGGCGCGCAGAGGCCGACGGCCACGAACACCCCGTCCTGCGGGGTGCGCCAGCTGGGCAGCACACCACGAACCCGGCCGCGAACAGGCCATCAGAGCTGAAAGGGCCGTTCCCATGGCTCACGTCTTATATCGCCTCGGACTCAAGTCCGCCCGCCATCCGAGCATCATCCTCGTTCTTTGGCTGGCGGCCTTGATTGCGGCGGGCACCGGTGCCGCCACGCTGTCCGGCTCCACCGTCAGCGGTCTCGAGATTCCCGGGCAGGAGTCAACAGCCGGGCTTCAGGTCATGGAAGACAAATTCGGTGCCACCGCCGGAGGGGCCACAGCACAAGTCGTGATGGAGGCCCCGGGTCGAGCTGACATCACCGGCGGCTCCCCGGCTCAGCAGGTCAGCGCCCTCGTGGAGGATCTCCGCCGCCTACCGGGGGTCGCGTCGGCCAGCGATCCGCTGTCGCGGCCGACACCGGCTGTGGCCGCCGACAAACGCGTCGCGCTCAGCACCGTCGTATACACGAGCGCCGCCGGCCACATCACCAACGAGCAACGCGACGCGCTTACCGCCGCAATCGATGACGCTCGTTCGGCAGGTCTGACCGTAGAAGTCCGCGGCGACGCGATGCAGGAAGTGGCAACACCCGGCGGCCCGGCGGAGATCATCGGCATCGCCGTCGCCCTGCTGACTCTCGCGGTGACCTACGGTTCGTTGGTCACTGCCGGAATGAACTTGCTGACCGCCGGTCTGGGCGTCGGCATCGGAGCGCTGGGCATCACCACCGTCACCGGGTTCATCGACCTGCAATCCACCACTCCCGTCTTGGCGGTCATGCTGGGACTGGCGGTGGGCATCGACTACGCACTGTTCATCGTCAGTCGCTTCCGCCAGGAGCTGCGGGCGGGCAGCACCGTCGAGAACGCCGCAGCGACGGCCGTGGGGACCGCCGGCTCGGCTGTGGTCACCGCCGGGCTCACAGTCGTCATCGCCCTGGCTGGCCTCGCGGTAGCAGGCATACCGTTTCTGACGCAGATGGGTCTGGCGGCCGCCGGCACCGTCGTTGTCGCTGTGCTCGTGGCCATAACGCTCGTACCGGCGATGCTCAAGCTTCTGGGCAATCGGACTCTGGGCCGAAGCGGTCGTCAAAGGCCGGCGGCCGACCCCGAGGTTCCCTCCGCCAGGGCCCACCGCGCGGGATTCTTCCGCCGCTGGGCGACGTCCATGATCAGGCGACCCCTCCTCAGCCTCGTGACGACAGTCGTAGCGCTCGCCATCATCGCCATCCCGGTCCTGTCGATGAGGACGTCGCTGATCCAGCGGCCGGCCACCGACAGCACTCAGGCACGCGCTGAGCAGATCATCGGCAGAAGCTTCGGTGAAGGTCTCACCGGTCCTCTCGTGGTGGTGGCGAGCGGCACCGATTTAGCGGTGAAAGCGGCCACGGTGCAACAGACCACCGCCGGCTTTCCGGGCGTGGCACGCAGCACGCCCCCGCAGTACAACGAGGAGAGGTCGGCCGCCCGAGTCACGGTCATCCCGACGTCGGCCGCTGACAGCGAGGCGACGGAAGAGTTGGTGCAACGATTGCGCACCGAGTTTGCACGGCGAGGACTCGAGGACGTCTACGTCACCGGCTCCACGGCCATCAACATCGACGTGGCGGACCAGCTCAGCAGCGCCCTGCCAGTGTATCTGCTGGTCGTCGTCGGGCTCGCCCTCGTCCTGCTCGTTCTGGTGTTCCGGTCACTGCTCGTTCCGGTCACTGCCGCGCTGGGTTTCTTGCTGACGATCGGCGCATCCCTCGGCGCAACAACCGCAGTCTTCCAGTGGGGCTGGCTGGCCGAGATCACCCATATCGACCCCGGTGGCCCCTTGATGAGCCTCGCGCCGATCATCATCGTCGGAATCCTTTTCGGTTTGGCGATGGACTACCAGATCTTTCTGGTCTCCCGGATCCACGAGGCTCACACCGCCGGAGAACCGCCGCGCGACGCCATCGTGACCGGATTCCTGCGAGCCGCGCCCGTCGTCGTCGCCGCGGCGACCATCATGTTGGCAGTTTTCGCCGGCTTCATACCCGAGGGTGACTCGACGCTGAGAACGATCGCCTTCGCGCTCGCCGTCGGGATCCTCTTCGACGCCTTCGCCATCCGCATGGTCGCGATCCCTGCCGCGTTGGCACTGCTGGACAAGGCCGCGTGGTGGCTTCCACGCTGGTTGCGCTGGCTTCCCACCCTCGACGTCGAGGGGCACCACCTGCACCAGCCGACAGAACTCGTGACGACCGACTCATCTCCTGAGGTGCAGAGCGGCCTCGACGTGCAGCTCGCGTCGGAGCACCTCAGGGAGGCCCCTCAGCCTGAGAAGCTCCGTATCGTCCCGTAGATCCGGCTCCGGGCCGCCGGAAGAGACCGGCCCGCGACGGCCGTGGGTCGCTGGTTGCCGACGCGCCTCACCCCGAGCCGCACCTCGCACCGAATACTCCCTCGAACCCAACGGAGGCAAGGGACACCATGGGCAGCAAGAGTCCGCCAGGCGGGAGGTCTCGGAACCGGTCTGCGCGCCGGCCGTGGCTGCAAGTGCAGCAGCGCGCCAGGGCGACGAAGAGACGGCGACGGCGGACACTCATCGCTGCTGTCGCGGCCGGGCTTCTCCTGGTTCCCGTTCTATCCGACTGGGCCGTTCGTAGCTACATCGAGCACCGGATCTCGACCGCGATCGAGGGCTTCGCCAGCGGCGACGTCGAGGTCGAGATGGGATCCTTCTCGGCGTTGTCGGACGGTCTGCAACGATCGATATCTGACCTTTGAGTGCGGGCGGCCGACGCCACCGTGTGTCGTTTCAGCGGTATCCGGGCCGAGGCGTCGTTCGGCGACCTAGAGCACAGGCCCGGCCAGATCCAGGTCGGGCACGCCGACGCCCACATCACCATCGGCACCGCCAGCTTGACTGCCGCGGTCTCCGGACTGGCCGGCGACGGCGGAGGCGCTGGCGTGTTGGCGACGATGGCATCGTCGATGAGCGTAGAAGTCGACCCGACGACGCAGGAGCTGATCGTCCGGCTAGGCGATCTCGCACAGATCAGACTCTCCGCCATCCGAGACGCAGACATCATTCGACTTGACGTGAACGACGCGACGGCCATGGGGAGGCCGCTGCCGCCGGACATGATCGACCGCTTCCTACCCGCGGATCGCCGTCAGCTAAGTCTCTCGAAACTGCCGGTCGGACTTTCGCTGACGTCCGTGCAAGTAGTCGAGGGTGGCGTCACCGCCGCCTTGCACGCCGAGGACGCCACCTTCGGCATGGGCAAGAATTCCCCGGCGTCAATGGCCGATACGGCGTGCTGACGGGCCGACGACCGCGCCCCGCAGGGCAACCGCTGCCGGTCAATTCCCGCTCCGGGCCGAGCCGCGCTCGCTCATCGTCGCGCCTGCGAGACCGACCGCGTCACAGCCAGCTGAACAACGTGGGCCGGGAAACACGCCCTCCGCCTCCACGCCTGGAGCAGAACCTCACCCCGAGCGTCGTCTCTCAGCGTGTCTTCGACCTCGGCGGGGAACTGCGCCCCTGGACCACCAGCGCAGTCACCTGGACAATGCTCACTGCGGGCACCCGCTCACACGAGATGAAATCATGAGTTCTGAAATCGAAGGTCTTCCGTCACGGCTTCTCAACTCCAGTGCGCCGTTGGGCTGGCGAACGGTCACGGCGGAAAGGTATCTCGACCCGCAGCAGGCGGAGCCCTTCCAGACGTCGTCGCCGAAGCTTCTGGTCGTGCTGGTCACCAGCGGCAGGTACCAGATCGAGAGCCATCAGGGGCGCACCTGGCGACGCGCAACGTACCGACCAGGATCAATCGGGCTCACCGCGCCCGGCAACCCGTGCGAGCTGCGATGGCTCAGTACATCTCCCGCGCCGATGGAATCGCTCCACCTGCATCTCGATCCGAGCGCTGCCCACGGCGCAGTCTTTCCTGACTCACTTTCGCTGCACGACCAGTTTGTCACGGCGGCCGCGCGCGCCTTGTTCAGGGCGCTGCACACAGAGGCACCATCGCTGTACGCGGATGCGATCGCCCAAGCACTGATCACGCACCTAGCTCACCAGAACATGCACACAGCGTCACGGTCACGCCGCAACAGGGCCGGTGCACCCTTGAGCGACCGCGAAGTGGCTCGCGTGGCGGAATACATGCGGACACATCTGAGCGAGGACATATCCATAAATGATCTAGCCGCAGCCGCCAACGTCAGCAAATTCCATTTCATTCGGATCTTCGCGCTGACAACGGGCCTCACGCCCTACCGCTACTTGCGGCGCTTGCGACTGCACACCGCGGCAGAGCTGCTCAAGACGACGAGAAAAGGAGTCACGCAAGTCGCACAAGCATGCGGGTACCGCAGTGCCAGCCAGTTCGCGAGCGCATTTCGGAGCGAATACGGCGTACGCCCTAGCGAGTTCCGACCGTAAGCCCTCGACTCGTCTCGCCTCTTCCTCATGCTCGGGCCCGCCGCGCCGGCAACCTGGCGGGAACGGCGTCGGATGACCGTGGAGCGCGGCATGATCGCCGTCGGTGTCGCAGCGAGCCGTCTGCGGTGGGATCGGGGATTGTTCGGAGCCTGCCGCGGGATCGGCCGCGGCCACCGCCACTACGGTGAACAGCTTCGTTACCACAGCGAATCGCCGACGCCGGAGGGACTCCGATGTACCGCATCGCCGACGTTTCCGTCGTCGACCCCAGAGACGGCTCGATCACCACACACCAAGACATCCGCATCGACGGCGACCGCATTGCCGCGGTCAGCGCGACCACCGGTCCGGACAAGGATCCGACGATCATCGACTTTCGCGGCCGTTACGTCGTGCCCGGGTTCGTCGACATGCACGCGCACCCGCTGAATCTCGCCGACCCCAGGCACGAGCTGGGCCTCATGCTCGCGTTCGGCATGGGTCCGTAACGCGAACGGCTCTGTCGCACTTTCGGTGGTAACGGAAAGTGATCGGCTTCGTTGAAGCTGCATGAGTGACGTCGATGAGCTGGTGCGCACTGTGTTCTCGGGTCTTTCTCCGCTGGTGATTGAGGATGTCGCTGACCAGTGCGAACGGATTCTGATCCGAGCGCGGACGCCGGAAGGGGCGGCGGCGTGCCCGGGCTGCGAGGCGCTAACGGAGCGGGTGCACGGCTATCACGAACGAGTGGTTGCCGATGTTCCTGTTGATGCCCGCCGGGTCGTGGTGCAGGTTCGGGTGCGACGCTTGGTCTGCCCGACCCGCGGCTGCAGGCAGACCTTCCGGGAACAGATCCCCGGTTTGCTGGAACGCTATCAACGCCGGACATCGCGGCTGGCTACTCAGATCGGCGCCGTGGTCAAGGAGTTAGCCGGCCGTGCGGGCGCCCGCCTGCTGTCGACACTGACGGTCGTGGTCTCCCGGCATACCGCTCTGCGGATCCTGCTCGGCCTTCCGCCGCCGAAGCGGCCAACGCTTCGGGTGCTGGGAGCGGACGACTTCGCCCTGCGTCGCAGCAGGCAGTACGCGACGATTCTGATCGACGCCGAGACACATCAACGCGTCGATGTCCTGCTCGACCGTAAAGCTGACACGCTGGAAACCTGGCTGCGCAACCATCCCGGCGTCCAGATCGTCTGCCGGGACTCCTCGGCCACCTACGCCGAAGCGATCCGCCGGGCCCTGCCTGCCGCGGTCCAGGTCGCCGACCGCTGGCACCTGTGGCACAACCTCGCCGAGGCCGTCGGCAAAGAGGTCGCCGCGCACAGCGTCTGCTGGGCCAAAGCCGGCCCGCCGCCACGCGAAGGGCCCCGGGCCGAGACGACCCGCGAACGCTGGCAACAGATACACACGCTACAGAGCCGGCTCACTCATGGCTGACGTGCCGATCATCGCTGGCTTCTACCCCGACCCGTCCATCTGTCGAGCGGGTGACAGTTACTTCATCGCCAACTCCAGTTTCGAGTACGCCCCCGGGGTGCCGATCTGGCGCAGCGATGATCTTCTGGAATGGCACCAGGTGGGTAACGTGCTCACTCGTTCCAGCCACATGGCAGTCGCTTCGGGGGCGGCCAGCAGCGGTATCTACGCGCCCACTCTGCGCCACCACGATGGGCGTTTCTGGCTCGTCACCACCAACATCGACGAGATACAGAGAGGTCACCTGATCGTCTCGGCCGACGATGCGGCCGGCCCGTGGACCGACCCGGTCTACACTGCCGGGGCCATCGGCATCGATCCCGACCTGTGCTGGGACGAGGACGGGGTCTGCCACCTGACCTGGGCGTCGTTCCATCCCCAATTGCCCGGATAGCCACCGTACCGATCGATCCGACCACAGGTGTGATGCAGGGCAAGCCCCGTCTCCTCTGGGCGGGTACCGGCCTCGCGGTGCCCGAGGGGCCGCACCTGTATCGGATTGACGGCTCGTGGTACCTGCTTCTCGCCGAGGGAGGCACCGAGCGCGGCCACGCCGTGACGATCGCGCGATGCCGGAGCCTCGAGGGTGAGTGGGAGGAGGCTCCCGACAACCCGATACTCTCCCACCGGAGCCTTGCCGTTCCCGTGCAGAACACGGGGCACGCCGACCTTGTTCAACTCGCGGACGACTCCTGGGCGATGGTGTACCTGGGCGTGCGGCCACGCGGCAGGACGCCCGGATTCCACACGAACGGTCGAGAAACCTTCCTTGCCGGCGTGGACTGGGCCGACGGCTGGCCCGTAGTCGTCGAAGACCGCTTCCAGCTGGCCGAGGTCGACCACTCCTTCACCGACACCTTCCCGGCGGGGGCATTGCACCCTCGCTGGGTGTCACCCGGCGCCAGCCCTCAGCGGCTGCTCTCTTGGAAGGCCGGCCGACTCCAGATCGCTCGTGCTCAGAGCGACCCCTCGCCGGCGATACTCGCCTGCCGCGTGACGGACCTGGAGTGGAGCGCTAGCGTGACCTCGCAGACCGCCGCAACGGCGCGCTTCGCCGTGCGAGTGGACGAGGCACACTGGTATGCCCTCACCGTTCATGCCGACCGCGTCGAAGCTACCGTCCGAATCGGTCCCGCCACGACGACCCTCGGGCATGTGTCTCGCGATCCCGGTTCTCCCCTTGTGTTGCGGTTGCGCGCGCGAACCCCACGAGGCGATATGTTCCGGCCGGCAGATCAGCCGGACCTCATCGCTATGGCGATCGTCCAGCCGGACGGTACCGAACGGCAGCTGGGGGAGATCGACGGGCGATACCTGTCCACCGAAGTCGCCGGCGGTTTTACTGGACGCGTCCTGGCCTTGGAAGCGCTCGACAGCGCGATTGTCGTGGAGTCCTTCGTGTACCAAACTCAGGTATCAGCTGTGACCGCGGCCCCCTCAGCAGACGAAATCGCGGCGATGTTGAGCTCCTAATGACGGCTACGCGTGAATAGAGCAGCGGTAGCGGGTGTTCGAGCGGTGACTCACGATTGAGCTTGTTGTCTAACCTCCGCCTTTGCGGCCAGCGGAGATTCCTGGGCACCGATGCGGTGATCGCTGACAAAGATACGGCCTTGGACTAAGCCGGTCCGCCTTGCGTGCATCCGGCTCCGCCTTGGTCGCGGCCCACCTCCAGCCAAAACCCGAACCGG
Organism: Actinoplanes sp. NPDC051388; assembly: GCF_055586225.1. Taxonomy (NCBI): domain Bacteria; kingdom Bacillati; phylum Actinomycetota; class Actinomycetes; order Micromonosporales; family Micromonosporaceae; genus Actinoplanes; species Actinoplanes sp. NPDC051388. The sequence goes on along the minus strand of NZ_JBVJIP010000035.1, from coordinate 2,001 downwards.
GTACAGATTCACGGGCATCCGCAGCTGCGGCCGCGGACGAGTTCCACCGGAAATTCGCGCGCCGACGGGCCGGCGGCTGGGTTCTGAAGTTGCTCGATGAGTAGTTCCACCGCGGCGTTGCCCAGCTCTTGCATCGGTTGACGCACCGTGGTGAGCGTCGGCGAGGATACAAGCCCCGCGGCGATGCCGTCGAATCCGGTGACCAGGACGTCCTTTGGCACGTCGAGCCCGCGGGCCCGCAGCGCGTCGATGACATCGAGTGCGGCCGGATCGTTGCGGCATAGAAGCACGTCGGGACGATCCGGGCCGTCGAGGATCGACTCGGCGAGCCGGTCGGGATCCTCGGCCAACGGTGCGGCGGGGCAGGGCAGGCCGTGGGCCGTCAACGCACGGCAGAGCCCGTCGAATCGGGACACGTATTCAGGGGAGTCGGCTGCTCCGACGAACGCGACCCGCCGGATGTGATGGATGTCGAGGAGGTGGTCGATGAGTTGCCGCATGCCGTCGGCGTTATCGACGGTTACCTTGTTGACGTCCTCCAGGCTGCCCGTCGTCTCGGAGACCACGACGACGGGGAGCCGTGACGCGATGCGGGCGAGCGCTTGCTCGGTCATCGTGTGGGGAAGCACGACGAGTCCATCGACGCGCCCGGCGATGTCGAGGATCATGTTCTCGCTGTCGGCGTCGTTGCCGCTGGCGACTAGGAGCATGTAGCCGTGCCGCCAGGCGCTGCGTTCGAGGCCGTGCTGCACCTCGTCGACGTAGCGCGGGAACAGCCGCAGGCCCCGGTTGGCATCGGGAATGGGGCCAGGGCCGGCGAGGTCGTCGGCAAGCAGGTTGAACGAAACCAGTCCCAGCACATTCGTCCGCCCGGCGGCTAGGCCCCGCGCGCTGGCGCTCGGGACATAGCCCAGCGCTCGCGCGGCGGCTCGCACGGCCTCTCGGGTCGACTGCTTCACGCGCTGTGGTTGCCGGAACGTGAAAGAGACGGTCGCGGTGGATACGCCGGCCGCCCGTGCCACGTCGTAGACCGTGGGCGGCTTGGGGTGAAGCATTACCCTCCTCTCCGATTTCTGCGACGAGGGCCCCGGGCACCGTTGCCGGTCAGCGCATCGTCACCGCGCCGGCCTCCTGGACTGTATCCGCCGCCGACCCCACGAACACGCGGAACAAGCCGGGCTCGGTGCGCCAACCGTCGTCCCAATGCTGGAATGCCCGCTCCGGAAGATTGATCACCACAGCCTGGACGGTCTTCGGCGCCAGCTGTACCGGCGCGAATCCGGCGAGCCACAGCAGGGGACGCCGCACCGCCGAGTCGGGACGGGACAGGTAGACCTGCACCACATGCTTTCCGGCCCGGTCGCCGCGGTTGGTCACCGTGACCCGGACCCGCAGCTCCCCATGGTCCACATCGTTCTCAATGCCGGTGACCGCGGTCTCGAACCGGGTGTAGCCAAGCCCGTGCCCAAAGCTGTACGCGGGTGCCTTGCCGGCACGCAGCCAGGCGCGGTACCCGATGTCGATCCCTTCCCGGTAGATCAGCTCACCGTTCTCCGGCGAGGTGGACAGGACGGGGACGTCCGCTTCGGCGGTGGGCCAGGTGGTCGGCAGCCGGCCGCCGGGTTCCCGGGCCCCGGTGATGATGTCGGCGAGCGCGGTACCGAACTCTTGACCCGGGAACCAGGCAACCAGGATCGCGGTCACCTCGGCGGCCCACGGCATCAGAATCGGGCTGCCGGCGTTGACGACGACGATCGTGCGGGGGTTCACGGCGGCGACCGCGTGCACCAGCTCGTCCTGGCGGCCGGGCAGGGCGAGAGCGTGGCGGTCCGACCCCTCGCTCTCGTCCCGGACGGTGGTGCCGACCAGGAGTACCGGGGGGGGGGGGGCGGGAGGGAGGGGGGGGGGGGGGGGGGGACGAGCGGGTCGGCGCGTCGGCACTCGCCCACTGTTACACACACACCACCCCCCCCCACCGCGCCGCCCCCATCCCGTCCGGCG
>NZ_JBVJIP010000034.1:0-68987 GCF_055586225.1 Actinoplanes sp. NPDC051388 | reverse complement strand
TGAGCTCGTACCGGTGCACCTACGCCAAGATGTGGATCGCCGCCAAGTCCCACTGGAACCTAACCCTGCAAAGCAGCGAGAAGACCGCACTGCAGACCATGCTCAACACCTGCTCGAACTAACCACCCGACCTACCTGCAGCGACGACCTTTGGGGCCAGGTCTGCAGGTTCAGCGAGTTCACTCAGGCATGGTCTTCGCGATCGTCAACCTGAGCACCGCCGACCAGATGGCCAGCGTCGCCAGCTTCGTTCTGGCCGCCATCCTCGCCGGCATGGCGGTCGCCGATCGCCGCGTCGGCCCGCACCCGGACCACTCGGAAAACTGCCGGCCACCGCACCGCCATCGACTCCAGCGCCCAGCGGGCCCGGCGACGATCCAGAGACGGGCGGCTCTTGATGACACAGAGGGGTGCTAGAAGAGCTCGGCTGATCATGTGTTCTGCTGGTTGCCTCCGTGCCGGTGTTTGGCGCGAACCCTTGCTGCTGTCGAAACGCGTACTGCAGGATTTGGCGTTCGACGCCTTGATAGTGCGAGCGTTCGGCGTCAGCGTCCGGCCTCGGTTGCGGCGGCCCGGCACACGCGGCTGACGATCTCCCGCAGCACGACCGGCGGGTCGAGGTCGACGACCACCTGGTGCGGTCCGTCGTCTCGCCGTTGCAGGGTGGTGACTCCGGCGGAGTCCATCCGGATCCAGCCGCGAACGACCGTGAACAAGTCGGGCCGGATCGCCGCCAGGACGGCGATCGGGTCGTGCGGGCTGTCCGGCCGGCCGAGCCAGGCGCGGAATTGGTGGATTTCCGCCGCCAGCAGCTCGCCCAGCGCACCGGACGACCGGATGGCCGCGATCGCGTCGTCGTCGAGGACGACGCGTTCGGTCTGGTCGATCCCGGTGATGAGCACCGGCACACCCGCGTCGAGGACCGCCTGCGCCGCCGCCACGTCGCACTGGATGTTGTGCTCCGGCTCGCCCGAGGCGAAGTCCCCGCCCATGATGACCAGCTGCTCGATGCGGTGCTGCTGGGCTACCGCTTCGGCCACGTTGGTCAGCGGCCCGATCGCGGCGATCGTCGTGCCCGAGCACAGCAGCGCCGTGGCGTCCAGGGTCTCGTCGACCGGCTCCACAGCCAGATCCGGCATCAGTATCCCTTCGTGACCGGCCCACCAGACCGGCCGGCCCGAGCTCGCCTGGCGCGCTCCCGCCGCGATCGGCGGAGCCGGGCGGCGCGCGAGCTGGTATGCCCGGTGCACCATCCGGGCTCGGAGCACCGTGTCGCCGTAGACGGTGGTAACCGCCGTGAGGTCCCACTCGGGAGATCCGAGAAGCATGGCGAGGGCGAGGAGGTCGTCGACGTCGCTGCCGATGTCAGTGTCGACGATGACCTTCATCGGGGTCGGATACGACATCGGAAGACTTTCCTCCATCGAGATGCGGGCCGGCCATGTACGGTCCGGACGTACCACATCTGATGCCGGTCAAAACATGCTTCAGTGGTGCGAGTCGTCCTCCCGCTCTTGCGGGCGTAGCTCCCTCACTGATCGCGGTAGCATCTGCACATCGTCGAAGTGAGGAATGTTAACGGCGGTGGCGTGCCGAAGATCGGCTACCGCTTGAACGTGATCGCGTCAGCCGCCTGTCGCTCCGACCACCCGCCCATCGGCGATGTCGCGTCAACCGGCTGGGAGCCCCGATGGCGGCGGTGGCCGCCGAGCTGCCGCCACGCTCGGCGGCAGATCCGTACGTCCCGCCAGGGTTGAGATCCGGGCTGCGGGTCCCCTGCTGGCGCGCTTGTCGTGGCGGTCTTCAGGCTATCAACAGACGAAGGCCGAGTTCTGCCGCGTCGAGGGCGACGAGGTCGCGGTTGCGCTCGGCCCATCGGCCTGAGGACAGGTCTTCGTGGAGTCTGCCTACTGCCCGCTGCTCGGCTTGCGGTCCGACCCTGGTCCATACCGAGACCGCGCGGCGGACATGTTCATCCAGATAGGCCTCGGGCCGGCGCCAATGCGCCTCGAAGAAGCCGTCAGCGCAGTCCCACGGAATGAGCACCGGCTCCGCGCGGCCTCCGATCGCTCGAGTGAGGTCGGCCAAGGACGGCCAGCCGATGAGAAGGTCGGCGAACTCAGGCAGGTAGTCGCGGGTGAGCCAGAACCGCTCGCGCCAGCCGGTGTTGTCGGCGTCGTAGGTGAACACGACCACGCGGCGGGCCACCCGCTTCATCTCACGCAGCCCGGCGACTGGGTCCGGCCAGTGATGTACGGTGCTAACCGCCATGGCGGCGTCAAACGACCGGTCCTCGAACGGCAGGTTCTCGGCTCCGGCTGCGACGCAGGGCGCGGCATCCGCAGGACGTTGTGCCCGCATGACCGCTGACGGCTCGACCGCCGTGACCTCACGGTCTGGTGGTTCGTAGGAGCCGGTGCCCGCTCCGACGTTCAATACTGTTTGGGCGTCCCCGAGCGCGTCCCAGATGCGCGCGGCGATCCGCGGCTCGGTGCGCCGCGCGGCCGGGTAGGCGGATCCGATGGCGTCGTATAGCTGCGCGCCGAACATTTTCAGTTGCTCCTGCGGGGTTGTCCTAATTCCCATTGCTCGTGCCCGTAGTTCCCTGTCGATGGCCGTCACCATGGCAGCAGCACGGTCACGCTGTTCCAGAAGCAGGCCGCGTGGCCGGCGCAGATGCGCGACCGCGTCGGTGGCCGGCTCGTCAACCAGATCCGCGATCTCCCGCAATCCGAAGCCGAGCCGCCGGTAGGCGAGCACTTCCCGCAGCCGTTCCACGTCGTCCGCGGAATAGGCCCGGTATCCCGCGACGGTCCGCGCCGATGGCTGCAACAGGCCAATGTCGTCGTAGTGATGCAGCGTGCGGATGGTCACGCCGGCCAGCTCGGCCACACGTCCTACGGTCAGGTGCTCCTCCACGCCTCCGACTATGTGGCATGACGCCACGTGAGGGACAAGCGCTTCCCCGACATGATCGAGTTCCGCCCCTCGGCACGAGAGCGCATCAGCGCCTGAGCGACGCTCACTCAGCGTAGCGGTCGTCCGTGGCCGCGCACGCTCGGCGGCAGATCCGCGCATGTGTTGGTCGGCGGGAGTGATCCGGTTGCCGTGTCGGATCGGTCGTCATGCAACCCGGCCCGGTCGCCCTTTGGCATCGGTGGTCGCCGACGTTGGACGACATCGACGCGCCGCTGTTTGATCCTCGCACGACTCGTGGCATGAAGTGCGTCGCGGCGCACGCCAGCGCACATGGCATCCGTTTGCTGGCGGCTGTATCTCTGCTGCGATCGCCTGCAGGCCGGGCCGGCTCTTGCCGGCGCTGTGCTGCGGAGCCCGTTGCGGGGTCGCTACATTGCCAGGAATGCAGACGAAGATCGCGTTCCGGTCCGCGGTGGTGACCGGAGCGGCGAGCGGCATCGGTCGGGCGATGGCGCGGGCACTCGCGGCCGGTGGTACCCGCCTGGTTTTGGCCGACCGCGAGCCCGATGCGCTGAACCGTGTGGGGACAGAGTTGGCCGCAGTCACTGAGGTGACATCTATGGTCGTGGACGTGGCCAGCCCGGACGACAACGGCCGGCTGGCCGCCACGGCGGGCGTGCCGGACCTGGTCTGTTTGAATGCCGGGGTGACCAGTACGCAGGCCGAACCGGTCTGGGCCACATCGCCGCAGGATTGGCAACGGGTGCTCGATGTCAACCTTGGTGGGGTGGTCAACGGCCTGCGTGCCTTCGTACCGATGATGCTTGCTGCTGGCGGCACACGTCACGTGCTGATCACCGCGTCGCTGGCCGGCCTGGCCACCTGGCCCGGCGGTGGCGCATACGCGGCGTCCAAACATGCGGTGGTCGCGGTCGCCGAGCAGGCCGCGTTGTCCCTTGCCGGCACGGAGGTGGCGGTGACGGTCCTGTGCCCGGCACTGGTCCGCACCGGCATGTCCGAAATCGGGCAGGAACCGGCCGTCGTTGCCGCAGCCGCGTTGGACGCCGTCCGAAGTGGCCAGTTTCTGGTTGTCCCGACCGAGTGGACCGACGCGGTACGTGCCCGCGGCGACCGCCTAGCCGGCGGCCTGCCCCCACAACTGCCACAATCCGTCTGATCGAGGCTTCACGGTTAGACCGCGCACTCATTTGGCTACGACCGGACGGATGGGAAAGCCCTGGCCGCCATCCAGCGCCGCGGCATAGCCCAGCGGACGATCGCGCGCGGCAGGTCCACCCGGCCAGCACACAGATCGCCGCCCTGGCCTGGGCCGACCAACGAGCGACTGAGTGACGTAATGGCAGCAGCCCCACCATTCGACAAACCCGAATCCCTCCACCCAACCCACACCAATGATCGGCACCGCCTACCGAACATCTGCGCTCGACATCGACCGGCGCGATCAGGTGCGCGCTCATCGGCTCAGTGTGTCTGCGACGGATGCAGGGACGGTGCTGGTGGATGCTGTGGCTGCGGTTTCGTTCGGCTTGGCGTCGACGCCGATGAACCGCGTCCGAGTTCCGGGGACGGATGATCTACGCTCGGCGGGAGAGCGGTCGACGTGGTCCGGACCCCGCCGCGCACGCCGCGGGCGAACTGCTACGCCGAACGGTTCGTCCGCAGCGTCCGGGCCGAGTGCACCGACCGGGTGCCTCCAACTCGGCCCGCGTGAGCGCGCGGTAGAGCACCGCCTCGACCGACAGGGTCTCCTTTCTCACCACGTCGGCGGCACGGACATCCTCTTCTGCCACCGAGCATGCGCGGGTCGCCCGAAACGCCACTACTGTTCGTAGCCGTTCTGACTGGCCGAACGGGCTGCGTCGCCGAGTTCTGTACGAAGCCACGGACGCGGACAGCATCGTTCCCGATGCGACGGGTGGGCTGCACATGCCGGTCGCGGGCTTCCGCCGGAGGCCGCTGCATAGATGAACAGAACTTCTGGGTGCGGCCGGAGTTCCGCATCAGTGCCGAGTTCCGCGAATTCGACGACGAACAGCTGCGCGCGATCTGGTGCGACGGCCTCGTTGCCGAAGACTAATCTCAGCAGCTCAACGACGTAGCCGCTCGTCGACGTCGGTACAGCGCGGGCCAGGACCGCGAAGCACCGCGCCGGGACCGCTCGCGCGAGCCGGACCCAACCCCCGACGTGGCTGATCCGGCTGATCAACGTGCCGTCGGAACACTCCGCCGTCACCGCATGAGCACAGCCGCTCTACCGCCAACGCAGGTTTGCCCAAGTCACGACACATACCATCAACGCGGTTCGGGTACCGCCCCAACGGATTCACGTTTTCCCAGCTCACATGCCGCTGATGGACCCAATGTGGCCGAATGCGAACCGCATTCCCGCAGCTCAGGGCCAGTTCGTAACCGTCGCACCCATCCGGACCCGGCGGGCGTCAGCATAACGGCAGGAGTCAGAGCCAGCCGTTGTCGCGGGCTTTCGCGGCCGCCTCGGCACGGCTGGCGACGCCCAGTTTCGTGACGATCGCGGTGAGATGGTTGCGAACCGTGCCCGGCGACAGGTTCAGACGCCGGGCCACGACCGTCACCGGGACGTCCGGGCCGGCATATCGGAGCACGTCCAGCTCGCGCTGGGTCAGCGGGCACTCGGGCAGGGTCAGGGCGTCCGCTGCCAGCCCGGGGTCCACGTACCGGCCGCCGGCGTGGACCCGCCGGATCACATCGGCCAGCGCGCCACCCGGGGAGCCCTTGGGCAGGAAGCCCTTGGCGCCGGCAGCGAGCGCTCGCGGCAACTGGGCGGGGCGGCCCCGGCCGGTCAGGATCACCACAGTGCACGACGGCACGGTCCGCTGCAGTTCCGCGGCCACCGCGATGCCGTCCAGCGACGGCATCTGCAGGTCGACCACCGCCACGTCGGGCCGGTGGGCGCGGGCGGCCTCCACCGCCGCATGGCCGTCCGCCGCCTGCGCCACCACTTCCAGGTCAGGTTCCAGATCGAGCAGGGCGGCGACGGCGACGCGGATGAGCTCTTCGTCGTCGGCGAGCAGGATTCTGATCACGGCGACGAGCGTACGACGGCGACGACCATGAACTCACCGTCGCCCGTCCGGGTGCGCAGCGTACCGCCGGCCTCGGCGAGGCGGTCCGCGAGGCCACGCAGACCGTGGCTGTGGGCGTCGGGTGCGGCGCCGGCACGCACGCCGTCGTTGGTCACCGTCATGCGCACCTCGCCGGCGGCGTGCTCGATCGCGATCGCGCACCAGCTGGCCCGGCTGTGCCGCAGCACGTTGGTGGTGGCCTCGCGCAGCACGGCGGACAACACCGCGGCCGCCGGCAGGTCGTCGCTTGGCACGTTGACCGTGCACCGCACGCCGGACGACTGCAGCACCTGCTCGATCGCGGACAGCTGCTCCTTCAGGTCTACCTGCCGGTATCCGTGCACCACCTCCCGGAGCTCGGCCAGCGCCGACGCGGCCAGCCGGCGTACCTCCGCCGCCTCCTGCCCGGCCCGCTCACTGTCCGTCCCGGCCAGCCGCTGCGCCAGCTCCGCCTTCAACGCGATGATCGACAGATTGTGGCCGAGCAGGTCGTGCACGTCCCTGGCGAACCGCAACCGCTCCTCCGCAGCCGCCAGCTGCGCCTGCGCCGCGCGGCCTTGCTCCGCCTGCAGCAGCAGATCCCAGAGCCAGACGTGCAGCGTGTTGATGGCCGCGATGCCCGCGCCGAAACTGGCCACGATGATCAGCGAATCGACCACCGAGCCGGGCGTGACCACCAGCGCGAGCGTGACCGTCACGGCGATGAGCACGGCCGCCCTGACCCTGCCGGTGAGCACCGGCACGTTACCCACGATGCAGGCGGCCAGCCACGACCAGCTCGGCCAGTCGCCACCTACCGGGCCCAACAGCGGCAGCGAGGCGACCGCGGCCACCGCGAACGCCAGGCTCGCGCGTCGCCGGGCCCGGTCGGTGAGCCAGGGCGTGACCAGTGCGTGCAGCACCGCGGCCTGCGCCGCGGAGAAGAGCACGATGCCGAGTGCGCCCAGCGCCGCCCGCGCCGGGTCCGGCTCTCGCCACAACCCGACGGCCGGCAGGAACAACGCCGCCGACGCGTTCATGGCGAGCACGATCAGCGTGACGATGCGTACCCGTTCCAGACGCCGCTGCATGGGGCCGACTGTAGGTGGTTTCCCGTCACGCCTGGACCGGGAAATGTTCAGGAGTCGGCTACGCTCGTTCCGCCCGACAGTGACCGCATGACAACAACAGCCGTCACACCCGCGCCCCGCCCGCTCGTCCGCCACTTCGTCGAGATGCTCATGGCCATGGCCGTCGGCGTGCTGGTGCTGGGTCCGCTCTGGCCGCTGCCCGAGACGCTGGCCGTCCGGGCGGATGTCGCCTCCTTGGTGATGGCGACCAACATGTCCGTCGCGACGGCGGTGTGGATGTGGCATCGCGGCCACAGCAACGCCGCCATCGGCGAGATGATCGCCGCCATGTACGCGCCGTTCCTGGTCTTCCTGGTCCTGTGGTGGACCGGCCTGATCACCGGCGAGATCGTGCTGATCGGCGGTCACGTGCTGATGCTGCCCGCGATGGTCCTGGCGATGCTGCGCCGCATTGCCGAGTATGGGGCCGGCCAGCACATCGACGCCGAACGGCGCGGGGCCGTGGCCCGGGTCCTGGCACGGTGGCCGAGTGTGCTGGGGCTGCTTGCCACTGTGGACAACCTTGTGGACCCGCGGCCGCTGCCGGTTTACGCGATGATGATCCTGCCGATCGGCTACCTCGCGATCGGCGCAATGCGGCGCACGCTGCGGCCGTGGCCGGTCCTGCTGGCACAACTCGGCGCGCTGCTGGGCTATCTCATCCTGCTGGGCGCCGCAGTGGTCGCCGGGCCGCAGTGGGGTCAGTACTTGGTGGGTGTCGGATGGATCTTCCACGCCGGCTGGGATCTGTGGCACCACCGGCGGAACCTGGTGGTCCCTCGGCCGCTCTCCGAATGGTGCGCGGTCGTCGACCTGATCATCGGCATCTCGGTCATCGCGGTTGCCGCGACCATGTGACAATCCCCGCGCGCCGATGCGGCGGCTCGATCTGGAGCGGGACCGTGGACGATCCAGTTCGGCCAGCGCCACCACGCCGACGCTGGCCCCCCAAGCCTTCTTGATCAACGTTGATCTGGTGGTCGCCACGGCCCTCGGCGACGACGGCGTAAGTGATCATTGCGCCACTGGCCATGCCCGGCCCGAGCTGCCAGGTCACGAGTTCACCGAGGCCGTCCCAGCGGGACGGTGTGGCGGTGTGGCGCGTTCGGCGATCATCGCGCAGGCCATGACGGTCTTGCCGGAACCCGGTGGAGCCCCGACGCGCGTCTGGTATCGGAGGAGAGCCGTGGGCTACAAGGAACGACGGGTCAAGATGATCGCGACCCGCGCCGCACCTGGAGCCCGGGGAGCAGATCCAGACGGGGCGCTCAGGTCGTCGGCGGGCCTTCGACGCCGTAGAACCAGTGGTCGCCGGCTGTGGGCACGGGCGGCAGGTCGTTGTGGATCAGGCGATCCATCGCGTCGCCAACTGGGCCGCCACCCACAACCCAAGTCGAGGCCCTGGCAACACGCTCCCCTCACCGAAGTCCAGATGACGGACTCCGGGACTACACGGGGGTGTGGACCGTCCAGTCGATCCGCGGGCGGCTCGGCTAGGCCGATCGCGCACGGTGAGTAGCCGGGATTCCGCTCTTGGTAATCGGTACGGCAGACTCGGTGGTGACACTCGTCAATGTGCCGGGAGGTTCCGCATGCCGTTCTTCGATGTCGTCGATCCGGCGTTCGATTTCACCTCGCCGGAGGTGCGTGCCGCGCAGGCCGCGGACTGGTACGCCGACAGCCCGCTCGGTCTGCTCGTGCTGCGCTACGCCGAGGCGCAGGACCTGCTGCGCGACCGCCGGCTGGACCACGGCGGCGACGGCTATCTGCGGCGCAACGGCATCACCCGCGGGCCGATCTACGACTGGTTCGTACCGATGATCGTCAACCACGACGGTGCCGACCACCGCCGGCTGCGCGGCCTGGTCGGCCGGGCGTTCACGCCCCGCACTATCGACATGCTGCGGCCATTCATCCGGGCGAAGGCCGAGGCGCTGGCCGACGAGATCGCGGCCGCCGGCCAGGCTGAGTTCGTCGACGCGTTCGCCAATCGGCTGCCGCTGGCTGTCATGGGCGAACTGCTCGGTGTGCCCGCCGAGGACTACGACACGTTCAGCGTCTGGACCAGCGACATCGGCATGGTCTTCAGCCTCGCGGCAGGCGGTGACACGGTCGCGCGGGTCGAGCGGGCGATCGCGGGCCTGGACGGCTACGTGGAGGCCCTGATCGACGAGAAGGCGAAGCGCCCGGCCGACGACCTGATCTCCGACATGGTCGCCGTCTGGCGGGCCGAGGGGACGGTCACCCGCGAGGAGCTTCGTAACCTGCTAGTCACGCTGGTGTTCGGCGCGCACGACAACACCCGCCACCAGTTCTCCAACACGATGGTCACTTTCGCTGAGCACCCCGCACAGTGGACGTTGCTGCGCGAACGACCGGGGCTGGCCGAGCAGGCCGTCCGGGAAACGATGCGCTGGCGGCCGTCAGCGGCAAGCGTGTTCCGTCGCGCGGCCGAGGACTTCGAGTTTCGTGGCATGCCCATCGCCGCGGGCACGTTCCTGACCGTGGCCGTGCAGACCGCCCAGCGAGACCCGCGCGCGTATCCCGGCGGCGATGCGTTCGACATCACCGTTGTCCGTGCAGCGCCGCTGCTGCAGTTCGGTGCGGGGCCGCACTACTGTCTTGGCACCGCGCTGGCTCATGCCGAGTTGGGCGAGGCATTGCCGGTCCTCGCCCGCCGGTTCGGCCCGCCGGTCATCGCCGGCGAGGTGACCTGGCGGCCGGCGTTCGGCATCCACGGCCCGAACGAACTCCCGCTGCGTTTCGCGGAGCCGGCCTGACAGCCGGGCGCGCCGGTCAGAAGACGCGGTCCGCAGGCGCGGCGGTCCGGGGCCGCGGCGGGCCTCGCCGTGCTCCGGGCCAGCCCTCAACGGTCGGTGCGCGGCAGGCGCTCAAGGCGCCATGAGCACGGACCGAAGGAGCCCCGACGGGCTACAGCCCCCGTCGACTACCTACAGCGATGAGCCCGCACGCCGCCCTAGCGTTCATCGCGGCGGATCCGGATGGCCCGGCTCGACGCGTAACTCTCGCGACGGCGAACGAAAGGTCAGGTCTGGCGCCAAACACGGAACGTCTGCTGAAGCTGCCACGTGCCATCGGGCTGCTGTGCCTCGTTACGCCAGTGGAATGCGTCGGCCTCGATGTCGGAGAAGGTCCAGCGCAGATCGCCGCCGTCGAGCACGATCTGCTCTGCGATGCCAGATGCCAGGAAGGTGTGTGTCCGACGCCGGCCCGGTCCCACCCACGTCGAGCGCCAGAGCCCCGCACCGGCCTCGGGATCGGGAAACCGCACGCTGACGCCGTGTTCGACGCGTCGACGGCAGCAGCCATCCATACGGGCCACAGCGCGACCATCGACATGCGCGCACCCGAAGCCGTCACTGACGGACTAAAGCGTGACGGCACTCGGTTGCTCGGCGCGCACGGGTCGGCGGCATGAGCGTGCGTGGTCCCGTTACGTTGCGGCGGAACGTCCAGACAGTCGGTAGCGCAACCAGACAAGGCCATCATCGACGATCTCGTGCGCGATCAGGTCGACGTCACCGGCAGGCGGTGGTGCGGCTCCGTGCCAACGGCGAGTGCCCTCAGCACCGGCCAGCAGAGGGTGGATCAGCAGGCTGACTTCGTCAAGAAGGCCGCCGTCGAGCAGGGCGCCGATCAGCGAGCCGCCGCTGTCCACACGTACCACTTCGATGCCTTGCGCGGCGAAGGCGTTCAGTGCTGCCGCTAGGTCAACCCGGTCGGTACCAACGACGATCTCGCGCACCGTCCTGCCCGCCGGACGGGGTGGCGTCGCTTCGGCGTGCAATGCGAGCACATCCGACCAGTGCCCGGCGTTGCGCAGCGCCTCCCATTCACGGACGCGGCCCTGCCCGTCGACGACGGCCAACAGCGGTCCGCTGGCCGCCGGCCCGGGACCAGCGGCTGCGGCCAGCATCTGCTCTTGGGCGAGGATCGTGTCGGACCCGACCAGCGTGACGTTCTCCGACCAGGTCGAACCAAGTCGGTAGAACTGGCCGAGATTCGGCTGAAAGCCATCGGTAGCGCCCTCGATCGACACAGCCACGTGCGCCACGACATACGGCCGGGACGCGGAACTCCACGCACCTGTCGACATGGGCACGAAGGTAACGTGCAGGGCCGACAAAAACAGCGCTACCGCCGACCAAAGCACACTCTTTTCGGCAAGAGTGCGGGCCGGAGTCCGTCAGCGGATGCGTATGCACCGTGACGGGCCTGCCAGCGGCCCGGCGCGCCGGGCGGTTGGCGTCGGACTCCCTCACACGCTGGCGACGGGCTTCCTCGGGAGTACATGCGGGTGCGTGACTACGCCCCGCGGAGTAGGCGTATTGCCCTCCGTCGCCCGATGCGCTGGCGGCGCGGCCGGGGCAACCTGAGGGCACGGTTCGTTCAGACCCGTACGTGACCGTGGCATCGTCCCGGCTGGCACCGCCGGCGCGTGGCGCAGGAGGCACGACATGACGAGATGGACTGCGACAGACGTCCCTGACCAGCATGGGCGCACCGTGATCGTGACCGGCGCCAATAGCGGACTCGGTGTGGAAGTGACCCGCGTGCTGGCCGGAGCCGGCGCAAAGGTGATCATGGCTTGCCGGGACCTGAACAAGGCGCAGGCGGTGGCAGACGCGATCGAGGGAAACACGGAAGTGCGCAGACTCGACTTGGCCGACCTGTCGTCCGTGCGGGCATTCGCCGACGGTCTCGACGGTCAAGTCGACGTGCTCATCAACAACGCGGGAGTCATGGCGGTGCCGAAGGGCACCACGGCGGACGGCTTCGAGGGGCACATCGGTACCAACCACCTCGGGCCGTTCGCGTTGACCGGTCTGCTGATCAACCGCGTGCGCGACCGCGTCGTCACCGTGTCCAGCGGCCTGCACCGGCTCGGCAGGGTCCGCGACGACCTGAACTGGGAGCACCGCCGCTACCAGCGATGGCTGGCCTACGCCCAGTCCAAGCTGGCCAACCTGCTGTTCGCCGATGAACTCCAACGACGACTATCGGCGGCCGGCCGGGGGACCATCTCGGTGGCGGCTCACCCCGGCGTCGCCGGTACCGAGGGGATGCGCCGGGACACGTCGCTGCAGGGCAAGCTCCTTGCCGGCGGACCCGCGCAGACCCCCGAGATGGGCGCGCTGCCCATGCTGTACGCGGCGACCGAGCATCATGTCGTGGGCGGTATCTGCATCGGGCCGGACGGCTTCATGCAGCGAAACGGTTACCCGACGGTGGTTAGCTCTAGCCGCACATCGCGAGACATCACCCTCGCAGGCCAGCTCTGGCAGCGTTCCGAACTCGTCACCGGAGTCCACTACGCCCTCGAACCGTTCGTACGACCCTTCGGAGATTCTCCGGACGGCCGTTTGCGGTAGAGCGTGGCATGTCTGGGAGCCGGTCGTCGAAGAACCCCACCGGCATCATCTTGTCCCAACACGCTGCCGACGGGCGAACTCGTTGCACTGCTGAAGGCCGCCGGCCCAGCCCGAGAGCTAACTTCGAACGATGAGCATCAACTGCTGATTGCCATGACGGCAGCCGCAGTGGCGGCCGCCGCCGGCATCTCCTGGGTCTATCTCGGTGCCCGGCCCGAGGTCGAGGTGCACCAGGTGGACAAGGCGCGCCGGGTGAGGTTCGCGAGTTCTGGACGCTGGAGCGCCTGGCCGACGCGAAGCAGGGTGACCCGATGCCCAAGGTCACCAAGTAGGCCTTCGGCCCTTGTCCCGGAGCCACACCTCCGCGTATTCCCGCAGGTCAAAGGCGTTGCGGGTGATCAGAACGTGTGCGTACCACGGGTGAGTACGGCGATGCCACCGGCCGGTTGGCTCTCGGGGCGCGGCTGGACCAGCTTGAAGCCCTGAGGCCGCGGCACAGTCCTGACTTGAGCCGGCGAAGTCCTCAGGTTCCTGCCGCGGGTGACGATCAGGGCTTCGGTGGACTGTGTATCGCGGTTGATGGGGGTCATTCGTGGAGTTGATGTCTGGCAGCGCACGGTCGGGCGGTACGTCCGGTTTGCTGGGGTTGATCAAGGACCGGTCGGTGATGACGAAGATCCTGGCGGCGGTGTTGCTGGTCGCGGTGATCGGCTCCGGTGTCGCGGTGTTCGCGTTGGTCAAGATGGCGGCGGTCAATCACAGCACCGGTGTGGTGTATGACGACGGTCTGCAGCTGCGGAAGATCGCCGAGATGCGCAACGCGTTCAACCGGACTCGGATCAACGTTCTCGAACACCTTGTGGCCGCCGACGCTGCCGGCAAGGCCACCGCCGAGAAAGCCCTCGCCGATGACGCACGGGCCCTCACCGAGGCGGAGAACGCCTACAAGCAGTTCCCCCTTGGTCCGGTCCATGTCGAGGCGCTGGCCAGATTCGACAAGGCGTGGCAGGAGTTTCAGCGCATCCTCAACGATCGGTTACTGCCGTTGAGCCACACCGGCAAGGGGGCCGAGATCGCCGCGATCCGCAAGGCCGAGACCCTGCCCCTGATCGGGGATATGCGCGAGGCGATGGACACCCTCGTCGAGCAGACCGTGGTCGAGGCGGACGAGGAGAAGGCCGCCGCGCACGACGACTACGCCGGCGCCCGGACCGTGGTCGTGGTGCTGATCATCATGGGTCTCGTGGTGGGTGTAGCGGCGGCGGTCGGTATCGCACGGCTGATCACCCGGCCGTTGGCGCGCTGCGTGGCGGTCCTCGAACAGGTCCGCGGCGGTGATCTGACCGGATGTACCGAACTGACCGGCCGTGACGAGGTCGC
Organism: Actinoplanes sp. NPDC051388; assembly: GCF_055586225.1. Classification (NCBI taxonomy): domain Bacteria; kingdom Bacillati; phylum Actinomycetota; class Actinomycetes; order Micromonosporales; family Micromonosporaceae; genus Actinoplanes; species Actinoplanes sp. NPDC051388. The sequence goes on along the minus strand of NZ_JBVJIP010000034.1, from coordinate 55,064 downwards.
CCGGCTAGCTCAGGCCCTCGATGCCTCGACCGAGGCGATCGCCGGGATGGTCCGCAAGGTCGGCGACAACGCCCAGCACGTCGCGGCGGCTTCCGAGGAACTGTCCAGCGTCTCCGTGCAGATGTCCGCGAGTGCCGAACAGACCTCCGCGCAGGCCGGCAGCGTCGCCGGCGCGGCGGGTGAGGTCTCCCGCAACGTGCAGACCGTGGCCGCGGGCTCGGAGGAGATGGGCGCGTCGATCCGGGAGATCGCCGGAAACGCCAGCGAGGCGGCCAGCGTCTCCGCCGGTGCCGCGCAGACCGCCACCCGCACCAACGAGATCGTCACGCGGCTCGGCCAGTCGTCGACCGAGATCGGCAGCGTCGTGAAGCTGATCACCTCGATCGCCGAGCAGACCAACCTGCTCGCGCTCAACGCCACGATCGAGGCGGCCCGGGCCGGTGAAGCCGGTAAGGGCTTCGCCGTGGTCGCCACCGAGGTCAAGGACCTGGCCCAGGAGACCGCCAAGGCCACCGAGGACATCTCCCGCCGGATCGCGACGATCCAGGACGAGACCGGGCAGGCCGTGGCCGCGATCGCCGAGATCACCGCGGTCACCTCGCGGATCAACGACTACACCTCGACCATCGCCGCGGCCGTCGAGGAGCAGACCGCCACCACCAGCGAGATGTCCCGCAACGTCAGCGACGCCGCCACCGGCGCCGGCGACATCGCCGCCACCATCGACGGCGTCGCCCAAGCCGCGAACTCCACCGCCGCCGGCGCCACCCAGACCCAGGCCACCGCACAGGACCTGGCCAGGATGGCCACCGAGCTCCAGTCGACCGTAGCGGCCTACCGGGTCTGACACCGCCCGTCAGGCCATCACCACCGCGGTCGGCGCGACCGTCCCCTCAGCCTACTACCGGTCTCTGCGGGCGGCCGCCGCCCTGTACCGCTCGAAAACGCGGTTTGGGCTACGCTGCCTGCGAATATTCGCTGATCAGTCCGTTGAGGATCTTCCGGCGGCGGACCCGGGCCGAGGCGAGGTCGACGACGGCTGGCCCGGTGTCCGCGGCGCTGGGTGGGCGCTGACGACGGCTTTGGTGAGGCCGATGCTCGTTGTAGTGCTCGACGAACTCGCCCAGGACGGCCAGCAGGTGCCTCGGGCTGTAGATCAGCATCCGGTCCAGACACTCCCGGCGGACCGTGCGCACCCACCGTTCCGCATACGGGTTCGCCCGCGGCGCTCGCGGTGGACTGCGCAGGACCTCGATGCCTTCGCCGGTGAACACCTCGTCAAACACACTGGTGTACTTGGTGTCCCGGTCGCGGATCAGGAACCGGAACTGCCCGGCCCGCTCGCTCCCCCAGGTCCAGCATCAAGTTGCGGGCCTGCTGAGCCACTCACTGTCCGCTCGGATGGGTCGTCACGCCGAGGATGTACACGCGGCGGGTGCCGATCTCCATCAGGAACAGCACGTAGATGCGGGTCAACCCAATCGTGTCGACGTGCAGAAAATCGCAGGCCAGCATCCCCTCGGCCTGTGCTCTCAGGAATTGCGTCCAGGTCGGCCCGGTGCGCCGCGGCGCCGGATCCACCCCGGCCTTGGTCAGGATGGACCACACGGTGCCGGCCGCCACCCGGTAACCCAGGCCGACCAACTCGCCCTGGATCCGGCGATGGCCCCAGCTCGGATTCTCTTTCGCCAGGCGCAACACCAGCGCCCGAATCTCAGCCTGGACCGGCGGGCGACCCGGCCGGCGCCGGGATAGGTCCATTTGCGGGCGATCAGGTTGCGGTGCCAGCGCAGCAGGGTGGCTGGAATGACCAGGAACGTGGCCCACCGCGGGCGGGGCAGCAGCCGGGACAACGCCGAGAGAACCGCCCGGTCGTTCGGTTCCAGATCAAGACGTTTGACCTGACGGCGCAGCACCGCGAGCTGGTGGCGAAGGACCAGGATCTCGACTTCCTTCGCCCGCTCGCCCGCAGGCCTGTCACGATCAACTGCAGCACCTGACGTAGGACCAGGTAACCGAACGACACGACCATGCCGGTCAGCCTGCCTCCTGAGCAGCGATCGGCAACGTACAGAACCGCAGGTCAACCCTTGAAACCCATTTTCGAGCGGTACAGGCCGGCTGGTTCACCGAGGGCGTGCCGGTACCGCAGATCGCAGCGCGGTTGGGGGTGTCACCGACCGCGGTGTACGGCTGGAAGCAACGATGGCGGCCGGTGGTGAACGACCGCGCCCTGGCCCAACAGATCACCGAACGGAACACCCGCTGGATGCGGGCCGTGAGGGCGCGCTGAGGCCGCCGTTGCCGTAACTGGTTCCCCACGACCGCGTCAGCTGCCCTCTGGTGAGCCGTCACCGACGATCGCGCCGCCTTCGGGTGTGTCCGTGAGGTAGACGTGCTGGTGCCCGTTGCCGGCGTCGATGTTGATCTGGTCGAGCTGGGTGGCCGCCACCGACCAGTCGGTGACCGCGAGCAGCCGCTGGCGCGAGGCCACCACCAGCAGCGGCGCCTGTTGGCCGGCCGGCAGCGCGCGGGCGGCGGCGAAGGTATCGAGCGCGATCGACAGTTGGCTGACCGCGTTGCGCAAGCCGTTGCGCGCGATGTTGGTGGCGGTGCTGCCCGACGGGGTGGCCTTGTGCCGCTCCACCTGCTGCGCCATGATCTGTTTCCATTGGGTCAGCTGCTTGTCGGTGACCGGTTGGGTGGCTGCAGCGCTGGTGTCCGTGGCCGGCAGTCCGGACCGCAGGCCGGCCACCACTGGCTTGATCTGTTCCGAAGTGCTGCGAGCCAGCGCGGTCAGCTCGACGATCTGGGTGGCGTCCCGCTTGGCCTCGTCCGCGCGCAGCGAGGCGATCGCCGCGTCGGTGGCGCTGGGGCTGGCCACCTGCACCCCGATGAACAGGCCCACCGCCGCCGCCACCAGCAGCGCGATGGCCGCGCTAAGCACCCCACCGGGCACCTGGCCGGCCGCAGCGGCCCTGGGGGTCGGCCTGTCCCACGATGGCTTGCCGGTCTTGCGCGACATCTCATCAGGTTACGACTTCTATCGATTGGCGTCCATGTGCCATCTGTACGTACCAAAGTTCGGGCGAGAGCAACAAAAGTGGTTCGGCCGCAACGATTGGCCGGGCCCGTGGCAATCCTTCCAGTCGAAGGGCGTCGTAATGACGTCCGCTGTGGACAGTCGGTGCGCCCAGGGCGGCTGCTCGCTGACCTTCACCGTCAGCGAGCCTGCCGGTTGGAAGCTGAACCTTCACGTGCTTGTGGCTACCGGCGCGCCGACGGCCGGTGAGCCTGCTGCCGTGGAGTGTGGTCCCGCCCAGCCGTCCCCGGCAGGTGCAGCAATGAGCGGGGCCGATCTGGTTCTGACCCCGGGAGCATGGATAGCGTCCCGGCGGCTTGCTGCAGGTGGCCGCGGGGACGTCCCGTCACAGCAGGTCGCGTAGTTCCGCGGCGAACCCGGCCGGGTCTGTCAGCGCGAGCCAGCTGTTGTACGCCCGCAGCAGCCCGGGATCGTGCCGGGGCTGGGCGTAGGGCCGGTACCTCTCGGGCACCTGATCCAGGTGGGCCGCCTGGATCAGGTCGTCGACGCCGGTGAGGTTGGTGGCGGGCTCGTCGACGGTGAGCACGTGGTGGGTGGCGTAGGCGTCGGCGAATGTGGTGGCGAGTTCGGCCGCGACCGGCCACCACATGGTGCGGTCGAACAGCAGCCCGTGCAGCAGGACGCCGGGACGTCCGTACTGGCCCCAGTGGTCGTACATGAGCAGGCGGGTGGGGCCTCCGGAAGTGTGGGTGGTACGGCGCGGCGGTTGTGGTTGCATCACGTTCGGCTTCCTGACGGGGACGCGGACGCACGCCGGTCGTGCCGCAACAAAGAGGCGGGAACGAGGGGCGCGGGCGGAGCTGGCGGGCGGATGCCGCCTGCTACACCCGCAGGACGCCGAGAAGAGTCAGGTCACCGCTGGGGCTGAACGCCGCCGGGAAGGCGGTCGTGGCCTTTGCCGGGTGCGCTTTCCGGCCCATGTGATCGTGATCGGAGTGCGCTGGTACCTGCGCTATGGGTTGTCCTACCGCGACGTCGAAGAGCTGCTCGCCGAACGCGGAATCGCAGTGGACCACGTGACGGTCTTCCGGTGGGTGCAGCGGTTCACCCCGCTGCTGGCCGACGCCGCCCGGTTCCACCGCCATTCGCCGGGCGACCGCTGGTTCGTCGATGAGACGTACGCCAAAGTCAACGGAGTCAGGCGCTACGTGTATCGAGCGATCGACCAGCACGGCCAGGTCATCGACGTGCTGCTCTCCGCTCGGCGGGACACCGCGGCGGCGCGTCGATTCTTCACCCGGGCTCTGCGCACGCTGAAGGTGATCCCGAGCGAGGTGGTCACCGACGCCGCACCGGTCTACCCGGCCGTTCTTGATGAGCTGCTGCCCTCGGCGTGGCATCACGTCGAGCAATACGCGAACAACCCGATCGAAGCCGATCACGGTCAACTCAAGCGCCGGCTCCGACCGATGCGCGGCCTACAGACGGATCGGACAGCACAAACAGTGATTGCCGGGCACGCCTTCCTGCAGAATCCGCGCCGCGGACACTACGAGCTCGGAGTCGACGACGACATGCCCGCACAGCGGGTCGCCGCAGCGAACTGACGCCGATCCTGCAGGGCCGGTGTCTCCACGGATTCCGCAACGCAACAGCGCCAACCCGCCCAACCCCGGCAACGCAGCCGAAACGACAGATCGTGCGCTTCACATGCGTGATTTGCCATATGCAAACTCTGGCATGTTAGAGTGCCGAAGCACTCAACGGAACCGGAGAAGACGATGACCGACACCCTGCACCGGACCCACCAGACCCACGAACACGTTCATGGCGACAGCTGCGGCCATGTCGCGGTCCAGCACGGCGAACATGTGGACTACCTGCACGACGGCCATGTGCACGCCGAGCACGAAGGTCACTACGACGAATGCGCCTCCACGTCGCACGTGGCCGCCGAGACCCACGAGCACGTGCACGGCGCGGACTGCGGTCACGAGCCGGTCGAGCACGACGACCACATCGACTTCGTCCACGACGGGCACCGCCACGCGACCCACGAGGACCACTACGACGAGCACTGATCTCGGGTCACCGGCTATGACCTGCCTCGTCCGCATCGACCGGGGCAGCCTGCATCCGGGTCAACTCAAGGGACGGCGAGGGTCTCGTCGCCGTGGGCAAGGGCGTCACGGACGATGTGCGCCACATGCTCGTCACGCAAGGCGTACGCGATGGTCCGGTGCTGCCGCATCCCGCGCACCACCCCGGCGTCGCGCAGCACCTTCAGATGCTGTGACACGTGCGGCTGGGTCAGACCGGTCAGCTCGACCAACTGGTGGACATACAGAGGCTCCCGCGCGAGCAAGTCGACGATCGCGAGACGGATCGGGGAGGCGAGCGCCTTGAACAGCTCCCCAGCGACCTCGTACCGGTTGATCGACGTCTCCCGCATGAAGACATGCTCTCATGCGCATGCGTCCGGCTTCGTTTTGAAGCCGCGGCTCAGCCGGTGCAGGCGGCGCAGGTGCCGAACATCTCCACCGTGTGCCCGACGTCGGTGAAACCGTGCTCGGCGGCAACCCGGTCGGCCCATTGCTCGACGGCCGGCCAGGCCACCTCCACGGTTCTCCCGCAGTCGCGGCACACGAGGTGATGGTGATGCGTCGAGCTGCGGGTGGTGTTCGGAATGGTGGGCACGGTCTCCGTAGCGGTCGTCAGCCGGCCGCCACGCGTTGCAGCCGCGAGCAATTATGCACGCCTGCGCATGAGCCGGACCTCGACGCGGCGGACACCATCCGCGCGAAAGCTGTTACCGCAGGACGTAGCGCAGCACCTCGTCGATCAGCCGGCCGGTCGCCTCGTCGGGCAGGAAGTAGTAGACCTGCCGGCCGTCGCGGCGCCGCCGGACCAGTCCGGCATCGACGAGGTTGCGCAGGTGGTGGGACACCGCGGTGGTGTGCGCGGGGATGGATGCGGCGAGTTGCGAGGGGGTGGCCGCGCCGGCTCGCAGCAGGATCAGGATGTGCAGGCGGTGTTCGTAGGCCATACCCCGCAGCGCCTCGACCGCGTTCTCGAGGGTCGCCGCGCCGATGACCGGTTCGGCGGTCACGATCCCACCACCTGCGGCCGCCACCCGGCGAGACGGGCAGCGACGGGCCCGAGTCTGGTGATCAGCCAGGAGGCGGCCAGGACCGCAGTTGCCGTGACCGAGATGCTCGCCCCGGCGGCGACGTTCCAGCGGCTCGACATCCACAGCCCGGTCAGCCCGCTGCCGACGGCGAAGGCGACCGCCAGCGCGGTGATCAGCGGCAGCCGCTCGGACCAGAGCCGGGCGGCCGCGGCGGGCGCGACGATCAGGGACACCGCGAGGATCGTGCCGACCGCGGGCACCATGGTCACCACGACGACCTGGATGGTGAACAACAGCACGAGGTCCCAGCGCCCGGTGGCCTGCCCGGCCGCAGACGCGCCATCGCGATCGAATCCGATCTGCAGCAGCGGGCGGGCGCCCAGCAGCAGCGCCGCCGCCACCACGACCAACGCGACGGCAGTGGTGACCAGATCCGTGGTGTCGACCGTGAGGACGGAGCCGACCAGGAAGGACGAGAGATCGCGGCTGAAGCCACTCTGGGTGGCGACCAGCGCGGCACCGAGCGCGAAGCCGGCGGAGATCAGCACGCCGGTGGCGGCCGCCGCGTCCTGTCCGCGGCGACGGCTGAGCGCCGCCACGCCGAGGGCGACGAGGCCACCCGCGACAGCGCCGCCGAGCAGGATGTTGACGCCGATGATCGAGGCGAGCACGACGCCGGGGAAGGTCGCGTGCGTGAGCGCCATGGTGAAGAAGGACAGCCGGCGCAGCACGACCTGCACGCCGACCAGCCCGGCCAGCGCGCCGGCCAGGATCACCTCCGCGGTGGCCCGGTGCAGGGCGTCATCCCACCAGTTCATGGGCGGAGTCCTTCGGTCTCGGCGTGGGGGCGTCGTGCCGGCGGAAGCGCAGCACGCGTACCGGAATCAACAGCAGATAGGCCGCGACCAACAGCAGCACCACCGACGAGGCCGAGGTGAGCGCGACGCCGAAGCGCAGCGAGGCGGTCCAGCTGGCGAGGAGCCCGGCGTAGCCGGCGACGACCACCAGCACCGTGCCGACGATCGCCATCACCGCCAGGCGATCGGTGACCATGCGGGCGGCGGCGGCCGGGACGATCAGCAACGCTACGACGAGGATGGTGCCGACGGCACGCACCCCGGCGACGACGACCAGCGCCACGACGATGTTCAGCCAGAGATCCAGCCGGCCGACGCGGAACCCAGCGGCCGCCGCACCCTCCGGGTCGAAGGTGCGAAAGAGCAACGCGCGGGCGCCGATCAGCAGCGCGAGCAGGACTACGACAGCCAGCACGGCGGTCTCTGCCAGCTGGCGCGAGGTGACGGTCAACAACCGGCCGAAGAGGAACGACGTGAGATCAGCGGTGTAGGAGGACCGGCGGGAGACCAGCAGCACGCCGATCGAGAACATGGCCGTGAGCACCACCGCGGTCGCCGCGTCATCGGAGAGCCGGCCGCCGTTCGTCAGCACAGTCAGCAGGATCGCGGTGACGATCGCGGCGACCAGCGCGCCGGTGAACACGCCGTCGACCCCGGCCGCCAGGAATCCGATCACCACACCGGGAAAGACGGTGTGCGTCAGCGCGTCCGACACGAAGGACAGCCGGCGGACGAAGACGAAGACGCTCACCGGGCCGCAGATCAACGCCAGCAGGACGATCTCGGCCAGCGCCCGGCCCATGAACGGGACGGTGAACGGCTCGATCACGGCTCGACCAACAACATCCGGCCCTCGGCCACCTCGATCGCCTGACCGCCGTAGGCCCGGCGCAGCCCATCGGCGGTGAGCGTCTCGGCCGGCGGGCCCACCGCCCACTGCCGCCCGTTGAGCAGGCACACGAGGTCGGCGAGCTGGCGCGCGACGCCCAGGTCGTGGGTGCTCAGCACCAGCGCGGTGCCACCGTCGGTCAGCTCGCGCAGCACCCGCACGATTGCTTCCTGACTCACCGCGTCGACGCCGTTGAACGGCTCGTCGAGCAGCAGGAGTCGCGGCTCGGCGGCGATCGCGCGGGCCAGCAGCACCCGCTGGCGCTGCCCGCCGGACAGCGTGCCGAAGCGGTGCCCGGCGCGGTCGGCCAGACCGACCCGCTCCAGCGCCTCGACCACCGCCCGGCGGTCCCCCGGGCCGGCCGGGCGCCACCAGCCGATCCGCCGGTAGCGGCCCATCATCACCACCTGCCGCACGCTGACCGGGAAGTCGGCGTCCAGCGTGTCGGTCTGCGGGACGTAGCCGGCCCGGCCGCGGGACGCCGCCGGGTCGTCACCCAGCACGGATGCCGATCCGGAGAGTACGGGCACCAGGCCGAGCACCGACTTGATCAGCGTCGACTTGCCGGCGCCGTTCGGGCCCACCAGGGCGAGGCGCTGCCCGGCCAGCAGCTCGAGGTCGACGTGGGTCAGCACCGGTGTCCGGTGGTAGCCGACGCTCACCCCCGCGTACCGCAGGGCGGCCTCCACCTCAGCCGCCCAGGGCCGAGACGATGACCTCGGTGTTGTGCCGCTCGGCGCCCAGATACGTGCCCTCCGGCGTGCCCGGCGCGCCGAGACTGTCGCCGAACAGCGCGTCCTCGCCGCCGACAACCTTCACGCCGGCCTGCTGGGCGATCGCTTCGGCGCTCTTCGGTGGCAGGGAGCTCTCGGTGAAGATGGCTTTCGTACCCGTCGCCTTGATCTTCGCGACCAGGTCGGTGAGTTGCCGTGCGGACAGCTCGGCCGAGGTGTCGAGGCTGGGGATCACCGATCCGACGAACTCCAGCTGGTACCGGTCGACGTAATAGCCGAAGGCGTCGTGGTTGGTGACCAGCTTGCGATCCGCGGCGGGCAGCTTGGCGAACGCCGCCTCGTTTTCGGTGTCGAGCTTGTCCAGCTCCGCGGTGTAGGCGGCCAGATTCTTGGTGAACACGTCCGCTCGCGCCGGATCGGCAGCGGCCAAGCCCTTCTGGATGTTGGCCACCATGATCTTGGCGTTCGCCGGGTTGTGCCAGATGTGCGGGTCGTGCTCCTCGCCCGTGTGTTCCCCTTCGCCCTCTTCCTCATCGTGACCGCCCTCGCGGAGCGCCACGCCCTGGCTCGAGTCCACCACCGTGCCCTTGAAGCCGGACGCCTCGATCGTGCGATCGAGCCATTCCTCGAGCCCGACCCCGTTCTGCACGACGATCGCGGCCGAGGCGATGGCCTGGATGTCGGCCGGTGTCGGTTCGTAGTCGTGCGGGTCGACGTTCGGCTTGATGATCTGGGTCACCGTGACGTCGTCGCCGCCGATGTTCCGGACGAAATCAGCAACCTCGGGGGTCGTGGCCACCACGGCGAGCGGCTTGCCGCCGGCCGCCGCTGTGCCGGAGTCCGAGTCGTCCGAACCGCAGCCGGCCAGCAGCGCGACCATCGCGGTCGTCGCCGTGAGCCAGATCGTGCCCTGCCGGTATCCCATGCGTTCGCTCCCCTGTCCCTGAGGAGCCAAACGGTAATGGTTTTCACAATCAATCGTCTAATGGCAAGATGACTACCTGTGCACTACCGGGCCACGACCGCGGCATGCGCCCGCGGCGCCACACGACTCCGCACTCACGGAAGCCGCCCGCGCCCGCGGCGGCCCGATGCCATTGCTCGTCCGGGGTGAACTCGGCGGGCACTCGCTCCGCGAAAACCTCGGCGCGTTCCCGCATCGCACCGGCGAAAGCCGGGTCGGCGCCGATCTCCGCCCACCAGCGGCTCCACGCGAGCCCGGCCGCGGCGTCGTCCGCGACCGGATGCGCGGCGTTCATCACCGACGGCACGTCCGCGTTCGGCATCAGATCGGCGACGACCAGCAGTCCGCCCGGTCGCCCGAGCGCCACCGTCCACCGGGCGATCCGATCCAGTCCCGCCTCGTCGAGCCAGTCCAGCGCCGCCACGAGGCTGACGATGCCGCTGGTGTTCGGGGTGCCGGCCCAGCCACCGGGCTGGAAGACCGGCCCGAGCCGGTTGGCCGCCCAGACCGCTCCGCTGCCGGGCAGGGCCATCGCCTTGTGGCCGGAGAACACGATGAAGTCGGCACCCAGCTCGGCGGCCGTCACCGGCAGGTGCCCGATGCTCTGGGCGGCGTCCACGCAGATCGCGACCTCGGGACCGGCGACAGCGCGCAGCCTGGCCACGTTCATGTCTCCGCCGCAGACGTGGTGGACGTGGCTCGCGGCGATGAACCGGGTGCGCCCGTTGACGATCCCGGCGAGGCGGGCGACGTCGTACTCCTGTACACCGTCGTAGGGCATCTCACGCACCCTCACCCGGATCCCCTGCAGCTCCAACAGTCGCACCGCCTCGAGCCAGGGCAAGGCATTCGCGCTGTGATCCGCGTACGGCACGACGATTTCGTCGCCGTCGGTCAGGTAGCCGGTCAGCCAGTCTCGCGCGACCGCCCGCAGGCCCTCGGTGGCTCCGCTGACGAAGTGCACCGCCGATCGGTCGGCCGCGTCGCCGAGAAAGGCCCGGACCCGCTGCCGGGCCTGCTCGATCCGGGCCGTGGTCCGGTTCGCCCAGGTGTAGGTGCCGCGTCCCGCGTTGGCGTTGCCGGTGGTGAGATAGTCGAACACCGCATCGAGGACGGGCTGGGGCTTCTGCGCCGTCGCGGCACTGTCCAGATAGGTAAGACCGGGATTCGCGACGATGATCGGGAACTGGTCCCGTAACGCCTGCTGCCAGGGCCGCAACTCATCGGGGAACGCCGCGCCGTGGTTGTAGCGGACCGATGCGCAGAGCGCTCCCAGACGATAAAGACCGCCGTGCGACGCTCGGTGAACGCGCCGTCGAGGCGGCGCAGGTATCGCACGGCGCCCTGGTACGCGCCGCCGCCGGTGGGCCCGGCGAGGGTCCCACAGCGACGGACCACGGTCAGCAGCCCCTCGATGGCCTCGTCGGCGCTCACCGCCTCGACGGCGTCGTAGATCTCCGGGTCGAACAGCCCGACCTCGTGGACCTCGTCGATGTTGCGGAGGCCGGGAATGAAGTCGGACTTCTCCGCCACCAGGCCGACGACGGTCACCTCCGCGCTGTGCGCGCGGAGCGCCCGGGCCACACCGGTGGACGACCCGGCGGTGCCGACGCAGGCGATGAAGTAGTCGGGGGCGCGGCCATCCAGATCCGCGATGATCTCCGGGCCGGTGCCGCGCGCGTGTGCCTCCGTGTTGAGGTCGTTGAAGTACTGGTCGGTGTGCAGGAAACCGTCGCCGTCCGCCGTGATCGTCTGATACATGCGGGTGAGCGGGTCGTCGGTGTCGGCCGGATCGAGGCACTCGGCCTGTCCCGGCAACTCGTCGATCTCGGCGCCCAGCAGGAGCAACAGGTCCTTGATCTCGGGCACCTTCATCCGGTTGGTCACGCTGCGGAACTGCAGCCCGTGCATGCCGGCGATGACCGCGAGCGCCTTGGCGGTGTTGCCGCTGGAGAGCTCCACGATTGTCTCGCCACGGTCGACCGCCCGGCGCAGGTGCGGCCGCACCATGCTCCACGCCGCCCGGTCCTTGACAGAACCGAACGGGGTTGAGCAGTTCCATTTTGGCGTACAGATCGATGTTCTCGAGGCCGTGCACCGCCTCGTCGATGCGCACCAGAGGCGTGTCGCCGATGGCCTCGGTCATGCTGTCGTATCTCACGCTGCGTCCTCCCGGCGGTCGACGGGCCAGAACTGCTCGTCCAGGCACCACCGCCAGTCGCCGCCGTCGCGGTGCACCGCGACGGTGCGGGCGGTGGGGTGGCGGACCCGGACGGGGTTTCCACGTTCCCCACGCATGAGATACAGCCGGGTCGGGTGCCCTCTTGATCCCGGAGGCGACGGTGTCCACACAGTCATCGATGAGTCCTCGACTGCTGTCTGCCGACTTTCAGCGGCCAGCCCCTTTGTCTCCCCGGTCTTTCAAGCCGTCCCGAAGAGTTGCCGTGACGAGGCATCAACGAGGGTTCACCATATTCACCCTTTCGGCCTTCCCCTCACCTGTAATCCCCGGACGGTACGGGCATCCTTGGGCTTTCCCCTGAGCTTCGCACCCGGCGATTACTCGCCACGCACGTCAGGGCGGGGAGCCACCGCCGGGCGCTTGCGGTCGGATGCTGCTAAACGAGAAGCATCGCGACCGCGCTGGAGAGTACGACAACGGCCGTAACGGAGCCGGTCAGGATGAAGTTCGGCCAGGAGACGGTGACCCTCTGCGCGCGGCACCGCTCGTACCACAACAGCGTCGCCAGCGACGCCCACGGGATGATGATCGGTCCGATGTTGGTGCCGAGGAGCAAGCCGAGCAGCTGCGTGTGATTGGCCGGCAAGACCGCGGCCTCGGCCGCCACGTACGCGGGCAGATTGTTGATCAGGTTGGACAGGCCGGCTCCGGTGGCTGCGGCGCGCAACGTGCCGGCGGTGCCGGGATCCGCGCTCATGATCGTGGCTAAGACGTCGTCGAGGCCGACGCGACCAATGGTCTGCATGACCAGGAACAGCCCGGCGACGAAGCCGAGCAACTGGACCGGAACGAGTCGCCAGCTCAGGCTGCCGCGGTCGCGGATCGCGAAGCCGATCAAGACGGCGGCGGCGCAGGTGCCGGTCGTCCATGCCAACGGCACGCCGGCCAGGATCAGCACGATGAAGGTGACGCACGCTGCCGAGGCCAGCCCGAACAACACCCGGTCGTGCGGCCGATGCGGCCGCGGCGGCGTGTACCGGTCGGCGCCGCGCCGGCCGCGCCGCCAGTAGAAGATCCACAGACAAAGCATGGTGGTCAGCAGCGCGGCGATCTGTGGCAGGAACATCCGCGCGGCGAAGGGGGCCGGTTCCAGGCCGATGCGGTCGGTGGCCAGCAGGTTGGTGAGGTTCGACACCGGTAGCAGGAGGCTGGCCGTGTTCGCCAGCCACACCGTGGTCATCGCCAGCGGAAGCGGCGGGATGCGCATCGCCCTCGCCACTGCGAGCATGACCGGGGTGAGCAGCACCGCCGTGGTGTCGAGGTTGAGAAACGCGGTAGTCGACGCGGCGAGGAGGCAACACAGGATGAACAGGATGAGGTAGTTGCCGCGGGCCGCGATGGCGATACGTGCGGCGATGACGTCGAACACCTCGGCTTTCGCGGTGAGCTCGGCCAGGATCACCACGAAGCCGAGGAAGATCAGCAAAGGCAGGACGCGACGAAGCGTCGCCTCCGCCTCGGACGTCGGCAGCATCCCGAACGCCACCGCCGCGGCGCCCAACGCGCTGACCGTGACGGTAACCCAGGTCAGTGCGTCGGGACGCCATCGGCGGGAGGCCGGCGGGTCGACCGGTCGCGTCTCCGTGCCGGAAGGCATCGACCGATCCGGTGTAGCCGTCGAGTCGCGCTCCTCGGGCTGCGTCATGGTAGCCAGTATCGCGGAGGGGTCCGCGAATCCCGGTCCGCAAGGACGCGGTAGATCCGTGGCGGTGCCGCCGTTGCGCCGATGAGACGATCAGGAATTGTAGCTGTGTGTAGGTACGCCCAGCCGGTAAGGTGAGCGCGGATCGATGTGGACTGGGGGCTCGGTGGCCGTATCTGAGGACGGAAACAGCGATCGGCAAAGCGTAACGGTGCTACATCTGGCGGGCCTGCCGGCATTCCGGCGCCCGGCCGGCAATCTCACCGAATTCGTCGACTCCACTCAAGGCTCCGATTGGTCCGCCGACCTCTTCCGGATGATCGCCGCAGACCCACAGCTGCGACCGGATCTCGTCGTGGTGGCCGGCAATCTGGCGGCGCGTGGCCGCAAATGGGAGTACGACCAGGCCGGGCGCTACATCGCCACGCTGATGGAACTGTTCGCGCTGCCGGCGCATCGCGTCGTGCTCGTGCCGGGTGAGGGCGATGTCAACCGGGAGGCGGCGTCGTCGTACTTCATGCAGCGCGCCGCCGAGGACGAAGAGGCCGAACCGCCGTACTGGCCGAAGTGGACGCAATTTGCGGCTCTCTTCGGGAGGTTCTACCAGGAGAACCCCGAGATCTCCTTCGCGCCGGGCGAGCCGTGGTCGTTGTTCGAGATCCCCGAGCTGCGCTTGGTCGTGGCCGGCCTCAATTCGACCATGGCGCACAGTCACGATGACGCCGACAACTACGGTCTGATCGGTGAGCGGCAGGCGGAGTGGTTCCAGTCCCGTCTGGCGCGGTATGCGGATCTCGGCTGGTTGCGCATCGGCGTGATCCGGCACGCCCCGGGCAGCGGACGGGACGCCGGCGCCGAGGAACTGCGTGATGCCGAGCAGTTGGACCGCCTGATCGCATCGAACCTGAACCTCCTCGCACATGGCTCGCTCTCCGGCGCCGGCCACGAGGAACGGGCGAGCCTGCCGGTGCTGGGCGCGAATGGCCCGGCCGGGCCGGGACAATCGGAGAAACCGACCGGATTCGAGCTCCTGCAGATCCGGTCGGACGGGTTGACGCGATACGTGCCGAATACCGGCGAGCTCACGCCATCCCCTGCGGCGACCCTCGCGGACCGACTGTTCCGTGAGGACATTCCGGGCGCCCTCGAATCGGTCGGCGCCACCTTCCCGCCGGCGGAGGGACCGGCATTCGAGGCGGAGTCGCCACAGCCCGGTGGGAAGACGCGCCGGGTGGAGGACTTCGCCGACCGGGTCAAGGAGATCTGCGCCCTGCGCCACGCCGGGTCCACGATCGTGGCCGTGCCGGCCACCGCCAAGGCGCCGATGTACCTGCGGGTGAGCTCGGTCGAGGACACGTTCGTCACCCAGCGGCCGGTCGGTCTCGCCGAGAACGGGGTCAACGACCGGATCGTCGACCAATTCGTGCAGCACGTCCACCAGGACTTCGCGGCGGCCGACCCGTACCTGGTCTCCGAGTTCGTCTACAGCGGCGCGCCGGCGGACGAGCAGCTGGTGGCCGCAGCGCACAAGCGCGGCGTCAACCTGCTCAGCTTCGTCGAGTATCAGGGGCTGATGGATCTGCGCAGTTATCTTGCCCGGCAGACCGAACGCCTCACCAACAGCAAGCTGTACCCGCCGGCCACCTATGTTCCGCAGCGATACCGCGTGATCGGCAGGGACGGCATCCGCGAGGACCTGCTGGAGGAGGTGTTCGACTGGGTGGAGGCGGACGAGCAGCAGTTCGTTCTGCTGCTCGGGGATTTCGGCCTCGGCAAGACGTTCCTGATGCAGGAGCTGGCCCGGCGCATGCCGGACCGCCTGCCGCATGTGGTGCCGATGTTGCTGGAGCTGCGCACGCTGGAGAAGGCGCGGAGCGTCGACGAACTGGTTGCTCAGCATCTGGCGTTCTCCGGCGAGAAGCGCATCAACCTCGAAGCTTTCCGGTACATGCTGCGCAGTGGCCGCATCGTCCTGCTCTTCGACGGTTTCGACGAGCTCGCGTTGCGCGTGTCCTACGACCGCGCCGCCGACCGGCTCCAGACGCTGCTCCAAGGGCTCGAGGGCCGGGCAAAACTGATCATCAGCAGTCGCTCCCAGCACTTCATGTCGACGCAGCAGGTGCTCACCGCGCTCGGCGAACGCGTCGAACGCGTGCACAGCTCGCACCTGGTCGAGCTGGTCGACTTCACCGACGAGCAGATCCGCGAATATCTCGTACGGCTGTACAAGAACGATTACCAGCAGGCGGACGCCCGCCTCGATCTGATCAAGGAGATCCGGGATCTGCTCGGCCTGTCCCGGAACCCACGGATGCTCGGCTTCATCGCCAACCTCGACGAGGCCAGACTCCGCCGGGTCCAGGCGCGGGAAGGCAGCATCAGTTCGGCCGACCTCTATCGTGAGCTGCTCGACCACTGGTTCCGTCACGAGGATTGGCGAGCCAGTCCGCGCGGCGCGTCGTCCATCCTGTCGACCGAGGACCGCTGGCGCGCCGTCCGCGCACTGGCTTCGCGGCTGTGGCAGTCGGGTGAGCCCACCGTGGCCGTCGCCGAACTGGAGGAGGAGACCGCCCAGGCGCTGGGGCCACTCGCGGACCGATTCCTCGACCACGACCAGGCCGCGCAGCTGGTCGGATCCGGAACCCTGTTGATCCGCGACGACGAGGGCCGCTTCAGCTTCGTACACCAGTCGGTGCTCGAATGGCTGATCGCCGACGAGGCCGCCCGTCAGCTGCAGGCGCAAGACCGTCCGGCCGCAATCCTCGGCCAGCGCCAGATCTCGGCCCTGATGGCCGACTTCTTCGCCGGCCTCGCCGGTCGCGGCCGGGCGATAGAGTGGGCCCGTGCGGTGCTCGATGACCCCTCCGCCAGCGACATAGCGAAGAGCAACGCGCTGCTCATCCAGGACCGGGTCGGCGTGCAGCACGCCGCCCAGGCACGATTGTCCGGCCAGAACCTGCGCGGCAATGTCATGGCCGACAGCGACCTCAGCGAGGCCGATCTCGCCGGTGCGGATCTGACCGCCGCACGTCTGGTCAAGACCAACCTCACCCGCGCGTCGCTGCGCGATGCGCAGGTCGTCGGCGCCGTCCTCAACCGGGTGACACTCGTGGGCGCCGACCTGGTGGGCGCCGACTTCACCGAGGCCCGACTGGTTTCAACGGATCTCACCGGTGCCACCCTGACCGGCAGCCGGTGGAGCGGAGCCTCTCTGGTCGACGTCACCGTGGATCCCGCGACGCTCGCCGGACCTGAGCTCGCGGACGCGGCGATCGCCGGCCGGGACCCGGCAGTCCTGCAACGGCCCCCGGCCGCCGCTCCGGCGAGAGGCATCTCGTTCGCGCCCAACGGGCGGCTGCTGGCTTACGGCATGGGACAGACCGTCGTGATCGCGGGCCCCGACGGCGGCCGGGTCCATCGCTGCTTGCAGGGTCACACCGATGTGGTCACGGCGGTCGCCTTCAGCCCGGACGGCGGGCTGTTGGCCAGCGGCAGCCTCGACGCCACCATCCAGGTGTGGCGGGTTGACGACGTCACGCTGCGCGAGGTCTTCACCGACGCGGACGGGCCGGTGCGCAGCGTGGCCTTCAGCCCGGACGGCACCCTGCTGGCCGGCGGCAACGAGGACGGCGGCATCTACCTGTGGCGAGTGGGCAACGGCACGCTGCGCAGCACATTGGGACACGGCGGACCGGCCGTCCACGCGGTGGCGTTCAGCCCGGACGGCACGCTGGTGGCGGCGGCGTGCATCGACGGCACCGTACGGCTGTGGAACGTTGCTGACGGCAGTCAGGGACGCACCCTGAATGTCTCGGCACGACCGGTGCTGGCGCTGGCCTTCAGCCCGGAGGGCAGCCTGCTCGCCACCGGTGGCAGCGACGGCCTGGCCCGGCTGTGGCGGGTGGCGGACGGTGCGATCCGTGACGAGCTGTCCGCGCACATTCGTGTCGTCCTCGGCGTGGCCTTCAGCTCGGACGGCACCGAGTTCGCAACCTGTGGTGGCGACGGCAGCGCTCGGCTGTGGAGCGTCGCCGACGGTTCGGTCGTCGCTACGTTATCCGGGCACGACGACGAGGTGCATTCGGTGGCCTACAGCCCCGATGGGGACCTGCTCGGCACGGCCGGCAGCGACGGCACCGTACGGGTGTGGAGCGTGCCGTCACACGGCCGGCGTTATACCCTGACCGGCCGCCAGAACGACATCAACGACCTCGCGGTGAGCGCTGACGGTCAGTTCGTGGCGACGGGCACCGACGACGGCCGGGTCCGCCTGTGGAACATGTCCGGCGGCACCTGCAGCGTTCCGTACCGGGAACACACCGACGCCGTGTTCGGCGTGGGCTTCAGCCCCGATGGCCGGCTGCTGGCCATCGGTGGGGTCAAGGGCACCGTTCAGCTTCTCCACCTGCCCGACGGTTCCCCGTTCGTGTCGCCGGCGGGCGCGCCGCACAGCGGTCCGGTCCGTAAGGTGGTGTTCAGTTGGGACAACACCATGCTTGCCACGTCGGCGGCGGAAGGCCGGATCCGCCTGTGGCGGGTGGCGGACGCGGCCCGCCTCAATGCGCTGTCCAGCCCCACACGGACGGTCGCCGGGCTGGCGTTCGCGCGGGACGACAGCATCCTCGTCACCGCGGGCGGTGACGAGACCATCCAGTTGTGGAACCTCGAAGATGGCACGTGGCGGGAGCCTTTGCTGACCGGTCGGACGCGGGTCGTGTCGGCACTTGCCTTCAACCCCGCCGGCAGCCTGCTCGCCAGCGGGGGCAGCGACGGGACGGTCCAGCTGTGGCGTTTCGCCGACCGGACTCGCGTCGAGACGCTGCACGCCAACCGCGGTTGGGTGCACAGCGTGGCGTTCAGCCACGACGGCGCCTTGCTCGCGACCGCCGGGCAGGATGAGACCGTACGCGTGTGGCGCGTGTCCGACGGCGCTGAGGTGGCCACCCTGAACGGGCACCTCGGCGCGGTCTACGACGTCGCTTTCTGTCCGAGTGGAGTGGTCGCCAGCGCCGGGGCCGATGGCGTCGTCATCCTATGGCGGCCGCCGGCGGCGACGCCCGTCGCCACGCTCCTGCCGTTCGACGGAGACGGATGGGCCACACTGCTGCCCGACGGCCGCTACAAGCTTGACGGCGAGCCCGGCGACGCGATGTGGTGGGCGATCAAGCTGTGTCGGTTCGGCCTCGGCCAGCTCGACACGCCGGTCGACCACCGGGTTCGGCGGCTTGCCCCGGAGGCGAAGCTGCGCCTCTGACTCATCGCGCGCGCCTGGCCGGGACATTGGCGGTCGTCGCGACCACCGGCGGCATCGTGGGCATGGCGACGGCCATCACCGGCTTGGCCCGGCGATAGGCGGTCAGCGCCTCCGTCACGTCGAGCAGGAAGGCGGTCAGCGTCTGCCGCAGCTCCACCGCGTGGCGGTCGACGGCATAGGCGCGGTCCTCGTCGGACTCGCTCAACCGTTCCTGCTGCATGACGACCCGCTCCCGGTCCTCGATCGCCCGGTCCAGCACGGTGAGCACGTGCTTCATGTCGTCCGGGAGCGGCTCGAACGGCGTTGGCGACAGGACCGGCGCGTGCAGGTCGACCGCGGTCTGAAGCTCGCTCACGATCGCGGACATCGTCTCGGCCCGCGCCGCCCGGGACCGCAACACGTTTTGGTCCGCCAACTGGTTGAGTCGCTGCAGAGCGTCCAGCAGCGCTTTAGTCAGCCGCTCCGCGGCGGCCAGCGACAGGTCCTCCCGCCGGTTCTGCCGGTCGATACGGTGCGAGCGCCTGATCACATACAACGCCACCAACACCGAGACGGATGAGCCGAGGAACGCGCCGATGAGCCCTTCGGCCAGCGTCTGCAACCAGCTGTTCTGCATCAGCAGCTCTCCATGCCGACACATTACGCCGCGCTCCCGGCCGGCTTTCCTGGCGGTTCTTTTCCAGCCGGTCTGACCTCGATGACTCGATGCCCTGCGGGGATTTCGGCGGAGCCGGTCACCGCTCAATCACCGGGACAAGGCCTCGCAGCGCAGCCAGATGTCGTTCTTGCCGGTCCAGGCCGTGCCGCCGTAGTGGGCCGGGCCCAGGTCCGGGGTGGCTTTCTGGTTCGATCGGTCGGGGCTACCACCGGAATGATCTCGACCAGCGCGAGGAACGCGCCGCGCTGGCCGAGATCGAACGGGAAAGGCGCGGGCCTGGTGGCCGAACGCACCCAAGCGGTCAACCCGCTGCTCCGGCACCTGCACGAACTGGAGGCCCGCTGGGACCCTGCCGGCCGATGGCCAGATCCGTGACCGGTGCTGGGGACATGTCCATAGCTGGTGGGAGGTGCTGGCGGCCTTGGTGGGGTCGGTGCCAAGGGACATGCCGCTGTGCAGATCCGAGTGACCGACGATCGTGACACCGCGCGCCTCAGCGACGGCCGTCCGCACCGGTTCTGGCGTGTCGCCCACGCCAGCTGGGCCCGTGAAGGTCAGGTCGCATCGTACGCCCGGCACATACACGTCATGGGGTCGCCGACGGCGCGATCGTCAACGTCTACCGCGCGGATCGCGGCAGAACAATGCACTCGATCTTGCGGTCATCCTGGCGGCATGGAACGGAGCCATCGGCGTGTCCGAAACTGCGGTTTCGCGAAGCCGGAGAGCATCGGCAGTGGTTGCGACGGCGAGCATGATAAACCGATGCGCACCTTCGACGAGTTGACTGCGGTAACTGATCCGGCGTGGCGGCAGCTCGAGGCAGAGTTGCTGGCCAATCCAGAGATCGCGGTCCTGCCCGTCTTCGCCGCCGCCGGCCGAGACTGTCTACACCGTTTGCAGGTCACCACCCGGTCGCGGATGGGCGCGCTGGCGCTGCACACCGGCGGTCTACTGGTCGACGACGGCTGGCTGCGCGTGCTTGGCGGCGGCGAACGTGGCCTGCCCTCCCTGGCACAGGCCAACGACCTGCCCAGCGACGACCAGCCACCCGCGGCCCTGTTGGTCGGGTATGACGTACTCGGTGGCCGCTTCGAGGTCAACGGCCCCGACCCGGCCGCCGCGGGCCGCCCAGGTGACCCCGGCGAGGTGTGCTACCTCGGACCGGACACGTTGACATGGGAGCCGCTCGGCGCCGGCCACGGCGCCTGGCTGTCGTGGATCGCCGGAGCCGGAACCACCGAGTTCTACCGGGCACTGCGATGGCCGAGCTGGCGCGACGAGATTCGCGGCCTGCCGTTGACGCACGGCATTGCGGTCTACCCGTTCCTCTGGTCCCAGCAAGCGCATCACGACCTGGCCACCACCACACGCACCTCTGTCCCACTCACCGAGCTGTTCTCGTTGCAGGACGACTTCGCTGCCCGTTTCGCCGCGAAGCCGGACACCACCTCCCTGCACATAACGAGCCGTCGTCGTTCGAGCGTGTCCTGATCTCCACGGTCAATGACCTCAGGCATTTCCGAGTGGGCCGCACCCCCTATGGCCCGTCACCTTCCGCGGGGCCGATACCACCCCCGTGGCCGTGACCGAGCTCGATAAAGGCGACCACTCGCGCTGACCGGTCCCAGGGAACGTGAAATGGGACCGTGCTCGCCGCGCACGGTCCGCGGAAAAGCGTGTCGCTCCTTGGGCCGTTGTGCAAATTGCGCAAGTAGTCCCTCATATACACCGATCGCACCGCGAGCCGTCTTCATCTGCTTAATTCATTCACTCACAATGCTCACATGTCGCCTCGCCCTGAATCTGCCGATCGCTCTGCCTGGACTTGGCCCAACGGGACTTGGCCTTCTACGAGTGGACGCGCGATGTGTCACGCCGCTGGCATTACATCCTCGAGACGTTCTCGCTCCTCGCCACGTCGGCGACAGTCGTGACCGCAGGGCTGTCAGCCCCTCCGTTGATTACCACTCTCGTGGCGAGCGCAGCTCTTTTTGCCAACGGCTTCAGACAAGGATTCAAGCCTGCCGAACGGTGGGAGCTGGCCGCCACGGGTTGGACGACGCTCCGGCGGGCGATCGACCGGTACCAACTCTTGCCGGAGAATCAACGAGATGCTGCCGCGAAGGATCGGCTGCAGAATCGGATCGAGGAAGTAGGCGAGCACGAGATTCGCAGCTGGAGAAGTCAGCGGAAAGCGGCCCGGAACATCGCGGCCGATGCTTGAGAAACTGATGTGCCAAGCGCTAGCCTTCCTGGGATCGTGATCCCTGGCACCCGTGACGATGCCCTTCTAACGGACTTCAGGCGCAATATAAAATGCCATACCGCGCTCATTCACATCGGCATGTCCGTGCGTCAGCCGCTCGCCTCGCCGTGACGCTGCGTAGCGGTCCGCCGCCAGGGCGACCTTCCTCCGCGCTATCTCCGCCATTGCCAGTCAATTCCCTTTAAGGCGACGTCTCCAGGATGAGGAGAAACCCATCGGTTCCGCCGGGGAGGTTGAAAATGACAGTGGTTTCGCTGTCGTGCGTCAGTCCGGGTCAGGGTTGCGTGGTGGAGTGAGGAGGGTGAGGGCGAGGATGGCGACGTCGTCGCTGCGCGGGTTGGGGCCCACGTCGGCGTTCAGGATGTGTTCGAGCAGAGCCGCGGGGTCGTTGGCGGGTCCGGACTGGATCGCTTGGGACAGTTCGGTCAGGCCTCGGTCGACGGTGTAGCGGCGGTCCTCGATGAGTCCGTCGGTGTACAGCACGATGCTGCATCCGGGTGGCAGCGGGAGTATCTGGTCGCGGTAGGTGGCATTCCGGGTGCCCAGCGGCGGTCCGGGTCGCACGTGCAGTGGCCCGGTGTGGTCGTCGGTGCGCAGGACGGGCGGGGGGTGGCCGGCGAGGACCGCGGTGGCGGTGCCATTGGGCAGGTGGAGTTCGAGGTAGCAGCACGTCGCCATGGCCTGCGGTTCGTAGCGCAGCAGGTGCTCGTTCGCACGGCGTATCACGTCGGCGGGTGGGCTGCCGTCAGCGGCGTAGGCGCGTAACGCGCTGCGCAGTTGCCCCATCGTCGCCGCGGCTTGAGGGCTATGGCCGGCCACGTCACCGATCACGATGGCGGCCCGGTCGGCGTCGATGTGGATGACGTCGTACCAGTCGCCGCCGACGTCGGCACCGTGGGTCCAGGGCAGGTAGCGGACCGCGTGCTGGGCGCCGGGGATGCTGGGCAGGGCGGCGGGCAGCAGTGCGCGTTGCAGGTCCGCGGCGATGGATAGCTGGGCTTGGTAGAGCAGGGCACGCTGGAGTGCTTGGGCGGCCAGCCGGCTGAAGGCCGTCAGGTTGGCCCGTTCGTCGTCGTCGAAGTCCCGGGGCTGCTGGTAGCCGATCACCAGCGTGCCGAGGACCTGTCCAGCTGTGGTCAGCGGCAGGAACGCCCACGCCTTGCGGCTGCCACCGGAGATGGCGCGGTCCGGGTCGGGTTGGGCGGCGGCGAATTCCTGCGGTGAGCTGAGGTAGCGGGGTTGCCCGGTGCGGGCGACGCCGGCTGCGGGATACGGGTGCGCCATCGGCACCTGTCTGAGCTGGTCGACGACGTGGCTCTCGTAGCCGGCGGAGTACCGCAACGCCAGCCGGCCCTGCTCGATGAGCAGGACGGCGAGGCCGTGCCCGCCAGCGGAGGGCCGAAGGACGGTGCCCATGGCCAGGTAGACCTCGTCGGGGGCGTTGGCGGCGACCAGCGCCGCGGTAACACTCTGCAGCGCGGTGGTCCGTTGCACCGCAGCGCGGGCCTGCGCGGCGCTGTGTTCGAGTTGCCGCTGGTGATCGACCTGCTCGGTGACATCCCGGTAGGACACGGCGACGAAGCCGGTGTCGACGCGGATCGCCTTGAGCTCCCACACCTGCGCCGTGCTCGGCGAGGTCACCTGGTGATGCCACGTCTCGCCGGTCTCCGCGACGGTGCTCAGGTGCGGCACCAGGTTGACCTCCGCGGTGCCGGACGACTGCGCGACGATCCGCTTCCCGATGAGATCCTCAACGGTGCGGCCGGCGAGTTTCGCACCGACCTGATTGACGTACTCGCGGGTGAAGTCGACGATCACACCGTCGTCGTCGCGGACGGCTCGCAGCAGCGCGAACCCGTCGAAGGCAGCGTCGAGCGCGTCGTAGAGCCGTGCGCCGCCCTCACTCTCGGAGCCCATGGTGAGCTTGGAAAGATCGACGAACCGGGCCACAAATCCGTCACCGAACGGCATGACCCTGATTTCGAAGTGACCGCTCACGGTAGCCCGGTCGTAGTAGACGGTGCGTACTGCCGGCACTCGCTGCTGCACCACCTGCCGGTACAACGGGAGCGTTCCGTCGGTGACGGTCTCAGGCCATAACTGCCGATATGTTCGGCCGATCAACTCGTCGCGGGGTCGTTGCAGGAACCGGCTACCGGCTTCGTTCAGGTAGGTGAGAGTGAAGTCGATGATGTCACCGTCCTGGGCACGAACCGCTGTCGCGAGGGCACACCCGTGCGGATCACCTTCCAGCAGACCCACGAGCTCCGCCGACGGCCATGCACTCATCGCATCCCCACCCATCGGCGCTCGCGATCATCCACCAGCGTAACCACCCACCTCGGCCACCGGACGGGTGACTTTTCACGGCTTACGCCTGGATGCGGTGCCGCAGTGGCGCGGCTGGAGGTGACAGGTGGTGCCGTCCCACTCACGGCTCGCGCATCCCCCGAGGTGGGACCGTCCGGCGCACGGGTCCGATGAAAGGCGGATGGGAATCATGAGGACGCGGATCGGCATCATGGTGGGGCTGATGGGGCATAAAAGGGGGCCATGACGGGATGGACGAATCGACATCCAATGCCCCCCGACGAGGAGATCGCACGGTGGACCCTCGACCGGCCACCGGCTCTGGAAGCCTTACGCGCCGGACTGCAACGCGCGGTCCGCGCCTACGCACCGGAAAATGCCGCCGACCTGGCCGACCTCGCCGAACGACTCATGATCGCCGCGACAGAGTTGGCCGGCAACGCCCTCCGGCACGGCAAACCTCCGACCGTCGTCGCGTTGCTACGCGCCGACGGGCACCTCATCATCGACGTCACCGACAACGACCCCACCACCCGGCCCACCGCCGACCCTGACCGCCCACCCGGCAGCGGCGGCCTCGGCCTGACCCTGACGCAACGCCTCGCCCAAGAAGTCGGCTGGTACCCGACCGACACAGACAAACACATCTGGGCACAATTCACTATCACCGCAGACTGACCAGGATGAATTCGCGCACAGGCGTGGCCCCGCCGTGCTCCCGCCAAGGCCTATAGTCAGCGAGGCTATTCATTCACTCCACACGATTCGTAATCCATGAGGAGCCTCGAACTGGTTCCGAGCGACGCACTATCATCGGCTAATCCGGATACCACCCGGAACGATCGACGGTCACTCTGGGTACTCGCGTGCCCACAACGGGTCCGCCATGGGTCGGGCGCCTGGGTGGTCAGCCCGCGTAACGCAGCGCTATGTCAATCCAATTGGTCATCCACGATCGGGGCTTGCTCCCGCACCAGATGGGTGAACTCCTCCGTAACCTGTTCGCGTCGCTCGGCGTCCGCGATATCGTCACGGTCCTCAAGTACCGGGTTTTCGTCCGTGTAGACGTGGTCCTCATCGGTGTGCTCGCCGTAGAGCAGATGGCAGGACTCGATGCCGGCGAGCAGATGCTCCAACAAGTCCCGAGCCGGGCGCCGCGGATCTAACACGGTCGCGCGTACCGGCTCGGCCGCCAGCATCGCCGCCCGCTGATCGGCGGGAAGGCTCCGGACTAATTCTTCGAAGCGGACACGCTGCGCGACCACCGCCGGTAGGTCAGCGATCTCGCCATCGCTGATCGACGACAGCGGATAGCAGCCCGCGACCCAGCGGATCCGCCCGCAACATCTTGTCGGCGACAGCCACCTGCAGCGGTGACACATCCAGCCGGTCCAGCGTGACGGCCTGCACTGCCCGCCCTGACAGATCACCAAGCTCCGCACGAATCACCGCGTCGACTTCGGCCTGCGCCTCGGCCACCAGTGCCTCGAGTAGCCCGGCATGACCCAGCCGGTGCAGCGCTCGGCCCGCTCGATGTGCCGACTCCTGAACCCGGCTGTACGACACGTCGATCAGCCCTGCCGCGTCGGGAAGATTCGGTGCGCGCAGCGCCGCGGCAACCTCGTCGAAGCGGTCGCGTTCGTCCTCGCGGCGTCGGCGCTCATCGTCATCGACCGCCGCCGACGCCGGACGGACATAAGCCGCCCACAACGCGGACGACAACCGGCTCAGCGCCTCGCACAACTCCCGCGCCTGATCCTCGGCGACACCAGACGAGAGCCGGACGACGAGATGCGTCAGTGCGCCGGCACTTGCCGGCCACACGACCACGACCTCCTGGCGGACCGGGTCGAACGCGTACACCGACACCAGCGGCGGCCCTTCCGCGCGAGCGCTAAGACGCCCAACGTCAATCCGCCGCCATCAGAGCCTCGATCCACAGGTCAAGGCGCCGATCGGGGCGGAAAACGTGGGTCACGAGCATGTCCCACCGCGCCCCACCAATGATCAAGGGCGTATAGCCGGATAGCTATACGCCCTGGTGAAGCACTGTACGCCGCGTAGGACTTGAACCTACAACCCGCGGATTAAGAGGCCGCGGCATGCCGTCAGCTGACGCCCTGTTCCGGGACTGGAACTTCCCCCAACGCTCCCCCAAGGTCAGCCAATGGCGAGGCGTTGCGGCGCATCGTTCCTTTCAAGTTCCGCCGTTAGTCGTTCGCGACGGCTGAAGCGACCTGATGCTGAACAGGACCCCCACGCACCTGTGGGGCTCGTGAATTCGGCCAGCTGCGTGACGTGCGGGTTTGTGCGAGACCATCGATCGAGTGACGGCCAGGATCCGGCCATGAGCGCCTCGCTGATGTACCTGCTCATCCGGCAAATCCTGCAGATGTTGACCCAACTCGCCCGCGACGGCGGGGCCAAGGACGTCGAACTGCTGGTCCTGCGCCACCAAGTGGCGGTCCTGCGGCGGCAGGTGCACCGTCCCGACCTGCGCCCGGACGACCGCGTGGTGCTGGCCGCACTTTCCCGGCTGCTCCCCCGGGCCTGCTGGTCGGCGTTCTTCGTCACCCCGGCCACCGTGCTCCGCTGGCACCGCCAGCTGCTCGCCCGGCACTGGACATACCCCCATGCCCGGCCCGGCCGGCCAGCGATCGACCCGCAGATCCGCGCTCTGGTGCTACGCCTCGCCGCCGAGAACCCAACCTGGGGACACCGCCGCATCCAGGGCGAACTCGCCAGGCTGGGCCGACAGATCGCCGCCAGCACGGTGCGGTCCAGACCGAGGTGGTCGTCGAGTTGCCGGGCGTCGGCGGGCCTGCGGCGGCGCGGCTGGTAGGTGGACAGGCCGACACCGGGCCGGTCAACGCCGATCGGACAGTCGTTGGTGGAGCGGCGAGGGAGAGGTCGTCGATCGTGGTCGGGTCAGGCGAGCTCGAGGCGCGTGAGTTCCAGCCGGGAGGCGATGCCGAGCTTCGTGAACACCTTGTGCAGGTGGTACTCCACGGTGCGGCGGCTCAGGAACAGGGCCGACGCGATCTCGGGGTTGGAGGCGCCCTCCCTGGCGAGGCGGGCGATCTGAAGCTCCTGCGGGGTCAGCTCGGTTAACCCGGTGCCGTCTCGGCGTTGGGCCGTCTCGCCGCTGGCCCGCAGCTCGGTCCGCGCCCGCTCGGCCCACGGGGTGGCGCCCAGCCGCTCGAACGTCTCCAGCGCCGCCCGCAGCTGCTCGCGGGACTGGCCTCGGCGGCGTAGCCGGCGCAGGGTCTCGCCGTAGATCAGCTGGGTTCGCGCCTCGTCGAACGGCCGAAGCCCGGCATCGACGGATCGGCGCCTCGCCTCGTCGTAGTGCTCCGTGGCCGTCTCGGGTTCGGCGAGCAGCCCACGGCAGCGGGCCGCGGCGGCGAGCGCCCAGTGCGCACCGGCCATCTCGGCCCACTGACCGAACGCGGCCAGCGGGTCCGTCGCCGCCTCGGGCTGTCCACACCGGACGGACGCCTCGACCAGGTCCGGGGTCGACCAGAGCCGGATGGCGGGATGGTCGACGCCGCGCAGGTGGGCCAGGGCCGGCGCCGGACGTCCGAAGCCGAGGTCGAGCAGGCCGAGCGACCATCGGCAGAGGGCGACGACGAGCTTGATGTCGCGAGCCGTGGCCAGGGTCAGGGCGCGCTCGACGTGCTCGCGGCAGGCAGCCTCGTCGCCGCGCACTGCCTGCGTCCAGGCGAGCAGGCTTACGTAGTGCACCGCCGTCTCGACCTGGCCGATCTGGGTCGCCAGGCGCAGTCCCTCGTCGGCGCTCGCGGCGGCGTCGGCCGGCCGGCCCAGCAACAGATCCGAAAAGGACAGCCGATCCAGCGCGGTGCAGAGCGTGCCGATGGCGCCGGAGCGCCGGGCGAGCTCGACCGCCCGCGCGTGCAGGGTCCGCGAGGTCGTCTGGTCGCCGAGGTAGAGCGCAGCTCGGCCCGCCCAGAGCAGCAAGGTGGGGTCCTGCATGGACTCGCCGGCCGCGACCACCACCCGCAGCCCGGCGGCGCCTTCGGCCCACCGCCCGCCGAAGATGCCCGCCGTGCCCGTGAGCATGCTCACCATGAGCCGATCAGTCGCGGTTTCCGCTGGCACGCGCGCCGCACGCTCGCCCACCGACACCACCCTGGCCGCATCCCCGTTGAAGGAGGCCGCCTCGCCCGCGAGCACGAGCGCCGACAGTGCCGTGCCCGCGTCGTCGAACTCCGCGTGCGTCGCCGCGTCGCGCAGGATCTCGTAGGCCGCCTCCGGCATCCCGCAGCGCAGCTCGATGAGGCCGCGTAGGTGCAGCATCCGCGACCAGTCACCGCCGCCATCCAGCTCGGGCCTGGCTCGGTCGAGCAGGCCCAGCGCGCGCGGGGGAACGCCGGCCGCCCAGAACGCCGTGGCCGCCGCGAGGAAACGACCGCCGCGCTCGGGACCTGGAGGGGTCAGCTCGGCCGCCCGCTCGAGCGCGTGGCCGGCCGCGGCCGGGCCTCCTCGGGCGGCGGCCCGCCCAGCCGTGCGGGCCAGGGCGGCCGCCACGTCCTCGTCCGTCCCGACGGTCGCGGCGGCCCAGTGCCAGGCGCGCCGGTCGGGCTGGGTCGCCTCATCGAGGACCGCGGCCAGCGCGAGATGTGCGCCCTGCCGACCGGCGAAGCCCGCCTCGGCGTACGCGGTCGAGCGCACCAGCGGATGCCGGAAGGCGAGATGGCCGTCGCGAACCTCGACGAGCCCGGAGCGTTCCAGCTCGTTCAGGGCACCGAGGCCGTCATCGAGCCCGGCCGCGGCGAGCAGCGTCGCCGGCGCCCCGGCGTCGTCGGCCGCCGCGATCTCGACCAGGCGCCGGGCACCCGGCGCGAGCTGACGCAGCCGCCTCGCGTAGAGCCGCCGGACCTCCGCCCCGACCGGGAGCGGCCGCGGCAGTGGCTCGTCACCGCGCAGCTGTGCCTCGGTGAGCAGCGTCGGCAGTTCGGTGAGCGCGAGCGGGTTGCCGCCGGCCTCGGCGACGATCCGGTCTCCCACGGCGGCGTCGAGGGTGGACGTATGGTCGGCGAGCAGGGCGTGGGCGGCGGCATTGTCCAGTCCGGACACGCTCAGCTCGGGCAACCCCGCGCCGAGGAACCGGCTGTCCGCCTCCGCCCCCGTCTCGCGCAGCGCGAAGACGATTGCCACGCCGTCGGCGTCGAGCCGCCGGGCCGAGAACAGCAGTGCGTCGGCGGAGGGCCCGTCGAGCCATTGCACGTCGTCGACGAGGCACAGCACGCCCGGCTCGGTCGCCAGCTCGCCGAGGAGGGTCAGCACACCGGCGGCGACGAGGAACCGGTCTTGCTCATGGGCGGGGCCGAGGCCCAGCGCGGCCCGGATGGCGACGGCCTGCGGGCCGGGCAGCGTGTCGAGGCGGTCGCGCACCGGGTACAGCAGCTGATGCAGGGCGGCGAAGGGCAGCTCGACCTCGGACTCGACCCCGCAGCCGCGCAGCACCCGCAGGCCGCCGGCCTGCCCGGCCGCATAGTCCAGAAGCGCCGACTTGCCCACGCCGGGCTCGCCCCGGATGACGAGCGCCGAGCTGCGTTGCGCCCGGGCGTCGACGAGCATGCGGTCCAGCCGGGCGCACTCGGCGTGCCGACCGCGCAGCATGTAGTCGATCGTAGGACACCGGGCGGCCGACTGTGGAGGTCACGGATGCGGCGGTCGCCGCAGCTGCCGCAGGCTGATCGGATGAAGCTGGACGAATGCGACGTCGTTGTGATCGGCGCCGGTGTTGGCGGCGCCGCGGCCGCCCTGGCGCTGGCCGGGGCCGGGGCGTCGGTGACGCTGCTCGAGCGCGTCGCCGAGCCGAGGGCTGTCGGGGCAGGGATTCTGCTACAGCCCAACGGTCTGGCCGTGCTCGACGGGCTCGGGGTCGGTCCAGCGGTGCGCTCGACGGGGCACCGCCTCACTGAAGTCGCGCTACGTTCCCCGAACGGATCGCGCCTAGCCGACCTGCGGCCGCCCGACTACGGTCCGGGGTTGGATCATGTTCTGGCCGTGCGTCGATCGCGGCTTCAGGAGGTCCTGCTCGCTGCGGTGGACGCGGCGCCCGGCATCACGCTGCGGCTGGGCGCCGAGGCGAGCGCCGCGCGCCCGGACGGCACGGTCGACCTGGTGTGGCGCGGCCGGACGAGCACGATCGAAGCGGATCTCATGGTGGCCGCCGACGGGGCGTGCTCGACAGTGCGCAGCGCGGGCGACTTCGGCGCCCGGTCGACCGGCGCTGGCCATCGCTACCTGCGCGGCCTCGTGCCGTCCGGCGACATCGGGCTGGCGGGGGAGTACTGGACCGCGCTCGGCCTCTTTGGCGGCGCCCCAATGGACGCCACGACGACCTATGTGTACGCCGACGCCACCGCGCCGCCGGTCGTCGCCGCGCTCGCCGCGGGCGACGCCGGTGCGCTGCGCCGGGCCTGGGCGGCGGCGCTGCCCGCGGCGCCAGGACTGGCCGAACACCTCCCGGCACCGGCGGAGCTGCTCCTCACTGACGTCACCACGGTCCATTGTCAGCGGTGGGTGGACGGCCGGCTCGTGCTCCTCGGCGACGCCGCGCACGCCATGGCCCCGACGGTCGGGCA
The DNA here is from genome assembly GCF_055586225.1 of Actinoplanes sp. NPDC051388. Classification (NCBI taxonomy): domain Bacteria; kingdom Bacillati; phylum Actinomycetota; class Actinomycetes; order Micromonosporales; family Micromonosporaceae; genus Actinoplanes; species Actinoplanes sp. NPDC051388. Next base: position 24,458 of record NZ_JBVJIP010000034.1, on the reverse strand, counting down.
GGGCGCGAACAGCGCGCTCGTCGATGCTGCCGTCCTGGTGGCCGAGATCTCCCGGTCCCCGTCGCTCGCTGCCGGCCTCGCGGCCTACGCGGCTCGCCGACGCCCGGCCGTGGCCCGGGTACAGCGGCGGGCGAGCATGCTGGCCCGGCTGGCGGCGACCCGCGGGTCGTTGGCCCGGGCCGTCCGAGACCGGTTGCTGGCGGCCGTGGCGCGCATTCCGGGCGCCGCCGCGGCCGGCGCGCGCGGTCTGCAGCAGGAGGATCCGGCGGTTCTGCGACGGCTGGTGTCCCGCGGCGACTGGTGAGGTCACGGATTCGATCCGGCTGCCCTGGCCGGCAGGCTGTGGAGCATCACGAACACACCACTACTTAGAGGAGCGACCACAGTGTCCACCGAACACGCGCTCAGCGCCACCACCCGGTCCACGACCGCCCGGCCCATCGCCGTTCGGCGCGGCACCGCCTCTGACTCCGGCACCACGTCCCCCCGGGGCGTACGCGGCGACCGCCTGCGCAAGATCGTGCTCCGCGTGCACGGCACTCTCCTGTTCGTCGTCACGACCGTGTCGACGGTCATCATCACGATCGGCTACAACACCGGCACGGGTATGTACGGCATGCTGCCCGACCAGCCGCTCGGCTTCGGCGGGCTCTACCAGGCGTACACGTTGATGTTCGTCATTGGCGTTGCCCTATGGATCGGGTCGACCCAGCCGCGGCCCCGCCTGTTCAATGTGGTCGGAATGCTCGCCCACATACCGCTGATCATCGGAAATCTGTTGTTCGCCGGGGTTTTCGCTCAGGTCGCCGAGGGCCGCGTCGGTCTGATCAGTCTCCCGATCCACGCTGGTCTGGCCGGGCTCGAGTTGTTCGCGATCGTGTGGAAGCCACGATCAGTCGCTCCAGCCGCCGCGACAGAGTCGGCGGCGACCTCGTGACCACGACCATCGATACGACCCGGCGGGCGCGGCGCACGGTCGTGCTCGCCGACGGGCTGTTCCTCGCCCTCGTCGGCGCCGCGCAGATCCTGCTGGAGCTGCTCGCGCACTTCGCGGGCGCGGGCGCCTACGCCGACATCTTCGCGGACTCGCCGTACACGCTCGGATGGTTCGAGGCGCACGGCCTCGCCGTGCTGGTCGGATTACTCTTCCTCACCACGGCCACGCGCGACCTGCGACGCTTCTGGCACACCTTTGGACTGGCCGTGCACGTGCTGCTCGGCGGAGCCAACCTGTTGTTCTGGGCCAGCTTCACGGCCTTCGACGCTGTACCGATGGGCATCCTCGCGACCGCCGCACACGTCCTCTTCGTCCTCGCCCACGCGGTTTGTGCCGCGCGCATGGTAGACCGAAAGGTCACCGAGGAGACGATGGCCTGACAGCGGTGGTCCGCCGCCCCTCCCCGGGCGGTCGGATCGGGCCGCGGGCGGCCTACCCTTGCCGCCCCTTCCAGCGAGCCTCACCCCTTCCTTGATCCTCGACGACGCGACCGGCCCGCGCCTCCGGCGGATGGACCAGTCGCACCGAATGCCGGTGTCGATCCTTGGGTTTCGTGCAGCAGCCACGTCTCGAGGAATGGGCGAGATCGGGTCAGTTGGGATACGCGCAACGGGGTCACCGTCTCGTGCGAGGCGAGCGTCGCGGAGTCTCATGCAACTGTGCTGCATGGGTCCGCCCGAGTCGATCGTGAGTCCGGGTAGCGGCGTGAGCCGATCGGCGATGAGTGGGCGAGCATGCCGGTCCCGTTCCGCTGGGCGCGGCCCTAGCTTGCGACGGCGGGCCAGGCGCCCGGCTGGGAACGCGGAGAGTGGACAGAACCACGGCCGTGCGGGCAGGGGGACAGGCTGGTACCGGCGACGGCATAGCCGTCATCGACGAAGGCACCCACAACACGCCCGAGGCCGTGGCGCGCATCCCTGGCGGCGCCGCGGCCGGTGCGCGCGGTCTGCTGCAGGAGCCGGCGGTTCTGCGGCGGCTGGTGTCCCTGGCCGGCGGCCGCGGAGACTGGTGAGGTCACGGATTCGATCCCGGTGCCTGGGCCGGCAGGCTGTGAGCGTCACGAACACACCACACACCGGAGGAGCGACCGCAATGTCCACCGAACACACGCTCAGCGCCGCGAGACGGCCCGCGGCCACGCGATCCACCGTCACCTGGCCCACGACCGCCCGGCCCATCGCCGCGTGGCGCCGGACCGCCTTCGACGGCGGCGGCTACTTCTTCAAGCAGGCGGCCGCGATCACCCTCATCACCGGCCTGTACCTGCACCTGACCCGGCTGCTGATCGCCGACGACGCGTACGTGGTGACCCACGTCGTGACGCCCACGCTCGACAAGGTCTTCGCCGTCGTCATGACGTACGCCGCCGTCGCGGGCTGGCTGTCGCGGCGCTACGTCGCCTTCACCGGCACCCGGCAGAAGGTGGTCCTCACGGTGATCCTCGTCTACATCACGGCGAGCCTGCCGCTGCACTATGCGACCTACATCACCAACAGCACGAAGCTGCTCACCGCCGTCCCGCTCTGGTACAGCGGCGCGTTCCTGGTGATGTCCGGTGCGATCCTGACCTTCGTGTGGCGCCTGCGGATCCGGCGCCCAAGGTGACCCGTGCCGGCACGGCTGGTCCGGCCGGACCGCCCAGAGTGATACGTGCGCGCATGACGGGACCGGTCCGACGGTATCCGGTGACGGCGTTCTTCGTCCTCGCATATGCCATCACCTGGTTCGTATGGGTGCCGCGGGCATTGATATCGGAGGGATACCTCGACAGCGAGCTGCCAGTGGCCCTCGGGGACTTCTGGACCTGTGGGCCGGCGGTCGCGGCGGTCCTCGCCGACGCGTTGTGGGGCGGCCGGCGGGGTTGCGCGAGTTGGGATGCCGATTGATCCGCCGGCGCATCGGCTTGCGATGGTACGTCCTGGTTCTGGTTGGTCCGGCGGCCTTCTGGGCGTTGGTACTGTGTATCTTCGCCGCGGTGGACTGGTCAGCAGCCGGTCGTGGTGATGCGGCGGCCTTCGGACCCGGCCATCGACCCGGTTAGCGATTACGCCGTCGGCGACCACGGCATCCTCAAGGTGCTCGCGACGCTTGCCGTCGGGCTAGGGGCGCTGGCGCTGACGGCCGCGCTCTACCTGACCGGCCCGCGACGCTCGTTCGTGGGTCTTGCGCTGCTTGCGGTGTACGGCCTGGCGAAGGTAGTGCAGGCGTTCTTCCCCATCGACGTGGGCGGTGAGACCACTACGAGCGGCGGTATCCACAACGTCCTTGGCACCGTGGCGTTCCTCGTCATCCCGGTCGGGGCGGTGCTGCTGTCGCGCTCGCGCGGCCGCGTCGAGATGGTGGTCGCCGTGCTGCTCGGCGCGGCAACGGTCGCGGTACTCACCAGCAACGCGGTTGGTGGCTTCGGCATTACCCAGCGCGGGTTCCTGGTGCTGTCGTCGACCTGGGTGCTGGTGACCGCTGTCCAGCTGGCGCTACGCAAGCCGGTGCGAATGACAACAACACCCGCGGCCCCAAGTGGGACAGCGCCAACAACGGAGTCGCCTCACCCAAGGTGACACCGCCGCCACCGACGACGGCACAGCCGCGCGGGTTGCCTGTACCGTGCCAGAACTCGTCGCACACACGGTGAGCTGGGATTTCCCGGTTAATGGTAACGATCATCGGTGTGTTGATTCGACTGCTGTACCTGATGATGATCCGGCTCGTCGGTGCTCTGGGGCTGCTGGTTCGAAGCGATACCGCGGTGCTGGCCGAGGTCCTCGCCCTGCGCCATGAGGTGGCGGTGCTGCGCCGACAGCTGAACGGCCGGCCCCGGTTGTCCTGGCCGGACCGGGCCATCCTGTCCGCGCTGGCCCGCCTGCTACCCACCACGGTCCGGGCCTACCGGCTGGTCACCCCGGCCACCCTGCTGGCCTGGCACCGGCGACTGCTGCGCCGCCACTGGACCCACCCACGTAAGACCGGCCGGCCACCGGTCAGCGACGAGATCCGCGACCTGATCCGACGCCTCGCCCGAGAGAACCCCCGATGGGGACATCGGCGCATTCAAGGTGAGCTGCTACGGCTGGGCCATCGGGTCGGCGCGGGCACGGTCCGCCGCATCCTGGCCGCTGGGCGGCTCGGGCCCGGCACCCCGTGGAGTGGACACCAGTTGGCGGACGTTCCTGCGCGCGCAAGCCCACGGTCTGCTGGCCATCGATTTCTTCCACGTCGACACGATCCTGCTCAAGCGGCTCTACGTGCTCGTGGTCATGGAGGTGACCACCCGCCGCGTCCACCTGCTCGGGGTCACCGCCAACCCGGACCACGCCTGGGTCGTCCAGCAGGCCCGCAACCTTGTCATGGACCTCGGCGACCGTGCCGGCCGGTTCGTTTCCTGACCAGAGATAGGGACGGCAAGTACAGCGCCGCGTTCGACGAGGTCTTCACCGCCGAGGGCATCACCGTGGTCAAGATCCCGCCACAGACACCGCGGGCGAACTGCTTCATCGAACGGTGGGGTCGTAGCCTGCGTGCCGAGTGCACCGACCGGTTGCTGATCTACCACGAGCGACACGTCCTCGCGGTGATCGGCGAGTACGTGGACCATGTCGGGTGAGGACCCGACGCCCGGAAGGGCGGCCTCGGCGACGGCCAGCCGCTGGACGCGCTCCGGGTGATCCGCGGCCAGCGCGTGACCGATCGGCATTCCCGTGTCGTGGCCGACCACGGCGAACCGCCGGTTTGGGGCGGCCGCCGGCGCCGCTGTGGCGGGCAGCGCGGCGCAACCCAGGCTTAGCGCCAGCGCTCCCGTGCCCGCCACGCTGATCAGCCCACGCCTGGTCATCTGGCCGGCGGCCGGGGCAGGCTCGCCCCGGCAGGGGTGTCCCGGTACGGAGCCAGGAAGGCGGCCAGCGCCGCGAGCATCTGCTCGGGCGCCTCCTCGGCGAGCCAGTGCCCGGCACCCGGGACGACCACGCCTCGCACGTCGTCCGCGATGGTCTCCATCACCTCCGCGACGTGCCCGCCGTAGCTCGCCTCCCCACCGATGGCCAGGACGGGCATGCTCAGATGCCGCTTCGTGCGCTGCACGTTCTGCTTCACGGTGTCGTCGAATGCCCGGTAGAAGCCGAAGCTGCCGTGCAGCGCCTCGGCGTTCGACAGCAGGCGGACGTAGTAGTCGACCGCGTCGTCGGGCACGTTCCCGCCCTGGATGGCGAACTCGTAGCCGAAGAAGATGTCCTCCCGGCCCGACACGAGCTGCTCCGGCACCTTGTCCACCCGGTTGAACGGGATGTGCCAGAGCCGGTCGTTGACCTGACCTGGAACGAACAGCGGCGGCGAGGGAGCCGCGCCGGGCGGGCCGGGAATCTCGGCGAGCGCGACGCAGGCGACCCGGTCCGGGTGATCCGCGGCCAGCGCATAGCTGATCGCGAACCCGGTGTCGTGGCCCACCACTGCGAACCGCTGGTGGCCGAGCGCATCCATCAGTCCGACCAGGTCGCGGGCGAGAGTGCCGGTGTCGTAACCGTCTTCGGGCTTGTCCGACAGCCCGATGCCGCGCTGGTCGACGGCGATGACTCGGAAGTCCCGGGCCAGGGCGGGCATCAGCAGGCGCCAGGCGTACCAGGTCTGCGGCCAGCCGTGCACCAGCAGCAGCGGCGGCCCGTCTCCGCCGGCGACGGCGTGCAGACGCACGTCGCCGGTGTCGACGTACCGGCTGGTGAACGTGTCGGTGAATTCGGCCGGAAGATTCGGCGCCTGCGAGACGGTGCCGGGGCCGTGGGGGGTGGACAGTCGTGCCGATGTGTCCATGAGGACCTCCTTGGTCGCCGTACTGGATGTAGGCAAACCGTAGGAATGACGCCCTCGCCCTCGCTAACGCCGGATGACGGTGGGTGTGTACGTCACGGGGTGTCAGACATGCTGGAGGGCAGCGCCCAGCGCGGACCGCGACGTGATGCCCAGCTTCGGGAAGATCCGATGCAAGTGGGTGCTCACGGTGCGGTGCGACAGGTAGAGCCGCTGGCCGATCTGGCGGTTGGTCAGGCCTTCGGCGGCCAACTGGGCGATGTGGAGCTCATGCGCGGTGAGCTGGTCGCGGGCGTCCGGGCTGCGATGCGGACTCACCTCACCGGCGGCGCGCAGCTCCTGCCGTGCCCGGTCGCTCCACGGGATCACTCCGAGCGCGTCGAACGTCTCGCGGGCCGCACGCAGGTGCCGGCGGGAGTCCGCCGCTCGGCGTTGACGACGTAACCACTCGCCGAAGGCAAGCTGGGTCCGCGCACGTACGAAGGAGAACCCGGTCAGGTCCGCGCCCAGGGCGACCTCGAACAGCTTCTCGGCATTTTCGTCTCCGGCCAGGACGGCGCGGGCGTAGCGCAGGCCGGCGTGCAACGCCGGCGACGATGTCGTCGCCGCCACCGTCTCCAGGCCCTCCATGACGTCCCGGACCGCCTCGGCCTGGCCGCTCCGGACGGCCGCGTCGGCGAGCTCCGCGACCGAATAGCAGCGCAACGCGACCTGGTACGCCGGATCAGCCGGATCGTGCATGCGCCGAAGGTGCGCGAACGCGTCGCCGTAGCGCCCGTCGCTGAGCGCGGCCAGGCCACGCGCGGCCTGCACAGTGGCCAGCACCGGACGCGCGCCCGCTGCGAGGCTCTCCTGCTCGGCCTCCGATGCGAGCCGATCGGCACGATCTGTGTCGCCGCGAAGCGCCGCGATCTCGGCCTCGGACGCTCGCACCATCGCGTGCAGGAACGGCTGCGTGGTTTCCCGGGCCAGCCGGCTCGCCTCCTCCGCGGCAGGGATGGCCACGCTGAGGTCGGCCAACCGCCCCGCGCTCCACGCCTGCGCCCCGAGCGCCCGGGCCAGCAACCCGAGCCGACCCTGCGTGCGAAGACCGGCAACCGAGGCCGCCGACAAGCGCACCGCCAGGTCGAACGCGCCCACCAGCAAGGCGGCGGTGCCGAGCAGGCGTTCGACCTGCGGGTCGCCACTCGGCCGCGCGGCCAGGCCCGCCAGGCGGTGGATGACCGTCGTGCCCCGCTCGACGGGCGCCGCGTACGCGAGAATCGCCAGTAACCGTGGGTCCAGTTCGCCGATCGGCAGTGCCTCCGCCACGGTGACGATGTGTTGCCGCACCGCCGGGCCGGGCTCGGCCCAGAAGCACCGCAGGGCCGCGCTCCACAGGATCCGCATCACCAGGTCTACGTCGCCTTCCGTGGCCACCGACTCGGCGAGCTGTGCCAGCTCGAACGGGCCCACGCTGTCATCGCGCATACCGTCGTCGAAGCTGCCTCGGATCCACACCGCCCGCGCACGCTGCTGCGCCGAGAGCTCCAATTGCGACACCTGCTCCAGCAGTCCCACGACGACATCTCGACGGCCCGACTCGACCGCGAGGTCGGCTGCTCGCAGCAGCCGCTCGGCCCTGCGTGCCAGACTGGCGCTGAGCCATGCCGCCCGTTCCAGCGCCGCGACCGCGGCGCCCACTCCGCCACGACGCTGCGCCCGGTTCGCGGTCGCCTCCAGCTCAGCGGCGATGCTCTCGTCCGGACCGGCCGCGGCGGACGCCCGGTGCCAGGCTCGCCGATCGGGCTGCCCGCGAGATGCCTCGGCCAGCGCGGCGTGCGCCGCCTGACGTTCGGCAAGGCCTGCGGTCTGCGGAATCGCCGAGCGCATGAGCGGGTGACGGAACGACACCGTGCCGGCGCCGAGGTCGACCAGTCGCGCCTCGACGGCGGGCGCCAGGACGGTGATGTCCAGCTCGGCGCCGACAGCGAGCGCGCCGGCCTCCAGCGCCTCGGCGACGGAGGTGCTGTCGTTGAGCGCGGTGACCAGCAGCACCGTGCGGGTAGCGGCGGGCAGCTCGGACACTCTGGCGCTGAAAGCCCGCTCGAGGCGAGCCGTCAGCGGCATCCGTCCCTCAGATGCCTGCCTGACGCCGGATAATTCGGTCAGCGCCAGCGGGTTGCCGGCGGCCTCGTCCAGCAGCCGCCGGCGGACCGGCGGGTCGAGGCCGGGCGCAACCGCATCGAGCAGGCCGGCCGCGGCTTCCCCGGACAGCCGCCCAACGCTCAACGTCGGCAGGCCGGCGTCGTCCAGCGGCGACGCGACCCCCTCACGAACAGCAGCCAGCATCACGATCGGCTCCGACTGCACTCGCCGCGCCACGAAGCCGAGGACATCAGCACTGGACCGATCCAGCCAATGCGCATCCTCGGCGATGACCATAACCGGGGCATGGGCGGCGACGTCGGCCAGGAGGTTCAACACGGCCAGGCCGACCAGATAGGCATCCGGCGCCACCCGGTCGGTCTCACCCAGCGCCGCCTGCACCGCGTCGCGCTGCGACGCCGACAACATGCCGACGCTCGAACGAATCGGATGAAGAATCTGATGGAGACCAGCATACGGAAGATGCACTTCGGACTCGGCGCCGACCGCGGTGAGCACCCGCATGCCCGCCTCACCCGCCAGCGCCGCGCCGTTCGCCAGCAGGGCGGTCTTGCCGATGCCCGCTTCACCCCGAACGAGCAGCGCACCGCCCTGGCGATGGACGCCGTCGACAAGCTCGGTCAGCCGCTCGATCTCGCGCTCGCGGCCGATCAACACTGCGGGTCTCATGTCGCCACCTCGGGACGTGGAGTTTTACGGAAGCCCACAACGACAGCCGCCGCCAGCAACGCCGGCAGAGCAAACCCGTAGAACCCGGCCGCGATCGGCAACTGCTCGGCGAGCAACCAGCCTCCATACACCGGTCCGAGCACACCCCCGAGCCGTCCCACGCCGAGCGCGGCGCCCACGGCAGTGCCACGATGCAAAGTCGGGTACGAGACGGCGACATAGGCGTTCACCAGGAACTGCGCGTTGACCGCACCGGCGCCCACGATCGCCACCAAGGCATAGCCGGCCAGCATCGGCGGGGCATGAGCGAGCACCGCGAAGGCGGCGCTCGCCGACACGAACGATCCGACGATCACCCGCCGCGCCCCGAACCGGTCGGCCAGCCGGGAAGACGTCAGCGAACCGGCAACGACACCCACGTTGAGCACCAGCAGGAACCCCAACGACGATCCCAGGTCGTACCCGGCCCGGTTCATCAGCAGAGGCAGCCACGTGTACGCGCCGAACAGGACCAGCAGGCTCAGGAATGTCGCCGTCCAGAACAACACCGTCCGAGCTACGTAACCGCGGCTGACGAGCAGCCGCCAGGACTCCGCGCGGCTGGAGCGCAGCCCGGCGGCACTCTCGCGGGCGACCAGGAACTCATCCGACTCGGGCAGCCGGCGCACCAACACCGGGACGAGCACCAGAGCCGGCAGCACTCCGACGACGAACATCGCGCGGAACCCGCTGCCGGCCAACGCGATCGCCGCCAGCGCGCTCAGCGCCCCACCGACCCCGATCCCACCGAACACGACACCCTGATAGAGGTTGCGGCGGCCCGGCGGCGCGAACTCGGCCACGAACGCCGCGGCGACCGGCAGCAACACCCCGGCCCCGAGCCCGACCACCAGGCGGCCGCCCCCGAAGACCAACGGAGTGGGAGCGGCCGCGCACACCAGCATGCCGAGACTGAAGACCACGACGCCACTCAGCAGCACCGGCCGGCGTCCACGGCCATCGGCGAACGGGCCCGCCAGAATGGCGCCGAACAGCATCCCGACCAGGGCCACCGACCCGAGCAACCCGATCTCCCGTTCGCCCAGCCCCCAGCCGGCAGCCCCGAGCAAGGCCGGAACGGCCGCCCCGTACACGACAATGTCGTAGCCCTCGAGGATGAGAATAGCCCAGCACAACACCAAAGTGGAACGCCGACCCCGGCCCTGACCGGCCGTCGGCCTCGATCCCAACCTGGTCACGCGCCCACCTCCGCGGCATCGACACCAGCCACGCACCGCCCGGATCGCGCACAGGGCGAACTGAGTCGCCGGCGTCCGCCGATTGTCGAGTTCGGCGACCCACAGCGCCGGAGGTTGCAGAGCGGCACAGATGGACCGCGCCCGCGACCACTACCAGGTGACGCAACTATTCCACTCGGCCACCGCGAAAGCCATCACGATAGACTTGTCGACCGCGCAAACCCTCCAAAGGCGAAACGGCGTGGCCCCAGGGACCGACATCGACTGAAGGGGGGACAGAAATGGCAACAGGAATATTTGCGGGCATTCCGGTACGTGACTATGCCAGCGCCCTGGACTGGTACAAGCGGCTGCTCGGCATTGAACCGGCCTTCTACCCGAACGACATCGAGGCAGTGTGGCAGCTGGCCGAGGACCGCTACGTCTACATCATCCAGGACACGGTCCGGGCCGGCGGAGCCGTCAGCATGATTTGGGTCGACGACCCGGTCGCCGAAGTCGCGAAGATCTCCGAAAGAGGCTTGGAGCCGGTCGACGTCCAGAAGCACGATCCAGTCTGGAAGTACGTTTTCCACGACAACGACGGCAACGAAACCGGAATCGGCGGAGAGGTCACCACGACAAGATAATTGCCGGCCCGCTCACCTCGCCGCCGACGTCGAGGTTCATCCGGATGAATGTCGGGCCGCTGCTCCACATTCGACTGCTGATGCTCCGGGAGTCCGCGGACGACGTGTTTCGGGCGGTCCATCGACGTAGTCCGTTGGTGGCCGTGACGGCAGTCGGTCGGGCCGCTGGAATGGCCGCTTGAGCCGACCAGCCCGATGACCTGCCCGACAGCGATGTTCCGGCCGACGTCGACCATCGGCCGCGACACCATGTGGCAGTAGCGGGTGACGGCGTGGTCTGCAGGCAGATCTGGTGGCCAGTAACGGCCAAACCCCACCCACGTCCCGCGCCAAGAACCCTCAAGCAAGCACCCCGCACCGCGCACGAGTCGAACGACGCGTTGACCCACCGACACCTACTCCAAGTGACAGCTTCGTGGTCCGCAGCTTCAGCACAGAGCCGGGCGCATGCGGCTGCACGTGAAACGGCCATCCGCATCTGTGGGCGCTTCTCAGGGTGGTGACGGGTCGGAGGCGGGCGACCCGCGGTGCGAACCAATGGTTAGGCGCCTCCGACCCCCTATCAAGAGGGTATTGGCCTCCTTCTTCGCTAATGCCGGGCACCCACAACACGGCTAGTCGCAGCGATTCGTGCCGCGAGCAGTCCTGCGCTGCCCGTTTGGGTTGTCTGGGCTTGTGTTCCTCCGCGCCGAATCGCTTGGTCACGTCGGCGACCGCGGCGGCCCGGTCGCACAACGGGCCGGATTCTCCGGGGGCGCAGGGCAACTCGATCGGGCGGACCCGCGCCGAGGCGAGAACGACGAGGTCCGGCCCGGTGTCCGTGGCGGCGGGTGGGCGTTTGGCGACTGCTTTGGTGGGGTCGGTGCTCGTTATAGTGCTCGACGAACTCGCCCAGGACGGCCAGCAGGTGCCGAGGGTGGTAGATCAGCATCCGGTCCAGACACTCCCGGCGCACGGTGCGTACCCACGTCCGGCCCGCTCCCCCAGGTCCATCATCAAGTTGCGGGCCTGCTGAGCCACCCAGACATGGCCGGAACCTATTACCGGCCGCCGGACCCACACGCCGAAATACACAGCCGTCTGCCGGCTTCGGTGCGGGCAAGGCCAGAGCGCTCCACCGCTGCGCGGCCTGCGGTTAGGAAGGACTGCAACAAACGTCCTGAGGCTTGAGACCGGCACGTCCGCCCACAGCCTCGAGTTCATCGATGTCTCGGCGTGGGCTCCGCCGGTGAATGCTCCATCATGACCACTGGAGAAGCCTGATGAGATTGATTGCTCTCGTTGTCTCCGCCGCCGTCATTGTCGCCGGCGCGGTTACGACGGCACCTGGCGCGATCACGGCGGCGGCAACCAGGTTGTGCGTCACGGACACCGGCGACGACGGCAATCCCGGTACGCTCCCCAGCCATTGCGGGCCGTCCAACGGCCAGTCGACCTCGCACAGCCCGGCGACGTCATCTTCCTGCGCGGCGGCACATAGGCGCGGGTTGCCAACATCCGGTTGCTCAAGAGCAGCCCCGAGGCTGCGCCGATTGCCCTGACGAATTACGCCCGCGAGCGGGTCGTCATCGACGGCGAGAACATGCCGCACACTCCGGCCCCGGTCGGAGGAAGCATCCCACGCGCCGAACGCGGTGCCATCCACGTTGAAGGCGACGACTGGCATCTGAGGGGTATGGAGATCGTCGACGGCGGGGAGAGCGCCGACGGTCTGGCCATCAAGGAGAGATCCGGCACGGGCAACGTCGCGCGCGGCGTCCGGCCGTGGAACAACTCCGACGATGGGCTCGGCCTCTGGGAGTTCCTCTCCCCCGTCTCGGTGCAGGACAGCACCGCGTATGGAAACGGGTTCAACCGCTGGGGACTGCCCGTCTTTACCGGAGATGGCAACGGCTTCAAGCTCGGCGGCGGTGACGAGGACCTCCCGCGGCGCACACGGTGCGGAACAGCGTGGTGGGGACAACGCACGGGCGGACTACGCCGATCAGGGTCGCGGGTCGACGAATGTGCGTAACGGCAGCCGGTCGAAGACGTTGATCTCGGATGCGGCCGGGGATGTCCGGATCGACGTTCCGAGGGATCGAGAAGGGACGTTCGAGCCGCAGATCGTGATGAAGCGGCAGCGCCGGCTGAGCGACCGGTGGTCGGCCGCCGAGAACTACTAATCGAAGACGCCGAAATACCGTTCGCGCGGCTCTGGCTCACTTTCGGTGGTGACTGTGGGTGATCTCAGTTGAGGAGGATGCGGTGGCGGAGCAGGGTGAACCCGGCTCGGCCGTGCATCTGCGCATGATCCGCTTGATCTTCGTGTTGACGCCTTCGGCTCCGCCGTTGTGGTAGGGCATGGTCACTGCGGCGTGGACGCCTCGCGGTCGAGTTCGAGGCCGCGGGCGAAGGTGTGCAGGTGTGGCAGATCGGCCGCTCGGACGGCGTCGATCCACGCGTCGAGGCGTGCGCTGTTGGCTTCGGCTGGTCGTAGCAGGCGGCGAACGAGCTGATGAGCCCGGTGAGGTCGATCATGTCCGGGCAGGCGGTGGTCAGTTCCTGGCGGCGTTCGTGCTGGGTTTCGCTGAGGTGATCCGGGTGGGTCAGGATGAGGCTGGTCAGCCGGCGTGGCGAGATCGGCGGGCGTCCACCTTCGACACGGCCTTGCGTGACGTATCGGACGAACAGATTCATGCTTCCCGCGTATCCCAGGGCTTTGATTTCTCGGAACAGCTGGAGATTGCCGATGGCAGGTTCCTGCTCCCGGCGGATGCACAGATGATCTCGGAACGGATCGACCAGCGTCGGCCGGTATTGGAGAGTTCGTTGCAGCCGTACCGGTTCGCCCACTCGGGCGTAGCGTTTGACGGTGTTCAGCGACAGGTTCAGCCGGCGGGCGCATTCGAGCAGGCCGACGTTCTGACCGAGCAGGGTGTGGATCTGGTGCCAGCGTTCACGAGTGGTCGCGGCGCGAGGTCCGTCTTGCATGCGGCCGGTCTTGGCCCAGCACGCGCTGTGCGCGGCGACCTCTTTGCGGGCGGTCTCGCCCAGTCCGTGCCATAGAGCTGAGGGCCAGGAACCCGAACACCACTGCCGTGAGGGCGCTCTCGATCCGTTTGCGGGTGCGCTTGTTGCGTGGTTGTACCCACCGCAGACCAACCGTCGCCTCGCCGAGCCGCCACAGCACAAGCATGGCGAGTCCGACCGTGACCGCCCAGAGCAACGCCCGTCCGCCGGGCTGGGCGGCGAGGGTCGCCGGCGCGCCGGCCTTGTCGGCTTTGGCGCCGCCGGCGCCGAGGGCAACCCGCGCCGCCAGGTAGGCGATGGTGAAGTGCACCAGGCCGTACGCGGCAAGGCCCACCCGACCGTAGTTCACCCGGCATCGCGTGTCCTCGAGGTCCATCAGCAGGTTGCGGGCGGCCTGGGTCACCCACGCCGCGGTGGGATGCGCGGTCGCGCCGAGGATGCGGATACGGCGGCTGGCATGCTCAATGACCGCGAGGACGTACATGCGGGTGCCGGTCAGGATGATCGTCTCGATGAAGTCCACGGCGAGCAGCACCTCGGCCTGCGAACGCAGGAACTTCGCCCGAGTCGTGGCGGTCCGCTCCGGAGCGGGATCGATCCCGGCCGCGCGCAGGTTCTCCCAGACCGTGGACGCGGCGACTTTCACCCCGAGGGTGAGCAGTTCCCTGTGCACCCGCCGGAATTCCCACGACGGATTCTCTGCCACGAGTCGCAACACCAGCGCGCGGATCGAGCGCACGGTGCGTGGCCGGCCCCGCCGTCGGGGCCGCGACGCTGCCGCGTGGTGGCGGGCATGCAGGTCAGGGTGCCGGCGCAGGATCGTGTCGGGCCGCACCAGCAGCCGCAGACGGTGCAAGGTGGGTCTGGGCAGGCGGTGCAGCAACGCGGCCAGCCAGGCCCGATCGGCTGGGTCGATCCGGACGCGCTGCTCGCCGGGCGCGTCGTTGTCGGCACACGCAGGGTGGTCGGCTCCTATTGTGGGCCAGTTTGCGCCGGGCGCGTCGGCGATCCTAGGGAGGCCTGGGTTCCGGCTGTGGTGAGAACGGCGTCAATCTTGCGGAGCAGTTCGGATGCGGTGAAGGGTTTCTGGATGAGTTCGGTGCCACCGACGTCGCCTCGGTTGGCCAGTAGGCCGTCGCTGTAACCGGACATGAAGAGCACGGGTACGCCCGGGTGTTGTTCTCGGATGAGTACGGCGAGCCGCGGACCGGACATTTCGGGCATGACTACGTCGGTGAGTAGGAGATCGCAGCCGGGTTGGTCGGCGAGGGTCAGTGCCTGGCGCCCTCTGCTCGCGCTGAGGGTGGCGTATCCGTTGTTGTTGAGGATTCGCACCACGAGTTGTCTGATTGCGTCTTCGTCTTCGACGACGAGGATGGTCTGGCCGTGGCCTCGGGGCGGTGGGGTGGCCGGTGGGATGTCTGCTCGGGTGCTGGGTTCGTGTGCCGTTGGCAGGTACACGCGGAACGTGGTGCCAAGGTGGGGTTCGGTGTACACCCCGATGTCGCCGCCGGCTTGGTTCACGATGCCGTGGACGATGGCCAGGCCCAGACCGGTGGCTTGGTCTCTGGGTTTGGTGGTGAAGAACGGCTCGAAGATGTGCGCGGCGATCTCGGCGCTCATGCCTGCGCCGGTGTCGCTGACGATCAGTTTGGCGTAGCTGCCCGGGGTGAGGGTCAGCTGAGGGTCGGTGAGGGTCGCGTCGATGTCGGTCGTCGCGGTTTCGATCACCAGGGTTCCGCCGTCGGGCATCGCGTCGCGGGCGTTGAGCGCCAGGTTGACGAGGATCTGCTGGATTCGGCCCTGGTCGGCGTGGATCATCACTGCGGTGGGGGAGGCGATCGAAACCCATTCGATGTGTTCACCGATGGTGGAGGCGAGCACCTGGTGTGCCTCCTCGACTGCCGTGTTGAGGTCGAAGGTGGTGGCCTGCTGGGCTTCCCCGCGGGCGAAGACGAGCAGTTGGCGGGTCAGCGTCGTGGCTCGGTCGGTCGCCTTGCGGATCGTGGCGATGTCGGCCTGGACGGAACTGTTGTTGGTGGTCTGCTCTGCCACGAAGTCGGCGTGGTTACCGATGATGTTCAGCACGTTGTTGAAGTCGTGGGCGATCCCGCCGGCAAGCTGTCCGAGGCTTTGCAGGCGCTGGGCCTGTTGTGAGCTCTGCTCCACCAGATGGTGGTGGGCATCGGCGTGCTTTCGTTCGCTGATGTCGCGGGCGACGGCCGATGCGCCCGTCACGTTGCCGGCGTCGTCGAGGACCGGGGACATGGTCACCGACACGTCCTTGATCGTCCCGTCCTTGCAGAATCGCTGGGTCTCGTAGTGATCGATTCGTTCGCCCCGTCTGAGCCGGGCCATGATCTCAAGTAGTTCGGAGGCCTCGACCGGGCCAACGATCATCGAAATGTATTTTCCGATCGCCTCGGCGCTCTGGTAGCCGTACATCCGCTCTGCGCCCGGGTTCCAGCTGGTGATGACTCCGTCGAGAGTCATGGTGATGATCGCGTCGTCGGAGGACTCGACGATGGCGGCTAGCTGCCGGCGGCCCGCAAGGCCCTGCCCGATGACGTCTTCAAGGACTCGGTGACGGCGGGCGACGACCGTGCTCACCGCGGTGACCGCGAGCGCGCTGAGCAGGTACATCATCTGGTGCGCTGTGCCCCAGATGCGATCCGGCCACCATGACAGCGCCAGGATCAGCAGTGCCCCGTAGGCGCCGACGGCGATGACAGCGCGCGGACTGGCCGACGCCGTTGCCAGACAGGGCCCGGCGACGAGCAGCCCAAGCATGATCAGGTCCGGGCCGGTGATGGCGTTGACAACGGCCAGCACGCTCACCGTTATCACTGCCATCGTCACCGACCATGGCGTGGAAGCCAAACGTAGTGGCACGGCTGGCCCTCTCTTGACTAGGACAGCGGGGCGCATCCGGTATGCAAGGGCCAGTCGTCCACGTCGGTAGTGGGGCTCTCCATCGGCCGCGTCAGAGGCGGCGCAGGGGCCGAGCAGGCGAGACCGACGCTACCCGTGTCGCGGAACCACCACGACGACTTCCGGAATCCAGGGACCGAAACCCACTGACTCAATGCATGTCCCACGTCATCCACGACGATGAGGCAACGTGGGGAGCGTATGGCGACAGCAACGTCACATCCGCCGGCTTGCGGGGGTACGGTCGATGAAGATCATACGTTTGTGGGAGGGGCCGCGGCGGCCGGACAGCCCGCATGCCGAAGTCGTATCGACGCATCACGCCGGATCCCCCGCCGGGAGGTGGCTGCGCTCTTGGCGGCGGATACCTTGGGGGTAGCCACGAATGGGGATGCGCAGGCGTGTGTCGAGGAATGCGGGGCCGCCGCCGGTGTCCGCACGCCGACCGCAGCGGCGGCCGATGCGGTCGTACCTGGTCGGGTTACTGTTGTTGTTCATGGCCGCGGCCGGCGCCGGTGTCTGGTCTGGCTGGGGACAGGCCCGCAACGACGCGGTGTCCAACGCCGAAGCCGACGCACTGTTCGCCGCGCGTCGAGCGGCGCAGCAGATCGGCGCGAGCCTCACCGCGGTACGCGGGAGCGTCGACACCGTCGCTTCCAATCCCGGCGCCAAACAAGTCTTCGCCGATCCGAGCTCATGCCGGCTGGCGTTTTCACTCGGCGGCGTCGATGACGGTCACCTGGATGTGCTGCGCACCGACGGGACCGTCGTCTGCTCATCCACACCACCGACCGGCGTGGCGCAGGCCAGCGCCTACGTCGGGGCGTCCTGGTTGCCCGACGTGGTCGGGGCGCCGCGGACCATCGCACCGGCCTCGGACGCCCGTACCGGGCGCACCGCCGCCGTGATCACTGCTCCGATCGCCGGGCTGGGACTGGTAGCGGCATTCGTGGACCTGGTGGCACTCGGATCGGCGGCGGGCACCCTGTTCGCCGGTGCCCGCCAGCTCGAATTCGTCATGACCACCGCCGATCACGCCACGATCCTGACGCGCTGGCCCGACGGCACTCATTGGACCGGCACCCCAGTGCGGGACAGCCGGTTCGCCGTCACGGACGCGGACGGCACCGGCGTGGACGTCACCGGCGTTCCCCGCCTATACGGGCAGGCGGACGTCGATGTCATCGGCTGGCAGGTATCTGCGGGAGCGGATCGGGCCGCGGCGCTGACCAGCGCCGACCGGCTGGCCCGCAACCAAGCCCTGATCGCGGGGCTCGGCCTGCTCGCCGGGCTGTTGGCCACGCTGTTGGTGCAACGACGCATCACCCGTCCGATCGGCAAGCTGCGCGCCGCCGTACGGGCTGCCACCACCTCCGGGAACCTCGACACGGCCGTGACTATCGCCGGTCCACGCGAGGTCGCCGAACTCGGCGAGGAATTCAACACGCTGCTGGCCACCGTGGACCGGCAACTCGGGCAGCGCCGCCGCGCCGAGGACGCCGCTCGGCAACACGAGCGCAACTACCGCCAGATGTTCGCCGCGAGCCCGTACCCGATTGTGCTGTTCGATCTTGACAGCCTCGCGATCGTCGCGGTCAACGACGCCGCAGTGGAGTACTACGGCTGGGCCCGCGACGAACTGCTCACCATGGCGTTCACCGCGTTGTTTCCACCCGAGGACACGACCGCGATGGCCGAGGCCATAGCCACGGCCGCGCCGGTCGAACGGGAACGGCGCCATCGCCACATCAGGCGCGACGGCACCGTGAGCGAGGTAATCGTCACTTCGTATGTCACGTCGTTCGCCGGGCGGAAGGTTCGCTGCGCCGTCATCAACGACGTCACCGAACGCGAACACCTCCAACGGCGGTTGCACCGGTCAGAGCGCCTGGAAAGCCTGGGACACCTCGCCGCCGGAATCGCCCACGACTTCAACAACCTGCTCAGCGTCATCAACGGATACGCCAGCATGGCGACTGCCGACATCGAGCCGATCGCCGCCCGCGATCCCGCCTGGCGGGCGATACACGACGACCTCGTCCAGATCGTCAGCGCCGGCGACCGGGCGACGGCGCTGACCCGGCAACTCCTCTCGTTCGCCTCCGCCGACCCCGAACCAGAGACCCGGATCCTCGACCTCAACAACGTCATCACCGATGTCACCAAGCTGCTGCGCCGCGCCCTGGGCGAAGACATCACGCTCATCACCGAGCTCACCGCACAGCCCTGGCAGATCACCGCCGATCCCGGCCGCCTGGAACAGGTCCTGGTCAACCTGGCGGTCAACGCCCGCGATGCCATGCCCGGCGGAGGCACACTCACCATCAGCACCGAACAGGTAACCGTCGACGAGTACTACGCCGCCCAGCACCCCGGCCTGCGGGCGGGCCGCTACATGCAAATGCGGGTGAGCGACACCGGCGCAGGCATGACCAAAGCCACCCTGGAACGGGCCTTCGAGCCGTTCTTCACCACCAAAGCAAAAGGCCACGGCACCGGCCTGGGACTGGCCACCATCTACGGCATCATCACCCAAGCCGGCGGCCACGCCCAGATCTACTCCGAACTGGGACAGGGCACCACCATCACCGCATTGCTTCCCGCCACCGAAGACCCCGCCGACCCCATCACCACACCGTCCAGCACATACCGCGAGAGATCCGGCGAGACGATCCTCCTCGTCGAGGACGACGACAGCCTGCGTGCCCTCACCGAACGGATCCTGCACCGCGACGGCTACCTGGTCCTGTCCGCAACCACCATCGCCGACGCCAGACACCTCGCCGCAACGCACCCCGACCTCGACCTGCTCCTCACCGACGTGGTCATGCCCGACATGCACGGACCCGCCCTCGCCGACCTCCTGCGAACCACGCACCCCGACATGCGCCACATCTACATGTCCGGCTACTCGGAAACGATCCTGGCGACCCGAAACATCATCCGCACCGGCGACACCCTGCTCACCAAACCGGTCAGCGCACCCCACCTCCTCAACGCGGTGGCGCACGTCCTGGACAGCCGGGCACCCGACACATCAACGAGAGACCATCCCGAACAAAGGTGTCAACAATCGCCGCCGGAGCATCCATGATCATGAAAGATCACGAGCCCACAACGTGATCCCTACGCGCTGACCCGGCGGAACAACCCGTACGCAAACACCAACACGGCCGAGGTGTTACTCGTCGGCGGGGCGATCGTCGCGGCAGTAGCGCTCCCCGCTTGCATCGTCATCTCGTATCTCTGCCTGGCTGCGGCGACTGAACGCCGCAGGCGAGGCTGCGTTCGCTGGTACCGGCAGCCTTGTCGGAGGCGCCGGGCTGGTCACGGGCATCCGGGCGCTCGGCAAGACCGATGTGTGATCCAAGAAAGTTATCCACCGTCGAGCGGACGCTGATCCCGGGTCGCCATTGACCTCACCCCCTTGCGGCGATGATCCTCTGATCAGCGAGCAGAGACCACCGCGGAGGTTCCATGTCACGTCCCGCCTTACTGGTGCTGTCCCCCGATGGGGTCCCGCTCGCCGAGGACCTGCGCCGCCGTTACGAAAACGACTATCAGGTCATCGTCGGCGATATACCCGAAGGCTCGGACGTCGCACTGTTGATCGTCGACGAACGCATTCCGGACGCCGTCGACCTTCTCAACGAGCTTCGCGACAAGCATCCCGGAGCCAAACGGGTGCTGCTGGTGGCACGCGGCGACTGGTCGGCAAAGCATCCGGCGATCGCCGCGCTGGCGCTGGGCCGCATCGACTACCACCTTTACGTGCCCTGGCGTCCGCTCGAGCGAATCCTGTACGCCGCGGTCGGCGAATTCCTGGCCTCATGGGAGACGAGCCGCCCGCCCGAGGTGGCGGTCTTCCGGATCGCCGGCGACCAGCACTCCACCGCCGCCCACGAGCTGCGCGACGTGCTGACCCGCAGCGGCGTCCCGTACTGGTTCCACGACACCGCCTCGCCCGAGGGCCAGGCGCTGTTGCGCGAGGCGGGCACCGATGAGACCCCGGTGGCGATCCACTACGACGGAACCGTGCTGGTCCGCCCCGCGTACCCGGAGATCGTCGCCAAGCTCGGCCTCCCCACCACTCCGCCGGTCGGCGCCTGCGATGTCGTGATCGTCGGCGCCGGCCCGGCCGGCCTCGCCGCGGCGGTCTACGCCGCGTCCGAAGGCCTCAGCACCGTCCTGATCGAGCCGGTCGTCCCCGGCGGCCAGGCCGGCACCAGCTCGCTGATCAGGAACTATCTCGGCTTCCCGCGCGGCGTCAGCGGCGACGAACTGACCAACCGCGCCCTCGAGCAGGCCTGGCTCTTCGGCGCGCACCTGGTGGTCTCGACCGGCGCGACCCGGATTGCGGCGGACGGCGACCTGCGCCTGGTCTGGACCGGCGAAGGCCCGCCGCTGACCGCCCGCGCGGTGGTGATCGCGACCGGCGTCTCCTGGCGCCGGCTGGGCGTGCCGTCGCTCGAGGACCTGATCGGCGCGGGCGTGTTCTACGGCGCGGCGGGCGCGGAGGCGCGAGCGGTCACGGGCGGGCGTGCGTACGTGGTCGGCGCCGGCAACTCGGCGGGCCAGGCGGCGTTGCATCTGGCGCGCTACGCCGCGTCGGTCACGCTGGTCGTCCGCGGTGCGACTCTGGCCACGAGCATGTCGGAATACCTGATCACCGAGATCGACAAGAACGACCGCATCCAGGTGCTCCTGAACACCGAGGTCATCGGAGGCGGCGGCGCGGGCAACCTCACGCACGTCGTGCTGCGCACCGGCGACGTCTCGCACACGGCGGAGGCCGCGGCGCTCTTCGTCATGATCGGCGCCGAGCCACGCACCGACTGGCTGTCCGGCGTCGTGAACCGCGACGAACGCGGCTTCATCCTGACCGGCTCGACCGGACTGCCGCTGGAAACGAGCATGCCGGGCATCTTCGCAGCGGGCGACGTGCGGCACGGCTCGGTCAAGCGCGTGGCCGCAGCCGCCGGCGAGGGCGCGATCGCCATCCAGAACATCCACCACTACCTGAGCTAGTTCAAGATCTAGTTCATGGCGTACCACTTACTGGTCGACGTCGCCACGGAGACGTAGCCGGTGCCCAGCGCCTCGTCGAGAGCCGTATCGAGTACCGCATCGACACGACCGCGTCCGCGCCGCCCGCGTCCGCCGCGCCGGCCGATCGCGGGACAGCTCCTCCTGGGCAGGCCGGGCGCCTGGCCGGAGTCCTCGAATCACCGTCGCTGCCGGCCCTCACCGCGCTGCTCGCGCTCGGCTTCGGCTTCGGTCCGCTCGACGTCGTACCGCACGCCCTCGATCACGGGTGTAGAGCTGCTGCCAGTGTTTCCAGCAGGCACACGTCGCCCCGTCCATTGCGAGTCCTCGCTCTCTGATCCGGGACCGGCGCCCGGGACGCGCCAGTCGCGCGGTATCGCGCCGGTGGCCTCGACGACGACGGCGCGGTGCTGGTACGCGGTGCGCACGCCGGAGATGGACATGCCGCCGGTGTCGGTGCTGCTCGTCGGTCAGCCGTTTCTGATGTTGCGGGTGGTGCGGCGGGTCGGGCCGGTGCCGGGCCTGGCGTACTGGCCGGCGTTGGCCGGCTGGACGGTCAGCGGTGTGCTGCTCGCGGTCGGCGGTGAGGTCCTGGGCCCGTGGCCGGTGCTGACCGTGGTGGCCGTGTTCGTGGCCACGGAGATCACCGCGGCGGTGTTCCTGGCCCGGCTGGCGCTGGGTCGTACCGGGGCGGCCCGTACCCGGCTATGGCTGGCCGCAAGCGCGACAGCGTTGTTCGCGGTGGCAATCCTGGTAGCCGGTGCCGGGGCCGGTGACCCGGAGGCGGCGCAGTGAGCCCGGCAGGCGGCGCGGGTGATCGCTCTGGTGTCGGCGGCCGGCTACCTGCTGGCGTTCGCGCCGCCGGCGTGGGCCCGCCAGGCCTGGTCCACCCGGGCCGCGTACGACGTGGTGCGTCAACTGCTGCAAGCGCCCCCGGACGCACCGGCGCCGGACATCTGGCAGCGCTACGCCCACGCGGTGAGCCGCGCCACCTCCTGCGGCGGCGTGGTCGTGCTCACCTGCGCCGGTCAGGACGCCGTCGTCGAGGTGGCCCGAGTCGGTGTGCCGGCCCCACCCGCCGGCGCCGCTGCGCCGCTGGGCTGTGCACCGTTGCTCAAGTTGAGCGGCAGCATCAGCGTCGACGATCAAGGCCATGGCGCACCGGCCGCCATGCTGGCCTACGCCCGTGCCGGTGGATTCCGGTTCGTCACGGCGGCGCCGTTGCACCTGTCGGCCGGCCCGGCGGTGCTACTGCTGTTCGGCGCGTATCGCAGCCTGTTCACCGACGACGACGTGCAACTGCTCGGCGAACTCGCCGCGCGGGCGTCCGCGCTCGGGCAGCGCGCGGATCTGCTCACCGACCGCGATCGGCTCACCGGCGAACTGTCCGCTTCCGTGGCTGCGTTGACGGTGGCCAGCACCTGCTCAACCTGATCAACGAAGTGCTGGACCTCGCCAAATCGAATCCGGGAACGTCGACCTGCGGTGCCAGCCGGTAGACCTGCGCGAGGCGATCGATGAGGTGGTCACCACCCTGGCCGCCCTGTCACAGCGCAAACACCTGCTGTCCAATGCCATCAAGTTCACCCCCGAGCACGGGCAGATCTTCCTCGCCGCCCGGCGCATCGATCACAACATCGCGATCAGCGTCGCCGACACTGGGCCCGGCATCTCCACCGCCGACCAGCACCGCGTCTTCGAAGAGTTCCAGCAGGCCAGCGAGCAGGACAGCCGCGCCGGCGGCACCGGCCTCGGGCTCGCGCTGGCCCGCCGCCTGGTACACGCGCACGGCGGGCGTGTCGACCTGCAGTCCCAGCCCGGCCACGGCGCGAAGTTCACCGTCTACCTACCCGCCGCCCACACCCCAGCCGACATTCCCGACGACAACAACGACGCCGACAAGACCCGCCTCAGCAGCAAAGTCATCGCCATAGCCAGCAAGACCGACAACGCCGACGGACTCGCCCACACCATCGGTGAACTCACCGGCCTCACCCTCACCCCGACACGGCGATCACCTGAGCGGGACATCTCACCGGCCCATCATCCCCGGCCGTCGTCGCCGGCCACGATCAACGCGCCCGCGCAGGCTTCAGAACCTGCCAGGTGACGCCGTCGTCCCCTATTCGCCGCCGCCGGACGCCACCGGCAGACGAACCCGACCGGCGCGCCGACGAATGCGGCGGGCGGGCACGGCCCCCTGCCGGTCAAACCACCCACCTGAGCATCCGGCCCCCAGCGCTGGCAGAACCAAGAGGATCCCGCTCAGGACGAGGCCCCGCTCATCGGGCATACCGAGGACATCGCACCGTGAGCGTGGCGGCCCGCGGCGAGCAGGTTCTGCACCGCGGTCACCAGTTCGGCGTTCGCGAACGGTTTCAGCCACGCCCCGCACGCCTGGGCATCACCGACCCGGGGGTCGCCGTGACGCAGTGAACCGCTCAGGATCGCTACCGGCACATCAGCAATCACCGGATCCGCGCGGATCGCCGCGCACAACTGCAGCGCCGTCATACCCGGCATGTCCAGATCGGTGAGTACCACATCGGGCTGCTGCCTGGTCGCAATCTGCAGCGCCGTCCGGCCGTCGGGTGCGCTCAGCACGGTGAACCCGGCCCGGGTGAACAATCGCTCGAGCACAGCGTTGACGTCGACGTCGTCCTCGGCGATGAGAACCACAGCCATAACCCCTCTGCGACCGGGCATGGCTCGACCGCGACCGCGGCCGCCGCGCCCGCCGGTCGCGAGGGCGGTGCGCAGAGTGCCGGTGGCGTGCGTGCCGCTGCCGGGATTGTCGTCGGCGGTGATGGTGCCGCCGTGGCGTTCGGTGCCCTCACGGGAACCCACGTGTCGATGGCGCGCTCTGCCACGGCCGCGGGGAATGCTCAGGTCGGCTCGACAACGACCGACCTGAACCGGCGACTACAGACACGGACACGGGGGAAGAGCTGCCCATGATCGGTATTCAGCGTAGGGTCCTGGCAACGGGTGCGG
>NZ_JBVJIP010000033.1:0-72296 GCF_055586225.1 Actinoplanes sp. NPDC051388 | reverse complement strand
CCGCACCCGTTGCCAGGACCCTACGCTGAATACCGATCATGGGCAGCTCTTCCCCCGTGTCCGTGTCTGTAGTCGCCGGTTCAGGTCGGTCGTTGGCGACTCGACCTGAGCATTCCCCCGAGCCGTGGGCAGAACGCGCCATCGGCCCGAGAGTTTCCCGTGGTGGCAGGTCGGGGAATGTCGTCATGCGGCGCGGCGTGGCTCTGCGCGGTATTGAGCCGGAACGGGAGGCTCGGCCCACGCTTGTGTAGCTGGCCCAGCACCACAAAATTGCTCGAGGATGAGCTCGGCGTTGCGCTGTTCGACCGCACCACGGGCAAAGTGACCCTGACCGAAGCCCGGTGCACGCTATCGGGAGCGGATTCGCGAAGCACTTCGCGCCACCGACGTGGCCGGGGCGAAGCGCGTCGCGTCGCCGCCGGCGAGACCGGCCACCTCGCGATCGGATTCACCGGCTCGGCGGCTTATGAGTTGCTGCCGTCGCTCTCGCGTGACCTGCGCATCGCCTTTCCCGACATCGAGCTGGATCTCAAGGGCGAGCTGCTGACCCCCGACCAGGTGGCGGCGTTGCTGAGCGGCGAACGTGACGTTGGGATTCCTTCGCCCACCGGTGCGCGACCCGCGGCTGGAGGTCAACGTGCTGCGAGCAGAGCCGCTGATCGTCGCGCTGGCTGTTCAACAACGGCTCGCGGATTCCCCAGTGGTCCAGCTCGAGAACCTCGCCGACGAGCAGTTCATCGGCTATCAAGAACACGGCCGATCGGTTGTGCGCGACGTCGTCACCGACGCGTGCCGGCATCAACCTGTCGCCCCGGCGGTCAGTCGGTGCCGATCCGGCATGTCGGACAATCAGTCAACAAGAAATGTGACTTGTGTCACTCCAGTGACGGAAGGTGACCGACCCTCGAATGCCCGGGCAGCATCCATTTGACCATCCGTTGTGGACACAGCCTTACGTCGAGTGAGCGGGATGGCTATCGATCTTTGCCGATGTTCGAATGCAGGCGGCGGCGCCCGGCAGCAACACCACGGAGGAAGGCACCGCCGTCCACACGGGAGGAAACATGTCCACGAACTCGGTTCGCCGAGGGAGCATCCCGCTCGGCGTTCTCCTATCCCTGCTCGTTGTCGCGCCTGGGCACGCCGTCGCCGGTCCGCCGGAATCGGCTCCCGCCGTCGGCCCGGAAGTCCTGGCCAAGCCACACATTCCCAGCTGGCAGCGAGGCGCGGAGACGACGGCGCGGCACCCCGCCGCCGACGGCAAGCGCTGCTCGACCGCCGCCGACTCGCGGATCATCTGCGTCGAGCCCGCCCCCGCCCGCAAGGCCGCGCCGCGCACCGCGCCTGACGCCCTGGTGGACATGCCGCTGTGGTGCGCCGAAAGCAACGGGAGCCCGGTCTCCGCCGCGCGGACGGCCGCCTGCCGCGTGTCAGGCCTCCTACTCACCACCACCGTGATCACCAACGGTGTCCCGCGGCTGACCGGTGAGCTGAACATGAACGTCTTCGACTACACCTACGGCGCCGTCGACCTGCCGAACTGGGGACACCAGATCGGCGTCGCCCCGAACACGGGCTGGGGTGACGCGCTGCGCGCCTCGGTCTCCGGCACCAGCACGGTCGCCGGTGACTGCACGGTCAGCGGCGCCGCGATCTTCCCGCCCCGGTCGCTGTCGCCCGCCAACGGCGTCATGCGCTCGGGCGAGTCGTACGCGGTGACCACCGCCGTCGCGCCCGGCGCGATCGGCTACTGCACCACCACCTGGAACCTCACCTTCACCACACCGGGGTATCCGCCGGCCGGCTCCAGCTCATCAATGTCTGAGGTGTCCTGCGACAACGCCATCGGCGCCAACGGGTTCCGCCCGGCCCGCGTCGGCTGCGTCGTTCCCTGGTTCCCGGCGGCGAAGACCTACTTCCGCAGCACCCACCCAACCCTCGCCGACCACGTCGCCCGCGCCCAGGGCTCCGGCCTGCCCGGCACCACCTTCGCCAACCCGCTCAACCGCAACGTCGACCAGGCCACCATCGACACGAACCGCCGCCTCGCCTGCGGCGACGCACCCAGCATCAGCGGACGCAGCTGCGACGAATACCCCCTGGCAAGCACCTACCAAGGGCTGGCCTTCGGCGGCACCCGCCGCACCTTCACCGGCTGCAACATCACCGCGCCGACCGGCGTCACCGGCCCGGTCGGCGCCAGCGCCTGCATGATCATCGCGAGCGAGAACAACTCCCAGGGCGGCCTCATGGCGGCCTTCTACTACGACGAACGGGTACTCGGCACCGACCCCTACCGCATCCTCGTCGCTCCATAACACCCGCGATACGGTGGTTCCCGGTGTCACGCCGGGAACCACCACCCGCGAGAAAGGCTGCCTGCCCACCCATGGCGATCGTCCGCACCGAGGACCACAGCTTCATCGTCGGCGACGGCGACGACATGCCCATCGCCTCCGCCGACTTCTCCACCGGCCTCGCCGGCGCGATGCACAACTGCGCGCTGATCTGCACCGGCATCGACCGCGGCCCAGTCACCGTCACCGCCGAAGCCCTCGACGCCGCGCCCGGCCTCGACAGCGTGCACGCGTGGGACGACGTGGCCGAGATCAGCCTGACCGCCCCCGCCGGCCGGCTCACCGTGCACCAGCTCCTGTACCTAGCTGGCGAGACCCCACCGGACCTTCCGCAACTCAGCCCCGCCGGGCCAGGCACCTACCGCATCCGCATCCACGCACGCGGCCGCGACGCCCACCACGACCAGGTCGTCGACACCCCCAGCGAGCAATACCACCTCACCTGCTGGCCCGCCCCGCCGACCGGCCCACTCATCGTCCGGGCAACCGACCGATGCGGATACGGCATGCGCCTGACCGCACTCCAGGCACCACCCACCACACCAGCGCCCGAGCCATCCGTCGCCGACCCCGAGCGCGCATCCCTGCTGGAGAACCTGCGCCGTTCCCCGCGCTGACCACCCGATCCGGACTCCTGCATCCCGTCTCGCCGTCTGCCAATAGGCGCCCGATAAATTCGGGCACCGCTGGCTACGGCATGCGGCCACCGCGAGACATGCTCGGCGGGAGGCTGATCCCGTCGCTTACCAGCGATCTGAGGAGACTGTCGGGCGGGTGCTCACCGTTACGGCGATCGATGCCTTGACCACAGCTCGACTATTCGTGTGGTCCGTCTGGGAAAGTGTTCCAGATTAGTGAACCGGCGTTTTTCCAGGTCAGCGCCAGCCTCAGGCGACTAGCGTCGATTCAATGTTGCGCTGGCCCGTCGACCCGATGCGTACCGCAAGCACACCACCCTGCACGCTTCGCCTAGCGCCGTCTTCGAGATGAGATGGGACGGGTACCTGGCGATCGCCGGGTGTACTCAAGACGAGTTACGGCTGGAGTCACGCCACGGTGCCGACCGCACCCGTCACTTCCCGGACGTCGCCGCCTCCCTTGCTCAGTAGCTGCCACCGGGGCTCCTCAATGCCAACGTCGCGAACACGCTGGCACGAAAGGTCAGGAGCTGTCAGCTGACGCGGCTGACCATATGGTTGGTGTCGGCCCGCTAGCTCGGTCGTCCGCCAAAAAGGTTGAGCCCGGTCTGTGGGTCGACCCACTCCAGGCCCGGATCACGGATAATCACCCACGTGCGCCAAGGGCGCCAGCGGTATGCCACGCCAGCCGGATGAATCGTCCAAGAGTCCGTCCAACGAAGCTGCTCGAATGCCGCAACGACCCGGTCACGGGCACGCGCGACGCCGGATCCTGGACGGCCTACGACGTCGACGCGAATCCGGCCAACCTCAAGGAGACGCACTGCGGTGTAGGGGACTCCCGCTGCGCGCAGGACGGCAACAACGCTGTGCTCGGTGACCCGCTTCATCTGCGAGGGGTGTTGTTCTTGATCCGGCATCTCAGGCTCCTTTCTACTCGCTCAGGAGTCGAAGGACCTGGTGCATTGACTGCTTTCCGTGCTGAGCAGTACAGGTCAGACGAGGCCTCACCCATAGTGGCATCGCCCACCAGATCGTTCCAGCCGCGACGTCTGGATGCGAGTGACCGTCGTGGACCTGTGCCGGCGACTCGCAATGTGCCGCTCGGACATCCGCCGACGGATCGCCCAATCATTGAACGCTCATCGTCGACCGACAGTGATGGCGCGATCTGCTGCTGCAAATGGGGGCCTTCGCGAGCCGGCGCCGGGCTTGCTGGCGCTGCGGCCACGGCGACGAGGGCGGGCTCGGAGCAGCGCTCGAGGAGAGGGCTTGACGGTGGGCTTCGGCCCCGGGGTGTCATTGCCGCCGTCGGTGGTAGATCCACTTCTCGACGTCATCGGCCAGCCAGACCTTGCCAGCATGCAGATCGGCAATCGGAGCGGGGAAGTCAGCTCGGCGGGTGATCTGATAGGCGCGTTGCCGACTGATCCCGCCGAGCCGGACCCGTATCTCGTGCGTGCCCATCAGCCGCAGATCGCGCCTCATCATGACCACACTATAGGCATACGACTACTAGACAAACAGCACCGCCGGTCGAGGCGCGGTTGTAGGTTCTCACCGCCGATGACGAATTCTCACGATCTTGGCGGCCATATTGACGGATCCGCCATGATCACGAGAATCGACAGGCGTGGTGGCCTCGAGACATCCTGGATGTCAAGCTAGCCACTGTGTAGTGCGGGCCAGCAGGCGATGTCGCCTGGTCGCGCGAGCATGTCGAGGTTCGGTGCTGGGTGGCCGCGAACCATCGCCGCTGGCCGGCCGACGTGGCGCTGCGCGAGTTGCCGGGCGGGTCAGCCGTGGAACCACTGCTGGTTCAGGGTAGGTGGCTGGTAGCAGGGCCACGACGTGATCGTCCCGTTGGGTTGGCCGTTCACGTGAGACATGTCGAGACAGTAGAGGCTCGACTCGTTTCGGTACCTGTTGGCCGTGTCCTGCCGGGAGATCCACCAGTTCTGGGTGGAGCCGCCGTGGCACCAGGCGACCCAGACGAACGTGTTGCCCGGGTTGGGCTGCTCCAGGCACTCGTTCTGCAGGCCGGTCGCGCTGGCGATGCGGTAGTCGTCGGTCCGGTTGGCGTTGGTGCCCGGCACGAGGAGCCACTTCTGGCTGTCGCCGGAGTGGCACTGCACGATCCATACGTCGTAGGCCCCGGTCAACCTGGTGAGGCAATAGCCCGGACTCTGGGCACCCCAGATCCTCACCGTTGACGCGGCGGAAGCCGGACTCGGCTGGACGGCCAGCACCATCACGATCACGGCGGCCATCACCGCGACACGCCGGATTGCACGCTTCATCACCAATTCCCCCGTTCGGTGGATGTGATTGCGTATCCATCAGCGTGTCAGCGACCGTCCACAGAGGTCCATGGGCGTGGCGTGCCACGTCAACCGGAAACGCTCTCTCGGGGCGGAATGCGTCAAGAGTGGACCGGCGTCCAGGCGGCCCGAGAGCTGCCGAGGAATCCGCCATGATCGTGAGAATCGGCAGCCGCCAGCACAATGAGAAATCCTCCAAGCGCCCAGCACGCTCTCACACCGTCCGCCAGCCGACACGCGAACCTACAACCGCTGAACCACCTCAGCCGGCAACGCGATTCCTTGCCAAGGGGGCTCGCCGACGTCGTCAGTACGTATGGCCTCGATCGAGACGATCCCAGCAATCGGCGGACCCGCGTCGCTGATGATCACGACTTGGCGAGGTGATGCCGGCCAGCCGAACTGGTTTCGTGAATCGCACGATCCTCATGGTTCGATGCTGCAAGTCTGAAGGAGCGCAGCCAGCTCTGCCATGTCTCGATCTTGACGCCGAGGTACGACACTTTCGCGGCTCGACGGTGTAGACGTCGCGTCGAGACCGGCGGGCGGGGAGGGAGTTCGGTCACCGGCCCGCGTTCTCCTCGCAATGTGTTCCGGTGGCGGCGTCTTTCTTGGCTACGCAGTGCGGGCACCGGGTCGGGCAATCACTCAACGGCGCCGCCTCGCCGAGACCACTGGTACGCATGATGGTGGCGACCGTCTCTTCCAGGCCGCTGCTCTCGGGGATCACCAGCTCCCCTGGTACGCCGAGAACGTCTCGCTCGACATACCACTCCCGCAGGTGATCGGCCGTGACCTGCTCAAGCCCCTTGCCGTGGTGCCGGCGGATCGTCTCCGCCAGGCTCACATCGAGGTAGAACACGTACGCCGGGCCGCCATGGTCAGCGATCAGCTGGTGAAGCACGCCGCGGTAGCGAGCGGCGACCATCATGCCCTCGACGATCACGTGGAAGCCGTACTCGAGCGCCGCCATCGCGGTGGCGGCAATGACTGCCGGTGCCGCGACCTCGATGCCGCCGGTGTCGTGCTCGCGCAGAACGATCCGGCGCATGTGATCTTGCTCGATCAGCGCGCAGCCGCGCCCGTACTGTTCGCGGACGTGCCGGGCCGCTGCGGTCTTCCCGCTTGCTGAGTTGCCGCGCACGATCACCAACGTCGGTGAGCCCCTGTTCATCGGCCGCCGGGCCAGGTGATCGCGGTCAGGGCATGGCGGCGTCGCACGACGAGCCGAAGCCGCTCGGTTTCGGTGAGCTCGGCGGCGGCCGGGTGCACAGTGATCTGCGGGCCGCCGTGATGGCGGTGATGCTGATCCCAGGTCGTGAGCAAGCCGATCAGGTCGTCGACGAGCGCCGTGGCGTGCTGGCCAAACCCGTGGGCGCCGAGTTGCCAGCCGTCGTCGTCCTGCTGCCGGCTGGTCAGGTAGGCGACGCTGTCGCCGGTCAACAGGGTCGGGCAGCAGAATCGGTCCTGCGGGTCCCAGGTCCCGGCGGTGCGCTCGCGGTCGACGGTGAGAACCCCGTACGGGCGGGGCTGACTGGCCAGGAAAAGGTGCAGCGCTTCGAACGCCGTACCGGCGGCCAGGGTGACCGCCGACCACCGCTCGTCCCGTGGCCCGTCCAGCGCTGCGGCCATCGCGTCGGGGTCGACCAGTGTCGCCGGATCATCCAGGACCAGGACAGCGTCGTCGCCGCGCAAATGCACGCGGCGTACCGGGTCATGGCCGTGGCCCTGCATCGGCACGAACCCACACTGGATCGACGCGCTCGCGGACAGGTGGTCGCCGCTGCGCTGCAACGTCAGGCAGCGGGTGTGGGCGCGCATCCGCAACGGCACCACGAGCCGTCCGCTCGGCGCCAACTGCTCCAGCCAGGCGGGTGGGATGTCGGCTGCTTCTACGGTGACCAGGACCGCGTCGTAGGGGCGGTCGGGCGGATAGCCGTGCTCGGCGTCGGCTACGGCCGTGTGCACCAGCGGATATCCGGCCCGGTCGAGCGCATCCCGCGCAAAGCCGATCACGTCCGGGTCGATGTCGATCGTGGTCACCCGCCCGGTCGGGGCGACGAGTTCAGCGGCCAAGGCCGCGTTGTAGCCACCCGACCCAATCTCAAGCACCCTGGCGCCGGGCCAGAGGTGGGCCTGTTCCAACATGTACGCCTGCAACCATGGTGCCGACACCGAACTCGTCGCCGTCCCCGACGCGTCCCGCTTGGTGACCACCACCCCATCCGCGTACGCCGCCCGCAGGCTCGTGCCGGCCGGCGCGAACAGATGCCGTGGCACCGCCCGCAACGCCGCCTGCACGGGCAGCGACTGCGCGAACCCCTTCCCCACCAGCAGGGCGGTCAGCTGAGCGCGCAGATCAGCGGCGGGCGGTCCGGCGTCCAGGTCAGTCATCGGCAACTCCCCGAGGCCACGGCGGTCGGCAGGATTGGGCGAACCGTAGCGGCGGGGTACGACGTTTCGGCACTGCTCCGGCCTGAGCTGTCACCCGAAAGAAATCCGCAACGTGAAGGCGGCGGCCGTACGAGGACGTCTTCTCGACGCTCTCACTGCTTATGAGTCGTCCATTCGGCGACAGCTTCAATCACCCGCGCTTGCCACGCCTGGCCTTGGGGATTGAGATAGGTCGGGTCACCGTCAACAGCGAAACCATGCTGAGCGCCTTCGATCTTGAGTAACGATGAGACAGAATTGAGTTTCGGCATCGCCGCCTCGCTCGTCTCGATCGGTACGAGGGTGTCGGCGGTGCCGTGCACGATCAGAGTCGGAGCTTGGATCTTGCTCAGCAGAGCGTTCGGCCGCACGGCCCGCCGTCGACGACGGTGGCCGAGCCCATCAAATCCGCTGGCGGGAGCCGATCCGCAGGCTCGGCAATCTCCGACAGCACATCGCGATGGGCGAGACGGAGTCCGTCTACGGTGCGGTCGGATGCGTGAGGCCGCACACGGTCGAGCACCGCCCAGACATCGGTCAACGCGCGTTCCAGGGTCGCGATCCGTGTCGCGTGCTGCTGGCGTATCGCCGCTCGGACCTGCTCGATGCGGCGCATCCAACCCGCCGCGGCGCTGTCGCTGCTCCCGCCCGCCGGCCGGCCTCCGGGCCGGCTTTGCGCGGCGTCAACCGGCACGATCGCGGCAACGGGGTGTCCCCGATCGACGATCACGGTGACCTGGCCGGTGATGCTGGTCAATCGTGCAATCTGGGCCAGGCGGTTGCGTGCTTCGGGCAGCGGCAGTTCGATACGCGGCGGTGCGGACGGCGGCGGGACGGCAGGTTCGGCCATGGCGTCATAGTGACGCAGGGCTATGACAGTTTTGCGGCATCGAGCCAGCAGAGCGCCGATCAATGACCCGCCGCGCGTGGGCGTGCCAGCTCCGGCTGTCTACGGCGCGGCGGCCCGTAAACGCGTTCGAACCCGCCGGTACCGTGGACGTCATGGCCCTTTTTAGACGGAAACGGCCCACCGATCCGAAGCGCCACGTCCCGGCGCCAGCGGCCGAACACCAGCAACGGCCTCCCGTCGTTCTCATCGCCGCTGAGTCGGCGCCGGACGCGTTGAATCGTCGCGTGCGGCGCAGTGCCGACGCGCGGGACGCGCGGCTGATGCTGGAACCGATGGCTTTGGCCGAAGGGTCAGCCGCCATCGACGCGGTACACGAGAACCTTGAGGTCTGGCCGGGCCCGGACGCCGCGAGGGTCGTGGTGGACGTCTCGCAACTGCACCGGATCCGGGCAATAGCGCTGGGCGGCCCCGGCGAGGAACTGCACGCCCAGGTCGCGCACAGCGTTCTGGCGTGCGTCCTGGACGCTGATGCCGTGGCGCCGGCGATCCGCGAAGAAGCGGCGAGAGGGATCGCGGTTGGCGCGGAAACGGACCTGCCGACGGCGATGCTGCGGGCGGTCCAGGGCCACGCCTACGCCGTGCGCGCGGCGGCGCTCCGCGACGACCGCGATGCCGTTCTCGCCGAGTTGTTCGTCCGATCCTTCCAGCGGATCTTGGACGTTGCCGGGTCGAACACGACGAACTGGTCGGGCCGGCTGCTTGACCTCGCGGCCGCGCACGATCACCGCTATCGCGCCGCCACCTCCGACGGTGACCCGTCCGATCTTGACGAGGGCATCCGCCTTACCGAACAGGTTCTTGAAGCCTCGGCTGCTGACCCGGCTGGCGTGCTGCGCGCGCACAAGCTCAGGGCCCCGATGCTGATCGCACGCGACGAGCTCACGCCCGGCGCTGACCTGCACGCGGCCGAACAATCCTTCCAAGCGATCGTTGACCTGACCCCGCCTGGCCACCCCACGCTTGCCGACACGAAGCAGCGCCTCGCGGCCACGCAAAAGCTTCTGCGCGGGCGCCCACCGCAGCCATAGGCCGAAGTCACGGAGATCCCGCAGGGTCAGCAACCCGCCGAAGCAACGCCGTATAGAGCTCCCGACTGCGCGACCACCAGCACGTGGGCGACCGCCCCCGCCGCCAACCCGACGGCCCCTATCGTCACGGCAGGAACGGCGCCTCCGCCAAGTCGTGAGACGGCGGCTGGTCGGGGGTGCCCCGTCCGCCCCCGCCGGCATCCGGGTGCCGTCGACCTGAGCTGACGACCTGGGCTCGGTCAGCTCGAACGCGTCGCCGTCATGCTGGGCTTAACCCGCCGCCACCTCGAGCACCCCGCCGCCAGGTCGAGCGCTGAGCATGGTGCACGACCTGCAAATTCAGAAGTGCAACTGCCCGGTCCGCACGTTGAATACCTGCATGCCGGCGGCCAGGGCTGCGGTCACACCGGCGTCGGCGTCTTCGTAGACCAAGCACCGCCCCGGTTGCACGTCGAGCTGTTGGGCCGCGGGTAGGAAGATGTCTGGGGCAGGTTTTCCCCGGCCCGCGGGCACGTCGCTCCAGGTGACCACCGTGCCGAACACCATGTCCAGGCCGGTCGCGGCCAACCCCGCGGCGACGGTGTTCGTGGAGGAATTCGAGCCGATCGCCAGACGCTGCCCCCGCGCGTGGGCCGCCCGAGCGATCTGGGCATACGCGTCGACGACGACCAACTGCGATGCCGCGGCCATCACATAGTTGCGGCACCGCACGATGATCTCGTCGACCGGCTCCGGCAGCGGACCGAACTGCTGCTCTCACAGCACCATCATGTCCGGCGACGCGATCGCCTCCCGCGGCCAGTACCACGCGGGGTCGAGAACCACACCGACGTCGGCCAACGCCCGGGCCAGCCCGTCGAAACAGACCTGGCGGCTATCGACTTCCCTGATGATTGAGCGTGTTCAAGCGTCAGGGAGGCGTCTGTTGAGTACGTGGCAAGTGGTGCGAGTGCCTGATTCTGGGCGGTGGGGGGCGCTGCCCGCGGAGGGTGTTCTGGGCGTACGGGACTTGCCGGAAGCGGTGGCCCGGATCGGTCTGCGGCCGGGTGATCCAGTGTTCGTGGGGCCGGACGGTGTGGTCGATGCGGATCTGCTGGATTTCGTTCGGTGTAAGGAGTTCCGGAGTCTGGCTCGGGAGTCGAAGCGCAACTACGCGACGGATATCCGGTTGCTGTTGAACTTCCTGTCCTCGCGGGCAGTGGCGTGGCCGGAAGCCACCGAGCAGGATCTGGCCGACTTCCGGGACTGGCGGTGCGAGGCGCCGGAGAGTCCGCGGCGGATCGGCGGCACGAAGTGGGACCGGGAAGCTGCCGCATTCACCAAGCTGTTTCGCTGGGCGAAGGTGTCGCCGCTGCCAGTGGATGTCCGGCGGCGCGAGGATCGGGCGGCGGACGCGGTCAGCGCGAGGGTGTCGTGGCTAACACCGCGGACCTGGGCGTTGTGGTCGGACATCGGTCTGCGTGGCCACACCGCTTCGGGTACGCCGGCGCCGGAGTGGGCGTCGCGGACGGAGCTGCGGAACACGAGTTTCGTGCAATTGCTGCTCAGCAGCGGGCTACGGCGGCAGGAGGGCGGGTCGCTGCTGACGTTCGAGCTGCCGACCGAGCGTCTTCGCTTGGCCGTTACTGCCACGGCACGGTCGCGGCGGCGGTGACCAGGTCGAAGCGGAGCCGGGTGTTCTACGCCTCGGTGGAGGCGGTCGCGCAGGTCGAGGCATACGTGGAATCGGAACGGGCGTGGGCGGTGCAGCGGGCCCAGGCCGAGGGCCGCTATGACCGTCTGCCGATGATGCGGCTGGTGACGGGGGTGACGCGCGGGTTGAAGCCTGCAGTGCAGTGGGTGGACCGCGACGGCATCGCCGGAGCCCAGGAACTGGGCCGGCTGGGCTGGCGCGAGCGGCAGGGGTTGTTTGTGGAGGGCCCGCAGGGTCCGGAGCCCGCGTGGTTGTGGCTGTCGGAGCAGGGATTGCCGCCGGCGCCTGATCGCTGGAACACAGTGTTCAGGGCCGCGAACCTGCGCTGCGAGCAAGTCCTGCTCACCGCCGAGCAACGGCAGATCACGAGGTCGATGCGGCTGACGGAGGTGCGCGGCAAGACGCCGTACGCGACGCCGCACTGCGGGCGTCATTCCTTCGCCCTCTACATGCTGATCGTGTTGAACCAGTTGATGGAGACCCGTTTTGGGCTGAGTGCGGCGGATCGGCGGGACTTCGCGTTGCTGTTCGGCGATCCCTGGTTCCTGGTGAAGGTCCTGCTCGGGCATGCCGACGTGGAGACCACCAAACGGCACTACCTGGCGCCGGTCGCCCACCTGCACCTGGAGTCGATCCTAGCCGCGGCCGGCGACGGACTCGACCGGCAGCACGAGGTCGAGGATCTGAACGGAATCTTCGCCCGGCTGGCCCGGGAGTCAGCGGGAATCCAGGACGTGGACACGCTGATCGCTCGGCCTTGGGCAAGCCGGTGAGCGGGCGAGGACACCGCGCTGTCCTGCCGCCTGCCGGGCACCGTGCCGAGCCGCCGCTGGCCCCGGACGGCTTGGTGGTGACGGTGGTCAACAAAGCCGGGCACTCAAAGATGTTCGACTTCGCCGGGCTGCCCGTGGCGGCACCGATGCAGCGTTCGCTGGCTGTCGCCTTCACCGCGCAGTCCCGCGGCTGGACGAGCCACGAAACCGGGGAAGGCTACTGGAGGAAGCTGCAGGTGTTCGCCGAGTTTCTGTCCCGGTTGGAGGATCCGCCGCAGGATCTGGACGATCTGAGCGCGGCGACACTGAAGCGCTGGCGTGCCGCGCACGTCGCCACCAACGCCGGGCGCGCCACAGTGCAGTCGGTCCGGACGGTGCTGCACCGAGATCAGCGGCTGCGTGACGGGCCCGCGGCCGAGGAACTCGCCCGTCGTGTGCCCAAGCCCCGCTGGCAGCAGCAGTCCTACGAGCCAGCGCAGTGGAAGCAAGTGCGGCTGGCCGCGCAACGACAGTTCCGGGCCGCGTGGCTGCGGATCCGCGAGAACACCGCGCTGCTGGAGGCCTGGCGGTCCGGACAGGTGGCGGCGGACAGCCGGGAAGGGCGCATCGGCCGCATCCTCGATGAGGTCGCGCGCACCGGCGATGTCCCGCGCGCTGTGCTGGCCAGCGGCAAGGAACCCGTGGCCGACCGTGGGCTGCTGGGCGGCGCTCGTCCCGAGTACACGTGGGGGCGGCTGTTCCTGACGCGCGGGGAGGTGACCGCCTTGGCGGTGTTGCTGACCGGCCGGTTCGGGTGGAATCTGTCGGTCTACGACCGGATGCCGGCCCCGAGCCGGGCACCGTCGGTGGGTGAGACCACAACGGTGACCTACCAGGTCCAGGTGGAGAAACGCCGGGCCGGCGGCGGGCATTGGTTCTCCACGGAGAACATCACCGACTCCGGCGCCGACTCCTCCGGGCGGTTGATCACTCAGGCATTGGAGGCGACCGCGCACGGCCGTAGGCTGGCCGCCCGGCTGGTGCCGGGCACCGACCTGCTGATGACTGCGCACGATCACCGGCGCAGACCTGTGCACCAGCAACTGGACCGGCCCCTTCCTGTCGGCCCGCTGGTCTTCGGCGTCGCCAAGGAAGACGGGCAGAACTGGGCCAAGAATCACCAGTTGGGCGGGTCGCCGTTCCAGCGGGCCCGCCGAACGACGGTCACCCGCGAGCGCCGTCCATTGCAGCACTCCCCGCGCACCCACGAGAGCGTCTACCTGCTGCCCGACCGTCAGGTCCAGCGCGCCGCACAGCCGGTGATCGCCGACGGGGCCCGCGAAGCCCTGGACCAGGCCCGCAGCATCGTGTTCAACGGCCACCTGCGCACCGGCCCGGATACGGCACACCAGCAGACGGCGACGGCGGACTGCGCGGACGAGACCACCAGCCCATGGCCAGCCGCCGCCGGGGTGGGTTGCGCGGCGGACTACCTGCTCTGCTTGGCCTGCGCCAACGCTCATGTCCATCCCGGCCACCATCCCCGCCTGGCTCACCTGCACCAGCGGCTGCACGCCCTGCGTTCGGCGCTGCCGGACGCTGCCTTCAACGCCCGCTGGCGCGAGCACCTGCTGCGGCTGGAGGACCTGCGCGACAAGATCGGTCCGGCGGCCTGGGGCGCCGCGCTGGCCCGCGTCAGCGACACCGATCGCAGCCTCACCGATCTCCTGCTGGAAGGAAGTCTCCCCCCGTGACGTCCGCCCTCGCCGCCGAGGACAACCTCTACGCGCTGCCGACCCCCACCGCGACAGTCCCGTCGTGTTGCCGCGCTGGATCCGTTCCGGCAACACCCACCCCAACTCCCGCTACCAGGACCTCACCTGGTCGCTCGGACCGCTCGTCGACAATCCGGGCACGGCGCTGGTCACGATCGCCTGGGCGAACTGTCCCGAGCACCTGCGCGGCCAGCTGAGGCTGGCCGCCTGGACCATGATCAACGGGCAGTTGCGGGCCACGTATCTTCGCGATCGTGGTGTCCGCGCCCGGGCCCGGCGTTCTCCCGCTGGCGTGCAGGAGACCTGCCGCGAGTGGCTGCGGTTGGCGCGCTGGCTGCATCAACGGGGCGTGACCGATCTCGGCGCCTGTACCGACCAGGCGTGGCGCGGATATGCCGCCGAACGCGTGCATGACGGCTGCGGCAGGGAACACGCCGTCGGCATCCTGAGCAGATTGACCAGCCTCTGGGCGTTCGACCAGCTCACCGCCCGCCCATCCGGAATCGCCCGGCCCCCGTGGGACACCGACGGCGTCGACGACTTCCTTCCCGCATCCGACACCGCATCCGACACGGCGGAAAACGTGACCGAGCCGCTCGATCCCCAGGTCATCGGGCCGCTGCTGGTCTGGGCGATCCGCGTGGTCGAGGACCTCGCCGACGACATCCTGACCGGCTGGGCCGAGAACCGCCGGCTGAGCGCACAAGCCGCCGCCACCCCGGCCCTGCCCTCCGGCCTGGCCACACTCGAGGCACACCTGCGCGCCCTCATCCGCGACCGGGCCCCGCTGCCCGCCTTCGCACATCAAGGCACGAACAGACTGGCCCGCACCTATCTCGCCGCCATGACCGGCGCCAGCCTCGGCCAGGTCGACGGGCTCAACAACCGGCTGGCACTCACCGCACTGGCCGCCGAGCGGCCCGGGCGATCTCCGATGCGGCTGCCCGTCACCGGGCACATCAACGGGAAACCTTGGCGCGAGCACCTCGACTTCCACGAGGCCCCCGACCTGATGCGCCACCTGGGAACGGCCGCCACCATCATCTGCCTGTACCTGACCGGCATGCGCCCGCAGGAAGTTCAAAGCCTGCGATCCGGATGCTGCCCCGACCCGCAGCCGGCGGCCGACGGTACACCCCGGCAGCACCTGATCCGCAGCCACCACTACAAGAACGTCACCGACGACGACGGTAACCACCTCTCCGCCGGAGAGGAACGCGACGTCCCCTGGGTGGCCATTACGCCCGTGGTCCACGCCATCCGCGTCCTGGAGCGCATCGTCCCGGACGGTGAGCTCCTGCTCAACGCCACCCACCACGACTTCACCTTCCACCGCGCCCACCGGGGCGCCTTGAAGATGCACGCCCTACGCCAGCGGATCACCGACTTCATCGCATGGGCCAACCACGAAGCCCAAACCCACGAACTGACCGCCCAGAGCATTCCCGACGACCCGCACGGCGCGATCTCGATGTCCCGCTTCAGAAGGATCCTGGCCTGGCACATCGCCCGCCGACCCGGCGGCCTGATCGCGCTCGCCATCCAATACGGACATATGCGTACCGTGCTGGACGTGCGCACCTCCAGCGGCTACGGCACTCGCAGCCGCCACGGCATCCACAGCGTCCTGGACATCGAGACCGCCCTGGCCGCCGCCGACACAGCGGCCCGCCTCCGTGACCGTATCGCCGGCGGAGAGAAGATCTCCGGCCCCGCATCCCGACGTGCCCTGACCGCGACCACCCACGTCCCGCGCTTCGAAGGCCGCATCGTGCCCCGGACCTTCGCCAAGAAGGCAGCCGCCTACCTCGCCCGCGACGGCATCGTCCTGTTCGACAACCCCGACGCCCACCTGATCTGCGTGTTCAAACGCGACACCGCGCTCTGCGAACCGACGCCGGACGCATCGGCGCCGAACCAGTACGACTGCCGGCCCGGCTGCGGCAACGCCGTGCGCACCGACACCCACGCTGCCCTGCTTCGCGAGCGCGCCGACGAGCTCGATCAGCTCGCCGCGCACGCCCCCGAGGGCATCGGTCGACGCCTGCGAACCAACGCCGACCGGCTGCGCGCTACCGCCGACAGCCACGATGCCGCCGCTCAACCCGCCGAGGACCTCGGATGAACCAGCAGCAAGACGAACGGACCCGCATCCGCGAGGCCATGGACCGCCTCCTGGCCGGGCGGCCGACTGTCTCCAACGGCAGCCTCACCGTCGTCGCCCTCGCCGCGGAGGCCGACGTCCACCGGATGGCGCTACTCAAGCGGCACGCCGACCTGAAGATCGAGTTCTACGAACGCGTCCGCATCGAAACCCAGCAGATCCCGGAAACCGAGAGGCGCCTGCGGGACACCGTCACCAAACTCACCACGACCATCGCGAACCAGACGGCGGAGATTGAGCAGCTCCGTCAGCTGGTGACCAACCTGACCCTCGCCAGCGCCGTCCTCACCCACACCAACCAGACCTCGCCAGACGCCAACCTCATGCCCGACAACGTCGTCCCCTTCCGCCCACGCACACCCTGACAGACCGGTCCATCACGGCGTGCCCGGCAAGCCGCTACGCCAGCGACGATCTGCGGCACCCCGACACCAAGGGGCGGGCGTTCGGGTGTCGTCCGGCCTCGAAGCCGGCGCACACTGCGGATATGCAGCCGACGTGGACAGTGCTCGCGGTCGCGGTCGTGGGTGTCGCCGGCACCCTCGGCGCGGCGGTGTTCACCCAGATCTGGAGTGCGCGGCGTGAGGACCGGCGCTGGCGTCAGGAACAGGACGCCGACAGCCGACGGTGGGAGCGCCAACAGCAGGAACGCCGTGACCAGTGGCGACGCGAGGATCAGCTACGCCGGGTTGCGCAGCGACAGGAGGCGCACACCCAATTCCTCCTCGCAGTCGCGTCGTGGGCGTCTGCGGCCTATGCCCTGATCGTGGCTGACGGCGAACAGCCCAGGGCGCTCGGCTCCGAGGACCTATCGCGGCTGGGCGCCCTGGTGGATCAGGCCGAGGCCGCGCGGGTCCCGCTCCGCCTGCACGGCTCGGAGGAGATGTCCGCCGCGTCGGAGGACGTCTGCCGGGTGATGACGTCGGCCGTGCGCACGCTCGCAGACGGTGCGATGACCGGCGAACAGGTCGACCAGCTACGGCTGGACTTCCGACGTACGAGCCAGGCGGCTCTGGCACAGGCCCGTACTGATCTTGACTTCGCGTGATCACCCGGTCTGCCGCATGGCACCGCCGCCACGAAACGTCCTGGTTCCGCCGTGCAGCCCCATGTCGTCGCGGTCTGGTCTGGCTAGGCTGTCGGGTATGACACCCGTGTCGACGCGCTGCTGCCGGCGTATCCGGGTGCCCAGCTATGCGCTCTGCGACGGCGAGGACGCGGCGAACTGACACCCACCGTGCCGGTGTCCGCCCCTTCCTTCTTCGCTTGTTCGGAGTGCTTCGCCATGCTCGACGTTCCGCGTGGCTCCCGCCATGCTGCCCTTTTCCTGACCGGTGCCGCCGCGTGCTGGGGAATCTCTACCGTCATCAGCAAACGCGCGGTGGACGAGATTGCGCCGCTGACCCTGTTGCCCATCCAGTTGGCCGTCAGCGTGGTCACGTTGACAATCCTGATCCGCGTCCATGGCGTGCACCTGGCCTGGTCGCCGCAGGTGCGCCGGCTGGGCGTGCTGGGGCTGCTCAACCCGGGTGTCGCCTACACGCTGAGCCTGTTCGGGCTGGCCCACATCACCGCCAGCATGTCCGTGCTGCTGTGGACCGTGGAGCCCATCCTGATTCTGCTGCTGGCCCGTTGGCTGCTTCGGGATCGCATCATCGGTCCGCTCGCGGTCGCGATGGTGGCCGCGTTCGCCGGTGTGCTGCTGATCGTAGTGCAGTCCGGCACGAGCGGTGCGGTGTTCGGTGTTGCGCTGACGCTGACCGGGGTGGGTGCCTGCGCGGCGTACACGGTGATCTGCCGCAAGCTGCTGCTGGCCGCCGACTCCACCGTGACGGTCGTGCTGGTCCAGCAGTGCTGTGCCCTGGCGTATGCCGTCGTGCTGCTCGCCGGCGCTCAGCTTGTCGGCGTACGGACCGACGTGATGCAGGTGTCCGGATGGGCGTGGCTCAGCGCCGTCGGCTCCGGGGTGTTCTACTACGCGATCGCGTTCTACCTGTACCTCAGCGGCCTACGACGGGTATCGGCAACGGTCGCCGGGATCTTCATCAACCTCATCCCCGTCTTCGGCATCACCGCCGCGTACCTGCTGCTCGCCGAACGACTCACCGTCCGGCAATGGATCGGCGCCGGCGTCGTCGTGGGAGCCGTCGGCGCCGCCACGCTGATCCGTAAGGACGATCACGTGGCCGGCTAGGCGACACCCCGCCGACGTGCAGAGCTGCCACGACGACGCATGGGCACAGAGCATCCGGCGCCGGTGCGTCACGTTCCCGGGTCGGCGTCGCTCGCTGGCGGGCAGCAGCAGGCCAGGTAGCTCTGCAGGTCGGCCAGCCGGGCGGCGATGGTGGCGGGGTTGGCCCGGTAGCGCACGAGTTTGCCGTCGCGGGTCGACAGGACCAGGCCGCCGCGTTTGAGGATGGTCAGATGTTCGGAGGCGGTGGACAGCCCGAGGCCGCAGCCGTCGGCGATCTCACCGACGGTGAGTTGGGTGCCGCCGGCGAACAGCAGCATGATCTGTTGGCGGGTCTCGCTGGCGAGGGCTTTGAGGAAGTCCTGGGTCTGCCCGTCGACGGTCGGTGCGCTCATCAGGTTCCAGTCTCCTCCACGCCATCATTTCGTCTTTTCCCGAAGTGACGATAGCTTGTGGGTATGAGTATCGCTGATGTCGCCGTGATCGGTGGCGGCCAGGCCGGCCTCGCCGCCGCGCAGGTCGCCCGTTCCCGTGGTCTGGTCCCGGTCGTGC
Source organism: Actinoplanes sp. NPDC051388 (assembly GCF_055586225.1). Taxonomy (NCBI): domain Bacteria; kingdom Bacillati; phylum Actinomycetota; class Actinomycetes; order Micromonosporales; family Micromonosporaceae; genus Actinoplanes; species Actinoplanes sp. NPDC051388. Next base: position 53,482 of record NZ_JBVJIP010000033.1, on the reverse strand, counting down.
TGGACGCCGCCGCCGGGCCGGGTGGGTCGTGGCCGTACTCCTACGACAGCCTGACCTTGTTCTCCCCGGCGCGGTTCTCGTCGCTGCCGGGCCTGCCGTTTGCCGGTGATCCGGACCGGTATCCGCTGCGCGACGAGGTGGTGGACTACCTCACCACCTACGCGGCAGGGCTGGACGCCGAGGTGCGGTTCGGCCAGCAGGTGGAGCAGGTGACCCGGTCGGCGGCCGGGTTCGCGGTGTCGACGTCAGCCGGCACGGTGGTGCAGGCTCGGCTGGTGGTCGCTGCCAGTGGCGGGTTCGGGTCGCCGTATCGGCCCCGGTTGCCGGGCCTGGACTCCTTCACCGGCAGGGTGCTGCACGCCGCGGACTACCGGGAGCCGACCGCGTTCGCCGGTGGCCGGGTGGTTGTGGTGGGTGGCGGGAACTCGGCGGTGCAGATCGCGGTGGAGCTGGCCGAACTCGCCCGGGTGACGTTGAGTACCCGCCGGGCGGTGCGGTGGCAGCCGCAGCGGTATCTGGGCAAGGACTTTCACTGGTGGTTGGCCCGCACCGGCCTGGACACCGCCCGGTGGGGACCGCGGCTGGCCGGTGGGACGGTGCCGGTGATCGACGACGGCCGCTACCGGACGGCGGTACGCGCGGGCCGTCCGGATCGGCGGCCGTTGTTCGACCGTCTCGACGGCGACGCGGTGATCTGGGCTGACGGCACCCGCGAACGGGCGGACACCCTGTTGTTGGCCACCGGCTACCGGCCGGAACTCGGCTACCTGTCCGGTACCGGCGCGCTGGATGCCGCCGGGGTGCCGCTGCACGACGGTGGGGTGTCGGCCACGGTGCCGGGGCTGGGATATGTCGGCCTCGAACGGCAGCGCAGCTTCGCCTCGGCCACGCTGCGCGGGGTCGGCCGCGACGCTGCCCACGTCCTCGGGGCGCTGGTGCGCGACCACGCTGGGCAAGCGGCTGCGGCCCGGTGAGTGTCCTGGCCGTCGGGCTGCTGCTGATCGCTTCCATGACGGCGGTCGGGACGGCGGTGACCGTCGCCGACTTCCGGGCCCTCGCCGCCCGGCGGACGGTCCTCGCGGTCGCGATCATCATCAACGTCGTGGCGCTGCCGGGGCTCGCCGTGGGCGTCTGCGCTGCGGCCGATCTGGCACCAGCGACCACGCTGGGGATCGTGCTCGCCGCGGCGGCTCCGGGCGGCGGGACCGGGGCGTTGCTGACCCTGCACGCCCGTGGTGATCTCGCGTTGAGCGCGGCCCTGCAAGGGATCCTCGCACCGCTGGGCCTGGTGAGCGCGCCGCTGTGGGCGCACCTGTCCGGCCACGACGTGGTGCCCTCGGGATGGGCCGGCGCCGGCCTGGTCGTCGGTGGCCTGGCCGGCCAACTCGTGCCCCTGGTCGGGGGCATGTGGCTACGTCGGCGGGATCCGGACCGTGCGGTGCGGGTGCATCGGGTGGCGCGGCGGATCGCCGACGTGTTGCTGGCCGCCCTGGTGGTGTACTTCGTGGTCACGGCCGGCGGGCAGCTTCCGGCGTTGGGCTGGCCACCGATCGCCGTGGCGGTGCTGCTGGTCGGGGCGTGTCTGGCGGCGACCGCGATCGGTGGGCTGGGCCAACCCGCCGTGCGGCGGGCGGTCGGGATGACCAGCGCGGTGCGGAACCTGTCACTCGCCCTGTTCTTCGCCACCCCGGCTAGCACCGGGGCTGTGGTGGCGCTGCTGGCCTACGGCTTGGTGATGTACGTGTTGTCGGTGCCGGTCGCGGTCCGGCTCGGCCGCACCTCGACCGTCTGACCGGCCGGCGAGGGTGTGCCGGCGCGGGCGAGGATGCCTGCGGCGGCGAGCAGGCACAGCCCGCCAACGACGGCCAGGACCGGCCGATAGCTGGTGGTGGTGTAGAGGACAGCGGCGGCCAGGGGCGCACCGGCTTTGGCGAGGGTGACCGGGGCGGCCAGGGTTCCGGCGATGCTGGCGTAGGCGGCGGTGCCGTACCGGTCGGCGAGCAGGGCGGGCTTGGCGAGGCTGTCCACGCCGAACCCGATACCGAACCCGGTCACAGCCAGGACCGCACCGAGCCGGGTGCCGGCGGCAAGCAGCAGGCCGACGGCCGCGACGGCCTGGGTGGTGAACACGATCGCGACCACGGTGGACAGCCGGAACCGGCGTCCGGCGGCGGTGAGCAGCAGCCGGCCGGTGACCGACAGGACACCGAGCAGCCCGGCGACGGTGGCGGCGAACGTGGCCGGATGGCCGTTGCTGACGAGGTAGCCGACGAGGTGGATGGTCATGGTGCTCATCGCGGCGGCGTGCGCGACGAACGCGACGGCGAGGCACCAGAACCGGCTATCGCGGACCGCCGCCCGGGCCAGGGTGTGCCGCTGCGCTGCGGTCGCCCGCCGGTGCGGCGAGGCGTTGGTGGGTGGGCGCCGGACGGCGAGCGCGTGCAGCGGCACCGCGAGCAGACCGTAGAGGACGGCGAGGACGAGCAGGGTGGTGCGCCAGCCGTAGCGGTCGTTGAGCAGGCCGGTCAGTGGCATGAAGATGATGCTGGCGAACCCGGCGACCACGATCATCGCCAGCAGCGCCCGGGAGCGCTGGTCGGGTTCGAACCAGGAGACGATGACCGCGGTGGCCGCCTCGTACAACGCCATCGCCATCGCCACACCGAGCCCGGCGAAGACCAGGTACAGCTGCCACACCGCCTGTACTTGCGACCAGGCGACCAGCAGCACCGCGCCGGCCGCTGCCCCGATGGTCATGATCGCCCGGCCGCCGTGCCGGTCCAGCCGGCGGCCGACGGGGATCGCCACGGCGGCCCAGGTGAGTACGGCGGTGGTCAGGGCGCCGGTGACGGTGGCGGTGGAGGTGTGCAGGTCGGCGGCGATCGGGTGGAGCAGCACGGCGAAGGCGTAGTAGAGGCAGCCGTATCCGAGGGTCTGGGTGGTCGCGAAAATTGTCACGATCCGCCAGCCAGCGGAGCCTTGCCAGTGGCCGCCCGTTCGGGCGGCCACCGGGACCCCGGTCGGCATCCTCAGCTGCAGCAGCCGCCGGCCTGTTCCTCCTGGCCGGTAGCGCCGGTGGATACGTCGACCAGGGCCAGTGGCGAGCGCAGCAGGCCACCCTCGATGCCCGTGGCCAGACCCCGCCCGGCCGGCTCGGCTGCCGGGGTGCCGCAGCAGCCGCCGCCCTCGCTATCGGCGCTTTGGCCGCTGTCGAGGCGGTCGGCGTCCAGGGGCACGTCGCTGCTGCATACCCCGGTCTCGGGCAGGTCGAGCTGGACGTCGCGGGCGGCTTCCCAGTCGCCGGCGAGGGCGGCGACGACCGAGCGGGCCTGCTCGTAGCCGGTGGCCAGGAGGAAGGTGGGTGCGCGACCGTAGGACTTCACGCCGATGGCGTAGTAGCCGGGCTCGGGGTGGCCGAGTTCATCGACGCCGTGCGGCGGGACGGTGCCGCAGGAGTGCTCGTTCGGGTCGATCAACGGCGCCAGGGCCCGGGTGGAGCCCAGGATCGGGTCGAGATCCAGGCGCAATTCGGCGGAGATGCCGTGGTCGGGCCGGTAGCCGGTGGCCGCCACGATCCGATCGGCGGTGACGGTCCGGGTGCCGTCGGAGACCGTGACGCCGTCCGGGCCGGCGGTGACGCCCTGGATGCTGAAGCCGGCGAGAAGGGTGACCGCTCCGGACTCGACGCGCTCGCGCAAGACGCTACCGAGGGCGCCGCGGGCCGGCAGGGCGTCGGCGGCCTCGCCGCCGTAGGTGCGGGCCGGGGAATCGGCGCGGATCGCCCACGTCACGGTGGTGCCGGGCGCCTGCTCGGCGAGGCCGGCGAGGGCGAGGAGGGTGTTGGCGGCGGAGTGGCCGGCGCCGACCACGAGGATGCGACGGCCGGCGAACCGGTCCCGGTCGCGGCCCAGCACGTCCGGCAACGCACTGTCGAGGTACCCGGCGGCGGCGGTCTCGCCATGCGCGGGGATACCGGAAGCGCCGAGCACGTTCGGGGTGCCCCAGGTGCCGGAGGCGTCGATGACCGCGCGGGCCAGGATGTCCTCGCCGGTGGCGAGGCGGATCAGGAACGGGGTGTCGGCGCGGCCGGCGGTGCGGACCCGGTCAAGCCCGTATCGGGTCACCGCGACCACCCGAGCGCCGTACCGGACGTGCGGCTTGAACGCGGGCAGATCGGCCAAGGGCTGCAAGTAGTCGGCGGCGAGCTGCGCGCCGGTGGGCAGCCGGTCGTCCTCGGGCCGGACCCAGTCGGCGTCGGCCAACAGGCGGGCGGCGGCCGGGTCGATGTTGTACCGCCACGGGGAGAACAGCCGCACGTGGCCCCAGTCGCGGACCGCGGCGGCCGGGCCGTCACCGGCCTCCAGGACGTCGAACGGAATGCCGCGTTCGGCGAGGTTGGCGGCGGCGGCCAGCCCGACGGGGCCGGCGCCGATGACGACGACCGGGTACTGCTCGAGGTGAGTACTCACGAAAGGCTCCTGTCTGGAGGAAAGCAAGTGGGCGGGCCGTGTGCAGCCCGGTGAAAGTCAGGTGATGGCGGGGCTACGGCGTTCGATGAACACGACGTCACGCCACCGGTTGCCCTGCGAGATGTGCAGGCCGACCCGCTCGCGGACGCCGACGGTGCGGAACCCGCAGGAACGGTGCAGGGCCAGGCTGGCGGTGTTCTCCGGGAACACCCCGGACTGGATGGTCCAGATCCCGGCCGCCTCCGTCGAGACGAACAACGCGCGCAGCAGGGCCCGGCCGACGCCACGGCCCTGGGCGGCCGGGTCGACGTAGACGGAGTGCTCGACCACCCCGGCGTAAACGGCCCGGCTGGACACCGCCGAGACGGCCACCCAGCCGAGCACGGTGTCGTGCTCGTCGACGGCGACGAGGCGATGGTCGGCGAGTTTGCTCGCGTCGAACGCCGCCCAGTCCGGTGCGGTGTGCTCGAAGCTGGCGTTGCCTGCGTCCATGCCGGCCTGGTAGATGCCCAGCACGGCCTTGGCGTCGGACGGCGTCATGGGGCGGATCGTCGCGGTGCTCATGCGCAGCTGCCGGTCGTGGTCGGAGCGGGTCGGCCGATCACGACGTCGGCGGCGGACGGGAAACACTCGATGCAGCGGTTATTGATCCGGTAGTGCCGGGCGTTGCCGACCGGCTCCACCAGCACGAACCGCACCTCGGTCAGGATCTTCAAATGCTGGGAGACGGTCGACTGCGCCAACCCCACGGCCGCGACAATCTGGCTTACCGGCAGCGGGCGTTGCTGCCGGGCGAGGTACTCGACGATCTGCACCCGGGACGGATCCGCCAGAGCCCGGAACCATGAGGCGTAGGTCTCCGCGGTCGTCCGGTCGAGGAGGTCGGCCATCACCCACCACTTTCATCGTCAATCGCCGATCAACGATGGAAGTATAGCCGGGGTGGTCGCGGCCAACCAGGCGGTCGCCACCACCAGGCGGCAGACCGCGACCAGGGTCGTTGCCTCGACGCGGTCGGGGGTGTCGGCGGGGCTGTGGTAGCCGCCCATCCCGGCGCCGATCCCGACCGCGGCCAGGCCGGCGGCGGCGTAGCGGCGGTTGTCCGAGGCCACCGGCCCCGCCATCAGGGGCAGGCCGGTGTGCCGGCCGGCCTGATCGAGCAGGGCGAGCAACCGATGCGCGGGGCCGCCGGCCTCGACGGCGACGGTCTCATGGAGTTGTCCGGCGCCGTCGACGTTAACCACCAGAGGCGACGCCCCGGTGCGGCGCAGATGAGCGGCGTGGTGCGCCGAGCCGAGAGCGCCAATCTCCTCCGCGTCCAGCAGCGCGACCGCGAACCCGGCACCGTCCGGCAGGACCAGGGCCAGAATCCGAGCGGCCTCCAGGACGACAGCGACGCCGGAACCGTTGTCCGACGCGGCCGGCTGCCGCAGCCCGGGATGGTCACCGACGCCGTCGTAGTGCGCAGTCAGCAGCAGGTCCGCACCATCGCTGGCCGCGGTGCGCCAGCGACCATGCAGGTTCGCGGCGGTCACGTCGACACGGCGGATCGGCGTGCTCCCGGCGAGCCAGGCCCGGCCGGTCGGCGCGGCGGCGAGCATCGCGGCGTGGGTATCGGGGTCGAGGGTCAGCACCGGTAGCGGTCCGGGATCCGGGCCGGCGAGCATCGTGTAGTGCCAGCCGTCCGCGTCCACCGGGCGGCTGATCAGCAGCCCGAGCGCACCGTCGGCGTGCCCGTACGCGTCGAACAAGGTCATCCCGGTCGGCGCGAGCAGCCACCGCCCGGCCGGGTCACCGGCTCCGGCGACCGCCAACCCACCTCGACGGATCGTGGGGTGGTCGGCGGAGGCCAGGTGCACCGCCGTCTGCCGCCCGAACGCCAGCCGCCGGTCGGCAATGCCATCGGCCCAGGTGACCTCCGGGGCGGCGTAGACCTCGGGCACCGCGCGCACCGGGAACGGGTCCACGGCCTGCTCGGCGCCGAGACTACGGATCTGCTCGCCGAGCCAGTCCCGGGCGGCGGCGCCGCCGGGGCTACCGGCGCGGCGGCCGGCGAACGGGGCACTGGCAAGGGCGGCCACGGTGCCGGCCATCCGCTCGCCGTCCACCTCTTCGAGGAGGGCGTCCAGGTCGGTGGTCATCCGCAGCAACCCTGACCGGCCGCGAGGGCGTCGGTCTTCGCCGTGCTGCCGCAACAGGAGCCTTCCGCCGTGGCCTCGGCCTGCGTACCGCAACACGGGCCAGAAGCAGCGGCCGGTTCAGGCAGGGCGAGGGTGGTCTGGGGCGGGTTGCCGCAGCAGCCGCTGGTACCGGTCACGGTCAGGGCGGCGGCCGGGTCGCCGGTGAAGCCGCCGCGGGTCTGGGTGTCGCTCATCGTGGATCTCCTTTGCCGGGTTGGTGCGGGGGGTCGGGTGGGTGTGCGGGTCAGCGAGGGCCGAGCAGCGTCTGGGCGTGCAGCACGGTACGTTCGTGATGCCGGCGGGCCCGCTCGGCCGCCGTGGTGACCTCGGTGCAGCTGTCGCAGAACTGGACGCCGTCGAGCCGTGCGGTGCGACGGGCGAAACGGAACATGTCGACCCTCCAGACGTGGTTTCGAGGATTCTCGAACTTGACGACTGTCTAAACCGAGGGTTGCACGCGGTTTCGACGTGTGTCAACCTCGATGCATGTCTAAATCAGCCGCACCGGTGACCCTGTTCGACGCCGACACCGACGCGGTGCCGTGCTGTCCGCCCCTGGTCCAGCAGCGCGTCGACGCGGCGACCGCCGGGATCCTGGCGCCGGCGTTCAAGGCCCTCGGCGACCCGGTCCGGTTGCAGCTGATGTCGATGATCGCCTCGGCCCCGGGCGGGGAGATCTGCGTGTGCGACCTGACACCGGCGTTCGAGCTGTCCGGGCCGACCATCTCGCACCACCTCAAAACCCTGCGGGCGGCAGGCCTGGTCGACGCCGAGCGGCGGGCCAGCTGGGTGTACTACAAGGCCCGCCCGGGTTTGATGCGGCAGCTCGCCGGTCTGCTCACGCCCGACGCCTAACCGCCGGGCGGGCGTCAGCGACGAGACGACTCCGTCCGGGGCGCCAGACGAGAGTCCGTCGCCGGCAGCCCGGCTACTGGAGGCTGCCCGCGCATCGGCGGCCCATCCCCCGGTAGCCGCGGCAGGCGGGCGCCTTCGGTCCGGCTACAGGACCGTGAGGCATGTCCCCTGGTCGTTCGGGAGTTGGTGGTAGTCGAACCCCATGTCCTTGAGACCGGCCTGCAGCAGACGCGCCTGACTGAGTGCGACCGGCAGAAGGTCGTCCGCTGGTATCACCGCGTCAGTGCTCGGCACCTCGCGGAGGAGGTCGACGAACGCGGTGAGCGCGGATACCGCGCGCCAGTCCCGCACGGTGAATGTTCCCGTGACGATGCCGGCGGCCGCGTAGGCCAGATACATCGCGTACCGATCCAACGCCGCCATCGACTGGTGGTAGGCCTGCATGACGTCGCGAGACGTCCGGAACGTCATGGTGGCCCGGCCGAACGCGTCCTCGATGTGGGCGAAGTCGCTGGGTGCGACGCAGGTCGCGGGAGTACTCCAACCGCGTTCGTGCATCGCCCGTTCCGCCCGGAACTCATCGATCGAGCTGCCCGCCATCCACACGTACTCCCAGGCCAGGCCGCCGTCGGGCAGGAGGAAGGGCGTCGGCGTGGAGTTACGGCGGTGTACCGCGTGCCCCGGGTCACCATGCTGGATCATGCGAACATGCTGGGCCTCATGCAGCATGGCGTATCGCAGCACGCCGCCGGGCTCGGAGAGCAGGCCGACAGACGCCACGATCGCCTGCTGGTTGTTCGGCAGCTCGATGGTGATGGCGACCGCGCTCGCGCCATCGACCCGCTGGGCCTGATAGTCAGCGGCGGTCATGTCCGGGTTGGACCGGTGCAGGGAGCGGACGAGGTACTCCCCGGCGAGCTGCGCGAATCGGTCGGTCAGGATGACCTCGACCCGCCCGGGATCGGGAATCTCCGCCGTCATCTCGGCCACCACCGCGTGCCAGTGCGCGAGCTGCGGCCCGGTCGGCGGCGCCCCCGCGAAACGCAAATCAGTCCGCAGGGCCTGGGGCTCGGTCATCATTCCGCCTCGGATACGCGTTCTGGCCGGACGTCAGCGGGCCCGCCAACGCGCCCAACGGAATATCACGGTCCTCCCTCTGCCACGAACGCGGCACGCCGATCCCCTGGGGGGACGCCGGACCCGCAGGCCCGCGCGGCAACCGCCTTCATCGACGGCGACAGGGCGCGCCGGCCGGTGTGACGGACGCCCTGCTTGACCACCGGCAAGAGGTTCAGTCAGTATTGAGTCAATGAACAGCGACCTTTCTTCCCTGCAGGTGCGGGCCCGGATCCACGCCGCGCTCGGTGACCCGGCGCGGCTCGCGATCGTGGACGCCCTGACCTTGGGTGACGCCTCACCAGGGGAGGTCGGTCACGACCTGGGGATGCCGACCAACCTGGTCGCCCACCACGTGAAGGTGCTGCAGGAGGCAGGGTTGATCGTGCGGACCCGGTCGGAGGGTGACCGGCGCCGCACCTACCTGCGGCTGCGATCCGAGGTGCTTGCCTCGCTGACCCCGCCCGCGCTGGAGAACGCCGAGCGGGTGGTGTTCGTGTGCACGCACAACTCGGCCCGCTCGCAGCTGGCGGCCGCGCTGTGGCGCGACCGGATCGGCGGCACGGTCGCCTCGGCCGGCACCCGGCCGGCCGCCCGGGTGCACCCGCGGGCGGTCAAGGTCGCCCACCGGCACGGGCTCGCCCTGGATGCCACCGGAACCGCGCACGTCACCGACGTCGTCCACGACGGGGACCTGGTTATCGCGGTCTGCGACAACGCTCACGAAGACCTGTCTACCCCGGTCCGGCCTCGGCTGCACTGGTCGGTGCCGGATCCGGTCCGTGTCGACACCGACGACGCGTTCGAGGCCGCCTACGCCGATCTCGCCGGCCGTATCGACCGGCTCGCCCCCGTGGTCAACCCGACCGCGCACGGCTGACCCCGCCGATACCGTGAAACCGGCGGCCCACCCCGTTCCGCGGTCGGCCGCCGGACAACTCGCGGTCCCCTTGCCCTATCCCCACCGCCTACCATCAGACCGGAGTTAGTCCGCTATGTCCCCAATCGCTTTGTGGCGGCGTGCGCTTGCCGAGTTCGTCGGCACCGCGCTGCTGGTCACCGCCGTCGTCGGCTCCGGCATCATGGCGTCGAGGCTGTCGCCGAACGACGTCGGCCTGCAGCTGCTCGAGAACTCGGTGGCCACCGCGTTCGCGCTCGGCGCGCTGATCCTGACCTTCGGCCCGGTGTCCGGGGCGCATTTCAACCCGGTCGTCTCGGCCGCGGACTGGTTCCTCGGCCGCCGCACCCGGACCGGGCTGACCGGCACCGACCTGGCCGGCTACGCCGCCGCGCAGACCGCCGGGGCGATCGCCGGATCGGTCCTGGCGAACCTGATGTTCGACCTGGCGCCGGTCGCGTTCTCGACGAAGGACCGGGCCGAGGGGCACCTGTGGCTCGGTGAAGTCGTCGCGACCGCCGGCCTGCTCCTGCTGATCTTCGCCCTGGCCCGGTCCGGGCGCGCCGCCGTCGCCCCGGCCGCCGTGGGCGCGTACATCGGCGCCGCCTACTGGTTCACCAGCAGCACCAGCTTCGCCAACCCGGCCGTCACCATCGGCCGCGCGTTCACCGACACCTTCGCCGGCATCGCCCCCGCCTCCCTGGCCGGGTTCATCGGCGCCCAGCTCATCGGCTTGCTCGTCGGGGTCGGCCTGCTGCTCGCCCTTTACCCGAGCGTCGGCGCCACGGCCGGCGAGGTCGTCGTCGAGCAGAACGCCGACCGACCCGCCCGCGTCTCCTGACCCACCCCACCCCTGACCGTTCCGTGTTTCGAGGAGCCCTTCGCGATGAGTGACAAGCCCAGCGTCCTGTTCGTCTGTGTCCACAACGCCGGCCGATCCCAGATGGCCGCCGGCTGGCTGCGCCACCTCGCCGGCGACGCCGTCGAGGTTCGCTCAGCTGGCTCCGCACCCGGCAAGACGATCAACCCCGCCGCGGTCGAGGCGATGGCGGAGGTCGGCATCGACATCACCGACCAGACCCCGAAGAAGCTCGAATGGGAGACCGCCGAGTCGTCCGACGTGATCATCACGATGGGCTGCGGTGACGCCTGCCCGATCTTCCCCGGCAAGCGCTACGAGGACTGGAAGCTCGAAGACCCGGCCGGCGAGGGCGTCGAGTCCGTCCGGCCGATCCGCGACGAGATCAAGGTCCGCATCGAGGCGCTGCTGGCCGACCTGATACCGGCCGCCTGACATGGAGCTCGACGTGGTCCGGAACCTGATCATCATCGGCTCGGGACCGTCCGGTTACACCGCGGCGCTGTACGCGGCCCGGGCGAACCTCAAGCCACTCGTCATGGAGGGTGTGCAGTCCGGCGGCGCCCTGATGACCACCACCGAGGTCGAAAACTTCCCGGGTCACCCGGACGGCATCATGGGCCCCGAGCTCATGGACAACATGCGCAAGCAGGCCGAGCGGTTCGGCGCCGAGTTCATCACCGACGACGTGACCCGCGTCGAGCTGGGCGACAAGCCCACCGAGGCCGGCACCGAGGGCCTGAAGACCGTCTGGGTCGGCGAAACGCAATACTTCGCCCGCGCCGTGATCCTGTCCACCGGATCCGCGTGGCGTCCCCTCGGTGTGCCCGGCGAGCAGGAGCTGCTCGGCCACGGTGTCTCGTCGTGTGCGACCTGTGACGGCTTCTTCTTCCGCAACCAGCACATCATCGTGGTGGGCGGCGGCGACTCCGCGATGGAAGAGGCGACCTTCCTCACCCGCTTCGCCGAGACCGTGACGATCGTGCACCGCCGCGACGACTTCCGGGCCAGCAAGGTGATGGCGCTCCGGGCGAAGAGCAACCCGAAGATCAAGGTCGAATGGAACAGCGTCGTCGAGGAGATCCTCGGTGACGACGGCAAGGTGGTCGGCGCCCGGCTGCGTCACCTGCAGACCGGCGAGACCAAGGTGCTCGATGTCACCGGCGTCTTCGTCGCCATCGGCCACGACCCCCGCAGCGAGCTGTTCAAGGGTCAGATCGAGATGGACGACGACGGCTACGTGAAGGTCGACGCGCCCAGCACCCGCACCAACATCCCAGGAGTGTTCGCCGCCGGCGACCTCGTCGACCACACCTACGTCGACTTGTACCAAAAGACGGACGCCAGCGCCGACCGTAGAGCGTTGTACGCAGTGCCGGAGATCCGCTTGCCCACCCTGCTCTCCGCCATCTGCCCCTCGCCAACTTTGGCGCGATCGCCAGCCGGGATCGGTGGCTCACGTCACTCATGGGGATGCTACGGGTACGCACGGTGCACCCACCAGTGCGGAGCAGGAACTCCATGGAGACCGCCGAGCGCCGCCCACATCACGCCACAACGTCGCCTCACCCTGCCACCAGAACACCCTGCGAATATCGCTCCACACTCATTGACTCAATACGGGCTGAGCAATAGCGTGAAGGGGTCGTAGCCCGCCCCAGAGCTGAGCACGGTCACTGCGGATCGACTCGACTCGCCTGGCATCGAAGGACCCACCGATGACTGACCTACAACGGCCTTACGAGCACCCGGAACTGTCGATCGACCAGCAACTCGCCCTGCGCACCGCCGCGACCAACCTCGGCCGCGAGTTCGACGGCCTGTACGGTCCTGAAACGATCGAACGGTTCCTGCACACCAGCTACGACCAGTTCGCCACCACCAGCAGCGTCCCAAACTTCCTGCCGCTGCTGGCCGAACGCTTCGCCCGGCAACGCCTCACCGCCCTGGCCAAGGTCGAAGGCCGCCGCGACGACGGCAGACCCGTCGTGCTGTTCCTGTGCACCCACAACGCCGGCCGCTCACAAATGGCACTCGGCTTCTTCACCCACCTGGCCGGCGAACGCGCCACCGCCTGGTCCGGCGGCTCCGAACCCGGCAACCAGGTCAACCCCGCCGCGATCGCCGCGATGGCCGAACGCGGCATCGACATCGCCGGGGAATACCCCAAGCCATGGACCGACGAGGTCGTCCGCGCCGCCGACGTGGTCATCACCATGGGTTGCGGCGACGCCTGCCCGATCTTCCCCGGCACCCGCTACGAGAACTGGGACCTCGACGACCCCGCCGGTCTGGAAGTCATCGACGTCCGGCCGATCCGCGACGAACTGGAACGCCGGGTCCGGAAGCTGCTCGACGAACTCTCCGTTGGCGTCTCCTGAAAGGCCACTTGCGGTGCGCCTGCTCGTCATCGGCGGCAGCGACGCCGGCATCAGCGCCGGCCTCGCCGCACGCGAACACGACCCGACCGCCGAGGTCACCCTGCTGCTCGCCGATAGATACCCGAACTTCAGCATCTGCGGCATCCCGTACCACATCTCCGGTGACATCCCGTATTGGCGACAACTCGCCCACCGCCGCCCCGACGACCTCGAAAATGCCGGCCTGACCCTGCACCTCGACCACCGCGCCACCGCCATCGACCCCGGCGCGCACACCGTCACCGCCGCCACCCCCGGCTGCGCGACCGCGCTCTTCGACTACGACCGGCTGGTCATCGGCACCGGCGCAGGGCCCGCATTGCCACCGATCAACGGCCTCGACCAGCTCGGGCCCGCCGACGGCGTCCACGTGCTGCACTCCATGGGCGACATGTTCGCCGTCCTGGCCTCCCTCGAACAACGCAACCCCCGGACGGCGGTCATCGTCGGCGCTGGCTATATCGGCCTGGAAATGTCCGAAGCCCTCACCGCCCGCGGCCTGCACGTCACCCTGCTAGAACAGCTCGACCAGGTCATGCCAACCATCGACCCCGAACTCGCTGCACCGCTGGCCGATCACCTACGCGAACACGGCGTCGCCGTCCACCACGGCACCAAAGTCCACACCATCCGGACCGACGGCACCCGGCTAAGCGTCGACACCGACCGGGGCAGCAACGCCTGCGACCTGGTCCTGATCGTCACCGGCGTACGCCCCGACACCGTCCTCGCTGCCACAGCCGGCGCCGCCCTCGGGATCCGCGACGCCATCGCAGTCGACCGGCACATGCGCACCGACCAGCCCGACGTCTACGCCGCCGGTGACTGCGTCCACACCTACCACCAGCTCCTCGACCAGCACGTCTACCTGCCGCTGGGCAGCACCGCCCACAAACAAGGCCGCGTCGCCGGCATCAACGCCGTCGGCGGCAACACCATCTTCGCCGGGTCGCTGGGCACACAGGCCGTCAAGGTGTTCGACCTCGTCGCCGCCAGCACCGGACTACGCGACCATGCCGCCCGGCAGGCCGGCTACCAGCCGGTCACCGTCGAAGCGGCCGCTGATGACCACAAGGCGTATTACCCCGGTGCCACACCGATCCGGATCCGCATCACCGGCGACCGCGCCACCGGACGACTCCTCGGCGCCCAACTGCTCGGCTCCCGAGGCGCGGAAATCGCCAAACGCGTCGACACCTACGCCACCTCGATCAGATACGGCGGTACCGTCGACGACATCGCCGATCTGGACCTGTCCTACACCCCACCACTGGGCAGTCCCTGGGACGCTGTCCAGATCGCCACCACGACCTGGAGACGCACCGTCAGCGGCTGATGTCCAGCAGGCGCCCACCACCAGGCGGGACTCTACCTATGCTGCGGCCCGCGATCGCGAGACGGCGCGGTCGCCGACGACGGAGGGCGTCGATGCCGGCTCACAGCCCGTAGGGGCTGTCCTCAGACCGGGGATGGCCCCGCCCCATTCCACGCTGCTGAGAGACCATGCGAGCTGAACAGAAGAACTTGACAGGGAAATCGACAAGCGTGCCGTCCCAATCGAAGATCAGCGCGCCGAAACCATCGACTGAATCCGCACTTCGCGCCATCCGTGAAGTGGCATCTCGCCGCAACGTTGTGCCAATCTCGGCCCTCCGTATTCGGCGGTAGGTGGTGAGCCTCTGCGCAAGGAGTGGCGTTGGGCCTCGACGTAGCAAGTGTTGCTCTCGACCAGGCTGCCGATGGTCCCCTGTTTGGACACCCATGATCAGATGTCCTCTCCGGTACCCGGGCACGGTGCGGTCGCCAGCCGTGGCGGACCGGTAGCATGCGGCTGTGGGTAAGCAGTTGGATCCGGCGCAGTGGTATGCGAGTCTGCCCAGCTTTCTGGCGTCGGCGAGCGCGTTGATCACGAATCCTGCGGGTACTTCTGTGCTGGCGGTGAAGCCGAACTATCGGACGTCGTGGAACGCGCCAGGCGGCATCATGGAAGCCGGCGAGCCGCCGCACGTCTGCTGCGCCCGGGAGGTCGCCGAAGAGCTCGGACTCCGAGTCCGCCTGGGCCGGTTGCTGGTGATGGACTGGGTCGCTCCGAACGCCGTGCGCAAGGCATGGTTCGGCTACGTGTTCGATGGGGGCACCCTCGACGATCTTTCGCGGGTCACGCTGCAGACCGAGGAGTTGGACGCCGTCGAGTTCGTCGATTCCTCGCATCTGCGGCAGCGGTTCACTGCGAATACCGCCGACCGCGTGGAAGCAGCTCTACGTGCGCGAGAGTCCGGCGGCGTCGCTTACCTACACAACGGCTCAATGGTCGACCACGCCAGCACGGACACCGCAGGTGCGGGCCAGTCGGTTGGTGATCGTTAGGCAGCGGCGAGCAACTCGCGGGCTTCCGCCTGCCAGGCTTGGGCTGCGGGATGGCGCCGGTGTGGTGTCAAGGCGCTGGCGTACTCGCGGATCCGGTCGTGAAGGCGCTGCGAGCGTAGCTGGATGGCGGCTTGCAGGGCGTGGCGGGCAGTTTCGCAGGAGCGGTCGATGCCGTGCAGACCGAGGTGGACGCGAGCGAGCAGGATGTGGTGCAGAGCTCGGGCCCGGGCGCTGTCGTGTGGAAGGTCGAGAGCGGCACTGCTGTGCCGGACGGCTTCGGTGTGCACGCCAAGGTCGTGCAGGCAGTGCATGGCGGAGCCGGCGTGGTGGGCCGGGCTAGAGGCGCCGAGCCAGCCGGGCGCGTCGCCGGGTTGGGCCCTCGCGTTCTCGGCATGATCGAGGGCGGTCCGGCAGGCGTTGATGTCTCCGGCGAGAGCGTGGCCGCGGGCTTCGGTGGTGAAGATCCGCGCCAGTAGCGGGCCGGGGGTCTGCCTGCTGGTGCTGGCGGCAGCACAGGCCATCTGTGCTGCGGTTCGGCCGTCGCCAAGGTAGACGAGCTGGGCCGCCATGTTGCTCATCACGTAGGCGCCGAAGGCGGTGTTGCCGGCGTGTTTGGCCAGGGAGAGGCTTTGGATGCTGAGCCGTTGCGCGAGGCCGTGTTCGCCGTCGTCGAAGGCCATGTAGCTGACCGTCTCGGTGAGGATCGCCGCGGCGGAGAACAGTTCCCGGCCGACGCTGTTGCGGTAGCGGCCGTGCAGCAGAGGGGCAACTTCGTGGTCGAGGTAGTCGGTGAGCCAGGCCCGTGCGTAGCCGCCGCCGTGGCGCCGGTCGAGGTCCGCGAAGTCCTTGCGGGCGGTGTGCAGGCGTTGCACGTCGCTCATGCCGACGCGGCGGGTGCCAGTACCGGTGACATCTGGGTCGGTGGTGGCGAAGGCCCACCGCCAGCCGGCCTCGGGGCCGGCCTGCGCTACGAACGGGTAGCGGGCGGCGCCTCGCCGGTGCGCAGCGTGGTGCGACAGGCCAGTCGCGGCTTTCGCGGTGTCGACGGCATCGACGGGAAGCTGGAGGAAGTCTTTGCCGCCGACCAGGTGTTCGGGGTCAACCGGCCGGGTGAGGCGTCGAGACAGGATCGCAGCGATCAGAGTAAGTACGGGGGCGGCGGGGATGGCTCCGCGCAGCCAGCGGTTGACTGAGCTGGAGTCGTAGCGCAGGTCGAGGCTGCCGTGCTCGCGCTGGCGGCCGAGCTGGTTGACCTGCCGGGCGAGCGCCGCGTGCGAGATTCCCGCCTGAGCGATCAACGCAGCGAGGTACGTGTTGAGCGGTCGGTCCGATGCGGCCACCTCGGTCCTTCCCTCACGAGATCAACTTTTGGTGTCCGAGCAACTACTTTCCGTTTGAATCGTATAGCTGTGCCGCGGCTCACGGATAGACGGCGTCGCTTGCGCACAACCCGGCACAACCGGGCGCCGGAGCGCAACACCGGACACGGCTGCGCACGTCTGCCGGACCCGGGCGGCGGCGGGCTCTGCTGGAGACATCCGGAACTCCCCGATCGCTCGCCGCCGGGAGGAACTCCATGCATCGGACTCAGCCCCTCGAGATCTGCCATCCCCGACCGCGGATGCGGCCGGCCAATGGATCGTCGCCGCAGCTGCGCGAACGGCCGGCGGACGCCCCAAGGGTCGGCACGACGTTCCGCGCGGTGGTCGTACAGCCCGCGACGCTGTGCAACTTGGACTGCGCCTACTGCTATCTACCCGATCGCGGTCGGCAGACGCTGATGCCGCCCCGCGTCGCCGAACGGCTCGCTGCCTCGATCGCCGAGCAGGGCAGCACCTATCCGGTGGAGGTCGTCTGGCACGGCGGGGAACCGCTGACCACACCCCTCGACCACATGCGCGCGTTGCTGGCTCCGTTCGAGTCGTTGCGCCGTGACGGCCGGGTCGTGCACGCGGTCCAGACCAACGCGACGCTGATCAACCAGAACTGGATCGATCTGTTCACCGCCAACGACGTGCGCGTCGGGGTCTCCATCGATGGCCCGCCGCAGCTCAATGTGATCCGCGCTGACCGCCGTGGGCGGCCATCGTTCGACCGCGCAAGGGCCGGGATCAGCAGATTGCGCGAGGCGGGCATCGCCTTCACCGCGATCTGCGTGGTCACCGTCGACGGCATCAACCAGGCGGACGAGCTGCTGGCGTTCTTCGCCCAGCTCGGCTGCGCGAGTGTGGGGTTCAACATCGAGGAGCAGGAAGGACTCAACGCCCACCGCCGGCAAGTCACCCCCGAGCAGGCCCGCACGTTCTGGCACCGGCTGTGGCAGCTGAGCCCCCAGTATCCGCAGCTGCGCGTGCGTGACCTCGACCGGTTCCGCGGCTACCTGGACCACGCCCGCAGCGGCCAGCCGGCCCGGCCGGTCGTCTACGACCCGATCCCCACGGTCGCCGCGACTGGGCAGACCGTGCTGCTGTCGCCGGAGTTGCTCGGCGTCACCGCTCCCGGCTACCACGACTTCGTCATCGGCAACCTGCTGACCGCCTCCCTCCCCCAGCTACTCGCAGCCGACCGGCCGGGGTATGTCTCCGAGTTCCACGACGGGCCTTCGCCGGTGCGCGACCGAATGCGAGTTCTGGGACTTCTGTCACGGCGCCCAGGCCGGCAACCGGTACTTCGAACACGGCCGCTTCAACGTCACCGAGACCAACTACTGCCGCACCACCTACCAAGCCGTCGTGCGCGCCGCGCTCGACCTGATCCAAGGAGACGCCCGATGACCGCACTCGCCCTGCTCACCGCAGCCCCCGCCACCACGCTCGACCCGCTGCATCTCACCGGCATTGTCACGACCGGTGACCTTCCCGAAGCGGCTAAGTTCGACAACCGGTCCACCTGGGACAACACTGGCCCGACCTTCGACAACCGGCCCAGCTGGGACAACTGGAACAACCGCTAAAGCAACCCACGGCTGGTGGCAGGCCGTGCACGCCGGCGGTCGCCACCAGCAGCTATAGGGTGGACTGGTGCGAACACGGACCGTGCGCGACTCGCGGATCGCTCTGCCCAGCGACGACCCCAGCGACCTTGTACCAGTCGACCGCGTACCCCGGCCGGGCGAGCGAGTCACCGACAGCGTCCTGACCGGCGACCGATGGGCGCGAGCCACCCTCACCGATACCGTGATCAGCAACTGCTGGCTCACCGCCGCCGACCTGTCCGCCAGCACCTTCACCCGCGTCACCCTGGACCGATGCGTCGTGGCCGGCTGCACCATGATGGGCTCCAATTGGGACACCGTGACCCTGCGCGACGTCGTCCTCGAGGAATGCCGGCTTGACTACAGCACCCTCACCCGAGTCACCACTGCCGGTCCGGTGGCCTTCCTGCGCTGCTCCTTGGCCGAAACCACCATCGCCGACAGCACCCTCACCAAAGGCGTCTTTGACCAGTGCCGGCTCGGCCAGCTCGACCTTCAGCGCAGCGATCTGCGCGGCGCCGACCTGCGCGGCAATGACCTGCACGGCCTCACCGCCGTCACCGGCCTTCGCGGCGTACGCCTCGACCGGGACCAGTTGCCTGCCCTCGCCGACGCGCTCGTGGGGGAATTGGCGATCAAGTTGACCACTGGCCGGTAGCGGCCTCGATCGGCGCCTTCACCGTTCACACGCCTGTGCCAGACCAGTTTCACGGCGTGGGCCGGATGCCTGCGTCGCCTGTCAGCTTGCCAGCCCCTCAAAGCTGTTGTCCGGGCCGTTCTCCGCGGCCTCAGGGCCGGGCAGCACCGGCAACCCACGACGTCGGACATCAAGAAAGTA
Source organism: Actinoplanes sp. NPDC051388 (assembly GCF_055586225.1). Taxonomy (NCBI): domain Bacteria; kingdom Bacillati; phylum Actinomycetota; class Actinomycetes; order Micromonosporales; family Micromonosporaceae; genus Actinoplanes; species Actinoplanes sp. NPDC051388. The sequence continues at coordinate 34,506 of NZ_JBVJIP010000033.1, read as the reverse complement.
CAGGGCAGGCCGGCCGTCCGTCATGCCGACCGGCCCACCTGCCGATCGACGATTGTGCGCAGCCCCGTTTTCTCGCCCAAAGGTGTGGGTCCGCGAGCAGGTCCCGCATTCGCTGCTTGGCCGTGTGGAGAGCGACGGCGTCCGGTGGGGATTGCGGGGCGGAGCGTGCAGAACGGTGCGCCGGTCGAGCGGCCGGTCGGGTAGGCGGGCCGGGGCGCGATGGGGGTAGAGCCCGACGACGTGGATGTGGTGGCCGCGGCGGGTCAGGTGCTGTCCGTTGCCAACGAAGTCTGTTCGTATGCCACTGAACTTTGTCTTTTGGCCCACCGAACGAGTGACGGCCCCGCCGACGGCTGCTGGCGAACGGGGCGGATCCCGCAATGAGCGATCCGTTGCGACTCCGTGGGTCAGCGTCAGCGCCTTCGGCGACCCGCGGACCGCCCGGCAACCTACGCTGATCGCCACTCCCGGGCCAGGAGCCCGAACAGCGCCTCGTCAAGGAACTCGCCCATCACTCAGGCCGCCGAGCGTCGCACGCCCTCGCGGACGAAACCGTTGCCTTCGGCGCAGCTCAGCATCGCGGCGTTGTCGGCCAACGTCTCGATCTGCAGCCGGTGCAGGCCGCGCACGACGAAACCGTACTGGCACAGCACGGCGACCACGTCGGTGCCGTAGCCCTTGCCGCGGGCGGAGGGCCGCAACGCCAGCCCGAGGTGCGCGGAGCGGTTGTGGTTGTTGATGTCCCACAGCGCCGCTGAGCCGCTCGGCGTGCCGCCGTCCAGTTCGACCACCGAGAACCACCCGTGCCGCTGCTCCTTGTCGTCCACCACCAGCGCTGATTCCTTCGAGCCGGGCGTGATCGGCCGCCAGGACCCCGTCGGCGAACCGTCGACTTCTGCCGCCAGTTGTGCAGGACCGGCGGCGTCGCGATCTGGACTCGTCACCGTGGCGCCCCGGACCGGGTGCCGTTGATCTGTGAGTGGTTCGAGGAACGTGGCTTCGACCGTCGGTGGCTGTCCGAGCCGGCCGCGGGCATTGGTGTCGGTGTGCACCGCTTCCGCGGCGAACCACAGCCGTCGGCCACGGGCAAGCGCATGTTCACCTTCGTCGGATCCGACGAACTCAGAGGGTGGTTCGTGTTGGGCAAGAATCAGCAGTCGGTCGCGAGCGCGCTCGTCTTGTGTCGCATTTGCCGCAGCCCGACCGACCAAGTCGCGCCGCACAGAACCTGTCTGCGAGGTGGACAAGTACGCCCGCGTCGCGCACCCCGACATCCCCGGCCACAGCGGCCGCAGCCGCATCAAAGCCGTGTCACGACGGCACGTCAGTCCATCCAGGTAATCCCGTACTGCGCTGACGCCTCGGCCCGGGCGTCCGGCCCAAGTGTTCCCGCCTCCTGCGCTGCCGCCAGGTGCCGGAAGAACCCTTCTAATCCCGCTGGGGCAGTCAGAACGAGCAGACGGCCCTCGCCGGGGACCACTCTGCGCTGGGAGTGGGGGACGCCCCGCGGGCCGAACACAACGCCGCCCGGCCCGACGCGGTGCTCCTGCTCCCCAACCCGGAAAACGTGCTCGCCCTCAAGCACGTAGAACAGCTCGTCCTCGCGCTCGTGCACGTGTAGCGGCGTATCCCCCATCGGCGGCACCTCCTCGAAGAGCGTGAACGCGCCCCCGGTTTGGACCGCCGCCGCTCTGACGAGGATGGTGACGCCCCCAAAGACGAGCAGCTCGCCCGCGTTAGGTTCGAGTGCGTACGCGTCCGGGACCGCCATACCGGCCAGGATAGGCACAAGCGGTCTGGATTTCACTGTCTCGGCCGGATCGTGCCACAGTCTGAGCGGCGGCCCGGCGCGTCGCCGGACTGCGCTCGACGACCACCTGGCCGTGACCACCCCGGCGGCCATGTCCCACGACCGGTTGGCGTGCGTGACCGAGGCGTCGAACCCGCCGTCAGCGACAGGACGAGATCCACGGCCGAGGCGCCGATCATCCGGGTCCGCTGCGCCAGGCGCGCCACGAGGGCGAGTAGCACACGGTCACGCTCGGGGTCGCCGCGGCCGAGGGTGAAGTAACCGATCGCGATCGTCGTGTCCCGCACGGCCGCGGCCGTAGCCGGTCGGACGGTTTGGCCGTCTCGCCAGGTACCGAGGCCCGTCGCGGCCCAGTAGGGACGGCGGAGGTAGGGCAGGGTGATGAACCCCGAGGACGGCGGTTTGCTCGTGGACGAGCGCGAGAGAGATCCCGCACAGCGGCATGCCGCGGATGAAGTTCGCGGTGCCGTCGACCGGTCGAGGATCCACCGGGTCGGCGCCTGCGGGAGGTCCTCGCCTTCTTCTTCGCCCAGGAACCCGAAGTCGGGTGTCGCCTCGCGAAGCTGTGCCCGGATCTGCCGCTCGACCGTCACGTCGGCGGTGCTGACCATGTCCCGGTCACCCTTGACGCGGATCGCGCCCGGCCCGCCGGTGTGGAAGTGATGTTCGGCGGCCGCGGTCACGCTACGGGCCAGATCGAGCAGCGCGGGCAGATCGAGTGTCGTCAAAGCGTCTCCATGGTCAGACGGCTGGCAGGCCGTGAGCATCCAAGCGGGGGTTCCGCACGTGGCTGGTTGTAGGGGTTTGCCGATGTGCCTGTGCACGGACGCGGCGATGGGTGCGGCGCCGGACCACTTCTTGTGGGCTCGGGTGACACGCGGGCGGCGGACGCTCTCTCGGCGGCGGCGCGCACGGTAGCCTCGCCAAGTTTCTGCTGGATGTCCGCTCTTGTGCTGGAGGTTCGATGGTGCGCGCTGATGGGCCACGGATGATCGTCGAGGATCTCGCGTCGCGAGTCGTGCCGCTCGATGAACGTGAGCGGCAGGACCAGGCCGACATTGTGGCTTGGGTGCGCTCCGACGCGCCGCTGTTTCGGACGGTTCCTCCGACGACGCCGCCGAAGCATCTGGCCGTCTACTTCGCTCTTTTCGATGAAGCGAACCCGGCCTTGATGTTGGTGGATCATGTCAAGGCAGGCTGCTGGCTGCTGCCTGGGGGGCATGTTGACGACGGTGAGGATCCGCGGACAACGGTCGTGCGTGAGGCGCGAGAGGAGCTCGGGATCGATGGCCGGTTCCACGAAGGATTCGGTGACCTGCCTTTCTTCCTGTCGGTGACGCAGACTCGGGGACAGCACAGCCACACCGACGTGACAATGTGGTTCGTGTTGCGCGGTGACCGTGCGCAGGAGATGACGCCTGATCCTGGCGAGTTCCGGGGTACCGGCTGGTTCGGCCTGGACGAGCCGGTCGACTGGTCGGCGGCTCATTTCGATCCGCACATGGCCCGGTTCGTGACGAAGTTGACCGCAGCTCTGGTCACGAGCGCATCAGCGCTCTGATCTCGTCGTCGCGCGGCATAGGTTCGTCGAGGGACCGGGTGCACCAGAGGCTGCCGCTGGCGCACGCGTAGCCGAGGCTGCTGACGAGATCGTCGCCGCTGGTGCGGCTGTGGATCAACGCTGCGGAGAACGCCGCTCCCGCGCCTTGCACTTGGCGGACCGCTACCGTGATGGTTTGGTGCTACAACGACGCCTGTGGCGGGGCTTGCTGCAGCTGCTCCTCGTCGGCCGGCGGTGACCACGGTGAGATCTGCGAGCTGCAGGCACCGATCCGTGATCGGACACGGGTTCGCTAGATGAACTTCTTGCTAGCTGGCGAGTCGGTTAGCCTCCGTCTTTCATTAAGCGGCGGTTGATCGTTTCGGCGGTTGTTGGATGAGGGATCGGTGCCGGCGTTGGTGGTAGGGCAGGCTGTGTCGCCCGGCCGTAGGCCGGGTTTCTCCGTGGTCCTGGTCGGGTGGGCGGTGGATTCTGTTGTCAGGTAACGGGTTCGGGTAGGGCGGTGAGGCGTTCGAAGGCTCGGATGAGGTCGTGGGTCCAGGGCCAGCCGGCGGCGATACGCAGGGTGGTGGTGCGGGCGGTGCGGGTGAGTTTCGCGGCGACATGCAGGAGCCGGTAGCGCAGTTTCTTCGGCTCGGCGGCGGCCAGGGCGCCGTCCAGGAGCAGGTGTTGGGTCCAGCAGAGTAGGTCGATGCCGGTCAGGGCGAGTTCCAGCCAGGCGGCGTTGATCGCGAACTGCCGTGAGGGGAACCGGCCGAACCCGGTGGTCTTGCCGGTGCGGATGCGGTCCTCGACCCGGGCGTGGCAGCGGTGCCGGACTTCCAGGAACTGAATCGAGCCGCCGCCGTGTGGCGTGTCGGTGGCGAAGACCTGATGCCGTTTGCCGTTGACCTGGTCGAACAACGACAGCTGCGCGCCGGGGTGCGGGCGTTCCCGGCGGCAGATCAGCCGGGTGCCGGCCGGGAACGAGGCCACTGCGCTCGGGTCGAGATAGTCGGTGAGCTCGACGAGTTCGGCACCATCGCGCAGGCTGCCGTCGCCGTCGAGCGCCGACACCCAATCGGAAGCGGCGGTGATCGCGGCCCGGATCGGTGTGGTGATCGCGACCCCGACGGAGAACCCGGCCGCCACACCATGCTCGCGCAGGCCGCGGATGTGGGCGAGGAACTCGTGGCTGCTGCCCGCGGAATCGCTGCGGATCAGGATCGGGCAGCCATACCGATACGCGTCCGGGACCTGTTGCAGGGCCTGGCCCAGGACGGTGATGTGATCGGCGGCGGTATTCGATCCGGCGTTACCCGGCCGCAGCATCCCGGCCAAGGCCTCACCGGTGGCGTCGAGAAAACACAGCAGCGGGTGGAACCCGAAGCTGTGTTTCCAGGTCGGCGCCGCCGCTTGCTTCTCCGAGTGCGCCAGCACGATCGTCGCGTCTATGTCCAGCACGAACCCGGGCAGCGTCCGCCCGAGGACCACGGTGGCCGGCAACGACCGGCGCGTCTCGAGCAACTGGAGCCAGGCCACTTCCCGCGCGGCAGCCCGGGCGGCTCGTAACCGGGCCAGGGCCGGGGTGTCGACCTGGTTGAGGACCCGCCACGCCGTCGGATCCGAGGCCACCGGCCCGAACAAGCCGGGCTGCTGCCGCAACACCGCCAAATCCGCGATGGCCTCGCCGCCGTCGGCCAGTAACACCGCCAGATCAACCGCGACGCGGCCCGGCTCGTGCGCCGGGCGGCGAACCCGGTCCAGCCCGAGCGCTTCAACGAAGCCCCTGGTCAACCCGGTCCTATCGGCGAGATCGGTCAGCAGACGGGTGCCGGCATGACCGACCACACCGCGAGCGCCACCAGCAACGACAACCTTCGGACGCGTACCGGTACCCTGCACTCTGAAAGTGCCTTCCGTGCGGGACGATCTTGACTCCAGACAAGCCAGATCATCCCAGATCAGAAGGCACTTTCGCGTTCCCCAGCCCCGCCACCCGCCGCCCTTACTGAAGGCGCGAGGTTAGCGTCTTTATCGGTCAATAACGCTCGGTGAGATCGAGCGCCAGTGCGTCAAACGTAGGTGAGTCGGCGAATGGCTTGACCTTGCCGACCCGCTTCCATCCCCATCGTGCGTATGCTGCCTGAGCGGCGACGTTATCTGGCCGCACCAGCAGATGCGCTACCTGTTCCGGCCTGCCTCGGAGTAGTTCGTCATGGATTTGAGTGCCAATATGACGCCTCTGGGAATCCGGCGCTACGGCAAATTCACGGAAGATGTACACAGGGCCATGTGGCGTCATGTGAGGGAATACTGGCTGTATGTCCGGCCAGAGGTCGTCTGTGTCCCTCGGGCTGCCGAATGCGTATCCAACGACTTTGCCACTCTGCCACGCGGTTACGAGGTCGAAGTCGCGGGTCTTGGCATAGATTTCTGTTAACCGTTCCCAGAAACTCTCCGGCGAGAACCAGGGGTCATGCATCTGGTCGGCATGGGAGGCGGCATAGACCGGGAGGACTTGAGCGCGGAGCGCCGAGGCATCTTCGGAGCCTGAGTGCCGCAGTTCGATATCCAGATCCTGGGATGTCAACTCATGCCTCAATCTGCTTAGCGGCACCAAGGAACTCGCGGTAATCGCGCACTTCGGGAAGATTTTGATCGGTACCGCGTATCGCGGTAAGGACGCGGGAGCCGAGGTCGACCACGGGCCGGATTCGGTCACCTGAGCCGAGTCCATCAATGACGTTCTTTGCATGACTAGCAGCCTGTGTGGAGTCCCCGATCCTTGCGAGGCAGATCGAGCGCTGCAGTTCGATCTGGGCAGGTCCGCGGGTGTATGACGGATCGTATAGACCGATCGCCGCCGCCTGGGCTTCCGCTGCTTTCGGATACTCACCGATGAACGAGTAAACGTATGACTCGGTAAACCTGAGGCGATCCATAGACCAGCCGAAAATGGATGCGCCGTCGGCCATGAGCGAGTTCGGAAGATCGTCGCAGATTCTTTCCAGGCTTGGCAGGCATGCTGAGGCTTCGTCACGTCGGCCGGCAAGCGCCAGGGATTGAGCCTTACCGGTCACGAACTCCAGCATGGCGTCTTGCGGGGCTGGAGGAAGGTTGGCTTCAAACCCGTCGACCATCTTGATAATTGCTCCGATGGGGCGGTTCTCATAGAGCGCCCTGACGATCTCTCGACCATAAACCCAAGCTTGTGTGGCCGGGTGGGCGGACCGGTCGGCCAAGGTTTTGGCGGTGCGCCACCACCTGCGACCCTCGCGAAGCTGCCCGAGATTCGCCACTGTCATGGCGGTCAGGGCGGCGAGCAGCGCCGCGCATCGCCTCAGATCCTGGGCTCGGCGGCTATCTTCCGGTTCACCGTCCACGGCGTACTGGATAGCCAGGACGTCGACCATGAGCTGCTCGAGGAGCTCGCCCGGTGGGGTGGTCATGTAGGCGAAACCATGGTCGGCGACGATCTCCTCCCACTCCTCAGCGGAGACGCTGCCGCGCGAGGTCATGGCGTCGCTGAGCCCGAGTCGGCTCAGCTCGAGGACTACAGCAGGCACGAGCACCCCGTTTTGCAGGAAACTCCGTCGGTCCACAGCACTCACTCCCTGAACTGCGAACTCTCCGCTTAGAGACACGGCGAGGTCGGTGTAGCGGTTGCGTCCGTGCAGCACAGTCGCCGCAGCCATTTGGCGATCTCTCTGTGCTGCCGTCACCAAGGTTAGGTCGGAGTGCAGGATCGCATCCAAAGCGCTCGCGTCCTCATCGGTCACCGTGGCGCCGGGCTGGCACATCAGGCCCAGTTTCGACTTGGACATGTTCGCTGCGAGCCCCAGGGACCGGAAGGTGTGCTTCCGATCTCCCATCAGCCGGCGCAGGGCCTCACCGAACGTCTCTGGGCGGTCAAGCATGTCCGCTCCCGTATTGAGTGGGTGTGACTGTCCCGGATGTCCAGGACAGGGTATGGACAGGGAGTGCCTTCCGGGAGACACAGAGTACGGGTGAGCATTGGATCTCGGAACACCCCGCGGAACATCCACCGTGCAATCAGCCGATCTCCGTCGATGAGGGCTCCACCGGAACCCAAGTAGCGGAGACAGCGAACCCACCCAGGCGACCGAATATGACCGTATCCGGCGCATCAGGGTTCGTTAGCTCGTGCGCCGTCAGGCAAGCCGCCAGGGAATAGCGCACATGACCAAGAGCAGCGCCTGAACGCTACGGGGGCAAACGCGATGGGAGGCTCACATGACCGTCATGACGGATGCTGCGTATCAGCTGCGCCTCCCAGCCATTTGCGGCGGCTGCGATCAGGCGATGTTTCTGATCGGCCAACCCAATGGCCAGTCGGCATATCGCGCCTTGTGTGGCTGTCGACTTCGACCGGTTCCTGCGTCGGCGATTAAGGAAGCTCTGGCCGCGGCCGTCGTGCGCCGCTTCGGAGTGACCGCGCTCTTCGCCATGCACTTCTACATCCGACGCGTCGAGCAGATCCGCGTCGGTCCTATCCCCGAGGAGGTGACCTGCGTATGGCAATGAACCCCCGCGACGGCGGTATCTTCACCAACGGAGCCGATGACAGCACGAGCCTTGATGGCTACTACGGGTCGCAGGGCGGCGGTGTTCCCCGCCCTCACGTCCCCCAGCATGCGTGGCATCCCGGATCGCGACCCAGCGACGGTTCCCTGTGTCTCGCCGGTTTCGGGCCGCTCTCGCCGGCGTCGGTTCCGGCGGGCGCGGTCGAGGAGGATCGGGCGCCGGACGAGACAACATGTTGGACGCTGGTTGCGGACGACATGTCGCTGGCCTTGCACGACGTTCGCGGGAAGCGGCAGGCGCATCGGCGAACCACCAATTTCGGCCTGGCGGCGGCGCTCATGGGAAGGCTAATCCTGCACCGTTACGTCAAAGTCGACACAGATGGTGTGGTCCAGAAGGTGGCAGGAAAGCCCGTCGACAGACTCGCTGCCCAACTCGTGTCCGTGATTCAGGAGCAACCGACCTGCTCGTCTCTGCGTGACTGGCTGAGCTACATCGCGACGCAAGACCTCGGCGGCCGCAGCGTCTATGACCACGTTGGCCTCCGGCTCACACGGGCTGGGGTGGTGGACGGCCTCGAACGCCGCTGGCGGAGGACTCGTTACGTTCCCAAGAATTCCAATGTTCTGGCTGGGCCTGGTCCCGGGTCTCGGACGCACTTCGACGCGACAAGACGCTCAACGACCGCGAGACCCTCTTCGGGGGTCTGCTCCTGGCCATTGACCTTCACCGCCACGTCATCCTCGGCGGTGAAGGCCGGGATGTGGAGGCCGAACTGCGCGGGCTTCTCAAGCGGGCACCCGATGCCGTTGAGCGGCTGGTCCACGAGACGGAAGTCCTGGTCGGCAACTCCGTCATCACGTCCACCTGAACGCCAGCGAGCGCGACAGCGGACTCCCCGCTGGGCTCTCGTTTCGCTCCCCATGGCCAGCCTGATCGGACCGGCGCCCCTCCCGGCTCCGGACCGACCCAAGGCCCGGTCTTCCATCCAAGGAGCTTCCCCCGCATGAGAACGATAGAGGCGTCCGCGCCCCCGGGCGCCATCAAACGAGCGCTCGCTAAGTCCAAGCTCGGCGTCTTGCCGATGATCTTCAACACCATGTCCGCGGCGGCGCCGCCCGACGCGCGTCGGCCGTGGTGCCAGATCTGCCGAGGCAGCCGCGGCGACGAGCAGCTAGAGGGCGGTGGCCTGCTGCTGCCGGGCCAGCACTAGCGGATGGTCCTGCCGGGCGAGTCGCCTGGCAGCGGGGGGCCAGGCGGCCTCGTCTTGCCGGGCAACCGGTAGCGGCCCCGACATCGCGTAGACCCGGCCGATCCCCTTCGCCGGCCGGACGCAGCAAACAGGCACGAGTGACGCCAATGCGGCCGTGTGGCACACGGCGCGCTGGCGTGCGCGCCGTGCTGCCCGCATGACCTCGACTCAACGCCTACTTAGTGGAAGGAACGCCATGCCGTCGTTAGCGGAGCTGACTGTGCCCAGCGATCACCTTTGGCTAACGGCGCACGACGGCCCCGGAAACGCGCGCCTGATCGGTGACCGGCCCCTCGGAATCGGGCTGGCCACGGGCCTGCTGGCGGCGCTGGTCCACGGCGATTGGTGCCAGCTGCGGGACGGCCAACTGTTCCGTACGGGGATCCCCGCGCCTGAGGACGCCGCGCTGGAAGCCCTGCTCGCCAAGATGGAGCAAGACGAGCAGGGCTGGCCACCGCAGCCATCGACGCCATCGCCGACGTACATAGCCGCCCACGCGCGGCAACCGCACGGCCAGGTCTGGCCTCCGGAGCCACGAGACGACTGGAGGTGGCCTCCGGTACCGGAGGCCACCCGCCCCGCAGAGCGTGGCCACGACGTGCGCGAGTGGATGTCGTACCTGGCCAACAAGAAACGCGCCGAGACCCTGGTCGGCGAGCGGCTCGCTCGTGGCGGGCTGGTCCGGCGTGAGGAGCGGGGCTGGCGGAGGTTCAAAACGGTGCGGTACGTCCCTCACAACACCACCGTCACCGGAAGTCCGGCGAGCTGGATCAGAACTGCCGCGGAACAAGGGCACGGACTGTCCTGGTCGGGGCTGGTCCTGACAGGTCTGTTCCTGGCCACCGGCCTGCACCAGTATGCGCTGGCCACCCTGACGCCAAGCCAACATTCCCTACTGCTGTCCCTGATCAAGGGCCTCGATGAACAGTCTCGGAAGTTGCTGAAGGCCGCGGAGGACGCCGTCGGTGACGCTGCCGCCGTTCGCTAACACCCCGCGGAGCACCACCCCGCCCCCGTCTCCCAGTTGCAGGAGGAATTCCACTGTGCGCGCATCATCCCCCCTCGCCGAGAAAGCCAGCGTGTCGACCGCGCTGGCCGCCGATCGGCTCGGCGCGATCTCTATCGGCTCGGCCATAGCCTCCAGCGTCGCGCCGCTGACCGTCACTGCGGTGGTCGTCCCCGTCGCGGCGGCCCAGACCGGCCTGACCGGCTTCCCCATCGCGATCATCACCGTCGCCGCACTGCTGATGGTCTTCGCCGTCGGGTACCTGACGATGGCCCGCCACATCGAAAACGCCGGCGCCTTCTACGCCTACATCGCCCAGGGGATCGGCCGGCCGCTCGGCGTCGGCACAGCGTGGGTCGCACTGTTCGTCTACAACTGCTTCCAGCTCTGCTGCTACGGCGCGCTCGGATGGCAATTTGGCCCGCTGCTCACGGATTGGATCGGCTTCCCCGTGGCCTGGTGGGTCCCGGCCTACGCTGCCTGGCTCCTCGTGGCGGTCCTCGGCGCGAACGAAGTCAAGATCTCGGGCTACGTCCTGATGATCCTGGTCGCCGCCGAGACGGTCCTGGTCGTGGCGTACAGCATCGCGATCGCGCTCGCGCCCGGGTTCGCCTTCTCCCGCACGGCGATGGACATCGGTGGTTTGTCGGGCCCGATGCTGGGCGTGTTCATCGTCCTCGGCGCGACCAGTTTCGCGGGCGTTGAGCAGTCGGTGGTCTACATCGAGGAAAGCAAGAACCGGCAGCGCACCATCCCCGTCGCCACCTACACCACCATCGCCCTGATCGCCGCGGTGTACGTGCTCGGATCCTGGGTGCAGATCTCCGCCCCAGGGGAGGAGATTCTCTCCCGTGCGGCCGCCGAAGGCCCTGACCTGTTCTTCAACGAGGCCGCGGCCGCGCTCGGTCAGTGGTCCGCGACCGTCGGGAAAATCCTGCTCGGCACCGGCCTGATCGCGGCGGCGCTGGCCTTCCACAACGCCATCACCCGCTACACCTACTCTCTCGGCCGCGAAGGGGTCGCCTGGCGAGGGTTCAGCCACACCACCCTGGGCGGCGCCCCTCGCAACGCGTCTTTCGCGCAGACGGCGCTCGCGTTTCTCGTGCTCCTGCTGTTCGCGATCAACGGCTGGGATCCCCTGGTCCAGCTGTTCTTCTGGGGCTCCACGACCGGCGGCCTGGGTGTCCTGCTGCTCTACACCCTGACCAGCATCTCCGTCATCTGCTTCTTCGCCCGCGGCAAGCGCGGCGAGAACGTGTGGCGGCGCCTGCTCGCACCGCTGGTCGCATCCGGGCTTCTGTTGTGGGTGTCCTACCTGGCTGTGGACAACCTGGCCGCGCTGTACGGCGTCGACCCCGGCACCGGCCCGGCCATCTTCGGCCCGATCGCCATGGCGATCGCCTTCGTCGGCGGCATCATCTGGGCCCTGATTCTCAGGAGAACCAAACCCGTTGTCTACCAGGGCATCGGGCGCGGCGCCAGCAGCGCGGCGGCCGGAGCCTCCGGCCTGTCCTCCGTCCTCTGATCGAAGGGAACCCACTGATGAGCAGCTCCACCCCCGCCCCTGCCCCCGGGATCCGCATCGCCGGTCCCGGCGACATCGACGCGGTCGCCGGCATCGTCGCGGACTCCTTCCTACACCTGGACGTCATCCGCTTCCTCGTCCCCAACGACCAGCGGCGGTGGCCGGTGTCCCGCGCCTGGTACCGGCTGCACATCGCGCACGCCATCGCGGGAGCCGGGCAGGTCGTCATGACCGAGGACAGCAGCGCCGCGGCGGTGTGGTTCGACCGCACCGGCACGTTCGCCGAGCCCGACGACTACGCCGAGCAGCTGGCCGCCGTCTCCGGCGAGGACCTGCCCCAGTTCGAGGAACTGGGCCAGAAGATGGATGCCCTGCACCCGGACGACCCGCACCGGCACCTGCTGTTCCTGGCCGTCGACCCCGACCATTGGGGCCAGGGCTACGGCAGCAGGCTGATGGACTTCACCCACGCCGAACTCGACGCCAAACGCGAATCCGCCTACCTGGAAGCCACCGGGGAGGAGAACGCGCGGCTGTACCGGCGTCACGGCTACACCGACATGAACCCGCCCACCATCAATCTGTCGAACTGCCCGGCCCCCCTCCGTCGCATGTGGCGGCCGGCGGCGTCGGCGTGAGAGTCCTCATGACCAGCCCGTTCAGCGCCGACCAGACGCTGTTTCGGCGATACGGCTACCTCAGCCAGCCGCCGTTCGCCGTCGACGGCGACGAAAGTCCCCGGCAGTACCCGATGTGGCGCGACGCCTGCCCGGCGCCGCCCGAAAGCCACCGGTCCGCAACCGGCCCCCCGATTCCGTAAGTCGGACCGGCCCGGTGATGTGCCGCTGCCGGCTTCCGGTCCCGGGTAGCCGGGGCGGCACATCACCACTTCTCCTCTCCCCATTCCTTCGGGCTATCCGCGCGCAGTGATGCCGCCAGCATCACCGACGCCTCCGCCAGCATCCTGACCGGACACGGCATACCTGAGCCAAACCGCGAGCGCCCTTCGAAAGGCGCTCAAGGTGCGCACCCGGCACCCCACCAGCAACCCGAACGGACCACCGATGACCGAGAACCGCCCCGCCCCCGGATGCGACCCGAGCGTCCCGCATTCCGCCCGGTGGTGGAACTATCTCCTGGGCGGCAAGGACAACTTCGCCGTTGACCGCGCCGTCGCCGACGCGGTGGTGGCGGGCTATCCGGAAATCCAGCACATCGCCAAGGCCGGCCGCGCGTTCCTACGCCGGTTCGTCCTGGCCGCCGCCGACGCCGGCATCAACCAGTTCCTCGATCTCGGCACCGGGCTGCCAACCGCGGACAACACCCACGAGGTGGCGCAGCGCGCCGCACCCTGGTCACGGATCGTGTACGTGGACAACAACCCTCTCGTCCTGGCCCACGCCCGCGCGCTGCTGACCAGCAAACCTGACGGCGTCACCGACTACGTGGACGCCGATGTCCGCGACACCGGCAAGATCCTGGCGGAGGCGGCCAAGACGCTGGACTTCACCCTGCCGGTTGCGGTGTTGATGCTCGGCATCCTGGGTCACGTCGCCGACGACGACAACCCTGCGGGGATCGTGAGCCGGGTAGCCGCCGCGATCCCGTCCGGCAGTTACGTCGCCATCAACGACAGCATTCGCACGCCCGCGAGCGTCACGGCGTTGATGGTCGCCCGGCGCGGCGGCGCCGACTACAACCTGCGCACTCCCGAGGAGATCGGCCACTTCCTCGCCGGACTCGAGCTCCAAGCTCCTGGAGTCGTGCCCACCACGCTGTGGCGGCCCGACGCCGAAGACCCGGTGGTGCCCAACGAGATGCGGCCGCTGGACGTGTACTGCGCTGTGGCAAGAAAACCCTGACTCCCGACCGGCGGGAATCCCCTCCGCCTCACCTCACCCCCAGTCCGGGCCTTTCCCCCACCCGTACCTCCCACCACCGCCCCTGCCGAAGGAGCTGGACCGATGCTCACGACCGTTGTCGCGCTCGTCGCGCTCGTCATAGGGGCCGCGGCCGGGTGGGCGGTGCGTGGGCCCAGGTGCTGGTGTCCTGACTGCGGCGGCTGGATGGCCTGCACGGAGTGCCCTCGTTCGGTCGCCGGCGGGCTGCCCCACGCTCACCCCTCGCGAGCGTCTGACCTGTGAGCCATCCACATTGGTGCGACCCGAGTGTCTGCACGATCGCCGAGCCAGCCCCGCTATACACCGTGGCCCGCCGGCACTCCAGCACGGAGATCACCGTCGGCACCAAGGACCGCCCCATCCACCTGCTCCTCGTCCAGGAGGCTGGCCGGTCCCCCGAGGTGGTCGTGAGCATGGCGTGGAACGGCAGCACCGTGGCGCTGGATGTCTTGTCCTTCCAGCAACTGCACGAGGCAACGGCAGTGCTGCTGGATCTGCTCGCGGACTCGCAGGGCTCCGATGCGTGAGCGCCATACTGCCAGCCGGGGCAGGTCTGCCGCGCTGGGCTGGGACACACCTCGGCTCGGCGCCGAGAACCCTTGCCCCACCCCACATGCTCAGGTAGCTGGATGTTCGACGAGGTGTACGGATGGATGCATAGCGCCGGGCCGCAGACCGGGTGCGTCGCGCCGCCGGTCCGAACCCCGGCGGCGGTGATTCCGGGATGACCGCCACCGGGGCCGCGGCGGTGGGCCGACGCGGACGACCCGATCGGCCGTCGCATAATCTTCGTGTCGGCGACCGCCCGCGCACAGGAGCGGAACCAGCTCGTCCCGGCGTGGGACCTGTATCACGGCGGGTGCCTGTCCCGACTGCGCGAGCGCCTGGCCACGCATCCGCGTCACCGCGGCCGGATGCGGCTCATCTCCGCCGAGTACGGCCTGCTGCACCCCCACACGCATGTCCCGCCGAGCATCTACCGGATGACGGTGAAACGGGCGGATCAGCTACGTCCCAAGGCCGTACGACCTGGTCGTCACCGACCTCCACGACATCCCGGATATGCAGCCGCGCAGGAGCCCCCGGCCGCACGTTATGGGCCTTCGGTCCGCGCTTCTCGCCAGCGGCGCCCAGATCGCCCAGGTCGAATCCGGGCTGCTCAACCTGCTTGCTAACGAAACAACAGCAACGACCCTGCTTCGGAGTTTCGATCGTGTCTGAACCCATCAACATCCGCATCCCGAACGCCGGCCTCACGTCCACCGGCGGTCCACTGCCGCCGCAGGGCTCTGGATTTAACGGCCGCCACGATCGGCTGGTCGGGGCGCGTCGGCGCGAGGTGTCGGCCGTAGCCGCTGCCCGGTATACCGCTGGGGCGTCATTGGAGACCGTCGCCGCCGAGATCGGCGGCAGCTCCGCAACGGCACGGGCGCTGATCCTGGAGGCCGGGGTCGAGCTGCGGAAGCAGGCCGGTTGTCTACGACCGCGTCTCTGTCTGAGGACGAGCTCGAGTCCATGAAAGCTGATGCTCTCGCCCGATACAGCGAAGGCTCCTCCATCAGGAAGGTCAGCGCAGAGCAGGGCAAGCCAACGTCGGTCATTCGCGCACTGGTTATCGGGGCCGGCGTTATCCGCTCACAACGCCCTCGGATCGATCGCGACCGCCGCGTAGAGCTGCGCGCGAAGGCCGTCGCCTGGTACCAGGCAGGCGTCGAAGTCCAAGACATCGCCGCTGAGATCGGCTACAGCACGTCCGTGGTCCGGGCGCTGCTCACCGAGGCTGGCGCTCTTCGCCCCGCGGAACGTTTGGCCGGTGAGCGCCGGCGCACGCTGCAGGCCGTCGCGGTAGCCAAATACAAGGCCCGCGGTTCCATCCGCCGGGTAGCGGCCGAGGTCGGCCACAGCAACCAGCTTGTACGGACGCTGCTCATCGAGGCCGGGGCTTTTCGCCCCGCGGAACGTTTGGTCGGTGAGCGCAGGCGCAGGCTCCAGGCCGTCGCAGTAGCCAAACACAAGGCCGGCGCATCCATAAGCCAGGTAGCGGCCGAGGTCGGCCACAGCTATGAGCTTGTACAGACGCTGCTCATCGAGGCTGGCGTGGTCCTGCCTGAGACACGTCGCCTGACCGGGGAACGCCGGCGCCAGGCCGCAACGACCGCCGTTGGCCGGTACGCCGCAGGCGCCTCGTTGGAGGCCATCGCCGTCGAGATGGGCAAGAGCGTGGCCACGGTCCGAAGGCTGCTCATCGAGGCCGGCGTCCAGCCGGTCAATGCCGCCGACCGGCGCATCGCCGGCACCACAGGTGCCCAAACATCTGCTGAGCCCAGGCGATGACCGCGCTCGCCGCGGCCGGGACGCGGCAGTGGATCGATGTGGGGTGCGGCCCGGCCACCGCATCCGCAGCTGGTGACGCAAACATCGCCTTTTTCCGAGGATCCGGCAGTAACCGTCCGAACAGCGAGAAGAGCTGATGTCAACCCCGCAGCAACACACCACGGAACCCGTCGCGGACGGCGACCAGCGCAGCCCATTCAAGATCATCCGCGACGCGCACGTAGCGGCCCGGAACAGGCTCAGCAGTCTCGATTGGCAGCACGTCGGCCGGATCGCCGAGACATTGACCGAGGCGGACGCCTCGCTGATCGCCTCATGGATGGCACGGTCGAACGATCTTCCGTCCCCAGAGACTGAAGACCACGTCGACCCAATCCAGGCATTGATCGACGCGCAAGCACACAGCGGGAGCGGGCGCTGCGCCCGAGTCGCGATGCGCTGCGCGCTCCTCGCCACGGACGTTCACCTCAGCAACGACGAGTCCCGCCACCTCGACCGCCTTGCCGATCATCTGCTCGATGATGCCTGGCTGGTCGCCGGGTGGATTTTCCGCACGCGCCGCCCGCGTTACGTCCCCGGCTTCCTGCGCAACCACTAGCGAACCCCACGCCCACATGAACTCCCACATCGGAAAGGGAAAGCGCCCGATGCACCAGGTTCCGCAACCCGACCAAAATTCGGCCATGCACCGTCTCGCGTGGCTCAACTTCCAGGCCGGCGGGCACCGCGCCGCCGCCGGCACCTTCGACATGCGGCCACTACAACAGGCGTTCGCCGTCCTCGACACTGCCCCGGCGCTGGTGCTGTTCTGTGACGGAAAGTACTACCGGCGGCATCAGTACCGCGGACTGCGGCTGGCCGAACAGGCCCTCACCCGGCAACTCTGCGTGCCGTACTTCGGGGTGCTCGCGGGCCGGGCCGCCGATCTTGACCGGGGACCTGTTCGCCGAGTTCGACGACAAGGCTGACCTGGCGGGGGTGGGTGCCTGATGCCGGCCGCGGTGTTCACCGATCCGCTGCGCGTGGTGTTCGTGTTGAGCGACGCCACCCGCTACACGCTGCGGCTGCACCGCCTGTCCTGCCAGCAGTTCGTCGCTGAGCTGGCGCATGACCTGGCGGCGCCCGGCCTCGGCGTGACGACGCGATGTCGACGTGGCGTCGGCTGCCGACTGCGATTCCCATCCGGACCAGGCCTTTCCGGACCGCCCGAGTG
Source organism: Actinoplanes sp. NPDC051388 (assembly GCF_055586225.1). Classification (NCBI taxonomy): domain Bacteria; kingdom Bacillati; phylum Actinomycetota; class Actinomycetes; order Micromonosporales; family Micromonosporaceae; genus Actinoplanes; species Actinoplanes sp. NPDC051388. The sequence goes on along the minus strand of NZ_JBVJIP010000033.1, from coordinate 17,377 downwards.
GCTTCGGCGTCGTCAGCTCGGTGGCGTTGGGCCGTACGCCTCCCCGCGCGATGACATCCCACCGGGCTCGAACCAGAAGCGGAAGGACTCCCCGCGGACGCCTTCGCCGGGCCATAGCCGGGGGCCGGAGGCCACAATGCCGGGACGAGCGCGGCGCAAGCGTGGGAGCGCGCATCACAGACCTGCGCACGAGGCCCGGGCCAGCCTGGGGCGGTCGTCTGGGCGGCGCACCCATCGGATCTGAGCCGGATGCACGCGCTGCAGGCCCCACCCGGGCGGGCGCGAAGCCGGAGGTTCCCGGCGCAGGCACGCGCACTGGCTTCGCCGCCTCGGCCTGAATCCACTGCCGGGTCAGCTCGTCGAGGTAGCCCTCGTGTTCGTCCCTGGCTGCCAGTCTCCCGGCCAACTGTGCTGTCCGGAGAATGCTCGGGCCCGGTTACCGGCCAGCCGATCATCCGGTGCAACTTGCACTTTCTGTTTCACCGTTTCATGAGATGCACATGCATTTCATGCGCAAGGGTGTCATGAGAGCGTTAACAACACGCACCACCGCGCAAAGTGAAAGATCTTTTGGTAACGCCCGAAGCGACACGCGGAACCTCCATAGTGATCCGCGTCACACGGACAGTTTGTCCGCCTTCCGTTTTGGAATCCGCTCGTTGGCTTTCTGTTGAGGATAGCTGTGGCCGGGCGCATATGGTGTTGGCGGCAATTGGTCATCTTGAATATGTTGTTATTGGCTGTCGATCTTCCGGCCTCGGAATCGAAGAATTTGCCGCTGTCTACCGTGGCGTAACCTGTTGGTTAGGGGATGATCACAGAAGGCCAAGAACGACTAGCGCTCGACACGGGTGTGCGGGGCAACGCTTACGGGGGACCCCGGCTCCGGAAATCCTTTGGATGAGTGGCCGTGAATCGCGCAATTTTGCAGCGAGTCGATCACCGTAGGAAACAGTACGCACACGCAAGGTCATGGATTGGTTACGGACGAGCACCAGATATTAGGGTATATCCGGACAAGATGGCTTGACATTCAACCATCCTGTTACACCGCAGAACCCAGGCGGTGGTGAAATCCTGTGCAACAGCTTGCCCACCATACGGGCTATCTGCCTGTTGCACGGTAGCTAGATCTAGTGCACTGTAGAGCCCATCAGCGTGCACCTGCCTGGCGCTGCCGTTTATGGCTTTACCGATTTCTGGTAAGCATCCGAGTTCTTGTCTGCTGGTCCGGGCGCTAATTCGGGGAAACACAGAGAAACCCTCCGTTGGCAGCGGGGGGTTTTTCGTTTTTCCAGGGCTCTCCACATTAGTCAATCTGCCCGCACTTCGTGCATTCCACGCGCAGCTAGTGAGTACGGATGTCCGTTCCCGAAAATTGACCTTTGGCCCCGACGGAGATCTTCTTGTTCCAATGTGGTGCACCCGCGATGAAAAATGCTCCCGATAGGGGAGGATGTGTGAACTGCGGCTTTGGATCACTGGACTGCCACCAGTAAAGCCGCACCTGGTTCCCCGCTCCACCCGGAGCGAGGGCCAAGGGTGTTCTTTCCTCGAAAGCGCCCGGACCAGCAGCGTGGGGGGGGGGGGGGGGGGGGGGGGGGGGAGGGCACAACGCAACCCCCCACCCCCCCCACCCAAACACAAAAAAAAAAACCCGTTTTTTTCCCCTCTGCCACGGGGGGGGGGGGGGGGTGTTTTTTTCCCGAAAAAACCGCCGAGAGGGGGGGGGGGGGGGGGAACCCCCCCCCCCCCCCCCCACGCCTGAGCAGCACACGCTGCCCAGGACAAGACAAGGAGTAGGAACGTCGTGACCGTTTCAACCCCCCGGTTCTCCCAGGACCCGCTTGACCAGCCGCCAGAACCATGGCCGCAGGCAGCAGGCCACCTCGCCGAGCCCGAGCGGTCTTCCACGCCGGGGACACCCCGTCACGAGCGGCGCAACGCCTGGTACGCGGCAGTCCTGGTCGTGGTCGTCCACGCCAGCGCCGGCACGCTGCTACTGACCGGGGAACCGCTACAGGAGGCGCTGCTGCTGGCCGGCGGCGTCACCCTGCTCGGCGCCGAGATCACCCGCCGAATCCTCGTCGACGCCGGGCCCGTCCCGTCGATCGTGGTGACCTGCTCGGTCACCGCACTCGCCGTAATCCTCATCGTCCGCGGCTACGACGCCAGCGACGTCGCGTTCATCGCGGGCACGGCCAGCGTGATCGCCGGCGAGGTCGCCGCCCGGGTCCTGCGTCCGATCACCCCACGGCGGGGGGTGTAGCCGACATGCCGGCCGGCGCCCGCAAACACCGCTCGCCCGTGAGCGCCGGCTGGACGGCGAACATCATGGCCATGTTCACCCTCGTGACCGGACAGTCCCCGAACGGCGAAGAGCCCCAGGACGACAGTGCCCTGAGCCGACTGCTACGCCGCCTGGAACTGGCCCACCGCGAAGCAGGCCGACCCACCTACCGCGTGATCGGCAAGGACAGCGGGCTCTCGGCATCGACGATCTGCCGGATCTTCAAGGCCCGCAAAAGCCCGCCCTGGGACAACCTCGCACGCCTGCTCAAAGCGCTCGGCATCGAGCCGGACGAGATCCACAACACCTGGTTCGAGCTGTGGCTCAACGCCGAGAACGACGACCAACCGATCCCCGTCACCCTCCACGACGGCCTCGTAGCACCCGGCCGCGCACACTGCGAAACATGCGGCGTCTGGATCGCCGATCCACACGCCCACGCCACCCTGCACGAAAAACTCGACCGGCTCGAGAAACCCGCCTAACGCACGCACACCACCCCGAGCTCGCGCGCTCCCCGCGCGACCCCGGGCACTGGGAGCCTCTGCGGCACCCACGGCGAAGGCCCTGCCGACCCAGCAGGGCCTTCGCCGTCCTAAGTCCAAGCTCGCGCCCGGCGTGCGCGTCGGGATCGAGCTGGCTCGGAAGCACTACCTCGGCGGGGTCGCACCCGGGCTGGCCGGCGTGCGGCCGGACAAGCGTCATCGGTTTAGGCGTGGGCTGAGTGCTATTCGGGCTCGTCTTCTCGTTGGATGCGGTCGCGTTCTTCGTCGAGCTGTTGGCGTCCTTGCTCGGCGAGCTGTTGTTGTTCGTCTTGGCTGAGTTGGTCCCAGCGTTCGGCGAATTGTTGCGTGCCGGGGTCGATGCCGGCGGCGAAGGCGGGGGTGAAGTAGACGTCGCGGAGATTGGCGCGCCCGTTGAGCACGTCGTCGGCGAGACGGCGGAAGTCGTCGTTGTCACTGCGGTCGCGGAGTTCCTCGAGAGATCGGCGCAGGTGGCGGGCGAGGGCGGGGTCACCGTGGGCGACAGCCATGGTGGGTTCGTCGCGGGGGTCTGACATGTCTCAAACCCCGGGGTGGTTGTAGGCGCCGGGCAGGGCTACGTCCTGCATGCCGTGGATGGCGCCGAGGTAGCCGGCGCAGAGTCCGACGAAACCTTGAACGGCGGCCCAGGCGGCGTCGTGGGCGTCCAGGGCGAGGTACCACACTTTGACGGCATTCCAGATGGACGCGGCGGTGGCTGCGGCGCCGGCGATCCCTCCGACGACGGTCCAGCTGGACGCGGCGGCCGCAGCGGCGGAGATGCCGATGGCGATGAGCCAGTCGAGCAGGTCCTGCAGCAGGCTCTGCAGCGATTGGGCCATTTCTTCCATGCCGGCGGTGAGGCTGCGGAACTGCGACGCGATGTCCTTGAGCGCGGACACCTGTTTCTGCAGTGCGGCGGCGAGTTCGTTGAAGTAGGTCTGCGCCTGGGTGGCGGCGTTGCCGTCCCAGTCGTGCGGGATGACGTTGCCGGCGGCTTGTTTGATGGTGTCGCCGTAGCGGGTGTTGAACTCGGCCAGGTTGTTCAGCGCGGAGCTGGCTTCGGCGGCGGCGTTCCAGTCGCCGGCGAACTGCTGGGCGACCCAGTCGAACGGGTTGGTTCCGCAGACCTTCTCCATGGCCCAGCCGAGCCAGTAGGACGGGCTGATGTATTGCTTGCCGCCCAGGATGTTGTTCACCAGGTCGGGGATCGGCGCCTCGGCGACCGGGGTGGTCAGGGCGGCGGCGGGTGCGTCTGCCATCGATGTCCTCGCTTTCGTGGACGCGGCTTGTCAGTAGGTGGCGTCCACGCGGGCGGCTGCGGCCTGGTCGGTGTCGCGGTATTCGTTCGCGGCCGAAGTGAGTTCCTGCTCGCAGGCGTCGGCCAGCCTGGCGAGCGCGGTGTAGTTGTCGACGAGGGCTTCGCGCACGTTGGTGGCGGTCTCGACGACGGTGGCGAACATGCGCCCTTCGGCGTAGCCGATGCCGAGCCATTCGCGGGCATAGCCGACGGCCTGATCGGCGTCGTCGGTCAGCCCGCCGATGGTGCCGGCAAAGGAGCGGATGGTGTTGTGGTTGGCGATGAACGTCACCGGTGACCCCCCGTGACTGGTGTGAGTACGCTGATTGTCGAGGCATCGTATCGGTGACGACGAATCTTGGAGGACCTCGTGTCGGCACGGGCGACGGTGGACATCCCGACCGGCTGGCTGGCCCAGGAACCGCCGCTGCCCGACCGATGCGCACCGCATGGGCTCCCGGCGGTGCAACGGGTGACGTTCGCGGTGCGCTCCAACCCGAAGATCGGGTCGAAGGCGAAAGTGTTCCAGCCGGGCTACACCTCACTCAACCGCGCCGAGGAATACACCAAGCAGGTCAAGATCGTCAAAGTGACGGACTGGCCACTGTGCCAGCAGTGTGTGCGCCGCCGGACTGCCGGTCTAGTCCTCGCGGGTGTGCTCCTGGTCGGCGGTCTCCTCGCGATGGTCACCGGATTCGTGGTCGCCGCGTTCGACGACGGTCCTAACGCCGCTCCGATGATCCCAATCCTGCTCGGGCTCGCCGCCATCCTCATCTCACCATTTGTCTTCCGGGCGGTGAGCCTGCCGAGACTGGTTAACGCGGAACTCAGCGCGGACGGTTCAGCCGTGCACATCGCTGAGGCAAGCCCGGACTTCGCCGGCCAGCTCCCCCGGCCGGCGGGCGCCTGACGACCCGACCTTCGTCGCTACACGGGCTTCCGTTCGGGCGGTGCAAACCTCCAAACGCCCATCCACACAGCCCAGGCGCTAGAACCAGCAGAAGCCACCTGGCGCGCTCGCCGCCTCCGAACTGACCGCATACGCCGTCCGCGTCCTCCGCGACGGCGCCGCCCCCGGAGGGTTACCGGCCCTGCTGCGGGCCCGCGCCGACGAGCAACGCGAGGTCTGCCGAGAAGATTGGCTCGGCGACCTCTGGCAACAACCGGGGATCACCACCGCAGCCGAGTTCATCGCCCGCGGCTGGGACGAATGCCTGGACATCCTGGACCGACTCGACGCGGCAATGAACGTGACTGACGACGGCGGCGGCCCCTGCCGAATCACTGGCGAAGGGCTGGATCGCCGAAGAGGCACTGGCCACCAGCCTGCTCTGCGCCATCAGACACGCCAACGACCCCGTGATCGCACTCGCCTGAGCGCCGCCACATCCGGCGACTCCGACTCCATCGCCTGCCTCACCGGCGCCTTCCTCGGCGCACATCGAGGAGTGATCGCGTGGCCGAACGAATGGCAACACCGCATCGAGTACACCGGCCAACTCACCTCGATGGGTCACGCATGAGAGTGACCCGCACCGCCGTCCTGCCCGTTGCTATCTCTCGTGCGGGATCTCGTGGCCGACTTGGGAAACGTGCTGTAGCCGGAGGCAGTTGCAGAGGTCGATATCAGGGCATTCCCGCATGCCAGGCCTCGCTGACGTATCCCTCTTCGTACTCCCATTTCCCAGTGCCGACCTGATCCAAGATCAGCCGTTGCATCTGGGCTATATCTGCGTCCCGCGGAATACTGACTGCAATCATTCCGAATTGTTGAATGCCCTCGCATTGGACGTTCAGCGCATTGAGCCTACTTGCCATATCCAGCAAATCGTCGCTGTCGTAATCATCAGTCGCGATTGCAAGCCTGATCGTGCAGTTACCGGACCATTGCAGACGGTCGACCGCTCGAAGTGTTCCGTCGTTCTCGGAAACCTGGACCAGGTCGTTGAGGGCGAGGTCATCGACGAACCACGGCACGCTGTCGATGCGGACGACACCTGGGCCGACACGGATGGCCCAGACGTCCTCACTTGCCACCGGTGGCCACCCGTCGCCGTCCGATGGCAGCTCATAGCGAATCTTCACGTGGTCGGCGTCAATGACACTCATCGGGGAGGCCATGTGGCCCTTTCAGTGTACGGCCGTGGCCGGCCGAGGCGCCGCTAGACAGTCCCGGCCAGCCGTGATCCATTAGATGAGACCCTTGGGAATATTTCCCCATCCACGATTGCAGGGGTCACATACTAACCGCACGTTTCCATAGCTCGCCAGACCCTTCAAGTGACCTCGGTATCATATGATCGATTCTACCCTCATAACGGGGTATTGGCCTTCCCTTTCTCGACTGAGTGGCCGGGACTGTTTCGATTCGACAATCATCGCATCGTGTCCTTCCACCATTGTTTTCCAGGCTGCGCTGCTCGGCTTTGCGTCTCGTCGCGCGTAAATTTCTGGTAGGGCCTGGTAGACGGTTTAGCCGCATCGTTGATGACGCCGCGCGAGTCTACTTCAAAACGCGCGCCGTTCTTTGGCGCGTCACCGTTCTTTCCACCACCGGAAGAGTCCCCCTTACCATTTTCCCCTTGGACCCTTTGCCCGAGCTCTGACCTATTGACCCCGTCTCGGGCTGCTGGTCCATCGCGACACCGCGTTGCTGGCCGAGGTCCTCGCCCTGCGCCACGAGGTGGCAGTGCTCCGGCGGCAGCTGAACGGCCGGCCCCGGCTGTCCTGGCCCGACCGGGCTATCCTGTCCGCTCTGGCCCGGCTACTACCCACTGCGATCCGGGCCCACCGCCTGGTCACCCCGGCAACACTGCTGGTATGGCACCGGCGGCTGCTACGCCGACACTGGACCCATCCACGTAAAAACCGGTCGACCACCGGTCAACGACGAGATCGCGACCTGATCCGATGCCCCGCACACGACAACTCGCGTCGGGGACACCGCCGGATCCAAGGCGAAATGCAGCAGCTGGGCCACCACGTCGGCGCAGGCACGATCCGGCGCATCCTCGCCACCCGGCGACTCGGTCCGGCACCGCGAACGGTGGACACCAGTTGCGGATGTTCCTGCGTGCCCAAGCCACTCGACCCGACACCAGCCGGTGCAACGCCGCAGAGCGGAAGAAGGTTACGAAGGCGACAAACTACCGCTAGCAGGCGTGGTCGTTGCTCACGGTGGTAAACAGGGACGCGTCGTCGGAGCGCGGGATCGACGCGCCGAGCGTGCCGGGCACCGCCTTGCGGAGCGGTTCCGGCGTGACCGGGCACGCCCGAAGCGCGGTCACCTGCCAGACCTCGCGGCCGTCCCCGAGTGTGCCCGCGGCGAACGTCACCGTCAGGTCGGTCGTGCCGGCGATCTGGCCGGATGACGGCTCAGCGGCGGTCACGCACGAGGGTGTCTGCTCCACCACGCGCAGGGAGAGTTTCGCGCTCGACGGGTGAGACGAGACGACGCGGGTGCCGGACAAGGAGATCCGGAGCCCCTTGCCGCCGTCCGCCGTCGCCGGTGCGGCCCCGCACGTCCGGACCTGGTTGTGCACGGCGATCAGGTCGTCGTAGTGCTGCACCCGCTGGTCGATGGCGGCCGCGTTGTTGAGCATCTCCTGCCGCGGCGCCACCGAGAACATGATCGCTTGCAGCCGGTCGAGGTATCCCTCGGCCAGCACCGGCCCGGCCGGGAACTCGGACACGGGCAGCCCGAACGTCGTAGCCGGCGCGGTCGTCGGCGCCGGGCACTCAACGCTGAGCTCGGGTATGGGAGTCGCCCCGAAGCCGTAACCTCCGCAGGATAGCCTGGCCAGCGCCTCGTCCTGATCACCCCGCCCGACGACGCTGCCGGCCACCAGCACCACCAGCATGTAGATCGCCGCGCCGGCGATCAGCACCACACCGACGATGGCAGCCGGGCTCTGCTTGGGAGAATCCTGGGAAGGCACCGCGACACCTTATCCACAGTGGTCGGACGGCCGAGTCGCGGGCGCGGCCCTGCCCCCCGTAGACATGCCCGCGGCGTAGCGCGAAGTCCACACTGAGCACCCCAACCACGCCCGTTCGGAACGGTAGCCTCCACCTCCCCCAATGGCGATGTTTGCTCCTGGCGCCGGGCGTGACCTCGCCGCAGCACGCGGGGCCCGGTCGAGGATGTTGAGCCGGGGCCGTAACAGCCCACAGAGTGATGAAGGGTTGAGGCGGATCGGGGGACAGACGTCACCCTTGGCGCGGACCTAAGCTCGAGCCGACACCAAGACGGCGAAGGGGCGTTGATGGCTGCGGTGACGGTGGCGTCGTTCAACGTCGAGAACCTGTTCAGCAGACCGAAAGCCTTCGACACCACCGACTGGGCGGCCGGCGAGCCGATCCTGGCCGCCTACCAGCAGTTCAACACCCTCATCGCCCAGCCGATCTACAGCACGTCCGACAAAGCGCGGATGCGGGAGTTGCTCGTCGAGGTGGGCGTGTACAAGGTCAACGCCCGCGGTGCGGTCCGCCGCCTGCAGAGCGATAACCCTGTACCGTGCCAATACCCCGTACATGGCTGTGGGCTGGCACTTTGAAGATTTCGTCAAGGTGCCCGGTGGTACTCGTTGATCACGCCGCCGAGACGTTGTCGGCGTCGTACCGGGGTATCCATCGCGATCACGACGGCCGGGTCGTGGTTGGCGGCAACTGTTGCCGGCCTTGATGCGGGCGGTGATCATTGAAGTGGTCCACGTACTCGCCGACCACCGCGAGGGCGTGTCGTTCGTGGTAGATCAGCAACCGGTCGGTGCACTCGGCACGTAGGCTACGACCCCACCGTTCGATGAAACAGTTCGCCCGCGGTGTCCGCGGCGGGATCTTGACCACGGTGATGCCCTCGGCGGCGAAGACCTCGTCGAACGCCGCGGTGTACTTGCCGTCTCGATCTCGGATCAGGAACCGGAACCGGCTGGTTCGTTCGTCGAGGTCCATGACGAGGTTGCGGGCCTGCTGGACCACCCAAGCACTGCCCGGGTTGGCGGTGACGCCGAGCAGGTGGACGCGGCGAGTGGTCACCTCCATCACCACCAGTACGTACAGGCGCCGTAGCAGGATCGTGTCGACATGAAAGAAGTCGATGGCCAGCAGGCCGTGGGCTTGCGCGCGGAGGAACGTCCGCCAGCTGGTGTCCGCGGCTCGTGGTGCCGGGCCGAGCCGCCGGGTGGCGAGGATGCGGCGGATCGTGCCCGCGCCGACGTAATGGCCCAGCCGTAGTAGCTCGCCTTGGATGCACCGGTGTCCCCACCGAGGGTTCTCTCGGGCGAGGCGTCGGATCAGGTCCCGGACCTCGTCGCTGACCGGTGGCCGGCCTGCTCTGCGCGGGTGGGTCCAGTGGCGGCGCAGCAGCCGCCGGTGCCAGCCGAGCAGCGTGGCGGGGGTGACCAGCCGGTGGACTCGCACGGCTGTGGGCAGTAGCCGGGTCAGCGCGGACAGGATGGCCCGGTCCGGCCAGGCCAACCGGGGCCGGCCGTTCAGCTGTCGGCGCAGCACCGCCACCTCATGGCGCAGGGCGAGGACCTCGGCCAGCACCGCGGTATCGCTTCGGACCAGCAGCCCCAGAGCACCGACGAGCCGGATCATCATCAGGTACAGCAGTCGAATCAACACACCGATGATCGTTACCATGAACCGGGAAATCCCAGCTCACCGTGTGTGCGACGAGTTCTGGCACGGTACAGGCCGGGCGGCCGCGATCGCCGTGGCGGGTGAGCAGGTGAACAGCCAGGAACTCGCCGCGGACGCCGCACAGAGGTCGGGCGCGCCCTCGCGGGCCGCCCGCTCCAGCCCGATGACCGCCTTGGCGACCAGCGGGTCGTGCGCCCGCAACGCGTCGGGCATGCGGATGCCGGTCGCCCACCCCAGCCACAGTTCGCCGTTCCGGTTCCTGATCCGAGACCGGGATGCCAAGTACACCACCGTCTTCGACGAGGTATTCACTACTGAGGGCATCGAGATCGTACGGACGCCGCCGCGGGCGCCCCGCGCGAACGCCTACGCCGAGCGGTGGGTACGCACGGTACGCCGCGAGTGCCTCGACCGGATCCTGATCTACAACGCGCGGCACCTGCTCGCCACGCTCGAAGAATACGTCCGGCACTACAACGAGCACAGACCCCATCAAGGCCGCGAGCAACGCCCACCAGCCCTGGATGTGTCCCCAACCCCGGTCACGGATCTGGCCACCGTGCGGCTACGCCGGACACGCGTACTCAACGGTCTGATCAGCGAGTACTCCCAGGCTGCGTAGCCGAAACCGGGTTTTCGAACGGTACAGGGCCAATCGAGACGCTGGGCGGGCGATGCCGGAGATCAATCGACCTCGGTAGCATGCGCTGACTAGCGAGGAGTAACAGATGTCGCAGGTGGTGCGTTACGCCGTTGACAATGGCGCAGTCGTCCAATTCGAGATCGAACCGCTCGAGGAGTTCGTGCAAGCCTCGGCGGACCGGGTCGTGGGAGCGGTACGGGAGGCGATCGGACCGGCGGTGGAAGCGGCTCGTGAGGTCCTCGACCGGGCCAGGGAGCTCGCTCCGCAGGACGTTGAAGTGAAGTTCGGGATCAAGGTCTCCGGCACGATGAACTGGATGGTGGCAAAGGCTGCGACCGAGGGCAATTTCGAAGTGACCCTCAAGTGGCATCCCGGCGGGGATGCCTTCGCGTGACCGGATCAGCCGCCCCCGTCTCCGACCCCTGGACCCTTGCCGTGCACGGATTCGAGCGAGGATTCGCACCGATCGGCACAGCGGTCGTGATCGCACCGCGACGAGCGTTGACCTGCGCACATGTCGTCCGCGACGGAGATCGGATCCGCGAGAAGATCTGGGTTTCGTTCCCGAAGGTGACATCCCTGTGGCGGGTACGCCGTCCGGTGGCTCGAGTCGAATATGACCCGGATGAGCCGGCCATTGCCGACGTGGCGGTGCTCCACTTCGAGCACGACTTGCCGGACGAGGCCGAGCCGGTAAGGCTACGGGCACCCGAGCCGGAGACGTTGGTCGGGTTGCGCTGGTGGGCGTTCGGCTTCCCGCTGAGCAGCCGAACGAACGGTAACGAGGCTCAGGGCACGGTCGGGGCGCGCCTCGCGCACGGCTGGGTCCGACTGGACACCGATTCGCCGTACCCGGTGGAGGGGGGCTTCAGCGGCGGGGGTCTCTGGATTCCGGACTATGGTGCCGTGGTGGGAATCGTCGGGCAGGCCCGTGGTTCAGGAGATCGGAAAGGCGATGCGCAGGCGCTCACGGTTGCTCAAGCGGACGCCTTCCTGCCGACCGAGAAGCTACGGATGCTCGTCGACTGGCGAGCGCTTGACGCCGGTCCCGTGGCGATGGCTTCCTGGGGCTGGCGACTCGCTACCGACCGCGAAGCGGGCCGTCATTGGTCTCCCCGAGCTCGCGGCGTCACGACGGGTTCGGAACACGGCTACCGGTTCCGTGGCCGGTCGGTAGCCCTGACCGCGATCGTGGAGTGGCTCGATCGCTTGGCTCCGGACCGGCGCCTTCTCGTCGTCACCGGATCGCCCGGCGTGGGGAAGTCGGCAGTGCTGGGTCGGGTTGTCACGACCGCGGATGCGGAGCTCAGCCGACTGTTGCCAGCCGCCGACACAGCGGTCCGGGCCACCGAGGGATCGGTCGCCTGTGCCGTGCACGCTAAAGGCAAGACCGCGCTCGAGGTGGCGGTCGAAATCGCCACCGCCGCATCCGCCGCGCTACCGCGCGAGCCCGACGATTTGGCCGCCGCTTTACGAGAAAGACTGGCGTTCGCGCCCGGTCGGTTCAACATCGTGATCGACGCCCTCGACGAGGCGGATAACGCGGACGAGGTACGGCTGATCATGAGCAAAGTGGTTCTGCCGTTGGTGCAGACGTGCGCGCAATTCGGGGCGCAGGTCGTCGTCGGAACGCGCCGTAACGACTCGCGGGGCGACCTCCTGGCGGTGATCGCCGATGCGGCAAAGGTCATCGACCTCGATAACGCCCACTACTTTGAGCTTGCCGACCTACACGAGTATGCGCTGGCGACGCTCCGGCTGGTCGGTGACGAACGGCCCGGCAATCCATACGCCGATCCCCACGCAGCCGGCTCTGTAGCTCGCCGGATTGCCGAACTGGCCGACGGAAACTTCCTCGTCGCCGGCTTGGAGGCTCGGCGACGCGGAATGTACGACCTGGAGCCTGCCGAGCCCTCCTCCGTGACCCTGACTCCCTTCGTCGACGATGCCCTCGACGCATTTCTGACTTGGCTGCCTACCGTCGACGGCCTCTCCGCACGGGCCGTACTGACTGCCTTGGCCTATGCAGAGGCACCCGGCTGGACTACCAAGCTCTGGAGCGTTGCCGTCGAGGCTCTCGGTGGATCGGTCCGCGAACCGACGCTGGACCGCTTCGCCCGCTCAGCTGCGGCGAACTTTCTCGTGGAAAACTCACAAGAAGACAACGAGTCGGTTTTCCGGCTGTTTCACCAGGCTCTCAACGACGCCCTGCTGAGGCCGAGAGGCGAGCGCGGCAACGCCACTGACGAGCAACGGATCACTCGTTCGTTTCTCGCCCTAGGTCAAAAGCGAAGTTGGGCCCTCGCCCCAGCCTATCTTCTGCGCTCACTGGCCGGACATGCGAGTCGAGCCGGGGTGATCGACGAACTGCTCGACGAGGACAACTACCTCCTGCATGCCGATCTGCCGAGACTTATCCCGGCGGCCGAGGATGCGCGTACGGCGGCGGGGCGAGAGAGAACGCACCTCCTGCGGCTCACCCCCCAAGCGATTGCCGCATCACCGCCCGAGCGGGCCGGCCTGCTCAACGTCATTCAGGCTTTGCAAGCCAGTCCGTCGACGACCATTCATCCGCGTATGCCCTATCGGGCGCGGTGGGCGCACGTCACTCCGCGAAGTGAACACAGCACCCTAGATGGGCACACCAGCTGGGTGAATGCCCTCTGTGTCATCCCGGTGGCAGGTGATCGCAACCTCCTTGCCTCGGCCGGCCAGGACCGGACGGTGCGAATCTGGGATCTGGTCACCGGTGTGGAACGAGAAGTCCTTGATGGACATGCCGCCGGCGTGCGAGGGCTATGCACCGTATCGACCGGCGATGGGCAGACGTTTCTCGTGTCCGTGGGCGATGATCGATCGATCCGCGTCTGGAACCCGTTCACCCGTGATCTGCGCACCGTTCTGCAAGGCCACATCGGCACGGTCAACGCGGTGTGCTCGACGACAGTGGCAGGCCTGCCTTTGCTCGCATCGGCCGGCGACGACGAAACCGTGCGTCTCTGGGATCCGATCACCGGTGAGCCGCAACGCGTCCTCAGTGGCCACGCCGGCGGAGTCCGAGGCGTCTGCGCGGTTTCGGACGACTCCGGCCGGCCGTTCCTCGTATCAACCAGTGACGACCGCACCGTGCGTATATGGGACCCGGCGACCGGCGAGCAGCGACGCGTCCTGAGGGGACATGTGCGTGCTGTCAATGCGGTATGTACGCTTCCGGCGCGCGGTGGTCGCATGTTGCTGGCCACGGCGAGCGACGACGAGACTGTTCGCGTATGGGACCCGGCGACCGGCGCGGAACTGCGGGTGTTCGAGGGGCACTTCGGTGGTGTGAGCAGCGTCTGCACCGTGACGGAGGGCGGTCATATGCTGCTGGCTTCCGCCGGCGACGACCGCACGGTCCGCGTGTGGGATCCGGCCACGGCTGCAGAACTGCGAGTGTTCGAGGGGCACTTCGGTGGTGTGAGCAGCGTATGTGCCGTAACAGTAAGCGGCCGCGTATTGCTCGCCTCAGCCGGCGACGACCAGACGGTCCGCGTGTGGGAGCCGATCACCGGCGAGGGAAAGCGACGACCCGAAGGTCACACCGGCGGGGTCTATGCCGTGTGTGCGTTGCCTATCAGGGGCCGATCACTTCTCGCGTCGGCAGGAGATGACCGCACGCTGCGGACATGGGATCCTGATACTGGCCGACAGCAAGCAAGATTCGAGGGTCACACCGGCGGTGTCCGGGCGTTGTGCCCGGTTCCGATGAGCGATGGTCACCCGTTGCTGGCGTCCGCCGGCGACGATCGGACGGTCCGGATCTGGAACCCGGTCACCGGCGTGCCGACGCAGATCTTCGCGCGTCATACCGGCGCGGTGAGTGCGCTGTGTGCAATTTCCTCCGGTGCGGGATCCACGATGATGGCGTCCGCCGGCAACGAGGGGTGGCTCAGGATATGGAGCCCCGTCACGGGTGAGGAGCATTTCAGCTTCGATACGCGATCAGGATATGTGGGCGGTGTACGGGCTATTTGCGCTCTGCCAGCACCGACACGGACGCTCTTGGCATGCGCGTTCAGGGCTTCCGTGGTCATATTCGACCCGGCCGACGGCAGGATGCTCGCCTCATACGATGAGCAAGCTGTAGTCGTGCGGAGCATGTGCGCGGTGACCGTCGAAGGACGCTCGTTGCTGGCCTTCGGAGGCGACGACCGGAAGGTGCGGCTCTGGGATCCGCGAGCTAACAGGCTCGACCGCGTCCTCGATGGTCATACGGGCGGCGTGCGTGCCCTGTGCGCGTCGAATGTCCAAGGCCGGACGTTGCTCGCCTCGGGTGGCAATGACCAGTCCCTTCGGATTTGGGATGTGAGCGCTGGCCACGGCCGGACGATACCCCTCCACTATCCCGTGCTCTCCTGTACGCCGTTCGGCCGAGGCTTCGCAGTCGGCGTCACAGCGGGGCACCTGGTGGTCGACGTGAACGCCGACGCGTAGAACTCAGAATCCATGAGACCGTCGTAGGGTGGGCCGCTCGAATGGTCCTTTCCTAGGCCACGACAGCCTGTGCCGTGCCAAAACTCGCCGCATGGCCTGCGACCTGCGGCTCGTTCGATCAGATCAGACGACTCGTGAGTACTGGTTGACCACGCCGGCGGGTACTCGTCGCCGCCGTACCGGTGCGTCGATCGCGACGACAAGGGCTGGATCGTGATTCGGCCGCGTGCTGGTCGAGGCTCTGGTGTGGACGGTGGTCGTTGAAGTGAGTCTCGTACTCGGCAAAGACGCTGCGAGCGTGCCGCTCGTGTAGATCCGCACCCGGTCGGTGCACTCAGCGCGGGCGCTGCGGACGAACCGTTCCGCATAGCAGTTGGCCCGCGGCGTCCGCGGTGGAGTCTTGACAACCTCCACGCCTTCGGCGGCGAATACCTCGTCAAAAGCGCCGGTGAACTTCGCGTCTCGATCGCGGATCAGCAAACCGGAAGGACGCAGTTCCCTCACCCAAATCCATGACCAGGTTGCGGGCCTGCCGGGTGGTCCACTCGGCGGTCGGGTGGGCGGTGACGCCGAGGATGTGGACCCGACGAGCGGCGATCTCCATCACGACCAGCACGGATCGCCGCCGCAGGGTGATGGCGTCGATATGGAAGAAGTCGGTCGCGAGCAGGCCGGAGGCCTGCGCTCGCAGGAAGGGTCCGCCAGCTGGTGTCGGCCTCGCGGGGCGCCGGGCCGATCCTGGCGGCGGTGAGGATCCGGCGGATGGTGCCGGCGCCGACCCGCAGGCCGAGCCCGACGAGTTCTCCTTGCACGCGGCGGTGCCCCCAGCCGGGATTCTCGCGGGCCAGCCGCAGGACCAGGTCGCGTATCTCGTCGCTGATCCGCGGACGTCCGGGCCGGTTGGGGTAGGTCCAGTGCCGGCTGACCATGCGCCGGTCCCAGAACATCAGCGTGGCCGGCGTGACGATCCGATGCCGCCACAGCTCACGGGGAAGACTGCGGACCAGAGCGCAGAGCACGGCCCGGTCCGGCCAGGACAGACGCAGTCGGCCGACCTGGCGGCGCAGCACGGCGACCTCGTGGCGCAGCACCAACAACTCGGCGACCGTCGCCGTATCGCCGCGGGTTACCTGCGGCAGCCAGCCGAACATGCGAACCGCGGTCAGGTAGAGCAGACGCACAACCATGCAGCCGATCATGCACGGCGGTCGCAGAACTCCAGCTCACACCAGGTGCGAACAGATTTGGCACGGCACACGGGGCAGGGAATCGAAAACGACCCGCCGGGCCCTCCGCATCGCCGGCCGGTGTACCTCACCGACGACCGCCGAGGATGAGGCCGGCGACCATACCGGCCCGTCGGCGATCTTCTCCCTGAGGGGTGGCGACCGCGTGGCAGTGGTCTCGGCTGGCCGATGGCATCCTGGGCGAGGCCTGCTAGAACGGTCAGCATGGACATGAGAACAACCACTCTGGAGAGGCTGCTGTTGCGGCCGGACTCCGGCCCGGCCCTGACCAGCTGGGACGAGCTGGGCGAGCGCCTCGGCCGGTTCCTGCCGAGGGTTCGGCCCGGCTTCGACACGTGGGAGATCTGGTCGGATGAGCGCTTCCACGTCGAGACCCACTTCCTCAAGCTGCCCAGCAACGAGATACGCCTGAACATCTTCACCAAGGGACCCGGGCCGGTCACCGACCCGGATCACCCGTTCTGGCCGGTGGTGGCCCGGCTGGCCGCCCGCAACGGCTGGCAGGTGTGGGGGGAGGGCTCCGACGTGACCACGGCACGACCGCTGGCCGTGTCGCCCCATGCCGCCGGCCTGTCGCTGCCCGTCGACCTGATGCGCGACGCCGTCCCAGCCGCCGGGATCGACCTGTCCGGCCTCGACGACGTGCCGTGGCACAGGCTCAGTCACGTCCACGGCCCCGCCGACGACGTGCCCGATCTGCTCCGCGCGGCGGCGAGCGCCGACGACCGCGTCCGGAAGGAGGCGTTCCGCCTGTTGCCCCGCATCCTCTATCCCAACTCCCGAAGCACAACGGCAACCGCGCCGGCCGTACCGTTCCTGCTCCGGATGCTGCCCGCCGCAGCCCCGCAGGCGAGCGAGGACGTGCTGCGCTTCCTGGTGAAAGTCACCATGTACGACATCGAGCTGATCCGGGCGGTGCTGCCGGCCGAGGCGCTCGCGGTCGAGCTCGCGGCGCAGCCGGGGCCGGTCGGCGAGCAGGCCCGCCGGCTGACCGCGGGCCTGGCTCGCGTCTCCCCGGCGGCGGCCGACCGGACCGAGAGCTACCTGCTGGCCGCGCGGGATCCGGCCACCCGCGCCGAGTGGCTGCTGTGGCTGGGCAGACTGTCCGACACCAAGCGATGGCAGGGCCTGCTCACCGCCGAGCTGTCCTCACCGCAACCGTGGGTCCGGCTCGCGTCCGCCATCGCCCTGCTCGCACACGGCGTGGCGACCCTGCCGGTGCTGGATCTCGCGTTCGACGCGCTCGACGACCCCGCG
>NZ_JBVJIP010000032.1:0-95271 GCF_055586225.1 Actinoplanes sp. NPDC051388 | reverse complement strand
TGGCGGGAACAACACACCCCCGACCCACCACCGCCACCCACCACGCACTGACCCCGCCAACCCGACAACGACGAGCCAACCCACCACGAGCAACCAAAAGCAGGGAGAAACAGCTCGAGTTTGAGAGACCAACCCGAACCAAACAAAGAGATCCGCGGCCGGACAGCAACCATCACGCACCCACCAAGCCGCCACCGAATACAAGAAGAGCCCCCGCCAACCCACCCGACGTCCGACGCCACAACGAACCCCAGAAGGGACCACCGGCAAGGAACCAGACCCCAAAGAAGAACCAGTGCGGCAAGGACAAAGAGCAGTGGCCTACTCTCCCTGCGTGGCCAAGTACTTCGACGTGCACCCCGAAAACCCGCAACACCGGGCGATCGGGCAGGTGGTGGGGCTGATTCGGGACGGCGGCGTCGTCGCGTACCCCACTGATTCTTGTTTTGCTCTCGGGGTCCGGATGGGTGACAAGGACGGCCTGGACCGGCTCCGGGAGATCCGCCACCTCGACGAACGGCACCACTTCACTCTGATGTGCCGGGACTTCGCGCAGCTCGGCCAGTTCGTGACGATCAACAATGCGCTGTTCCGCTCGATCAAGGCTGCCACGCCCGGGCCTTACACCTTCATTCTGCCCGCCACGCGGGAGGTCCCGCGGCGGCTTCTGCACCCCAAGAAGAAGACCGTTGGGGTACGCATTCCCGACCATGTCGTCGCCCAGGCCATCCTCGCGGAACTGGGTGAGCCTCTGGTCACCACCACCCTGCTGCTGCCCGGTGAGCAGGAGCCGATGACGCAGGGGTGGGAGATCAAGGAGGCCCTCGACCACCAGCTGGACGCCGTCGTCGACTCCGGTGGGTGTGGCACCGTGCCGACCACCGTCGTCGACTTCTCGTCCGGTGACGCCGAGATCCTTCGGGCCGGCGCCGGCGACGTGACGCGCTTCGAATAGGCGGGCCACCCCGGTTGCGCGCGGGTAAGGGCAGCCTTACCTTCAAGGGCGGAACTGACGGCGGGAGGTCAATGCATGTCGCCCAGCACCCAGCGCCCGACGATCGAGCACGACTCCGAACATGACGTGGGCACCGCGGGCACCGGTTTCGCGGCGACCGTGGCCCGCGCGCTGTCCCGCGACCCGGCGGATGCCACCGAGCTTCGCGAGTGGGCGGCGCGGCTGCACGTCAGCGTGAAGACGCTGCAGCGGGACTTCATGCGGGAGTACGGCAAGTCGTACACCCGGTGGCGCACCGAGCTGCGGCTGCGGGCGTCGCGGGTGCTGCTGCAGACTCAGCCGGTGGCCGAGGTGGCGCACCGGGTGGGCTATGCGACCCCGTCGGCGTTCATCGCGGCGTTCGCGCGGGAGTTCGGCTACACCCCGGGCCGCGGGACCCCGCGCGGGGCGTAGTTTCGGAGCATGGCGACGTTCACCACCAGCGACGGGGTCGGGCTGCACCACACCGACGAGGGCGACGGGCCGGTGGCCGTACTCATCGCGGGGTTCTGCGCGCCGGCCGCGGAGGCCGCGAACAAGGCGATCCTGGAGTTTCTGGGATGAGCCTTTCCATCAGAGACGTCGACCAGATCACCGACCCCGATGTGCTGGCGAGCCTCGCGCACGACGACGCCGAGTGGGCGCCGGTGGGCCGTCCGCTGGCCGCGGTCCGGCCGCGCACCACCGAGGAGGTCGCGCGGGTGGTGGCCGCGTGCGCCGAGGCCGGCGTGCCGGTGGTCACCCGTGGGGCCGGCACCGGGCTCTCCGGTGGCGCCAACGCGGTGGACGGCTGCCTGATCGTCGACCTGTCGAAGATGAACCGGATCCTGGAGATCGACACCGAGAACATGATCGCGGTGGTGCAGCCCGGCGTGATCAACGACGACCTCAAGGCGGCGGTCGCCAAGCACGGCCTGTGGTACCCGCCGGACCCGGCCAGCGCGCCCTGGTCGACCATCGGCGGCAACGTGGCCACGAACGCGGGCGGGCTGTGCTGCCTCAAATACGGCGTCACCCGCGACTACGTGCTCGGCCTGGAGGCGGTGGTGGGTGGTCCGGCCGGCGCCTACGGCACCGTCGTGCGGCTCGGCCGCCGCACCACCAAGGGCGTTTCCGGGTACGACCTGACCAGCCTGTTCGTGGGCTCCGAGGGGACGCTGGGCGTGGTCACCGAGGTCACGCTGCGGCTGCGACCGGCGCGCACCGAGGCGCCGCGGACCGTCGTCGGCGCGTTCGGCAGCGTGGTGGCGGCCGGGAACGCGGTCGCCGAGGCCACCCGCCGCGGGCTGCTGCCGGCCGCCCTGGAACTGCTCGACCGCACCTGCCTGAACGCGGTCGAGGAGTGGAAGCATCTGGGCCTGTCGGCGGACGCCGCCGCGCTGCTGCTCGCGCAGGTGGACGCCCCCGGCGAGGCGGGCGTGGCCGAAGCGGCGGCGATGGCGGACGCGTTCGAGGCGGCCGGGGCGCTGTGGGCCGAGCAGTCCACCGACGAGTTCGAGGCGGAGGCGTTGTTCGCCGCGCGCCGGCTGGCCTATCCGGCGCTGGAACGGCTCAGCCCGGTGCTGACCGAAGACGTCTGCGTGCCGCGCTCGAAGGTGCCGGGGATGCTGGCCGCGATCGAGGACATCGCCGCCCGGCACGGGGTGACCATCGCGACGATCGCGCACGCCGGCGACGGCAACCTGCATCCGCTGATCCTCACCCCGCCGGACGACGACGCCGCCCGCAAGGCCGCGCAGGCCGCCTTCGAGGAGATTCTGTCCGCGGCGATCGCGGCCGGTGGCACGGTCACCGGCGAGCACGGCGTCGGCCTGCTCAAGCGCGGCGGCATGCGGCAGGAGCTCTCCGCCGGGGTGCTGGCCATGCAGGTGGCCGTGAAGAACACGCTCGACCCGCGCGACCTCTTCAACCCCGGCAAGGTGGTCGGCGACTCGTAACGATCAGCGTTTCGGATGGGTGGTGTGGGAACACCGACAATGCTGTTGCCAAGACTATGCAACAGCCAGTGATGAGAAATAGACTCGCCGGCATGAACCCAGTGGCGATGCACATCGCTAACGGCATCATGAACCCGCAGGTGTCCGCGGCCTTCGCCGTCGTCACCCTGGTCGCCCTCGGCTTCTGCGTGCTGCGCGGCCGGGCCGACCTGGACGACCGCCTCGCTCCGATGGCCGGCCTGGTCGCCGCCTTCATCTTCGCCGTGCAGATGCTCAACTTCCAGGTGCTGCCGGGTGTCTCCGGTCACCTGCTCGGCGGCGCGCTGGCCGCGATGCTGGTCGGGCCCTGGGTGGGCGCGCTCTGCGTGGCGACCGTGCTGATCGTGCAGTGCCTGCTCTTCGCCGACGGCGGCCTGACCGCCCTGGGCCTCAACATCTTCAACATGGCGATCCTCGGCACGGCGGCCGGCTACCTGCTGATCGCCGGCTTGATGCGGCTGCTGCCGAAGACCCCCAACGGTGTCGCGATCACCGCCTTCGTCGCCTCGGTGGTCAGCGTCGTCGCCGCCTCGCAGGGCTTCGTTCTGGAATACGCGATGGGCGGCACCACGCAGCTCTCGATCGGCACGATCTCGATCACGATGGCCGGCGTGCACACCCTGATCGGCATCGGCGAGGGCCTGATCGCGGCCACCACGGTCGCCACCGTCGCCAAGGTCAGACCCGATCTGGTGTACGCCCTGCGCCGGTTCCGCACGCCGGCGGCCACCACGCCGGTCGGAGTGCCGGCATGACCCGCCGACTCGGCTGGTTCCTGGCCGGCGGCCTGCTGGTCGCGATCCTGCTGGCCGGCGTGGTGAGCGGCTTCGCCTCGGGCAGCCCGGACGGCCTCGACGCCACCGCCCTGCGCGGCTGCACCACCAACGCCGAGGGCGAGATCACCGGCGGCACCTGCATCGCCCAGCAGGAGCAGGACCATCAGCTCGCCGGCGGTCCGTTCGCCGACTACGGCATCCGCGGCATCGGCAACGACCACCTCTCCACCGGCCTGGCCGGCGTGCTCGGCGTCGTGCTCGTCTTCGGGCTGAGCGGCGGCCTGTTCTGGCTGGTCCGGCGCCGCAAGCCGGTCAGCTGATGGGCGCCGGGCACGCGCACCCCCTGCATCTCGAGCACGACAGCCCGGTGCACCGGCTGCCGCCCGAGGTGAAGATCGCGGCCACCGTGCTGTTCACGATCATCGTGGTGATCACCCCGCGCGCCCACTTCGCG
Organism: Actinoplanes sp. NPDC051388; assembly: GCF_055586225.1. Classification (NCBI taxonomy): domain Bacteria; kingdom Bacillati; phylum Actinomycetota; class Actinomycetes; order Micromonosporales; family Micromonosporaceae; genus Actinoplanes; species Actinoplanes sp. NPDC051388. The sequence continues at coordinate 91,071 of NZ_JBVJIP010000032.1, read as the reverse complement.
GCGTTCGCGGGCTACGCCGCGCTGATCGTGCTGCTCGCCGCGGTCGCGCGGGTGCGGCCCGGCTGGCTCGCCAAGCGGGCCACCATCGAGCTGCCGTTCGTGCTGCTCGCGATCTGGCTGCCGTTCGCCGGGCACGGCGAGCGGATCACCTGGCTGGGCCTGTCGCTGTCGGTCGACGGGCTCTACGGCGCCTGGAACATCTTCGCCAAGGGCACCCTCGGCGTGCTCGCCTCGCTGCTGCTCGCCGCCACCACGTCGGTGCGCGACCTGATCCTCGGGCTGGACCGGCTGCGGGTGCCGTCGGTGTTCACCCAGATCGCCACGTTCATGCTGCGCTATCTCGACATCCTCGCCGACGACGCCCGCCGGATGCGCATCGCCCGCCTGTCCCGCGGCTACGACCAGCGGTTCCTCTGGCAGGTCAAGGCGTTCGCGGTCGGCCTGGGCGCGCTGTTCCTGCGGTCCTTCGAACGCGGCGAGCGGGTCTATCTGGCGATGCGGTCGCGGGGTTACACCGGGCGGCTGCCCCGCACCGGCGCGCGCAACGCTTCGGCCGGGCAGTGGGCGGCGTCCGCGCTGCTGCCGCTGGCCGCCGCCGGGGTCGCCCTGGTCGCGGTGTTCGGATGAGCATCTCGTTGCGGGTGGCGGGGCTGCACTACGCATACCCGGACGGGAGCGTGGCGCTGCGCGGGGTGGACCTGACCGTGGCGGCCGGCGAGCGGGTCGCGCTGCTCGGCCCGAACGGCGCCGGCAAGACCACGCTGGTGCTGCATCTGAACGGCATCCTGTCCGGCGGCGCGGGCACGGTCGAGGTGGCCGGGGCGCGCGTCGACCCGCGGGACCGGGCCGGCATCGCGGAGATCCGCCGGCGGGTCGGCATCGTCTTCCAGGACCCGGACGACCAGCTCTTCATGCCCACGGTGGCCGAGGACGTCGCGTTCGGTCCGGCCAATCTCGGGCTGCGCGGCGCCGAGCTCGACGCGCGGGTGGACGAGGCCCTCGCCGCGGTGGACATGGGCGGGCACCGCGGGCAGGTTCCGCAGCACCTGTCGTTCGGGCAGCGCCGCCGGGTGGCGGTGGCCACCGTGCTGGCCATGCGGCCGGAGATCCTGGTGCTCGACGAGCCGTCCTCCAACCTCGACCCGGCGAGCCGCCGGGAACTGGCCGATATCATCCGGTCGCTGCCGGTGACCGTGCTGATGGTCACCCACGACCTGCCGTACGCGCTGGAGCTGTGCCCGCGCGCGCTGATCCTGGACGCCGGCGCGATCGCGGCCGACGCGCCCACCCGCGAGCTGCTGGCCGACCGTGACCTGCTCCGCGAGCACCGGCTGGAGCTGCCGTTCGGCTTCGATCCGGTGGCCGCCGCGGCCCAGCTCCCCTGAGGTCCGCTTTTCCACCCGCCGTGCCCGGCCTTACTGTTGCCCCTATGGCACGTCACGGCTCCTCCGGCGCCGCGCACGGTCATGTCTGCTTCTCCTTCGACGACGACGCCACGCTGGTGAGCGCCGGCCGCGAGTTCCTGACCGTGGACGGCGCGGTCGGGGGTGAGCTGTGGTGGGTCGGCGACACCACGCCGCCGCCCGGCCTGGTCTCGCGCGTCGTCCCGATCAGCTCGGCCTATGCCACCGGCGCCGTCGTCGACCCGGAGGCCCAGGTCAGGGCCTATGCGGCGGCGACCGACGCGGCGCTGGCCGCGGGCCACACCGGTCTGCTGGTGGTCGACACCTTCGTCACCACCCACGAGGTGGTGCTGCGTGCCGAGGGCCTGCGCTTCGCCGACCACGGCTCGCTGATTCGGATGGACCGGTGGGCGGCCCGGCGCGACCTGCGGCTGGTGCTGCGCGGCGCGGGCTGCGCCACCCGCCGGGTGGCCGGCCTGCTCGAGCTGGAGCACCTGCGGGTGGAGAGCGCCGCATGAGGACGGGCGCCGCGGCCGGACACCAGGGCTACTTCCACGAAGCCGTCTACCACTCCTCCGACGAGGAGCTGCTGGCCACGGTGCTGCCGTTCCTGCTCGACGGCGTGGCCGCCGGCGAGCCGACCCTGGTCACCCTCGGCGCGCACGGCGAGCAGCTGGTGCGCTCGGCACTTCCCCGCGGCTCGGCGGTCGAGTTCATCACCGGCGGCGACATGTACGCCCGCCCGGCCGCGGCGATCCGCTCCTACCGGCGGTACCTGGCCGAGAAGGTGGCCCGCGGCGCGCCGCAGATCCGGATCGCCGGCGCGGTGCCGGCCGCCGCCGGGCCGGCCTGGGACAGCTGGTCCCGCTACGAAGCGGTGATCAACCGCGCTTTCGACGACTTCCCGCTGTGGAGCATGTGCGTGTACGACCGGCGCACCACGACCGGCGCGATCCTGGCGGACGTCGCGCGCACCCACCCGCGGGAGGCCCGGCCGGACGGCAGCCACGTGCTGAGCGAGCCGTTCGCCGGCCCGGAGGTGTTCCTCGCCGAGCCACGTCCGATGCCGGCCGAGCCGTTGCAGGACACCCCGCCCTTCGCCGACCTGGCCGACCCGGCGCCGGCCGCCGCCCGGGCCGCGATCCGCGCCGCCGGCCACGGACAGGTGCCGGCGGACCAGGTCGAGGATCTGGTGGTCGCGGTCAGCGAGGCGGTCACCAACGCGATGCTGCACGGCGATCCGCCGGTGCGCGTCCAGGTCTGGTCCGGCCCGGACCGCATCGTGGCCGCGGTGTCCGACGCCGGCGAAGGCCCCAAGGACAGGTGCGCCGGGCTGCTGCCGGCCAACGACGCCGAGCCCGGCGGCCGCGGCCTGTGGATCGTGCATCAGGCCTGCAGCCACGTCGTCATGCACCAGTCGGACGACGGCTTCACCCTGCGGATGACGGCCGGCCGGGCCTACTGACCGCCGGTCGCACAGACGGTCCGCCGCCGACCGGCCGGCGTCCCTAGGTTGAGGGACGTGCCGACGTCACATGACCACGTGTGCCTGGCCTACGACGATCCGGCGACCCTCGACGCGCACGCGCGGGCGTGGCCGGCCGCGGGCACCGCCGCCGGCCAGCGAATCTGGTACATCGGCGACGCCGCGCCGCCGGCGGGCTCCCCCGCGCAGCGGGACGCGTTCTGCCGCTGCGAGCTGCTGATCGACCGGTTCATGACCAGCCATCCGCTCTCCGGGATGTGTGCCTTCCAGCGCGCCGAGCTGACCGAGGGCGCCCTCGCGGAGCCGGCCTGCCTGCACCCGGAGACCAACGTGCCGGTGCCGTTCCGGCTGCACGCGTGCGCCCCGGAGAAGGGCGACGCCGCGATCATCGGGGAACTGGACGTGTCGACCACCTACCTGCTCGGCGCCGCGCTGGACCGGGCGCCGCTGCCTCGGCACGACCGCGGCGAGGTGGTGCTGGCCGCGGCCGGGCTGAGCTTCGCCGACCATCGCACGCTGATCCGGCTCGACCGGTGGGCGGGCCAGCGGCTGACCAGGCTGGTGCTGCGGGACGTGCCCGAGGGGCTGGCCCGGCTCGCCGGCCTGCTGGAGCTGGATCACCTGCGGATCGAGGCGGTGCGATGAGGACCGGTGCCGCGGCCGGCCACCGCGGTTACTTCCACGAATCGCTCTGCTTCGGCGACGACGAGGAGTTCCTGTCGGTCGCGGTGCCGTTCCTGCGCGAGGGCTCGGACGCGGGCGAACCGACGATCGTCGCCATCGGCGAGCACAACGCCGCCCTGATCCGATCGGCCCTGCCGCGCTCGGTCCGGGTCGAGTTCGCCGACGGCGGCGAACAGTACGCCCGGCCGGCCACGGCGATCCGGCAGTACCGGGAGATGCTGGCCGGGCACGTGTCCGCGGGCGCCGGGCAGATCCGCATCCTGGGCCAGTTGGCGCCCGGGTCGTTCGGCGCGACCTGGGAGTCGTGGGCCCGCTACGAGGCGGTGATCAACCACGCCTACGACGACTTTCCGGTGTGGACGATCTGCGCCTACGACACGCGGGTGGCCACCGAGCAGGCCCTGCGGGACGTGGCGCGTGCGCATCCGATCGTGGCCCGGGACGATGGGCACCGGCCGAACCATCCGTACCTGCCGCCGCACGAATTCCTCGCGGAGCTCGCCCCGGCGCCGCCGGATCCGATCGAGCTGACCCCGCCGGTCGCCGACCTGATCGACCCGACGCCGGGCGAGGCGCGCCGAGCCGTGCGCGCGGCCGGCCCGGGCCTGGTCCCGGCGAACCGGGTGACCGACCTGACGCTCGCGACCAGCGAGGCGGTCACCAACGCGATGCTGCACGGCCGCGCTCCGATCCGGGTGCGGATCTGGTCGGGCGGCGACCGCCTGGTGGTCGCTGTGACCGACGCCGGCGACGGTCCGGCCGACCCGTTCGCCGGCCTGCTGGCCACCTCCACCGAGAACGAGGACGGCCGCGGCCTGTGGATCATGCACCAGTCCTGCGACCATGTCGTGCAGCGCCGCGGCGCCGGCGGCTACACGATCCGGATGACCGCCGGCAATCCCCACTGGCCGGTCGAGCCGCACTAGTGGCTCTCGCGGGCCACCTTGTCGCCGCTGGCGCCGAGCAGGAACGAGCAGTCCGCGCCGGTCTCCGCGCCCAGCACGGTGTCCACGTAGAGCTTCTCCCAGCCGCGCAGGGGCCGGGACAGCGCCTCGAGCATGGCCGGCGCGGGCGGCCGGGCGGCCAGCTCGTCGCCCGGCACCTCGAGGTCGAGACGCCGGTCCGGCACGTCCAGCACGATCCAGTCGCCGGTGCGGACCTTCGCGAGCGGTCCACCGGCCGCGCCCTCCGGGGCCACGTGCAGCACCACCGTGCCGTACGCCGTGCCGCTCATCCGCCCGTCGCACACTCGGACCATGTCCCGCACGCCCTTCTGCAGCAGCTTCGACGGCAGCGGCATGTTGGACACCTCGGGCATGCCCGGGTAGCCCTTGGGCCCGCAGCCGCGCAGCACCAGCACGGTGTCCTCGTCCACGTCCAGCTCGGGGTCGTCGACCCGGGCGTGGAAGTCCTCGATCGAGTCGAAGACCAGCGCCCGCCCCCGGTGCCGCAGCAGGTGCGGTGACGCGGCGGCGGGCTTGATGATCGCGCCGTCCGGCGCCAGGTTGCCGCGCAGCGTGGCGATCCCGCCGTTCGGCAGCAGCGGCTCGGCCCGGGTGCGGATCACCTCCGGGTCCCAGATCTCCGCGCCGGCCAGCGACTTCACGAACGGTTCGCCGGTCACCGTGATGGCGTCCTGGTCGAGCAGGTCGGCCACCTGGCCGAGCACCGCGGCCAGCCCGCCGGCCCGGAACAGGTCCTCCATCAGGAACCGGCCGGCCGGCTGCAGGTTGACCAGGAACGGCACCTCGGCGGCGATCCGGTCGAAGTCGTCCAGCGTCAGCGGCACGCCGAGCCGGCCGGCGATGGCCAGCAGGTGCACCACCGCGTTGGTGGAGCCGCCGATCGCGGCCAGCGCGACGATCGCGTTGTGGAACGAGCCGCGGGTGATCACCTGGCTGGGCCGGCGCCCGGCGGCGACCATCTCCACGATCAGCCGGCCGGTCTCGTGCGAGCGGGCCAGCAGCCGGCTGTCCGCGGCCGGCGTGCCCGCGGTGCCCGGCAGCGTGGTGCCGAGCGCCTCGGCCAGCAGGCCCATGGTCGACGCGGTGCCCATCGTGTTGCAGTGCCCGCGGCTGCGGATCATCGACGACTCGGAGTCCATGAACGCGTCCTCGGACAGGGTGCCCGCGCGGACCTCCTCGGACAGCCGCCAGACGTCCGTGCCGCAACCCAGCGGCACGCCGCGGAAGGTGCCGGTCAGCATCGGGCCGCCGGGCACCACCACGGCCGGCAGGTCCACCGACGCGGCCGCCATCAACAACGACGGGATGGTCTTGTCGCAGCCGCCGAGCAGCACCACGCCGTCCACCGGGTTGGCCCGGATCATCTCCTCGATGGCCATCGCCGCCATGTTGCGCCAGAGCATCGCGGTCGGCCGCAGCTGCGTCTCGCCGAGCGACACCACCGGCATGTTCAGCGGCACCCCACCGGCCGCCCAGACGCCCTGCTTGACGCTCTCGGCCACCTCGTTGAGGTGGTTGTTGCACGGCGTCAGGTCGGAGGCGGTGTTGGCGATGGCGATCTGCGGCTTGCCGCGGAACGACGAGTCCGGGGTGCCACGCCGCATCCAGGCCCGATGGATGTAGGAGTTCCGGCTGTCGCCGCCGTACCAGGCGTCGCTGCGCAGAGCCGCCGAATCGGACGTCATGTCCCGACCGCCTTCCGATTATCGAAACGCCGGTTTAGCATCTGGAACATCATGGACCCTACCGCCGCGGCCACGATCGCGGAACCGGACCGGCTGGTCGGCTCGGACCGGGTGCTCGCGGTGCTGGCGCGGCTGGCCCGGCATCCGGCGGGCGCCGGGCTCGACGAGCTCGCGCGGGCGGTGGACAGCCCCAAGGCCACGGTGCACCGGGCCCTGGCGGCACTGCGCCGGGCCGGCTTCGCGACCCAGGACGGGCGCGGACGATACGTGCTGGGCGACGAGTTCCTGCGCCTCGCCTTCGCGCACCACGAGCAGCGGCCGGACCACGTGCGCGTGGCGCCGGTGCTGCGCGCGCTCGCCGAGCGATACGGCGAGACGGCGCACTACGCGGTGCTGGACGGGGTGTCCGTGGTCTACCACTCGAAGGTCGACCCGCCGCACGGCGCCATCCGGCTCACCTCGACGATCGGCGGGCGCAATCCGGCGCACTGCACGGCGGTGGGCAAGCTGCTTCTCGCGTATGCGCTGCCGGACCACGCCGCGGTCAAGGCGTGGGCGGCCGGCCGGGCGCTCGAGCGGCGCACGCCCAACACGCTGACCACGACCGCCGCCCTGGCCCGCGAGTTGCGGGTGACCCGGGCCCGCGGCTGGGCCACCGACGACCAGGAGAACGAGGCCGGCGTGAACTGTGTGGCGGTGCCCGCGTTCCTGTTCTCCCCGTCGGCGCCGAGCGGTGCGGTGAGCGTGTCGGCCCCCGCCTACCGCACACCGCTGGCCGATCTGGTGGCGCGCGTGGACGAGATCCGCGAGATAGTGGGCCGATGATCGAGCGATGGCGCGCGACCCGGGCCTCGGACCGGGAGTTCGGGCTGGCCGAGGGCCCGGTGTGGGACGGTCCGCGAGACCGGCTGCTGTTTGTCGAGATCGAGGCCGGCACGCTGCACGAGGGCCGCCTCGACGGTGGGCGCATCGAGGTGACCAGCACGCTGAAGGTCGATGGGACGGTCGGTGCGCTGGCGGTCTCGCGTACCGGTGACGTGCTGGTGGCCGGCACCGAGATCCTGCATGTGGTCGCGCCGGACGGCGTGGTGACGCCCGGCCCGCGGATCGTGCCCGCGGGCAGCGGGCGCCGGATGAACGACGGCAAGTGCGACGCCCGCGGCGACTTCATCGTCGGGACGATGCGGCTGGACGAGCAGCCGGGCGCCGACGAGGTGCTGGTGCGGGTGGGACGCGATCGCTCGGTGACGGTGATCGACCGCGGGCTGGGGCTCTCCAACGGGCTCGGCTGGAGCCCGGACGGCACGCTGTTCTACACGACCGACACGACGCCGGGAGAGGTCTACGTGCGCCCGGCCGGCGACGACGGCACGCGCGAGATCTTCGTGCGCGACGACTGGAATCCGGACGGGCTCTGCGTGGACGGCGCGGGGAATGTCTGGATCGCCTGCTACGACGCCGGTGAGGTGCGACGCTTCAGTCCGGGCGGCGAGCTGACCGGCGTGGTCGAGGTGGGCGACGCGGAGGTGACCTGCCCGGAGTTCGTCGGCCCGGGCCTGGGCACGCTGCTGATCAGCACGCGGCGGCACCTGTTCACGGTGGACGTCGGCACGACGGGCCAGCCGGTCAAATGGTGGGGCGGATTCGAAGGGTGACGGCATGTTGTTGATGCGGATCGGGCCGGAGGGCGCCGAGAAGCCGGTGGTGCGGGTCAGCGACAGCTCCTATGTGGACGTCGACGACCTGGTCGGCGACTTCGACGCGGGCTACTTCGCGGGCGGCCACGACCGGCTGCGCGAGGCGGTGGCCGAGCGGGTCGCGGCCGGCGAGACCGCGCCGTTCGGCGACGAGCGGATCGGCGCGCCGTTCGCCCGGCCACACCAGATCCTCTGCATCGGCCTGAACTACCGCGACCACGCGGCGGAGACCGGCCAGCCGGTGCCGGACGAGCCGATCCTGTTCACCAAGTCGCCGAACACGCTGGTCGGGCCGAACGACCCGATCCGGCAGCCGCGCGGCTCCACCAAGCTCGACTGGGAGGTCGAGCTGGGCATCGTGATCGGGTCGCGCACGAGCTATCTGGACTCCCCCGCCGACGCGCACCGGGCGATCGCCGGGTTCGTGCTGGTCAACGACGTCAGCGAGCGGTCGTTCCAGAACGAGCGCGGCGGGCAGTGGTCGAAGGGCAAGTCGGCGGAGACGTTCAACCCGGCCGGGCCGTGGCTGGCGACACCGGACGAGATCCCGGACGTGCTGGCGCTGAACATGTGGCTGGACGTGAACGGCGTCCGGCGGCAGACCGGCAGCACCGCCACGATGGTCTTCGACCCGTACGTGATCGTGCACTACCTGAGCCAGTTCCTGGTGCTCGAGCCCGGCGACCTGATCAACACCGGCACGCCGCCCGGGGTCGGGATGGGCCTGAAGCCGCCGGTCTGGCTGCAGCCGGGCGACATCGTAGACCTCGGCGTGGACGGTCTGGGCACCCAGCGGTCCACCGTGCTCGAGCCGCGGTGAGCATGCGCGCCTTCGTGATCACCGGGCCGGGCAAGGCCGAGGTGATCTCCGTGGACGCGCCGGTCGCGCGGCCCGGCGAGGCGGTCGTGGACGTCGAGCGGGCCGGGGTGTGCGGCACCGACCTGGAGTTCTTCACCGGCGAGATGGCCTACCTGCACACCGGCGAGGCCTCCTATCCGATGCGGATCGGACACGAGTGGAGCGGCGTCGTCACCGCGGTCGGCTCGGTCGAGGACGAGGCGTGGATCGGGCAGCGGGTCACCGGCGACACCATGCTCGGCTGCGGGCACTGTGCCCGCTGCGCGTCCGGCCGCCAGCACCTGTGCGCCGACCGCCACGAGATCGGCATCCGGCACGGCTGGCCCGGCGCCCTCGCCGAGCGGCTGCCGGTCCCGGTGCGCGCGCTGCACAAGCTGCCGGACACGGTGGACGCGACGCTGGGCGCGCTGGTCGAGCCGGGCGCGAACGCGTTGCGCGCGGCATCGGCGGCCGGCAAGAGCCGGCGGGTGCTGGTGCTCGGTCCCGGCACGATCGGCCTGCTGGCGGCGTCGTTCCTCAGCGCCGAGGTGCATCTGCTCGGCCTGGAGCTCGACTTCGCCCGCTCGCTGGGCTTCGGCAACGCCTGGACCGCGGACGACCTGCCCGAACTGGCCTGGGACGCGGTGATCGACTGCTCGACCGCGGCGTCGCTGCCGGCCCGCGCGGTGGACCTGGTCGAGCCCGGCGGCCGGGTGGTGTTCATCGGCATCAGCGGCGAGCCCAGCCTGGTGGACAGCCGCCGCCTCGCGCTCAAGGACCTGACCGCGGTGGGCGTGCTGAGCGGTTCCGGCGCGCTGGCACAGACCATCGCGACGTACGCCGCCGGCACCGTCGACCCGCGTCCCCTGGTGGCCGCGACGGTGGGCCTTCAGGAGGCGGCCGACGTGCTGGCCGGGCGCCGCGATCCAGCCTGGGGCGCGGCCCCGAAAGTCCACATCGACCCGCGATCGTGAGCTGAGGCGACGGCGCGCGGCACGGAACTCCACGGTGCTTGATGTTTCCCCAGCCCGGGTAAATGCTGGTCAATCTTCAACAATCTTGGGAGTCCTGTGAACGTCGTCCTGTGGGTCATCGCGATCGTGCTCGCCGCCGCGTTCCTGGGGGCCGGGATCTTCAAGGTCGCGCAGCCGAAGGAGAAGCTGGTCGCGTCCGGGCTGGGCTGGGCCGAGGACTTCAGCGCCAACACGGTGAAGCTGATCGGGGCGCTGGAGATCCTGGCGGCGATCGGGCTGGTGCTGCCGGCGCTGCTCGGCATCGCCACGATCTTCGTCCCGCTCGCGGCGCTGGGCCTGGTCCTCATCATGATCGGCGCGGTGATCACCCACGCCCGCCGCAAGAACGAGACCCAGATGGTCATCGCCAACGTGGTGATCCTGCTCCTGGCGGCGCTGGTGGCCTGGGGCCGCTTCGGCCCGTACTCCTTCGACTCCTGACCCGATCGCCACGGGCCGTGCCTGTGGTGTGTGCGGCGGTCACGGCCGGCCGGCGGGTCAGACCTGGCGGTCTCGGCCCGCCTGCACGCCGGCGAAGAGCTGGGGCACCATCAGGACCACCATCACCGCCAGCGGGAGGCGCCAGCCGCCGGAGTGGTCGTGCAGGACGCCGATCAGGATCGGGCCCGGGATGGCGATCAGATAGCCGACGCCCTGGCCGAAGGCCGACAGGCGCACCACACTGGCCGGTGTGCGGCCGCGCAGCGTGATCATCGTGAGAGCCAGCGGGAAAGCGCAGTTGACCACGCCGATCAGGAACGCCCACAGCCAGGGCGCCGCGGCCGGGTCGGCCCACAGGCCCGCATAACCCGCCATGCCGGCGACGCCCAGGGCCAGCGCGATGCCGCTCTGGCTGCGCAGCCGGCCGGCGAACGAGGTCACCAGGAAGCCCAGCGGGACGCCCAGGAACGAGGTGACCGCGAAGAGCAGGCCGGCCTTCTCCGCGGACAGGCCCGCGTCGCGGTAGATCTGCGGCAGCCAGCCGATGATCACGTAGGCGGACATCGACTGAAGGCCGAAATAGAAGGCCAGGGCCCAGGCGATCGGGTTGCCCGCGACTCGGACCGGCGGCTCGGCCGGGGCCTGCTCGTCGGCCGGAAGGGCGCGCTGGTCGCGGCGGAGCATCAGCCACGGCGGCACGGCCAGGGCGGCGATCAGCGCCCAGAACGCGAGCCCCAGCCGCCAGTCGTCGCCGAACACACCGGTCAGCGGCACCGTGACGCCGGCCGCGACCGTGGCGCCCAGGTTGAGCGCCACCGAATAGATGCCCGTGAAGGTGCCCGCGCGCTCCGCGAAGCGCTCCTTGACGATCATCGGGAGCAGCACGTTGACCAGGGCGATGCCGGCCAGCGCGACGCCGCTGAGCAGCACGAAGACGACGGTGCCGGCAGCGTACGGCCGGGTGGCGAGGCCGAGCGTCAGCAGGGTCAACCCGGCGGCGACCACCGTGGCGGCGCCGAAGCGCCGGGCCAGTCGCGGTGCGGCGAAGCCGACCGACGCGAAGCAGACCACCGGCAGCGAGGTGAGCAACCCGGCCACCGTGCCGCTCATGCCGAGCCCACCGCGGATCTCCGCGAGCACCGGGCCGATGCTGGTCACCGCGAGCCGCAGATTGACCGCGGCCAGCACCAGCGCGCCGATCGCGAGAAGGCTCCCATGCCTGCTGAGCTGCTTCTCCGCGGTCACCACCGACTCATCATGGGCGCATCCCGAGGGTCGCCGCCCGGATTTGTGGTGGTGCTCACCGGTGGTCCCCGGCACAATCGCGTCCGTGACCGAACCCGAAGCTCTGCCCGTCATCGAGGCGCTGCACTCGACCCCGGCCCGCCGCTACCTCTCCCCCGACCCGATCCCCGACGAGGTGATCACGGCGTTGCTGGACGCCGCGGTGCGCGGACCGTCCGGTGGGAACACCCAGCGCTGGGCCTGGATCGTGGTCCGCGACGAGGCGATCAAGAAGCGCATCGCGGTCTGGTACAAGGAGGGCTGGGACTCGAACTACGGGGTCCTGCGCGACCAGATCATGGCCGGTCCGGAGCCCGGCCGGCGCAACTTCCTGGCCGGCGACCACCTCGCCGGCCACCTGGCCGAGGCGCCGGTCTGGATCATTCCGGTGATGCTCGGCGCCGCGAAGTCGCAGAACCCGCGGCTCGGCTCGTCGATCTACGGCGCCGTGCAGCAGCTGATGCTGGCCGCGCGGGCCTACGGCATCGGCTCCACGCTGACCACGCTCTATCAGGGCCACGAGGCGGAGACCCGCGAGCTGCTCGGACTGCCGGAGGACGCGCTGACCATGGCGCTGATCCCGCTGGGCTATCCGGCCAAGGGCCGCTGGGCGCAGCCGAAGCGCCTGCCGCTGGAGAAGGTCGTGCACTTCGACACGTTCGGCAACCAGCGGTCAGCCGGCGGTTGAGCCACCGTCGATGGGCAGCTCGGCGCCGGAGATGAACGCCGCCTCGTCGCTCAACAGGAACGCCACGAACGCGCCGATCTCCGACCCGGCGGCCACCCGGCCGGCCGGGTTGGGGGCCGGCAGCGCGGATGCCGGTTCGTCCGCGGACATGCCGACCAGTCGGCGGTAGAGCGGCGTGTCGACGTTGCCGGTGACCAGCGCGTTCACCCGCACCCTGCGGTCCGCCCACTCGAGCGCGACCGACTTCGTCAGGCCCACGACGCCATGCTTGGCGGCGACGTAGGACGCCAGCCCCGGTATCCCGATCACCGCCCCGATCGAGGCGTTGTTGACGATCGCGCCGCCACCGGCCGCGGCGATCGCCGGGGCCTGGTGCTTGAGGCTGTAGAAGACGCTGCTCAAGTTCTGCGCCAGGTCGGCCTGCCAGGTCCGGTCGTCCAGCTCGGTGAGCGGGCCGGTGTGGTTGACCCCGCCGGCGTTGTTGAACGCGCCGTGCAGCCCGCCGAACCGCTCGACCGCGGCCCGCACCGCGGCGGCCACCTGGGCCTCGTCGGTGACGTCGGCGCGCACCGCGAGCGCCCGGTCGCCGAAATCTGCGACGTCCGCCTCGCGACGCGACACGATCACCACCGAGGCGCCGTCGGCGACCAGCCGCGCCGCGGTCGCGCGGCCCATGCCGGAGCTGCCGCCGGTCACCATGACGACCTTGCCGGAGAGACTCATCCGCGCAGCAGGGCGGCCAGGGCCGCCAGGTCGCGGCGGTCCTCGGCGGCCGGTCGGCGGTCGCTCGGGTGGTCCGGGTTGGTGTCCAGCACGACGTAATCCGCGCCGAGCTCGATCAGGGTGCGGAAGTCGGCGGCCACCTGGTCGAGGCTGCCGGTGCCGGGCGCGCGGTCCGGGCCGGGGTCGTGCGCCGTGACGCGGGCGCGCATCCGCGGGCAGAAGGCGACGCCCTTGGTCTGTGGCACGCCGACGTCGCGCAACCAGTTGAGCGGCGCGTTGTTCGGGTGCCAGGCGTCGCCGAGGCGGACCGCGCGGCGGAGCACGGCCGGGGCGGTGCCGCCCACCCAGATCGGCGTACGCCGGACCGGCCCGGTCGCCACGTCCGCATAGGACACGAACTCCCCGGACACCGAGGTCGTCTCCTGCCGCAGCGCGGCCCGGATCGCGCCCAGATACTCCTCCGACATCCGCCCCCGGTCCGCGTACCCGAGCCCGAGCGCGGCGAACTCGTCCGCGGCCCAGCCCGCCGCCACCCCGAGGATGAACCGCCCCTCGGTGAAGTCGTGCAGCGCCGCCGCCATCGACGCGGTCAGCAGCGGATGCCGGTACGGCAGGATCGTCACCGTGGTGCCGAGCTCGAGCCCCCCGGCGAACCCGGCCATCCAGCCCAGCGTGGTGAACGGGTCGTAGAACGGCGGCGGATAGAGCGCCGCCACGTCCGGGGTGACCGCCACGTGGTCGGACACCATGGCCAGGTCGAAGCCGCTGTCGGCGGCGAACCGCACCCAGTCGCGCATCTCGCCCGGCGACGCGGTCGGCCCGAAGTTGGGGATGTTGAGCCCGAGCCGGGTCATCGGTGCGCCAGGTAACGCGAGAACGGCTCGTCCGCGCCGTCCAGCCGCACGTGCCGGGCCGCGAAGGCGGCCGGCGGCGCCACCGGGTAGGACAGGTCGGGCAGGTCGGCGCCGAGCGCGGCGAACCAGATCACCGCGATGCCCGCGGTGGTGGCCACCGACCGGCACATCGGGCACGGCTCGCAACTCGAATAGATCTCCGCGCCGGTCAGGTCGAGCGTGCCGAGCTCGCGGCACACGTTGCGGACCGCCGCCACCTCGGCGTGCGCGCTCGGGTCGGAGTCGCGCAGCGCGGTGTTCACCCCGCTGCCGAGCACCTCGCCGCCGCGCACCACCAGCGCGCCGAAGGGCAACTGCCCCTCGGCCGCGTTCTTCCCCGCCAGCTCGACCGCCCGCCGCAGCAGGCCTACGTCCGCGTCCGTCATGTCACCATCCTGCTCGATCGGCGTAGTTCCCGGGGACTGACCCCGAACCAGCGACGGGCCGCCCGGCTCAGCGCGGACTGCTCGGCCAGCCCGACCATCGCGGTGATCTGGGTGAGCGGCACGTCGGTCTGGGTGATCAGCCGGTGCGCGGCGGACCGGCGGGCGTCGTCCAGCAGCGCGTCGAAGCCGGTGCCTTCGGCGGCCAGCCGGCGCTGCAGGGTGCGCGGATGGGTGCGCAACAGCCGGGCGATCGCGCCGAGGTCGGCCGGCGCCGAGCCGAGCGACTGGCCGAGCAGCCTGCGCACCCGGTCCGCCACGCCGGGGTCGGGCGCCGGGAAGTGACTGCGCATGTAGTCCAGCGCCACCTCGCGGAGCATCTCGTTGCCGCCCGGCAGCGGCGTGTGACCGAGGTTCTGCGGCACCCGCAGCACCGCGTCCGGCTGCCCGAAACGCACGTCCACCCCGAAGAACCCGGTGTACGCGTCCACCGGCGCGAGCATCCCGTGCGGCAGGTGCACCGACCGCAGCCCGTAGCGGCCACCGCAGAGCAGCAGCGCGATCCGGTGCAGCAGGCCCAGCCCGAGGTCGGTGACCTGGGGCGGGAGTGGCTCGGCGGCGGTGCCGGCATAGCGGATGGCGACCACGCCGGGCTGTCCGGCCGGGTCCTCGACCTGGGCGACGCTGAGGGCGGGACTGTGCACGAACAGGAACCGCCGCGTGCAGTCCAGCGCCTCGCCCAGCGTCGCCGAGCTCTCGATCGCGATGGCCAGCGGCCCGAGCACCGCCGTGTTCTGCTGCCCGGCCAGCCGCAGGCCCAGGTCACCGGCGCCGAGCTCGGCCGCGGCGGTCTCCAGCACCAGCGCCGCGGCCCGCGACCCGATCACCGCGTCGTCGCTGTCCAGCGCCCCGGGGTCGATCCGGAAGCGGGCCAGCAACGCCCGCCCGTCACCGCCGAGCCCATCGACAACCGCCGGCAGGCCGCGCAGACCCGCGGCCCGCACCATCGCCTCCATGTCGGGATAGGGTAAATGCTTGTCGCGCAAAGGCAAGTTTTGCGCGTACGCGATGACGGAAGCTGACGGTTATGACCGAACACGTGGACGTGCTGATCATCGGCGCGGGGTTGTCCGGCATCGGGGCCGCCTGGCGACTGCAGCGCGAGCACCCCGGCCGGAGCTACGTGATCCTCGAGGCCCGCGGCGCGATCGGCGGCACCTGGGACCTGTTCCGCTACCCCGGCGTGCGCTCGGACTCGGACATGTTCACGCTGAGCTACCCGTTCCGGCCGTGGCTGGGCGAGCGCTCGCTGGCCGACGGGCCGTCGATCCTGCAATACATCCGGGACACCGCGGACGACGCCGGCATCACCGAGCACATCCACTTCCACACCAAGGCGCTCGACGCCGCCTGGTCCTCCGAGCGGGCACAGTGGACGGTGCACACCGCCGGCGGCGACTACACCTGCGACTTCGTCTATGCCTGCACCGGCTACTACGACTACGACGAGGGCCATCAGCCGGACTTCCCCGGGCGGGCGGACTTCGCGGGGCGGTTCGTGCATCCGCAGTTCTGGCCCGCGGACCTCGACCACGCCGGCAAGCGGGTGGTGGTGATCGGCAGCGGCGCCACCGCGGTGACGCTGGTGCCCGCGATGGCGCGGACCGCGGGACACGTCACCATGCTGCAGCGCTCCCCCTCGTACCTGACGATCCTGCCGGAGACCGACAAGATCGCCGCCGCGCTGCGGCGCCGGCTGCCCACCAAGCTCGCGTTCCGGTTGACCCGGGCCAAGAACATCGCGCTGACGCAGACGTTCTATCAGCTCGCGCGGCGCCGGCCGGAACGGGTGAAGAAGCTGCTGCGCGGCTTCGCGGTGGGCCGGCTCGGCGACGAGGCCTATGTGGACAAGCATTTCACGCCCACCTATCAGCCGTGGGACCAGCGGCTGTGCGTGGTGCCGAAGGGCGATCTGTTCACCGCGATCACCGAGAAGAAGGCCTCGATGGTGACCGACACCATCGACCGGCTGGTGCCCGAGGGCATCCGGCTGACCTCGGGCGAGGTGCTCGAGGCGGACATCATCGTCTCGGCCACCGGGCTGCGGCTGCTGCCGGTCGGCGGCCTGACGCTGACCGTCGGCGGCGAGACGATCGACCCGGCGGATCGGGTGGCCTACCGCGGCCTGATGCTCAGCGGGGTGCCGAACTTCGCCTTCTGCATCGGCTACACCAACGCGTCCTGGACGCTGCGCGCGGACCTCTCCGCGCGTTATGTGTGCCGGCTGCTGTCCTTCATGGACCGGCACGGATATCAGGTGGCCACCCCGCACGCCGACCCGGGAGGACCCTTGCGGCCGCTGCTCGACCTCACCTCCGGATATGTGCAGCGGTCGCTGGACCGCTTCCCCAAGCAGGGCGTCAAGGACCCGTGGTCGGTCCGGCAGAACTACGTGCGCGACGTGCTCCGCACGCCCCGGGCCGACCTGCGCCGCAACATGACTTTCGAGCGCCGTCCGGCGCGGGTGGGGGCTCCGGCATGACAGCACTTCAGCCGTACGCGTTCCGCGGGAAGACCGCCGTGCTCACCGGCGCCGCCAGCGGCATCGGCGAGCAACTCGCCCACGACCTCGCCGCGCGCGGCAGCGACCTGGTGCTGATCGACCGGGACGCGGCCGGGCTGGAGGCGGTGGCCGGCAAGATCCGGGCCGGCGGCACGGTCGAGGTGGAGGCGATCGTCGCCGACCTGAGCGACCTCGACTCGCTGGCCGCGCTGGCCGCCGGGGTCCGCGAGCGGCACCCGCGCATCGGTCTGCTCGTGAACAACGCCGGGATCGCGCTGGGCGGGATGTTCGAGCACCTGACCGTGGCCGAGTTCGAGACGGTGCTCGACGTGAACTTCCGGGCGCCGGTCCGGCTGGTGCACGAGCTGCTGCCGGCGCTGCTGGACAACCCGGGCAGCCACCTGGTCAACGTGTCCAGCCTCTACGGCCTGATCGCGCCGGCCGGGCAGTCGGCCTACAGCGCCAGCAAGTTCGCGCTGCGCGGCTTCAGCGAGGTGCTGCGGTCGGAGCTGGCCGGCCGGGTCGGGGTGACCACCGTGCACCCGGGCGGCATCCGCACCTCGATCGCCCGCAATGCCAAGGTGGGCGCCGGGGTGCCGGTCGACGTGATCGGCGACCAGCGGGCGAACATCGACGCGCTGCTCTCGTACCCTCCGGAGAAGGCCGCGGCGGAGATCCTGGACGGGGTGGCGCGCCGCAAGGCGAGGGTGTTGATCGCGAGCACGGCGAAGATCCCGGACCTGCTGGCCCGGCTGATGCCGGTGTCGCACATGCGGGTGATCCAGCGGTTCGCCGAACGTCGCGCCGCCCGGTCATGACCGACTTCGTCGACGTCGGCGGCGCCGAGATCCGTGCGCACGTCACCGGCGAGCCGGGCGATCCGCCGATCCTGCTGCTGCACGGCATCGCACGCAGCCTGGAGGACTGGCTGCCGCAGCACGACCAGCTCGCCGCCGGGCACCGGGTGATCAGCGTGGACCTGGCCGGCTTCGGCCTCTCCGACCCGCTGCCCGGACCGGTGTCGCTGGACAGCCTGGCGGACGGTGTCGAGCGGACCCTCGCGGCCCTCGGCGAGAGCCGCCCGGTGCACGTCATGGGCAACTCGCTCGGCGGCGCGGTGGCGATGCGGATGCTCTGCCGGGAGCCGAAGCGGGTTCGCTCGCTGATTCTGGTGGCCAGCGCCGGATTCGGCCGCGAGGTGACCGCGGCGCTGCGCATCCTCGCGATCCCCGGGCTGGGCCGGGTGCTGATGGGCCGGTTCGACCGCCGGGCCTCCTACCGGGTCGAGCGCAGCCTCTTCGTGGACCGGGCGCTGGTCACCGACGAGCGGGTCGCGTTCGGGCTCGAGGTGGTCGCCCGGCCCGGATACGTCGCGACGTTCCTGCAGACCGCGAAGGCGCTCGGCGGCATGCGCGGGGTGCAGGCCGCGTGGCGTGGCGAGCTGCTGACCCGGGTCGCCGAGCTGGCGCCGCCGACGCTGGTGGTGTGGGGCGAGCGCGACCTGATCCTGCCCGCCACCCACCTGGAGGCGGCCCGCACCCTGCTGCCCGACGCCGAGTTCCACCTGTTCCCCGGCGTCGGGCACATGCCGCAGATCGAGCGCCCGGACGAGTTCGCGGCCCTCGCCCGGTCCTTCCTGAGCAGGGTTTAGGCCACCGCGGCCGGGAAGCGCCCCCAGACCCGGTGCGCGGCCAGCAGCTGCCGCACGGCGGCGAACGCCTCGTCACCGGTCTTGGTCGTGACCACGCCCGGTGTGCCGTCGACCCCGGCCACCTGCAGCACGGTCGCGCCCTCGCCCCAGGCGCCGACCGCCTTGGCGTGCCGCCAGCACTCCTCCACCAGCAGCAGGACGCGGGGGTCGACCGCGGCCGACCCGGACGCCCCGGCCTTGGCGTCGCGGCCGGGCAACGCGTCCGGCGCCGGCACCGGCGCACCGGCCAGCAGCACGGCGTCGAACTCGACCGACCGGGCGGTGGCGAAGCTCCGCTGCACCGGCAGGCCGCCCACCTCGCCGCCGTGCGGGGCGATCAGCATCGGCACCATGTCCGCGTCGAAGATCGCCTGCCGCAGTCCGGTGAGACCGTCGAGGTCGCCGTCCGGATCGACCACGATGCCGACGATCCGGCCGTCGACCGGCCACTCCTGCCCGATCTGGGACAGTGCGGGGCTCGGCGTGACCTCGACGACCGGCGTGGTGGGCCGCGGCACCGGCAGGCCCAGCCCGATGGCCACCTGCTCGCACAGCACCGGGTCGATGTTCGCGAGGCTGAGCAGCTGCCGCTCCTTGATCGCCCGTTCGTAGACCTTGCCGAGCTCGAAGGTGTACGCGTTGACGATGTGCTCCTTCTCCACCGGCGTCATGCTCAGCCAGAAGAGGCGCACCTGGCTGTAGTGGTCGTCGAAGGAGGCCGGGTTGCCCCGCTGCTTCGGCGCCTCGGCCACCGTCACCGGCGTGTCCAGGAACGCCTGCTCGGCGTCCCCGGCCGGGAACGGGTTGCCGCCGTCCAGCGAGTTCGGCCGATACGGCGCCACCCCACCGTGCACCGCGTGCTGGTGGAAGCCGTCGCGCAGCATGTCGTTGACCCCGGCGTGCGGGCAGTTGATCGGGATCTGCGAGTGGTTCGGGCCGCCCAGCCTGGTGAGCTGGGTGTCCAGATAGGAGAACAGCCGGCCCTGCAGCAGCGGGTCGTTGGTGACGTCGATGCCCGGCGGGAAGTTGCCCAGCACGAAGGCGACCTGCTCGGTCTCGGCGAAGAAGTTGGTCGGCGTCCGATTCAGGATCATCTTGCCGACCGGCTGCACCGCGGCCAGTTCCTCCGGCACGATCTTCGTCGGGTCGAGCAGGTCGATGCCGGCGAAGGCCTGCTCGGGGGTGTCGGGGAAGACCTGGATGCCCAGCTCCCACTCGGGGAAGGCGCCGGCCTCGATGGCGTCGTAGAGGTCCCGGCGGTGGAAGTCCGGGTCGACACCGCTGAGCATCTGGGCCTCCTCCCAGGTCAGCGAGTGCACGCCCAGCTTGGGCTTCCAGTGGAACTTGACCAGCGTCGTCGCCCCGGCCTCGTCGATCAGCCGGAAGGTGTGCACGCCGAAGCCCTCCATAGTGCGGTACGAGCGCGGGATGCCCCGGTCGGACATGTTCCAGATGGTGTGGTGCTGCGCCTCGGTGTGCAGCGAGACGAAGTCCCAGAACGTGTCGTGGGCGCTCTGCGCCTGCGGGATCTCCCGGTCCGGGTGCGGCTTGCCGGCGTGGATGATGTCCGGGAACTTGATCGCGTCCTGGATGAAGAACACCGGGATGTTGTTGCCGATCAGGTCGAACGTGCCCTCGGCGGTGTAGAACTTCGTGGCGAATCCGCGGGTGTCGCGGACGGTGTCGGCCGAGCCGCGGGAGCCGAGGACGGTGGAGAACCGGACGAAGACCTCCGTCTCCGCGCCCTTCTTCAGGAAGCCGGCCCGGGTGACCTTCTCGGCGGTGCCGTATGCCGTGAACACGCCGTGCGCCCCGGTGCCCCGGGCGTGCACCACCCGCTCCGGGATGCGCTCGTGGTCGAAGTGGCTGATCTTCTCGCGGAAGTGGTGGTCCTGCAGCAGCGTCGGCCCACGGGAGCCGGCCTTCAGCGAGTGGTCGGTGTCGCGCAGCCGGGCGCCCTGCGAGGTGGTGAGGTAGGCGCCCTGCTGAGCGTTGGCGGTGGCCGGCTCGCCGGTCTCGGCACCGGTGTGCGTGCGCAGCTGCGGGGTGCCCTGCTCGGCCTTGGGCGGCAGCGGCCCGTGCGGCTCGACCGGCTCGGCGACGGTGGGCGTGCCGCTGCCGGGGGCGCCCGGGACGGCCGGCGACAGGGCTTCGGTCACCTTCCTGGCCGCCGCCTTGACGGCCTTCTTCGCTTTCTTCACAGGCTTCTGAGTCGCCATGAACCGCGATCCCCTTCGAACGGTGGACGGACCACCGCGGCCTACCCGTGAGGAACGCCCACAAACCGGCAAATTCCTCAGAGCAGGCCGGACCGCCGCCAGAGAGCCGTGCCGGGTCCGGCGATCAGACCGAGATCATCCAGGTACGCGACCACGCGCTCCCCCGCCCACCGGAGCATCGCCAGGTGATGCGGGTTGCTCCGAGCAGCCCTGCGCCCCTCGGCCGGGTCGATGCCCACCGACGCGTACACCTGCGGCTGCACCAGCCGGTTCCCGGTCAGGTACGCGGTCCGCGAGATGATCACCCGGTCCAGGGCGAGCCGTGCGGTGCCGGCCGCGCGGATCTGCCGGGCCAGCTCCTCGCGGGCATAGCGGACGTGGCGCGCCTCCTCGATCACGTGGATCCGGGACACCATGCGCACCAGCGGCTGCACCCGCTCGTCGGCCATCGCCTCGCGTTGCAGGGAGTCGAGCACCTCCTCGGCGATCAGGATCGCGGCGTACATCCGCGGGCCGCGTGCGGTGCTCGCGATGAACTTGCCGAGCGCGTCGTCGTAGCGGTTCACGCGGTAGACCGGTGCGCCGAACTTGTCGATCATGCGGCCGAACATCACCGAGTGGCGGCACTCGTCGGCGACCTCGGTCAGCGCGTACTGCGCGTGCGCGGCGGTCGGGTCCTGCCGGTAGTAGTCGCGGATCAGCAGCTGCATCAGGATCGTCTCGAACCACACGCCGAGGCTGGCGACGCTGGCCACCTCGTGTTTGGACAGCTCGATCCGCTGCTCCTCGCTCAGCCGGTCCCACAGCTCGGTGCCGAAGAGCGAGCAGCGCTCCGGCGGCGCGAAGTATTTCCCCGGCACGAACGGCGCGTCCCAGTCGATCTCCACGTCCGGGTCGTAGGTGTGGCCGGCCGAGGAGCGCAGCAGTCGGGTGGCGGTCTGTTCGCGGTCCATGCGGCGCCTCCACTTGACGTTACCTCAAGTAACAGTTACTCCTAGTACTATGAACTCCGCCGACGGCCGCAGTCAACGCTGGGCCGGACATCGCGAGCAACGCCGCGCCGATCTCACCGCCGCGGCCATCGAGGCGATCCGGGCGCACGGCCCCGACCTGGGCATGGACGCGATCGCCGCGCACGCCGGGGTCAGCAAGCCGGTGCTCTACCGCTACTTCGCCGACAAGTCGCAGCTCTGGCAGGCGGTTGGCCAGGAGGCGGCGACCACCCTGCTGGCCGCGATCGCCCCCGCGGTGGCCGCGGTCCGCGCCGAGCGGGACGTGGTGACCGCGGCCATCGACGCGTACCTGTCCTACATCGAGGGCGACCCGCACGTGTACCGCTTCGTCGTGCACCCGTCCGGCATCGAGCGCGGCCCCGACGTGGTCGGCGACGTGGTGGACACGGTCGCCAGCGGCCTGGCCCGCATCCTCGGCGACCGGCTGCGCGACGTGGGCCTGGACACCGGCCCGGCACTCCCCTGGGCCTACGGCATCGTCGGATATGTGCAGACCGCCGGCGACTGGTGGCTGCGACACCAGCAACCGATCAGCCGCCCGGCGCTGAGCGACTATCTGACGACCCTGCTGTGGGGCGGCATCGCGACCATCCGGACCGCGGCCGACCTCCCGGGCGGATTGGCGGCGAGGTGAGCGAGGACTACCGCGGCGAGGCCGAGGTCAAGGTGGGCGATCGGTCCAGCACTCTTCCGGTACGTCTGTCCGCCCGCTTCGAGCCGGTGGAGGGCCGCCTGCGCTGGGCCGGCCGCACCGGCCCGGACGAGCATCTGCTGGCGGCGTTCCGGGCCGGCGCGAGAGACGCCGAGATCACCGTGCCGGGCGGGACGCCGATGCCGGCCACGCTCGGCGAGCCGGACCCGTGGGGCGGCCTGCGCCTGTCCGGGGTGGGCGCCCCACCCTGGCCCGATTTCGGCTGACCGGGCCGTCAGTCCAGGTCGGACAGGTCCAGCACGAAGCGGCAGCGGCGCGGTGGCGCCTCAGGGTCTGAGCTGGACCAGCGACTCGCTGGTCAGCTCGCAGGGCGCGGCGTCCGGGCCCGCGCCGACCGCGACGATCACCGGGCGATCCGCCGAGCCGGCCTGGGCGCCGACCGGCACCAGTGAAGGAGCGCTGCCGGACTCCGCCGCGTCCAGCAGCCGGTGCCCGCTGGCCAGCACGAACACGGCCAGCACGAAGGTCGCCCCGCCCAGATAGAACGGCACGCTCAGATTGAACGCGTCGGCCAGTTCGCCGGCCGCGAAGGGCGCCAGGCCGCCGCCGATGAAGCGGACGAAGCCGTAGGCCGACGATGCCACCGGGCGCTCGACCGGGGACACCAGCATCACCGCCTGCGTGGTGAGCGTGTTGTTGATGCCGATGAACGCGCCGCTGACGATCACCGCCACGATGACCACGGACGGTGTCGCCACGCCGGCCGCGATCACCACCATCACGATGCCCAGGGCGATCAGGTTCACGTACAGGACCTTGGCGGTGCCGAAGCGGGCCTGCATGCGCGGCGCGACGAAGACGCTGAACGCGGCGACCAGCAGGCCCCAGCCGGTGAACACCAGGCCGAGGCGGTGGGCGTCCAGCTCCATCGGGTACGGCGCGTAGCCAAGCATGGTGAAGAAGCCCCAGTTGTAGAGCAGCGCGGTCACGCCCATGGTGAGCAGGCCGCGGTGGCGCAACGCCTTCAGCGGGGCGGCGAGCGAGGTCTTGTGCTCGGGCCTGGGCAGCGACGGGACGAAGACCACCGTCGCGACGAGGGCGATCGCCATCAGGACGGCGACGCCGAAGAACGGGCCACGCCAGCTGATGCTGCCGAGCTCGCCGCCGAGCAGCGGACCGACCGCGATGCCGAGACCGAGCGCCGTCTCGTACAGGATGATCGCTCCGGCGAAGCCGCCCGACGCCGACGCGACGATGACCGCGAGGCTGGTCGCGATGAACAGCGCGTTGCCCAGCCCCCAGCCGGCGCGGAAGCCGACGATGCCGCCGATCGAACCCGAGGCGCCGGCGAGCGCGGCGAACACCACGATGATGGCCAGGCCGATCACCAGCGTGCGCTTGGCGCCGAGCCGGCTGGACACCCAGCCGACCACCAGCATCGCCACCGCGGTGACCACCAGGTAGCTGGTGAACAGCAGGGAGACCTGGCTCGGCGTGGCGTGCAGGCTGTCCGCCAGGGCGGGCAGGATCGGGTCGACCAGGCCGATGCCCATGAACGAGACGACGCAGGCGAAGGCGACGGCCCAGACCGCCCGGGGCTGCCGGAACGGGGTGGTGGCGTTTTGCATAATGCCATTATTGGTTTAGCTGTATCGGCCAGGCAATTTCGGCAGGCGTGTTGTCGGTCACGACGAAGGCGCGGTCCCCGAGGTCGGGGGCCGCGCCTTCCGTCGTCCTGGTTCCTACTTCTTACTTCTTACTTCTTGGCCTTGGCCGGAGCCGGCTCGTCGGCGCCCGCCTCGTCCTCGGCGCCGGCCTCGTCGCCCGCACCGGCCTCTTCGCCCGCGCCGGCTTCCTCGCCCGCGCCGGCCTCTTCACCCGCACCGGCCTCTTCGCCGGCCTCGTCCTCGGCACCCGCGCCGGCCTCGGCCGCGGCGGCCTTGGCGATCGCCAGGTCGAGGCAGGACTGCAGCAGCGCGGCCTGCGCGTCGGCGACCGCGGCCTCGAGATCGGCGGCCTCGTCGCCCGCACCGGCCTCTTCACCCGCACCGGCCTCTTCACCCGCACCGGCCTCCTCGCCGGCGCCGGCCTCCTCCTCGGCTTCCTTCTGCTTCTTGCGCCGCTCGGCCTTCGCCGCCTTGGCCTTCTTGATCAGCGCCTTCAGCGTCTGCTTCGCCTTGCCCTCGGTCATCTTTGCCGGGGGCGCGGCCGGCTCGGCGGCGGGCGGCGCGGACTCGTCACCCGCGGCGGGCGGAGCCTCCTCGGCACCCTCGCCGGCCGCTTCCGCATCGGCGGCGGCCTGGTCGATGGCGAACTGGTCGCACGCCGTCTCCAGCGCCGCGGCGGACGCGGCGGCGGCCTCGGCGGCGCCCTGGTCCTCGATCGGCTGCAGTGCTTCGCCGTCGCAGATCACCGCGCCCGCGTTGATCTCCAGCTCGGCGCAGTTCGCGACGTCGAACTGCTGCCCGTCCACGACCACCACGTCATCGGCCTTCGTGGAGTTCTCACCGGCGTTCGCGAATTGCACGCCAGTGATGCCCCCCAACACGAGCACACCGGCGACAATCGTCGCGCCGATCGCCTTGCGGTTGACCCCGGTGCCCCGTCGTTGACGCAGCCTCATCGTCACTCCCGTCGTTGGTCGTCGATGTCTTCGCTGGGGACTTACGGGCCGGAGCAGCACAGCGGTTCACCATTCCGCGGGCCGAATTCGAGGCGCCGGATCTCCACCGCCGCCTGTCGCGCCGTCGCCGGGCACCGAGTGCCGTCGGCATCTTTGCTGCTCAGCAAGGGCGATGGGAAGTTGCCGCCGACACGGCGATCCGGCCGTCCGGGCGGACGCAAATTTGTCGCACCGGCGGAGCGGGAAAAGGTTTCCTTAAAACATCGGCGAGCCTGATTCGCATCCGATCCACCGCCGAGAGCACGCCGGAACCGCCCGACGGCATCTTCACCGAGAGCGACATCCGCGCGCCCACCACGCCGCATTTCACAAGCCGGTCACGACCAGTCGATGTGAACGCCGTGTTCTTGCTCTGCACACATATACGCACCACCCGGCGAGCGCGCCGCCCGGGATCGCACCACGCGGCGAGCGCCCCGCCGGGACCGCATCGCGCCACCGCTACCCCGCGCACCGCACAGCGCGCCACCGACGCGCCATCAGGACCGAATCACCGCACAGCACGCCGGGAAACACGCGTAGCGCCACCGGGAGACCGCATCGCCCCGCGAATTGCGCCACCAAGACCACACCACACCGCGAAGCGCCTTCAGGACCGCATCAAACCCGCAGCGCGCGACCGGAACCGCATCGGGCCGCGAAATGCCGAAGACCGGATCAGGCCCCGCGGCGCCACCGGGGCCACATCACGCCGATCAGCGCGTCAGCAGATCGGATCCGTGGGCGAGCGCCGACGGGCGAGCTCGACGGCGAACGATGCTGACGGACGAACCGACGCGGGGAAGCGGGCCGGCTCAGCCGACGCGGGAAGCGGGCCGGCTCAGCTGACGCGGGCCGGCGTCGCGCGCCGGCCGCCGACCTTGGCCTTCCCCCACGCGACCGCACGGTCGAGCACCGCCCGGGCCACGATCGTGATGCAGAGCAGCCCGTTCAGGAACGAGGCGACCACGTCGCTGGGGTGGTGCATGCCGCGGTAGAGGCGGGACCAGCCCACCGCCACCGGGACCAGGACGAGCAGCCAGCACACCCACTTGAGCCAGGTGCGCCGGACCAGCATCGCGAGCACCACCGCCAGGCCGCAGTACAGCGCCACCGCCGCGCTGGTGTGCCCGGACGGGAAGCTCGACGTCGGCGGCGATTCGTCCATCTTGGGGACGCCGGGGCGTCCGCGGTCGATCACCAGGGTGGCGAAGAAGAACACCAGGGCCTGTGCGGTCACCGCCACGCACAGGAAGATCGGCTCGCGCCAGCGGTGCAGGGTGAGCCGCAGGATCAGCGCGGCGACGACGGTGACCCCGATGATCACCGGGGTGCTTCCCACCATGCTGAAGAACCAGGTCACGCTGTTCCAGTCGGCGGTGCGGTCACCGGCGAGCTCACGGTTGACGCCGTCTTCGGCGGTGAACGGCCAGGACTTCTCCCAGACCTTGGTGATCAGCAGGCCGAGGACGATGATTACCGCGAGCAGCCCGGCGACCGGGAGAACCACACGCTTGAGGGCTTGCGTGACGTTGGACACCGGCCGGATGTACCCGTCCTGAAGATCATCTACGCGCGGTCGCGACCTCGGGTTCCAGGCCGCCGACCGCGACCGGCTCGCGGCGGCGGCGGGTGCCGACGAAGGCCACCGTGGTCGCGCACACCACGGCGACGCCGAGCAGCCAGCCGGCCAGCACGTCGCTGGTGTAGTGCACGCCGAGGCCGATCCGGGCCAGTCCGGTGAGCAGGGTGACGACGACCGCGACGGTCCACAGCAGCGGCCGCAGGCGGCGGATCGGCAGCAGGATCAGCAGGAAGACGGCGCAGGTCAGCGCCGCGTTCGTGGCGTGGCCGGAGGGGAACGAGAAGCCGGCGGCGCGGGCCACCGGGTCGAGGAACTCCGGCCGGTCGCGCTCGACCAGCAGCTTGAGCAGCGCCGCCACCACGCCGCCGGCGGTCATCGTGACGATCACCCACCAGGCCAGCCGGCGCTGCTGCCGGCGGAACAGCCAGATCACCAGCCCGAGCGCGGCGACGCGCAGCGCCATCGGGGAGAACACCCAGCTCCACACCACCATCACGTCGACCGCGAACGGGTTGCGGATGGCGTAGGCGTGCAGGGTGTCGGTGATCGCGCCGTCGAAGGCGTGCAGTGGCGCCCAGTTGCCGACCACGAAGATCGCCAGCAGGGCGAACGGGACGAGCAGCAGGACGGTGAGGGCGGCGGCTACGCCGAGGCGCAGCCCGAAGGTGCGGTCGGCGGGCATGCAAAAGCCTTACCCCTCGTTTGCCGGTTGTTCACCTCCGTCGCGCAGTTTCCGCAGGATCCGGCCCAGCGTCTCCTGATCGTCCGTGCTCAGCGCGCCGAAGAAGCGGTCGGCCTCGGCCCGGCGGGCGTCCCGGATGCGCTCGCTCGCGGCCCGGCCGCCCTCGGTCAGCGCGACCAGCGTGGCGCGGCGGTCGGCGGCATCGGGCCGGCGCTCGGCCAGGCCGCGTTGCTGCAGGTGGTCGACCACCTCGGTGGCCGAGCGCGGCGCGATCCGCAGGCGCTCGGCGAGGTCGCTGAGCCGCTGCGGCTCGGTGCGCATCAGCACGCCCAGCGCGCGCGACTGCGCGGGGGTGATGTCCCACGGCGTCAGCGCGTCTCGGGTGCGGTGCCGCAGGTCGCGGGCGACACCCCAGAACAGCTCGGCCAGCCCGTCCTCGTCCACCGGAATAGCCTATCAGGAGAAACCGTTGTAACCTCATGTTGAGGTAACCTCAGCTTCGCCGAATCTAAGGGGTCATACTTGGAAAGCCGAAGAGAAGGTCGCAAGACCGTCACCGCCGCCGAGCGCGCGCAGGCCAAGCAGGTCTCGCTGCGTCGCATCGGGCGGCTCTTCACCGAACACCGTGGGCAGCTGGCCGTCGTCACCGCGATCATCGTGGTGTCGTCGGTGATCGCGATGGCCCAGCCGTTCCTCTTGCGCGAGGTCATCGACGTCGCGCTCCCCCAATCCGACCTGACGCTGCTGGCCTGGCTCGTGCTCGGCATGATCGCCGTGGCCGCCGTGACCTCCGCGCTCGGCGTCGTGCAGACCTGGATCTCCACCACCGTCGGCCAGCGCGTCATGCACCGGCTGCGCACCGGCGTCTTCGCGCACCTGCAGCGGCAGTCGGTGGCGTTCTTCACCCGCACCCGCACCGGCGAGGTGCAGTCCCGCATCACCAACGACATCGGCAGCATGCAGTCGGTGGTCACCTCCACCGCGACCTCGATCGCGTCCAACCTCACCACCGCGGTGGCCACCGCCGTCGCGATGGCCGCGCTGTCCTGGCGGTTGTCGTTGATCTCGCTGGTCGTGCTGCCGCCCGCGATCCTGCTCTCCCGCCGGGTCGCGCGGATGCGCCGCACCATCACCGCGCAGCGCCAGCGCGAGCTCGCCGACCTCAACGTCACCGTCGAGGAGGGCCTGTCGATCAGCGGCGTGCAGCTCAGCAAGACGATGGGCACCGGTCCCGCGCTGATCGACCGGTTCACCGGCTCGTCGCAGCGGCTGATCGACCTCGAGCTGCGTTCCGAGCTGGCCGGCCGCTGGCGGATGGCGACGATGAGCATCATCTTCGCGGCCATCCCGGCGGTGATCTATCTGAGCGCCGGGCTGCCGGGCACCGCGGGCACGATGAGCATCGGCACGCTGGTCGCCTTCACCGCCTTGCAGGGCGCGCTGTTCCGGCCGCTGACCGGGCTGCTCAACGTGGGCGTGTCGCTGACCGCCTCGCTGGCCCTGTTCGCCCGGATCTTCGAATATCTGGACCTGCCGGTCGAGGTGGACGAGCCGGCCGCACCGGCCGACGTCTCGCACGTGACCGGCCACCTCCGGCTGGAGGATGTGACCTTCGCCTATCCGGGCAGTTCCACGGCGGCCGTCGCCGGGGTCAGCCTGGACGTGCCGGCCGGCACCTCACTCGCCCTGGTCGGCGAGACCGGCTCCGGCAAGAGCACGATCGCCGGCCTGATCGCGCGACTGCAGGACCCGACCTCGGGCCGGGTCACCATCGACGGCGTCGATCTGCGCGACATGCGGCTCGGCGACCTGGCCGGGATCGTCGGCGTGGTCAGCCAGGAGACCTATCTGCTGCACACCACGATCAAGGAAAATCTCCGGTACGCCCGCCCGGACGCGACCGACGCCCAGATCGAGCAGGCCGCCCGCGCCGCGCGCATCCACGACCTGATCGAGGCGCTGCCGGACGGTTACGACACCGTCGTCGGCTCCCGCGGCCACCGCTTCTCCGGCGGCGAGAAGCAGCGCATCGCGATCGCCCGCACCCTGCTGCGCGACCCGAAGATCCTGGTCCTCGACGAGGCCACCAGCGCGCTCGACACCGAGACCGAGCGAGCCGTGCAGCGCGCCTTCGACGAGTTGTCGCGGGGCCGCACCACGATCACCATCGCGCACCGGCTGTCCACCGTGCGCGGCGCCGACCGCATCGTGGTGCTGGACCACGGCCGCGTGGTCGAGGCCGGCACGCACGAGGCGCTGGTCGAGGCCGACGGCCGATACGCCGCCCTGGCGGCGTAGACAGTCGGATTTTGTTCTCCAGATCAGCCAAGGCTAACCTAAGTCCACGGCTCGCCGAGCAGGCGGATGGCGTATCTGAGGCTTCTGGAGGAGTCGTCACATGACAGGCAAACCCCTGCCGATGCGGGTGTGGACCGGCGCCGTCGTCCGCGCCTTCGACCTGACCCCGGCGATGCGGCGGGTCGTGTTCGGCGGCCCCGGGCTGGCCGGATACGCGTCCACCGGTGTCGGCGACGAATACCTGCGGCTCATCTTCCCGGCCGGCCGGGACGACGCGCCGATCCTGCCCACGGTCACCGGCGGCAACCTGGACTACGACTCGATCGACCTGGCCACCATGCGGACGTACACGGTGCGCGACTTCGACCCGGCGGCCGGCGAGGTGACCATCGACTTCGTCATCCACGACGGCGGGGTGGCCGCCGAGTGGGCCCGGCGGGCCACACCCGGCGACCTGGTTGGGATGAACACGCCCGACGGCATCTACGACCCGCCGGCGGGGCTGACCTGGCAGTTCCTGGTGGCCGACTGCGCCGGGCTGCCGGCCGCCGCCCGGCTGCTCGAGTCCGCGCCGGCCGGGGTGCGCACGCACGCGGTGCTGGAGGTGCCGGACGCCGGGCACCGGATCGATCTGCGGGTCCGCGCGGACGTCGAGGTCACCTGGATCCACGGCGGCAACGGGCACGGGCACAGCCGGCTGGAGGAGGTCGTGCGGACGCTGCCGCGGCCCGGCGGCGTGGGCTACGTGTGGGTCGCCGGCGAGACGCGGGAGCTGCGCGCGGTGCGTAAATACCTGCGCCGGGAGCTGGGGCTGCCGTCCACCGCGTACAAGACGCTGGGTTATTGGACCGACGGCGCGGAGCGCTGGCGGGACCGCTACGGGGAACTCGACCGCGCGACCAAGGAGTCGCTGGAGGCGCTCTGGACGACCGGCGCCGACCCCGGTGACATCGAGATCGAGTACGACGAACGCCTCGCCCGCCTGGGTCTCTGAACGGTCGCGGCGGCGCCCGCCTACAGTGGTGCGCGATGACCGGCGTGAACCGATTCGGAAGCGATGACGTACTAGGTGTGTGCGGCACCTGCCCGGCCGTGCGTCTGCTCGCATCGAAGGAATGGTTTTGTCCGTCAAGCTGCTCGGCCCGCGGGCCGAAGAAGACATGACCCCGCAGACGGCCCCCACCCGTCCCCGCTGGCGTCGCATCGTCGCCGGCGTGCTGACCACACTCGCCGCCGTGCTGGTGTTCCTCACGCTGAGCACGCCCAACAACGTCAGCCGCCTGCCCGCCGGGTCGAACACCGCCGAGGCGTTCATCCGGATCCCGATGGAGGCGCTGATCGGCATCGCGGTGCTGCTCGTGCTGCCGGGCCGCATCCGCAAGGTCGCGGCGATCGTCGGCGGCGCCCTGCTCGGCCTGCTCACCCTGGTCAAGGTCATCGACATGGCCTTCTTCAGCGCGCTGGCCCGGCCGTTCAACCCGGTGCTCGACTGGGTGCTGCTGGACGACGGGCTGAGCTTCCTCGGTGACTCGATCGGCAAGACCGGCGCCCGGCTCGTGCTCGTCGGCGCGGTGCTGCTCGTGCTGTGCGTACCGGTCGTCATGGCCTGGTCGACGCTGCGGCTGACCCGCTTCGCCGAGCGGCACCGGGCCGCCGCCTCGCGGACCGTGCTCGCGCTCAGCGCGGCCTGGGTCGTGCTCGCGCTGCTCGGCACGCACTTCGTCTCGACCGTCTTCATCTCTTCCGACGCCGCGATCACGCTGGCCCGGGAGACCTATCTGAAGGTGCCCGAGGGCATCAAGGACAAGCGCGAGTTCGCGACCCTGGCCGCCAACGACCGGTTCCGCGACACCCCGCCCGACCAGCTGCTGCAGGGGCTGCGCGGCAAGGACGTCGTGTTCGCCTTCATCGAGAGCTACGGCCGGAGCGCGGTCGAGGACCCGTCCTACGCGGCCGGGATGGACGCCACGCTCGGTTTCGCCACCGACCGGCTGACCGCGGCCGGCTACGGCGCGCAGAGCGGCTGGCTCACCTCCCCCACCGCGGGCGGCGGCAGCTGGCTCGCGCACTCGACCTTCCAGTCCGGCCTGTGGGTGGCCAACGAGCAGCGCTACCGCACCCTGACGGCCAGCGACCGCACCACTCTGACCAGCGCGTTCGGCCGCGCCGACTGGCGGACCGTCGGCGTCGAGCCGGGCCTGACCTACGCCTGGCCGGAGGGCGAGTTCTACGGCTACCAGCAGATCTACGGCGAGAAGGACCTCGGCTACCGCGGGCCCAAGTTCAGCTGGGCGACCATGCCGGACCAGTTCACGCTGCAGTCGTTCGAGCGGCTGGAGCGCTCGAAGCCGAACCGCAAGAACCTGATGGCCGAGATCACCTTCGTGTCCAGCCACACGCCGTGGGCGCCGATCCCCGACGTGGTCGACTGGGACCAGCTCGGCGACGGCTCGATCTTCGGCCCGATGACCGCGAACGACCCGTCACCGGCCGAGGTGTGGAAGGACGACAAACGGATCCGGGCGGAATACCTGCGCTCGGTCCAGTACTCGGTGGACAGCCTGACGTCCTATGTGGAGAAGTACGGCGACGAGGACCTGGTGCTGGTGTTCCTCGGCGACCACCAGCCGTCCCCGGTGATCACCGGCCAGAACGCCAGCCGGGACGTGCCGATCAGCATCGTCACCAAGGACCGCGAGGTGCTCGACCGGATGTCCTCCTGGCAGTGGGCGCCCGGCCTCAAGCCGCTGCCGTCCACGCCGGCCGCCCGGATGGACGCCTTCCGCGACCGGTTCCTGACCACGTTCAGCACGCCGTGACCTCAGCGCCACAGCCGATCAGCGACCTGATCCTCGGGGTCCCGTCGACCCTCGAGGAGCTCGCCGACGATCGGTTGCGGCAGGCCGGGGTGCGCCTGCTGCTCAAGCGGGACGACCTGATCCACCCCGACCTGCCCGGCAACAAGTGGCGCAAGCTCAAGCACAACCTGGCGTCCGCGGCGGCCGGCAACTTCGGCACGCTGCTCACCTTCGGCGGGGCGTACTCGAAGCAGATCCTGGCCACCGCGGCGGCCGGGCACCATTTCGGCTTCGCCACCGTCGGCGTGGTGCGCGGCGAGGAGCACGTGCCGCTGAACCCGATCCTGCGGCGGGCCACCGAGCTCGGCATGGCGATCGCGTACGTGGACCGCGCGCAGTACCGGGCCCGCGCCGAGCCCGCCTTCCTGCGCCGCCTGCGCCTCGACTTCGGCCCGTTCTTCCTGATCCCGGCGGGCGGCGCGAATCCGGACGGGGTCCGCGGCAGCGCCGAACTGCCCGCCGAGATCACCGAGCCGTACGACGTGATCTGCCTGTCCAGCGGCACCGGCACCACCCTGGCCGGGGTCGCCGCCGGGCTGCCGCCGGGCCGCACCGCGCTGGGCTTCTCGGCGCTCAAGGGCGACTTCCTGGCCGGCGACGTGGCCGCCCTGCAGCGCGCCGCCGGCCGCACCACGACGAACTGGTCGATCGAGACGGAGTTCCACTTCGGCGGGTTCGCCCGGCGCACCGCCGAGCTGGACGCGTTCATCGTGGGCTTCCGGGAGCGGCACGGCATCGCGCTCGACCCGGTGTACGAGGCGAAGATGATGGCCGGCATCCTGACCCTGCTGGACCGCGGGCGCTGGCCGGCCGGCACGACGCTGGTCGCGGTGCTGGGTTAGCAGCTGCGGGACCCCGGAGGCCGCTCATCCCTCAGACGGACGCCCAGAAGCCGCATTGATGCGCGGCGTAGGCGTCGATCGGCCGGTCGCCGGACGGCGCCAGGCGCTGGGTCACCGTGCGGGACCAGCCCGGGTCTCCGGTGCGGGCGAAGGCCGCCCAGTGGTCGATCATCCGGCCGGCGAGAGCCCGCTGCGCGTCGGTGTAGCGGTCCGAGGTGATCGGCTCGCGGCCGGCCACGTCGAACAGGTTCGGCAGCTCGGACGCGTGTGACGCGCCCGCCGGGAAGTCCGGCTTCAGGTCCACGAACGGCTGCGCCTGCGGGTCGGCGAACTCGTAGGCCCAGGTCGGTGTGTGCCGGGACAGGGCCGCCCGGTCGGCCTGGATCTGGCAGGCCCACATCGCGTCGGTGAACGCCGCCGACCAGGCCAGCGCCGCGTTGCCGCGGTAGCGCGCCAGCGGATAACGCGGAAGCGCCCGAGCGCCGAACGCATCCCGGATCAGGCCCGGGTACGCCGCCGCGGTGAACTCGTAGCCGGCCAGGTCCAGCAGACCCGCGGTGAGCCGGTGCTCGTCGCTGTTCCAGCCGGTCAGCACCGGCACCCGGGCGAAGGACCCGGCCCGCAACGCCCGCGCGGGATCGGCCGGCAGCACCGGAGTGCCGAAGGCCGCCGCACCGAAGTCCAGGTGGCTCTTCGCCAGCGCACCGGCCGGCAGCGCCCGCAGGCAGGCCACGTCGGCGCAGCCCAGCCCCCGCGCGGTCCGGGACCCGGCCGCCTCGGTCTCGGCCAGTGGCCGCCACAGGCGGTAGGGCGCGGACTCCGGCGGCACGTTGTTCTTCAGGAAGTCCAGGCCGCAGCTGCCGCTCTGCATGATGGCCCGGTCGAACAGGCCGGCCGCGGCGGGCGAGGTGAGCTGGCCGCAGGTGCCGAAGCCGCCGCCGGACTCGCCGAAGAGCGTGACGTTGCGCGGATCTCCGCCGAAGCCCGCGATGTTCGCCCGCACCCAGCGCAGCGCGGCCTGCTGGTCCTGCAGGCCGAAGGTGCCGCTGCCGGGCAGCCCGGCGTGGCCGAAGAAGCCGAAGACGCCGAGCCGGAACTCGACAGTGACCACCACGACGTCGCCGCGCGCGGCGAGCCGGGCCGGGTCGTAGTCGAGGCCCGCGCCTTCGACGAACCCGCCGCCGTGCAGCCACACCAGCACCGGCTTGCGGCCGCTGCCGACCGGGGCGGTGACGTCGAGGTAGAGGCAGTCCTCGGAGCCGGTGGTGCCCTGCGCGCAGCGCGGGCCGGACGTCGTCGCCGCCCGGGTGCCCGGCCAGGCCGCGGCCGGCCGCGGCGGCTGCCAGCGGTGTTCGCCGGTCGGCGGCGCGGCATAGGGCAGGCCGCGCCAGCGGACCAGTTCGCCGTCGCGGGCGCCCCGCACGACGCCGGACGCGGTCGTGGCCGTCAGCGGATCGGGGCTGCCGGCAGCGCATCCGGCGATCAGGACGATCAATGCCATGAGGATCTGCTTCATGTCCGCCACGCTCGTCGCGAGCGCGCGCGCCCGGCAGCATGCTTCGGCGACCGGGATATAGCCGATCGGTTATTGCAACAACCCGCGGCGATAGCCCTCGGAGACCGCGGACGCCCGGTCGCGGGCGCCAAGCCGGCGGTAGATGCGCAGTAGGTAGGACTTGACCGTGGCCTCGCTGACGAACAGCGCGTCGGCCGCCTCCCGATTGGTGGCGCCGCCCGCGACCAGGCGCAACAGCTCGATCTCGCGCGGCTGCAGCACCTCCTCGGGCGGCTGCCCGCCGGCGCGCAGGCTGCCGATCACCCGGTCGGCGGCGGCCCGGGACAGCACCGGCTCGCCGCGGGCGGCGGCGCGCACGCCGGCCAGCAGGTCGGTGCGGGAGGCGTCCTTGAGCAGATATCCGGCGGCGCCCGCGGCCATCGCCGGCAGCACGTCGTCATCCGAGTCGTAGGTGCTCAGCACCAGCACGCGCGTGTCCGGGGCGACCACGCGCAGGGCTCCGATCGCGGTGATCCCGTCCATCCGGGGCAGGTGCAGGTCCAGCACGACGAGGTCGACCGGGTTGGCCCGCACAAAGGCCACCGCCTCCTGCCCGTCGCCCGCCTCCCCGGCCACCTCGATGCCGTCCGCGGCGTCCAGCAGCTGGCGCAGCCCGTCCCGGAACATCGGATGGTCGTCCACCACCAGCACCCGGATCATCGGACGGGAACCGCCGCCCGGATCGCGGTCCCGGCGCCGGGCGCGGTCTCCACGTCAAGCGTCCCGCCCAGCTCGCCGACCCGGCGGCGCATCCCGTCGAGCCCGAAACAGTCCGCCCGCGAAGAAGGACCGGCGAAGCCGACGCCGTCGTCCCGCACGTCCAGCACCACCGCTTCGTCCAGATAGGACAGCGTGACCCGGACGCGCGAGGCATCGGCGTGCTGGGCGACGTTCGCCAGAGCGGACTGGCCGATCCGCAGGAACGCGGTCTCCACCGCGCCGTCCAGCGCACGCGGCGGGTCGGCGGCGAAGGTCCCGTCGATGCCGGTGCGGGCCGCCCACGACCGGACCAGCTCGTCCAGCGCCGCGGGCAGGGTCGCGCCGGTCAGCGGGTGCGGGCTCAGCGCCAGCACCGACCGGCGTGCCTCGATCAGTCCGGCCCGGGTCAGGTCGCGGGCCTGGGCGACCCGTCGCTCGGTCACCCCGTCGGCGACCGCGCCCTCGAGCAGCGCCACCGACGCGCTCAGGTCCTGGGCGAGGGTGTCGTGGATGTCGCGGGCCAGGCGGGCTCGCTCGTCCCGGACGGCCGTGCTGCGGGCCTGCTCGACCAGCCGCTCCTGCAGGGCGGTCAGTTCGTCGCCGAGCCGCTTGCGGGCCTCGCTCTCGCGGCTCAGCCACACCCCGGCCACGATCAATGGGGTGAGCAGGCTGATCAGCAGCGGCAGCGGCGGCACGGCGTGGGCCTGCGCGGTGGTCAGGAGCAGCGCGCCGGCCACCGCCCAG
This sequence comes from Actinoplanes sp. NPDC051388, assembly GCF_055586225.1. Taxonomy (NCBI): domain Bacteria; kingdom Bacillati; phylum Actinomycetota; class Actinomycetes; order Micromonosporales; family Micromonosporaceae; genus Actinoplanes; species Actinoplanes sp. NPDC051388. The sequence goes on along the minus strand of NZ_JBVJIP010000032.1, from coordinate 54,826 downwards.
GCGAACGCCCAGCGCGCGGTGAACAGCGTGAACGCCCGCACGGCCACGATGAAGCAGCCGAACATCGCCCACGGGTTCACCCAGATCAGGGCGGTGACCAGGGCGAGCAGGACGGCGTGGTGCACCGCGGTTACCCGTGGGGTGGTGGGCTGCGGAAGGAGCAGCCAGCTGGCGGCCAGGACGCTCAGCAAGACCACCGGCGGCGTCGGGCGCAGCGCCGCCGTGCCGAGGAGGACGACGGCCGCGATGAGTGTGGCGGGCTGACGCAGCGTCCGCATCCGGTGACCATGCCCGCACGCACGGCGCGCAAAACGGTGCGCGGCACTTTAAGGGTCGCCTATCGGGTGAATCTTCGCTCGATCCTCGTCCGTCGCTGCTGGTACAAACGATTGGTGCGGGAGCGCCATTACGACGTCGAGATCCTGGAGCCGAGGAACGGGCTCGGGGCTCTGCGGCTGCGCGGCGCGCTGGACATCGGCGCCCGCGAGGACGTCCGCGAGTCGATCACCGAGGCGGCCACCGCGGACGGTGTCACCTCGGTGCTGGTGGATCTCAGCGGGGTGACCTTCCTCGACTCGGAGGCCCTGGCGGGGCTGATCGAGGGCTTTCTCAAGGCGCGCGAGATCGGGGTCGAGATCCGGGCGATCAACGCCGTCGGCGTCGTGCGGCGGGTGCTCGAGGTGACCGGCACGATGGAGTTGTTCAGCGCAGAGTGATGCCGCAGTGCCTGAGGCGCCCGCGGCATCACTCGTGCGGATCAGGCCGGCTGACGCTCCGGCTCCGCCTCCTCGGCGGCCCGGCGGGCCTCCGCCTCGGCGATGGTGGCCTTGTCCTCGGCCTCGTTCTTGCGGTACTGCCCGATCGAGTAGACCAGCGCGGCCGCCCAGACCAGGTAGATGATCGCGTAGCACGTGTAGCGCGCGGCGTCCGGCGCGTCGATCCAGTCACTGCGCAGCAGCGTGCGGGTGTTGGTCAGGATGATCACACCGCCGACCGCGGCGCCGAGCACTCGCGGCGGGATGTGCCGCACCAGCCAGGCCGCGATCGGCGCGGCCACCACGCCGCCGATCAGCAGCGCCGCGACCCAGGCGAAGTTGATGTTCTCCGAGCCGAGCCCGATGAAGAAGCCGATGCTGGCCGCGATGGCCACCAGGAACTCGCTGGTGTCGATCGAGCCGATCGTCTTGCGCGGCTCGAGCCGGCCGCTGGCCAGGATCGCCGGGGTGCCGACCGGGCCCCAGCCACCGCCGCCGGTGGAGTCGACGAAGCCGGCGACCACGCCGAGCGGGGCGAGGAACCGCTTGCGCAACGGCTTGCCCAGGTTGCCCTTGGGCAGTCCCTGGGTGGTGAACCGGATGAGCACGTAGAGGCCCAGCACCAGCAGGATGATCGACATCAGCGGCGCGGCGGTCTCGGTGGAGAGGTTGGAAAGGAAGGTGGCGCCGGAGAAGGCGCCGACCGCGCCCGGCACGCCGATCTTCAGGACGACCTTCCAGTCGACGTTGCCGAAGCGCCAGTGCGAGACGCCGGACACCAGCGTGGTGCCGATCTCGGCGAGGTGGACGGTGGCCGAGGCCGCTGCGGGACTCGTGCCGATCGCGAGGAGGAGGGTGGTCGACGTGACGCCGTACGCCATGCCGAGGCTGCCGTCGACGAGCTGTGCGCCCAGGCCCACGAGGGCCAGCAGGATCAGCTTTCTCATTTATCGGTCCTATCAAGCCCGTAGGGATTACTATTTCCTACCTTGCTCGTCGGCTTTGTGCAATAGCGCGTCCCGGCTGCTGGACAGGCGGTGAAGAGTCGTTGACATCCGCGTAACGACCTCCGCTGATGCCGCGATCCACCCCTAGGCTCCCGGCATCATGCGAAACGGTCGTGTCGTGATGCTGGTCGACAACGGCGTGCGGGGCGACTCCCGGGTGCAGAAGGCGGCCCGGTCCGCCGCTGCCGCCGGGTGGGACGTGACGCTGCTGGGCTGCTCCTCCACCGGTTCCGAGGAGCGCTGGCGGCTCGGCGCGGCGCGGGTGCGGCTGCTGCCGCTGGGCAATGGCGCTCCGGGCGGGGTGCGCGGCCGGCTGCTCGCCCGCGGCGGGCTGCCACTGCGGCTGGCCCGCCTCGCGCGGCGGCCGGTCGAGCACGCGCAGGTGCGCTGGTGGGCCACCCGGGAGGGGGACCGCGCCTGGCGGCGGCTCGAGCCCGGCCTGTGGGCCTACGAGAAGGCGTTCGCCGCCGCGATCGACGAGCTCGGACCCGACGTCATCCACGCGCACGACACCCGGATGCTCGGGGTCGGCGCCCGTGCCAAGGAGCGCTCCGGCGGCCGGATCCGGCTGATCTGGGACGCGCACGAGTTTCTGCCCGGCGCCCGGCCCCGCCGCGACAACGCCCGCTGGCTGCCGGCCCACCGCGCCTACGAGCGGGAGTACGCGCCGGCCGCCGACGCCGTGGTCACCGTGTCCGAGACCCTGGCCGGGCTGCTGCAGGAGGAACACCACCTGACCACCCGGCCCACGGTGGTGCTCAACGCCCCGGAGACCGGCGACCCGGGCGACGTGCCCGACCTGCGGGCGCTGTGCGGCGTCGGCCCGGACACGCCGCTGCTGGTCTACAGCGGCTCGGCGGCGCCGCAGCGCGGGCTGGCCACCATCGCCGAGGCGCTGCCGCTGCTGCCCGGCGTGCACGTGGCGCTGGTCATCGAGGACCCGGCCAAGGCGCCGGCCCACGAGCGCATCCACGTCGTGCCGTACGTGCCCTTCGACCAGGTGAGCCGCTTCCTGTCCGCGGCCGACGCCGGGCTGATCCCGATCCACCACTGGCCCAACCACGAGATCGCCCTGATCACCAAGTTCTTCGAGTACGCGCACGCCCGCCTGCCGATCGTGGTCAGCGACGTGCGCACGATGGCGGACACCGTGCGGTCCACCGGCATCGGCGAGGTGTTCCCGGCCCGCGACGCGGAAGGCTTGGCCGCCGCGGTCCGCAAGGTGCTCGACGACCCGGAGCGCTATCGGGCGCCCTTCGAAGGCCTGCTGCCGGACTGGACCTGGGAGGCGCAGGCGGCCAAGCTCGACGCCCTCTACCAGGAGCCGGCAGCGCCGGATGTCACGGTCATCCTGGCCGTGCACGACACGATGCCCTATCTGACCGAGTGCCTCGACTCTCTGGCCGCGCAGACCATCGGCGCCGACCGGCTCGAGATCATCGCCGTCGACGACGGGTCGGCCGACGGCAGCGGCGCCGAGCTGGACCGGTTCGCGGCCCGCCGGCCCGGGCGCGTCACGGTCATCCACCAGGCCAACTCGGGCGGTCCGGCACGCCCGTTCAACCGCGGCCTGGACGCCGCCACCGGCCGCTACGTGTTCTTCGCCGGCGCCGACGACCGGCTCGGCCCGGAAGCGCTCGAACGCCTGGTCAAGGCCGCCGACGAGCTCGGCTCGGACGTGGTGCTCGGCCGGGTCGCCGGGGTCAACAGCCGGCACATCTTCCAGGACGTGTTCGCCCGCGACGAGCCCGATCTGGACCTGTTCGACTCACCGTTGCCGCGGTCGCTGGCCAACACCAAGCTGTTCCGTCGCGAGCTGCTGGAACGGCACGCGATCCGCTACCGCGAGGACATGCCGATCGGCAGCGACCTGCCGTTCACCCTGGCCGCGTGCTTCCACGCCGGGCGCGTCTCGGTGCTCACCGGCTACGACTTCTACTTCGCGGTGCGGCGGTTCGGCGCCGGGAACATCACCTATCGCAGCCGGCCGGCGCTGCGGGTGGAGACCGCGGCGAAGATCGTGGCGTACGTGGCCGAGCTGGTCGAAGCGGGCAAGCGCCGGGACGCCCTGCTGGTGCACCGCTTCGACCACGAGCTCGCCCGGCTGCTCGACGACGACCTGCTCGCCCTGGACCGGCCGGATCAGCAGCGGGTGCACGACGTGCTCGGCCGGATCGCCGCCGAGCACCTGAACGACGACATCGCCGCGCGGCTCGGCCCGGAGACCCGGATCCGGCTGGCGGTGGCCCGCGACGGTGACCTGGACGACCTGCTCGCGGTGATCCGGCAGGACGCCCGGCACGGTGTGCCCCGGACGGTCGAGCGCGGCGGGCGGCGCTACGCGGCGTATCCGGGGTTCGGCCGGCTGCCGGACGAGGTGTTCGACGTGACCACCGCGCCGGACTGGGCGGCCAAGCTCGACGCCGTCGCGGTGCGCTGGATGCGGGGCCGGCTGGAGTTGACCGCGACGGGCGAGGGCGCGGCGAGCGTCAGTGCCGAGGAGATCCCGGCGCTCGTCACGGTGGGCGGTGGGCGTACCCGGATCGTCTTCGACCTGGGTGAGATCGTCGCGCGCAGCGCGGCCACCGGGCAGCGCCGGATCGTCTCGGCCCAGCCGGGACCGTTCGATCCGGGCCGGGCGCTGGGCGCGATGAACGCGACCGGCGCGGCGGGATCGGTGGCGGTGCGCGGGCCCGGCCTGGTCACCGGCCGGCCGCGGCTGATCCGGCGGGGTCGCCGGTTGGTCGTGGTCGCGGTGGGCGTGGAGCCCTCCGGCCGGCTGCTGATCTCGACGGTGCCGCTCAGCGCGCGACGTGTCGCAGCACGGGTCCGGCGGGCGCGCTGACCAGCCCGTCGTAGAGATCCTCGAGCCGTGCGGACTGGCGGTTCAGGTCGAACTCGGCGGCGACCAGCTCACGGCCGCGGGAGCCCAGCCGCGCCCGCAGGCCGTCGTTGCGCAGCAGCTCGGCGATGTTCCCGGCGAGCGCCCTCGGGTCGGCCTCGGGCGAGAGCAGGCCGGTCTCGCCGTCGCGCACCGCCTCGGGGATGCCGCTGTGCCGGGTCGCCACCACCGGCAGGCCCAGCGCGGCCGCCTCCAGGATCGTGGTCGGCAGCCCTTCGGAGTCGCCGTCGCGGGCCGTGCGGGACGGCGCGACCAGCATCTTCGACGCGGCCAGGTGGCGGGCCACCTCGGCCGGCGGCAGGCTGCCCAGGAAGGTCACGTCGAGCCGGCCGGCCAGGCGGCGCAGGTCGGCCTCCAGCGGCCCGGCCCCGATCACCACCGCCCGGGCGCGCACCCGGGTCAGCGCGGCGATCAGGTCGGCGACCCCCTTCTTCTCGACCAGGCGGCCGACGAACGCGACGTCCCAGCGCTTGGGGCCGCCCGGGAAGGTGGCCGGGATCGGAATGCCGGTGTAGTGCACCCGGACCCGGTCCGGATCGGCGCCGAGCTCGATCGCGCGGTCCCGGATCTGCCCGGAGACCGCCAGCAGCACGGCCGCCCGGGCGAACACGGCCCGCAGGTTGCGGCGGTAGCGGACGCCGAGCAGGCCGGGCGCCCGCGGCTGCCGGGTCACGTCGTGGCCGTGCAGGGTGACCACGAGCGGCGCCTCGGCCGCGGCGGCGGCCCGGCCGATCAGCCAGCCGTCGCCGCCGAAGTGCGCGTGCACCAGGTCCGGCGCGAGCCGGCGCAGGGCGGCGGTGAGCACCGGCGACGAGCCGGTCAGGCGCAGCCGCAGGAAGTCGCGGCCACGGTCCGGGAAGACGATGGTGTCGCCGGGCCGGGACAGCGCGGACGGGATCGCGATGGCGCCCAGATAGGACGGACGCCAGCGCGTCAGCGCGACGCCGTGATTGCGGACGAAGGTCTCCGAGGCGGGCAGCAGCGCGCTCCGCCAGATGACGACCGAGCGCTCAGCCGACATCGACCCGCTCGCGGGCCGGCTCGGACGCCCCGGTTGCGGCGGCGTCGCGCCGGCCCAGCACCCGGTCGCGCAGCCGGCGGCGCAGGCTCGGCGGGATCGCCCAGATCTGCAGATAGGTCACGTAGTCGATGGCGCCCGGGCGGCCGTAGCCCCGGGCCTCGGCGAGGACCTCGCGGAACACGCGGGGGCTGCGGGTGGTCGCGGCCATCGAACTGAGCACGCTCATCGTGAAGGCAGCGTAGGCGCGCGGGGTGAACAGCTCGCGACTGACCCGCAGCCAGTCGAGTTGCTGCCGCCACGGCATCTCGTGGCTGATCCGCTCGCGGTCCTCGTCCTGGTGCCACCGCACCATCGGCTCGGGCACGAAGACGAGCTCGACGTCCGGCTCGCGGACCGCCCGCAGGGTCCAGTCCAGCTCCTGCTGGCGGCGCAGCCCGGCGCTGAACGGCACCCGCCGGAACAGCTCGGTCGGCGCCATGATGGTGGAGGTCTGAATGAACCCATCGCCGTAGAAGAGGCCGCGGCGCACGGTCAGGTATTCGCTGATCGGCTCGCCGTCGCCGGGCAGCCGGCGGGGCAGCACCGACTCGGCGCGCGGGGTGACGTTCACCAGCCGGGTGGCCACGATCGGGGTGGCCGCGGTGGTGCCGGCGGCCAGCTTCAGCTGCTCGGCGAGCTTGCCCGGCAGCCACTCGTCGTCGTCGTCCAGCAGCGCGGTCCACCGGCCGCGGGCGGCCAGCACGCCCTGGTTGCGGGCGTTCGACGCGCCACCCTTGGCGGGCAGCACGACGACCCGGATCCGCGGGTCGGCGAGCTCGGCCAGCGCGGCGCCGGTCGCGTCGTCCGGGCCGTCCACCACCACGACCACCTCGAGGTCGCGGACGGACTGCGCGAGCACGCTGCGCACCGCACGCAGCACGAGATCCGGCCGATTGCGGGTGGGAATGACGACGCTGACATCCGGTGTCGCAGACATGGGCGAAACGTAAGCGGGACGAACGGCGCGCAGGTGACGGCGAACCGGCTTCCGGGCGGTGTTTCGATGCGGGCATGTGAACTTCTCGGTAACTGGCAACGATCCACGCGGGTGAACACGTCTTGGTCAGTAGAGTCCAGCCGCCCAAGATCACCGTCTGCCGAGGAGAGATCCGTTGCCACGAGCGCGTGCACCCCGCTGGGCCAAGGCATTCGTGTGGGTCGGCGCCCTGCTCATGGTCGGTGGCGGCGGCTCGGTGGTGGCGATGAAGGTGGCGTTCACCTCCGCGACACGTACGGTCACCAAGCAGAACCTGATCGGCGCGGCCCGCAGCGCGCCCGAGCGGCAGCACGCGTCCGTCAAGGGCGCGAAGAACATCCTGCTGGTCGGGCTGGACACCCGGAAGAACCAGAGCGCGGACGCGCTGATCCGGTCCGACTCGATCATCATCCTGCACATCCCGGCCGGGCACGACCAGGGCTACATGGTCTCGCTGCCCCGGGACACCTACGTGCGGATCCCGGCCTACGACAACGGGAAGGTCCCCTACGGCGGCGGGCAGGCGAAGATCAACTCGGCGTTCGCGTTCGGCAGCCGCGGCCTCCAGGGTCCGACCGCCCTGTCCAAGGGGTTCGAGCTGCTGGCGCTGACCGTCAAGAAGCTCACCGGGATCACTCCGGACGCGGGCGCGATCATCGACTTCGAGGGCTTCAAGGACGTCGTCGAGGTGCTCGGCAAGGTCTGCATGTACGTCGACGAGACCACCATCTCGGTGCACCGCGGCAAGGACGACCAGACCGGCAAGCAGGCCACGCCGTATCAGCTGAACACCGACGGCACGGTCCGCCGCAAGATTCCGGGCGTCACCCCGAACACGTACAAGAAGGGCAACCGCTGTTTCACGCCGAGCGAGGGGCTCGACTTCGTGCGGCAGCGTGACCTGCTGGAGAACCGCGACTACGACTACGGCCGGCAGCGCCACCAGCAGCAGTTCCTCAAGGCCGTGCTGAAGCAGGCGGTGGACGACGGGCTCAGCTCGCCCGCCAAGCTGCCCGGCCTGCTCGCGGCGGTCGGCCGCACGATGACCGTGGACGACGGCGGCATCCCGCTGGAGGACTGGGTGTTCGCGATGCGCGGGCTCGACCCGGACGACCTGATCACGTTGCGCACCAACGACGGCACCTTCAACAGCGACGACGTCCCGGGCGTGGGCAGCGTGGAGATTCTCACCGAGACCAGCCTGGCGATGTTGCGAGCGGTGAAGAAGGACGAGGTCGCCGCCTTCGTCCAGGCTCATCCGGAGGTGCTCGCGGTGGCGCCGGAGGGCCGATCGTGACCATCATCGGTGATGCACTCCGAGGACATCACCCTGCAGCGGCTATCCCGCGCGCTCCGCGACCGCATCCGTCCCGCCGTCAACCCGCCTCTGGCCGAGCTGGAGATCGCGGCCTGGGACGTGGGCGGCGAACCGGTCCCGTTCAAGGTGGCCCGGGAGGCCGAGTTCCGGCCGTTCGCGGTCGGTGACGCCTGGGGCCGGGCATGGGACACCACCTGGTTCCGGCTGCGCGGCACGGTGCCGCCGAGCGCCCGCGCCGAGCGCGTCGAGCTGGTCCTGGACCTGGGCTGGCAGGATGACTCGCTGCCGGGTTTCCAGGCCGAGGGCATGGCGTACGCCGCGGACGGCACGGTCATCAAGAGCGTGCAGCCGCGCAACAACTGGGTGCCGGTCCCGTCCGGCGGCGACGTCGAGCTCTATCTGGAGGCGGCGGCGAACCCGCAGTTCTTCGGCCGCGACATCGACCGCTTCCTGCCCACCCCGCTGGGCGAGTGGGCCACGGCGGGCGAGCACCCGCAGTACACGCTGGCCGCGGCCGCGCTGACGATCCGCCGCACGGACGTCGCCGACCTCGTGCACGACCTGGAGATGGTGGCCGGGCTGCTGGACGAGCCCGGCGTGGACCTGACCGTCCGCGCGCTCGCCACCCGCGCGGTGGACCGGATGCTCGACCTGCTCGACGCGCACGGCATGGACGAAGTCGGCCGGCTGCGCGAGCCGCTCGCCCCGGTGCTCGCGGCCCCGGCGCACGCCAGCGCGCAGGTGGTCTCCGCGGCCGGGCACGCGCACATCGACTCGGCCTGGCTGTGGCCGCTGCGCGAGACCCGCCGCAAGGTGGCCCGCACGGTCGCGAACGTGCTGCAGCTGATGGACACCGACGACGAGCTGGTCTATGTGATGTCCGCCGCCCAGCACTGGGCGTGGCTCAAGGAGGACCACCCGGCGCTGTTCGAGCGGGCCGCGCAGCGGGTGGCCGAGGGCCGGTTCGTGCCGGTCGGCGGCATGTGGGTGGAGTCGGACACCGTCCTGCCCGGCGGCGAGGCGATGGTCCGGCAGTTCACCGAGGGTCAGCGGTTCTTCCGCGAGCACTTCGGCCGGGAGTCTCGGGTGGCGTGGCTGCCCGACTCGTTCGGCTACTCCGGCGCGCTGCCGCAGATCGTCCGGCAGGCCGGCATCGACTACTTCCTCACCCAGAAGATCTCCTGGAACCGGGTCAACCGCTTCCCGCACCACACGCTCGAGTGGGTCGGCATCGACGGGACCTCGGTGTTCACCCACTTCCCGCCGGCCGACACCTACAACGGCGAGATCACCGTGCGCGAGCTCAGCTACGGCGCGGCCAACTTCAAGGAGAAGGGCGCCGCGAGCAGGTCGCTGCTGCCCTTCGGGCACGGCGACGGCGGTGGTGGTCCGACCCGCGAGATGCTCGCCCGGGCCCGGCGGGCCCGGGACATGGAGGGCCTTCCGAGGGTACGGGTGGAAGCCCCCGAAGCGTTCTTCGACGCGGCCCGGGCCGAACTCCCCCAGCCACCCCAGTGGTACGGCGAGCTGTACCTGGAACTGCACCGCGGCACGCTCACCTCGCAGGCGGCGATGAAGCGCGGCAACCGGCGCGGCGAGCACCTGCTGCGCGAGCTGGAGCTGTGGGGCGCCACCGCGGCCGTGGCCGGCGCAGCCAACTACCCGTACGAGCAGCTGCGCGAGGCGTGGCGGACCGTGCTGCTGCACCAGTTCCACGACATCCTGCCCGGCTCGTCGATCGGCTGGGTGCACCGCGAGGCCCGCGCGACCTACGCGAAGCTGGAGGCCGAGTTGAGGCCGCTGATCAGCGGCCTGCAGGACGCGCTGGCCGGCCCGGGCGCCAACCGGGTGGTGTTCAACGCCGGGCCGATCGCGGTGGACGGGGTCCCGGCCGGTGGCGCCGCTCCCCTGGCCGCGGCGTCCCCGGCCCATGCGACCGCCGAACCGCTGCGGATCGCCTCGGACCGCATCACGGTGTCGTTCCACGAGGACGGCACCGTTTCCTCCATCGTGGACACCGGCACCGGCGCCGAGGCGGTCGCGCCCGGCGGGCGGGCCGCGGTGCTGCAGCTGCACCCGGACTACCCGGCGCACTGGGACGCGTGGGACGTGGACCGGCACTACCGGGCCAGCGTCGAGGACGTGCTGGACGTGCGGTCGTTCCGCACCGGGGTGGCCGACGACGGCTCGGCCTTCGCCGTCGTCGAGCGGAGCTTCGGGCAGTCGACCGCGCGGCAGACGTTCACCGTCCGGCCCGGGCAGCCGGGGCTGGACCTGCTGGTCGAGGTCGACTGGCACGAGCGGCAGCGGCTGCTCAAGCTCGGCTTCGACGCCGACGTGCACGCCGACCGGGCCCGGTTCGAGACCCAGTTCGGGCACGTCACCCGCTCGACGCACGAGAACACGTCGTGGGACGCGGCCCGCTTCGAGGTGGCCGCGCATCGCTGGGTGCACGTCGGCGAGCCGGTCGGGGTGGCCCTGGCCAACGACGCCACCTACGGCCACGAGGTGCGCCGGGTCGCTCGCGAGGGCGGCGGGATGGCCACCCAGCTCCGGGCGACGCTGGTGCGCGGGCCGCAGTTCCCCGACCCGGAGACCGACCAGGGCCGGCACGAGTTCCGGTTCCGGCTGGTGCCGGCGGCGACCCCGGCGGACGCGGTGGCGGCGGGCTACGCGCTGAACCTGCCGCCGGTGACCCGGCCGGGCGGCCGGGGCGTGCCGCCGCTGATCTCGCTGGAGGGCGACCCGGGCGTGCTGATCGAGGCGGTCAAGCTGGCCGACGACGGCGCCGGCGACGTGGTGGTCCGCCTGTACGAGGCGCTCGGCGTGCCCGGCGCCACCACCGTGCGGACGTCCTTCGAAACGTCCCGGATCGAGCGCACCGACCTGCTCGAACGGCCGATCGAGACGCTGTCCGGCCGGTCGCTACGACTGCGCCCGTTCGAGATCGTGACGCTGCGGCTCGGGCAGTAGAGCGGGCGGGCCCACCGAGTCCCGGGCGCGCAGGCGCATGGCCAGCTTGTGCACCTTCGGCGCGCGGTCGTCGCCGAGCAGCAGCTCGACCGCGCGCCGCCCGATGTCGAAATAGGGCAGGTCCAAGCTGGACAGTCCGGGGTGGAGCCAGCGGGCGAGGTCGGAGTTGTCGAAGGACACCACCGACACGTCCGCCGGCACCCGCAGCCCGGCCGCGGTGAGCGCCTGATAGACGCCCATCGCGGCGCGGTCGTTCATGGTGATCACCGCGGTCGGACGCTCCCGCTCCCACCAGCCGGCGGCGAGTTCCGCGCCGATCGCCGCCCGGGTCTCGTCCGGCCACCAGCCGCACTTCACGTGCCCGGCCAGCCGCAACCCGTGCGCCCGCAGGCCGGCCTTGATGCCGGCCTGCCGTTTGCCGGCGGCGAAGGCGTCCACGGTGACCCGGCCGACCAGCCAGATGCCGCCACCGTGCCCGGCGGCCACCAGGGTCTCGGCGGCGGTCCGGCCGGCCCGATGGTCGTCCGGGATGACCGACGACACGTCCGCCGCCGGGTCCACGTTGTTCATCAGGATCAGCCGCTGCCCGCGCAGCGCCTCGGGCACCCGATAGACGATCGTGCCGAGCGTGGCCAGCACGAACCGGTCGACGCCGCGGGCCAGCAGCGCCTTGACCGCGGAGTCCTCCAGCTCGTCGACGCCCTCGCTGTCCGCCATCAGCACCACGTGCCCGCGCTCGGTGGCGGCCGAGATGCAGCCGCGGATCATCTCGCCGCCGAACGACTCGGTGGCGATCACGTCCGAGACCAGGCCGATGGCCGGGGCGCCGCTGGGCGGCGTGGAGGCGGGCGCGAGCCGGCGGCGGTAGTCGAGCATCCGGGCGGCCTGCAGCACGCGCTCCTCGGTGGCGGCGGAGATGCGCATCTCGTGGCGCCCGGACAACACGAACGACGCGGTGGTCACGGACACCCCGGCGTGGGCAGCGACATCACGCAGCGTGACTCGATGTCCCCTGTCCCGGGCCACACACACCTCTCAAATCCGCAGGTAGCCGCGCAGATATCGGCGATGTTACCGCCTTGACACCGCCATGTGACCAGGGACACACTCGTGCTAAATGTTTAGCCCGATCAACGCGTCTCGATCGATCGTGGAGGTTGCTCGATGCCGGACACCGACCAGACCCTCGTCGCGCTGACCGCCGACGGCGTGACCGCGCTGATCGACGTGAGTCACGGACGGCTGCCGGCGATCGTGCACTGGGGTCCGGCCCTGGCCGGACTGGACGCCGAGGTCGCCGGGGCTCTGGTCGCGGGCATGCACATGGTCGCCGGGTCGAACAACATCGAGCCGGTGCCGCGGATGCCGGTGCTGCCGGAGCACCACACCGGGTTCACCGGGCGACCGGGCCTGTCCGGGTCGTTCGACGGCATGGGCTGGTCGCCGCGGTTCCGGACGACCGAGGTGACGCTGGACGGACAGCCGGTCAGCGGCTTCGTCGCCGCCGGTCCCGGCCTGGTCGCGGTGACCGCCGCGGACGGCGACCTGCTCGGCCTGACCGTCGAGCTGGAGCTGCTGCCCACCGGTCTGCTGCGGGCCCGGGCCGCGGTCACCAACACCACCCCGGACGGCTACCGGGTGGACGACCTGGTGCTGGCCTTCCCGATCCCGGCCGAGGCGAACGAACTGCTCGACTTCGGCGGGCGGCACAACCTCGAGCGGGTCCCGCTGCGCGGCCGGCTCACCACCGGCACCCACCTGCGCGAGAACCGCAAGGGCCGGACCGGCGCGGACAGCGCCTATGTGCTGCACGCCGGCACGCCCGGGTTCGGCTTCGCGAGCGGCGACGTGTGGGCGGTGCACACCGCCTGGAGCGGCAACCACACGCACTACGCGGAGCGGGTGTTCACCGGCGAGCAGGTGCTCGGCGGCGGCGAGCTGCTGCTGCCCGGCGAGGTCGTGCTCGGCGCCGGCGAGACCTACCGCAGCCCGTGGCTCTACGGCTCGTACGGCGCCGGGCTGGACGAGGTGGCCCGCCGCTTCCACCGGCACCTGCGCGCCCGGGACCGGCAGGTCTCCAGCACCCGGCCGGTCACCCTGAACGTCTGGGAGGCGGTCTATTTCGAGCACGACGTGGAGCGGCTGATCGACCTGGCCGAGCGGGCCGCCGCGGCCGGCGTGGAGCGTTACGTGCTGGACGACGGCTGGTTCGGCGGGCGCCGCGACGAGCACGCCGGGCTGGGCGACTGGACGGTCTCCCCCGACGTCTGGCCGAACGGCCTGCACCCGCTGATCGACCGGGTCCGCAAGCTCGGCATGCAGTTCGGGCTCTGGTTCGAGCCGGAGATGGTCAACCCGGACTCCGACCTGGCCCGCGCGCACCCCGAGTGGATCATGGCGGCCCGCCCGGAGTGGCCGATCGAGTCCCGCAACCAGCAGGTGCTCAACCTCGGCATCCCGGAGGCCTTCGAGCACATCAGGACGGCCATCCTGGCGGTCCTCGACGAGTACGACATCGGCTACATCAAGTGGGACCACAACCGCGACCTGATCGAGGCCGGCGACCAGACCCGCGGCGGCCGGCCCGGCGTGCACGCGCAGACGCTGGCCTTCTATCGGCTCCTCGACGAGATCCGCGCCGCGCACCCGCGGCTGGAGATCGAGTCCTGCTCGTCCGGCGGCGCCCGGGTGGATCTGGGCGTGCTGGAGCGCACCGATCGGGTCTGGGTCTCGGACAACATCGATCCGCACGACCGGCAGTCGATGCTGCGCTGGACCACCCAGCTGATCCCGCCGGAGTTCATGGGCGCGCACATCGCCTCCGGCACCTCGCACACCACCGGACGCCGGCACACCCTCGGCTTCCGCGCGGCCACCGCCGTCTTCGGCCACCTGGGCATCGAGTGGGACCTGGCGAAGGCCACCGACGCCGAGTTCGAGGAGCTCGGCGTCTGGCTCGCGTTCTTCAAGGAGCAGCGCGACCTGCTGCTGGCCGGCGAACTGGTCCGGATGGACACCGCCGAAGAGAACATTTTCGTCCACGGCATCCTGGCGCCGGACCGATCCCGCGCGCTGATCTCGCTGGTCGCCCTGGACAGTGTCGCCCCCGACCCACCGGGCCGGTTGCGACTGCGTGGCCTGGACCCCACCCGCCACTACCGGATCCGGCCCGCCGGGCCCATCCCCGATGGTCTGCGACCCCCGCCCTGGTGGGGCCCCGACAACAGGGGCGTCGTGATCAGCGGCGCCGCCTTGGAGCACGCGGGACTCGCGTTCCCTCGCATCCAGCCCGATCAAGCGGTGCTCTGCCGAATCGACGCGACGGAGGGAGCAGAGCGCCACGAATGACTGCCGCCGGGCGCCCCCACCCACCGGGGACGGCCGACGACTGCACTGCGCAGTTACCGGCGAAGGAGAGAGATGGCCACGACGACGACGCAGGCCCCGGCGAAAACCGGGCCTGCGACCCCCCATCGGAGCAAGAAACGCGACGACACCCGGTTGGCTCTGCTGTTCATCCTGCCCGCTCTGATCGGCTTCCTGGTCTTCATGGTCTGGCCGACGCTGCGGGGCATCTACCTGAGCTTCACGAAGTTCAACCTGCTGACGCCGCCCGAGTTCAACGGCCTCGACAACTACATCCGGATGGTCCAGGACCCGGTCTTCTGGAACTCGATGCGGGTCACCATCTACTACGTCTTCGTGAACATCGTCATCCAGACCCTGGTGGCCCTGGTCATCGCGGTGATGATGCAGCGGCTCACCAAGCGCACCTGGCTGCGCGGCATCGTGCTGACGCCCTACCTGGTGTCCAACGTGGTGGCCGCGATGGTCTTCCTCTGGATCCTGGACTACCAGCTCGGCATCGGTAACAACATCATCGCGGCGATCGGGCTGGACCGGATCGCGTTCCTCTCCTCGGACACCTGGGTGATCCCGACGATCGCCCTGATCAACGTGTGGCGGCACGTCGGCTACACCGCGCTGCTGATCTTCGCCGGCCTGCAGACCATCCCGGAGACCATGTACGAGGCCGGCCGGATGGACGGCGCCAGCGAGCCCCGGATGTTCCGCAGCATCACCGTGCCCCTGCTGCGCCCGGTGCTGGCCCTGGTCCTGATCATCACCGTGGTCGGGTCGTTCCAGGTCTTCGACACGGTCGCGATCGCCACCCGCGGCGGACCGGTCGACTCCTCCCGGGTGCTGCAGTACTACATCTACGACGTCGCGTTCGGCCGCTTCCAGTTCGGCTACGCGTCGGCCATGTCGGTGGCGTTGCTGCTGGTGCTGGTCGTCATCACGTTCATCCAGTACCGGGTCACCCGGGCCGACACCAGCGATCTGAACTGAGGAGGGGACATGGCCACCACCACCACACCGCCGGTCGCCACGATCGGCGCGCCGGCACCGGAGCGCGTCGTCGAACCCCCGGAACCGAAGAAGTTCAGCATCGGCCGGGCCTTCGCCTGGGCCTTCATGATCCTGGTCATCCTGATCAGCGTCTTCCCCTTCTACTGGATGCTGCGCACCGCGCTGTCCAGCAACAACGCGCTCTACGCGGGCAGCGACAGCCTGCTGCCGGTGGACGCCTCCTCGGGCGGCTTCGCCCGGGTGTTCGGGCAGCAGACCGGCCAGGAGGCGATCGACGCCGGCGGCGCCGGGCAGCCGATCAACTTCTGGCGCTACCTCTTCAACTCGATCGTCGTGGCCACTCTGGTGACCGCCGGGCAGGTCTTCTTCTCGGCGATGGCGGCCTACGCGTTCGCCCGGCTCAAGTGGCGGCACCGGGAGCGGTGGTTCGCGTTCTTCCTGGGCGGGCTGATGATCCCGGCGATCTTCACGCTGCTGCCCAACTTCGTGCTGATCAAGCAGCTCGGGCTGGTCGACTCGCTGCTCGGCATCGCGCTGCCGACGATGCTGATGACACCGTTCGCGGTGTTCTTCCTCCGGCAGTTCTTCCTCGGCATCTCCGGCGAGGTGGAGGAGGCGGCGCTGATCGACGGCGCGTCCAAGGTGCGGGTGTTCTTCCGGCTGATCCTGCCGATGTCGGTCGCCCCGATCACCACGCTGGCGATCCTGACCTACATCACCGCCTGGAACGAGTACTTCTGGGCGCTGATGGTCAGCTACACCGACAGGTCGCGGGTGCTCACCGTGGCGCTCGGCGTGTTCAAGTCGCAGACCCCGCAGCAGGGGCCGGACTGGGCCGGCCTGATGGCGGCGACGCTGGTCGCGGCGCTGCCGATGCTGATCCTGTTCATGGTCTTCGCCAAACGCATCGTCAACTCCATCGGCTTCAGCGGGATCAAGTGAGGAGGCCCTGATGTTCCGCAACCTCAAGATCGGCGCGGTCGTGCTCGCGGCCGCCCTCGCGGTGACCGGCTGCGGCAGTGGCGGCACCGGCGGCAGGAACGGCGTCATCGAGTACTGGCTGTGGGACTCCGCCCAGCAGCCCGGCTACCAGAAGTGCGCGGACGCGTTCGCCGCGCAGAACCCCGGCCTGAGCGTGCACATCTCTCAGTACGGCTGGGACGACTACTGGTCGAAGATCACCGCCGGGTTCATCGCCGACACCGCGCCCGACGTCTTCACCGACCACCTCAACAAGTACGCGCAGTTCGTCGACCTCAAGGTGCTGCGGCCGCTGGACGACTACGCGGCCACCGCCGACATCCAGGACGCCGACTACCAGGAGGGTCTGGCCGCGCTCTGGAAGGGCCAGGACGGCAAGCGCTACGGCGCCCCGAAGGACTGGGACACCATCGCGACGTTCTTCAGCCGCAAAGCGCTGCAGGACGCCGGCATCAACGAGGCCGACCTGCAGACCCTGGCCTGGAACCCGACCGACGGCGGCACCTTCGAGAAGATGATCGCCCACCTGACCGTCGACGCGAACGGCAAGCGCGGCGACGAGCCGGGCTTCGACAAGGGCAACGTGAAGACCTACGGGCTGGGCTCCTCCGGCTCCGGGGGCAACGGCTGGGGGCAGACCCAGTGGTCGGCGTTCACCGGCAGCGCGGGCTGGCAGCCGCTGGACAAGAACCCGTGGGGCACCAAGTTCAACCTCGACGACCCCGCCCTCCAGGACACCCTGAAGTGGTACTTCGGCCTGGTGCAGAAGGGCTACATGCCGAGCTACGCGGAGATCGGGGGCGCCAACCCGATCAGTCCGGACAAGCAGATCCAGTCCGGCATCGCGGCGACCGCGCTGGGCGGCTCGTGGACGATCGGCACCTTCACCAACCTGACCGACGAGGCCGGCAACAAGCTGGACATCGGCATCGCGCCGACCCCGATCGGCCCGACCGGCAAGCGCGCGTCGATGTTCAACGGCCTGGCCGACTCCATCACCACGCTGTCGAAGCAGCCGGACAACGCGGCCAAGTGGGTCAAGTTCATGTCCGGCGCGGAGTGCCAGAACATCATCGGCGAGTCCGGGGTGGTCTTCCCGGCGCGGCCGGAGGGCACCGAGAAGGCGATCGCCTACAACAAGGCCGAGCGCAACCTCGACGTCACGCCGTTCACCGATCAGGTGAAGGAGAAGACGACGTTCCTGTTCCCGGTGACCACCAACGCGGCGGACATCACCGCGCTGATGCAGCCGCAGTTCGACAGCCTCTACATCGGCACCGCCGACCCGTCCTCGCTGAGCAAGTTCAACACCCAGCTCGACAAGCTCTTCGAGGTCGCTCAATAGGAGGAAAAACCGTTCGACGGTACGGCCGAGGGGGCCGTACCGTCGGCGGCATGCATCGCATGGTCAGCACGACGACGCCGGATCACCCCGGCGGCTGACGCGTTCACGTTTCACCCAGGCCCGGGGCGGTTGCCCCGGGCCTGTTCGTGTCTCCGGGGGCCGCCTGCGGGCGTACCCGAATGAAGGAGACCGTGATGATCGACCACCGCAAGCTCGGCCGCGAGCTCGAGCTCTTCTCGTCCGATCCGCTGGCCGGCGCCGGGCTGCCGATCTGGCTGCCGCACGGCGCGGCCGCCCGGCACGTCGTGGAGCAGCACATCCGCGAGGTCGAGCGGCGCCACGGCTACCAGCACGTGGTGTCGCCCCCGCTGGGCCGGCGCGAGCTGTTCCGCATCTCGCGGCATCTCGAGCACTTCGCCGACGACATGTTCCCCGCCATGGAACTGTCCGCCGACGACGAACTGATGCTGCGGCCCAGCCTGTGCCCGCACCACGCGCTCGTCTACCGAGCCCGCGGGCGTTCCTATCGTGAGCTGCCGCTGCGCATCGCCGAGCAGGGGCCGATGTTCCGGGCCGAGCGGTCCGGGGTGCTCGGCGGGCTGAGCCGGGTCCGGGTGATCTCGCTCAACGACGGCCACACCTTCTGCTCCGCCGATCAGGTGGTGGACGAGGTCGGCCGCGAGTTGCGCCTGATCGCGGCGGCGCACGCCGATCTCGGCGTGCGGGCGTCGAGCTTCCGGCTGTCCCTGCCCGACGAGTCGGGCAAGTTCATCGACGACCCCGGGATGTGGGCGCGGGCCGAGGCGGTGCTGCGGGCCGCACTCTCGCAGGCGGGCATCGACTATGCCGACGCGCCCGGCGAGGCCGCGTTCTACGGACCCAAGATCGACATCCAGGTACGCGACGACGCCGGCCGCGAGCAGACCCTCTCCACCGTGCAGATCGACTACGACAAACCGGCCCGCTTCGACCTGGAGTACGCGGCCTCGGACGGCTCCCGGCAGGTGCCCGTGATGATCCACCGCAGCCTGGTGGGCAGCATGGAACGCCTGTTCGCGCACCTGATCGAGGTGCACGCCGGCGCCTTCCCGGCCTGGTACGCCCCGGTCCAGCTCTCGATCGTCCCGATCTCCGGTGACCAGCTCGACGCGGCCTGGGAACTGCACCGGGCGGCCCTCGACGCGGGGCTGCGGCCCGAGGTCTCCGACGGCGCATCGCTGGGCGCCCGGATCCGGCAGAGCGCGGTCCGCAAGGTGCCCTATCTGGCGGTCATCGGCGAGCGCGAGGCGGCCGCCGGCGAGGTGTCGCTGCGGCTGCGCGACGGGCGTGAACTGCCACCCCGGCCGGTCGGCGCGGCCCTCGATCTGATCGGCAAGGTGGTGAGATCTCGATCTTCCGAGCTCCTCGAGTGAACCGTTGCGCCCCGATCGTCCGTAACAGGGGGCGTGACCAACCGCCTACGCCTGATCGCCGCCGGCACCCTGACCGTGGCCGCGGCCCTGCTCGTGTTCGTCGCGCTCGTCGTGCCGGACCAGCTCGGCCGCCTCAAGCCCGGCTACTGGGTGCCGGGGGCTTTCCTGCGGCTGCCGATCGAGGCCATCGTCGGCGCCGCCGTCCTGCTGATCGTGCCCGCCCGGCTGCGCAAGCCGGCCGCGCTGACCATCGGGGCCGGCATCGGATTCCTCACGCTGCTCAAGCTGATCAACATCGGCTTCCTCAGCGTGCTGGCCCGGCGGTTCGACCCGGTGCTGGACTGGCCGCTCTTCCGGGACGGCTACAACTACCTCACCGAGACATCCGGCACGCCGGTCGCGGTGGCGGCCGCGATCGGCGCGCCGGTGGCCGCGCTCGCCCTGATCGCGGTGATGGCTCTCGCGGTGCTGCGGCTCTCCTCGATCGCCGCCCGGCACCGCCGGGTCACCACCCGCGCGGTGCCCGCGGTGATCGCGGCCTGGGTGGCGCTGGCGCTGGTCGGCGTCACGCTGTTCCCGTTCAACCCGGTCGCCTCGGACACCACCGTGCGGCTGGCCGTGACCACCGTGCGCAACGTGCCGAAGGCGCTGCAGGACCAGCGGGCGTTCGCGGCCATGGCGGAGAACGACAAGTTCCGCGACCTGCCCGCCGAACAGCTGCTGCGCGGCCTGCTCGGCAAGGACGTGGTGATCGGCGTGGTGGAGAGCTACGGCCGGTCGGCGCTGGAGAACCCGAAGATGGCCGCCGTGGTCGAGCCGGCGCTGCAGACGATGGACTCCCAGCTGGCCGCCAAGGGCTTCGCCGCGCGCAGCGGCTGGCTGACCTCGTCCACCTACGGCGGCGGCAGCTGGCTGGCGCACTCCACCTTCCAGACCGGGCTGTGGATCGACAACCAGCAGCGCTACCGGCAGGCCACGGCGAGCAGCCGGACCAGCCTGACGAAGTCCTTCCAGCGCGCCGACTGGCACACCGTGGCGTTCGAGCCGGGCAACAAGCACACCTGGCCGGAGGCGGATTTCTACGGATACGACGAGGTGTGGGACTCCCGCAACCTCGGCTACCAGGGCCCGCAGTTCGGCTGGTCGTCGATGCCGGACCAGTACACGCTGTCGATGTTCCAGAAGTACGTCTACGGCAAGAAGGACCGCGAGCCGGTGATGGCCGAGGTCAGCCTGACCTCCAGCCACACCCCGTTCGCGCCGCTGCCGGAGATGGTGCCGTGGGACCAGGTCGGCGACGGCTCGATCTTCGGCCCGATGGCCGAGAACGGCACCAAGAAGTCCGAGATCTGGAAGTCGACCGGCAAGGTGCGCAGCGCGTACGCGCAGTCGGTGGCCTATTCGATGGACAGCTTGATGTCCTGGGCCACCACCTACGGCGACGACGACCTGGTCATGATCGTCTTCGGCGACCACCAGGCGGCGCCGACGGTGAGCGGCCAGGACGCCAGCCACGACGTGCCGATCTCGGTCATCGCCAAGGACCCGGCGGTGCTCGACCGGATCGCCGGCTGGAACTGGACCGAGGGCCTGCGCCCGGACGACGAAGCGCCGGTCTGGAAGATGGACTCCTTCCGCGACAAGTTCCTCACCACCTTCGCCGCGCCGAACGGCAACCGCACGCACTGACATTTGTTCAACCGCGCGACACCCGCATCGCATAGATTCGCATCGGTCAATCCGACCGGAACCCTTACCGATGCGGGAGTACGCATGCGAGGTCGCAGCAGGATCGCCCTGGGCGCCGCAGCCGTGTTGTGTGGCGTCGGCCTGGCCGCGCCGGCCCGGGCGGCGGTCAGCCCGGCACAACTGGCCCTGCGCTGGGCGCCGATCCATTACCAGGACGTGGACGCCACCGGCGGGCACGCGCTCGGCGGGAAGTCCGACTACATCGCCGGCATCGACTTCGACGGCGACCTGAACGCGCGCAACAACTGGGACCGCACCGGCGAGTCCGGGGTGTCGCTGGCGGCCAAGGTCTACTACTCGGTGGTCGAGACGAGCAGCCACTGGTATCTGACCTACTTCTTCTTCCACCCGCGGGACTGGGTGGATCACCCGTTCTTCGAGACCGAGCACGAGAACGACGGCGAGGGCGCGCTGTTCACCGTGGAGAAGGACGGGTCGGACTACGGGGTGCTGCGCTCGGCGGTGACCGTGGCACACAGCGACTTCTTCTCGTACGCGCCGGGCGGCAGCAGCTGGACCAACGGTCGCGAGACGATCGACGGGACGCTGCAGTTCCAGTCGTCGCCGCACGACTCCTTCCAGCACCCGGTGACCGCGCAGGAGGTGCAGGGACACGGGCTCAAGGCCTGGCCGCAGTACACCATCAACGGCGACGGCATCGTCTACTACCCGGCCACCACCGCCGAGACGCCGTCCGACGGCAACGACCGTGACGTGCGCTACCAGCTGGTGGACATCTTCGCGACCGGTGGGCTGTGGGCGCAGCGGGACAACCCGGGTCTGTTCGCCAACCTGGGCACCTTCGCCGGGGACACCTCGGGCGGCTGCGGTCAGGGCACCTTCTCCTGCGGCACCAACTCGGCGAACGCGCCGTGGGGCTGGGACGACGGCAACGACCTGCCGGCCCGGGGCGAGCTGGCCAGTGACCCGGCCAAGCTGGTCACCGAGTACTTCACCATCCCGGGCGGGGTCGCCCGCACGTACTCCTACAACCCCTACCGCAGCGAGGCCGCCGAGCTCGCCCGGCTGGACGAGGTCGCGCCGCGCAAGCGGGACTGACCTCGGCGTCGCCGCCGTGCGGGGCCCACCGGCTCCGCACGGCCGGCAGTCACTCGTCGCCGAGCTCGCCCAGGATGGTCCGCAGGATCTCCGGCGTCCGGTTGGGCGGCTCGGCCTCGATGAACAGCCGGCCCATGGCCGCCGCATATTGGTCCACGTCCTCGCGCTTGTCCAGATAGAGACCGCTGGTGAGGTGCTCGATGTAGACCACGTCGGGCACGTCGGAGTGCGCGAAACGCAGGATGCTGAAGGCCCCGCCGGCCGCCGCGTGGCCGCCGGACTTGAACGGCATCACCTGCAACCGCACGTTGCGCAGGCTGGTCATCGTGATCAGATGCTCGATCTGCTCGCGGAGGATCTCGATACCGCCGATCGGCCGGCGCAGCACCGCCTCGTCCAGCACGGCCCACAGCCGGGGCGGATTCTCCCTGGTCAGCAACTGCTGACGGGCCATCCGCAGCCCGGCCCGGCGGGCGATCTCCTCCTTCGCGGCGCGCCCGTGGCCGAGCATGATGACCGCGCGGGCATAGGCGTCGGTCTGCAGCAGCCCCGGCACGAACTGGATCTCGTAGGTCCTGATCAGCTCGGCGGCCGACTCGAGGTCGAGGTAGTTCTGGAACCAGGTGGTGAGCACGTCGCCATAGGCGTGCCACCAGCCCGGCGTGTTCGCCTCACGGGCCATCCCGAGCACCCGGGCGTGCTCGGCCTCGTCCTCGACGCCGTAGAGCCGCAGCAGGTCGGTGACGTCGCGCTCCTTGAACGCGACCCGGCCCAGCTC
The DNA here is from genome assembly GCF_055586225.1 of Actinoplanes sp. NPDC051388. Taxonomy (NCBI): domain Bacteria; kingdom Bacillati; phylum Actinomycetota; class Actinomycetes; order Micromonosporales; family Micromonosporaceae; genus Actinoplanes; species Actinoplanes sp. NPDC051388. The sequence goes on along the minus strand of NZ_JBVJIP010000032.1, from coordinate 32,140 downwards.
CATCCGGCTGATCTTCGACTCGGAGCCGCGGATCGCGTACCCCGCCGCGTCGCGGGTGATGCCCTTGGCCAGCCGCAGACTGCGCAGGCGCGCGCCGACCTGCATCCGCCGGACGGTGGGCCCGCCGTTCTCCTGTGCCGCGGCCACGTCAGCGCTGACGTCCGGCGGCGCCGTGCCGGTCGCTCGCATCACCGACGGCCCGGTCCAGGGTGGACTCGGACGGTGTCTCGGCTGCCACTGAAAGCTGTCCCTCGATCGGGTGAAGGATCTAGATCGGCGCAAGCATAAACCGACTCAGTAGGGTTTCCGCATCGGGCGGAAGGGAGATCCATGGCCGACCTGCGGCACGCCGTCGAGCGCGTTCCGGTCTCCGCTGGTCAACTGGCCGGGTGGCGGGGCATCAACACCGGCTCCGAGCTGCGGCTGTCGGGTTTCTGCCCGGCGTGCCGGCACCCGACCGACGCGCACGTCTCTTTGAGCCAGACCGGCCTGGAGGGCTTCGACGACGCGCCGGAGGCGACCCTGACCGTCTCGCTGGCGTGCGACTGCCACCGCCGGCACCCGGATCGGCCGCCCGGCCCGCCGGAGGGCTGCGGCCGCTCCTGGACGGCGGTCGCCGCGTCCGCGCCGGACGGCACCGTGCTGCTGCGGCCGTCCGACGATCCGCACCGGGCCGCCGCTGCCGACGCCTTGCGCCAGGCCCGCACCGGGCAGCTGGACCGCTTGCGGACCGCGGCGGAGAAGTGGATCGGCGGGATCTCTGCCCTGCTGGGGTTGCTCACGGTGGCCGGGCTCGGCCTGGGCGCCGAGCAGATCCGCAAGCTGGGCACGCCCGGGCGGATCGCGATCGCGGTCGCCGTGGCGGCGGCGGTGGCCCTGGCCGCGCTGGCCATCGTGCGGGCCTACCGCGCGGCGTACGGCTGGCCGGAGGAGCGCCCGGTCTCCGACGACGCCGAGCTCCTCTGCTGGTACGCCGCCCAGCAGGAGCTGCCCCGCCGCACCGCCGAACGGCTCCGCGGCGCGGCCCGGGCGGCCGGCGCGGCGCTGGCGGCGCTGATCGTGGCCGCCGGTCTGACCTGGTTCCTGCCGGTCGCCAAGCCGCCCGCTCCCCTGGTCAAGGTCACCGGCACGGACGACGCGGTGGTGTGCGGCACCCTGCTCGCGTCCACCGCGGACGGTCGGGTGCGGGTGCGCCGGGCCGACGACGGCGCGGTCGCCACGCTGCCGGCCGGCCAGGTGCGCCGGGCCGGGCCGGTCGACCGCTGCTAGCCGGGGATCCGCGCGGCGATCGGTCCGATCGGCACCGCCCGGTTGACCCGCGGGCGTTGCCACGACTCGTCGGTCACGTCGCCGGCCTGGTGCACGCCGATCAGCTCCCACGCCAGCGTGAAGCACGGCGAGCCGGACGAGCCCGCCTCGGTGTCGGCGGTGTGCTCGAACCGGTCGCCGGCCGGCCCGGCGACCTTGCCGAAGCGCATCTGCACCGGCCCGCCGCGCGGATGTTGCAGCACCACGATGTCCTCGCCGGCGCGGACCTCGGCGGCCGCCGGGAGGCCGATCCAGCCACGGGTGGCGGCGCCCGGCTCGCCGGCGCCGCCGAGCGGCTCCGCGCCGGGTTCGCCGTCCAGCCGCAGGAGGGCGAAGTCCAGGTCGTCCACCGGGGCGGACGCCACGTGCCAGTCGGGCGCGAGCTTCACCTCCGTGCCCGGGAAGATCTCCTCGCCGCCCGCGTCCTTCTTGTAGTCCAGGCGCAACCGCAGCGCGTCCGCCGCCGGCCCGCCACCGAACAGCCGGGCGACCACGTGCCGGCTGGTCAGGCACAGATCCGGGCCGACCAGGAAGCCGGTGCCCAGGGGGCGGCCGGCCGCCTCGATCCGGCCGACCTGTCCCTCCAGGACGCCGAGCCGGGCGCGCCACTGTGCCGGGTGGATCTCCGTGGGGTGGGCGCTGAGGATGCTCTCCAGCGCGGGGGCGCTCGCGGACAGTCCGCGGTCCTCGGCGACGGCGCGCAGGCCGGGATGGTCGGGGCGGGACTGCCGGGCCGCGACGACGAGGCGGTCCAGCCACCCCTCCGCGTGGGCGGCGCGGATCAGGTCGTACACGATGGTCTCGTAGTTGCCGGCCATCGTGATGCGCTCGCGGCGCTTCGAGAGGCGGTAGAAGAGCATCTCGTCGAGCCGCTGCGGCAGGAAGGCATCCATCAGGGCCTCGCTGAGCCGGCCGGCCAGGCGTCCGTCCACAGGGTCATCCTCGCATCGCCACGCACTGTCCTATAGTCGGGACCTCGGGTGGAGGAGGCGACCATCAGCGACCGTGCGGCAGCTCGCGCGCTCACCGGCGTTCAGCTGCGTGAGCTGCACGAGTCCGTGCTCGACGCCTTTCCCGACCGGCACGATCTCGAGCGCCTGTTCTTCTTCTCGCTCGACCGCCGGCTGGGCGACTATGTGGGCGACGACGGCATGCGCGTCGTGGTGCTGCGGATCCTCGAGGTGGCCAAGGCGGAGGCCTGGCTAGGGCTCCTCATCGACGCGGTGCTGGCCGACCGCCCGGCGAGCGCGCGGCTCGGGCGGTGGGCGCGGGCGTGCGGCTGGCAGCCGGCGGACACCGAGCCGCTGCCCGCACCGGACCAGCAGCTGCTCGACAGCACCTTCTTCGACCTGCGGCAGCTGCGCCGGCGCATCCGGGCCGCGCGCGACGCGGCCGACGGCAGCCGGGTGCTGGGCCTCGGCCTGCACGACACCGACCACCTGGTGATCCGCAAGGTGTGCACGTGGCTGCCGCACTGCCTGGGCGAGTCCGAGCTCAAGGACCCGCTGTCGCTGCGCCCCGATCTCGGCTCGGTCGACGCCCGGATCAAGCAGATCCTGGCCTATCTGCCCGACCTCGACTCGGTCAACGTGGTGTGCCCGATCCACGCCGACGGGGTGCGCGCCGCCGAGATCGCCCGGTTCTGGCAGGGCATGCGCCGGCACATCGGCGGGCAGCACGAGTTCTGGTTCGTCGCGGTCTTCAGCGGCTCGGTCGACGGCGGCACGGCGAGCCAGCACTACCCGGCGGAGATCGCGCCGCTCGACGCGCCGGTGATCGAGCGGCACGACCTGGACGACTGGGCCGAGGAGGTGGTGTCCCGGCTGCGCTGGCCGCCGCCGCTGGCCGGCGCGTGGACCCGGCTGATCATGCGGCAATGCTGGGACGGCACCCGCATCGACGTGCGCACGATGTTCGAGGTGATGGACCGGTCGATCCGCGACGTGCGGCATCGGCAGCCGGCGTTCCGGCGGCAACTCGAGGAGCTGATCTAGCGTGCAGACCCGCCATCGCGTCGACACCTCCACCTGGTTCGACCACACCGCCGAGCAGCCGGCCACCCGGTCGGTGGAGGACGTGAGCGGCGAGCAGATCGCCGCCTCCCACCCGCGCCTGCGCACCGTCGAGCGCGAGCCCTACCGGGTGGGCGCGGGGCTCGCGTCCGCGGTCAACCTGGCGATCAGCCTGGGCCGCCCGCTGCTGCTGCAGGGCGATCCGGGCGTCGGCAAGACCCGGCTGGCGCACGCGGTGGCCTTCGCGCTCGGCCTGCCGCTGGAGCAGGCCACGATCAAGTCCACCAGCCGGGGTCGCGATCTGCTCTACACCTATGACGCGGTCCGCCGCCTGCACGACGTGCAACTGCGCGGCCGGTGGCGCGGCGGCGACGTGCAGCGTTACATCCGGCTCGGGCCGCTCGGCCGGGTCATCGCGCGGGCCGCGCACGGCCGCCGGTCGGTGCTGCTGATCGACGAGATCGACAAGGCCGACCTGGACTTCCCCAACGACCTGCTGCACGAGCTCGACGCGCTGGAGTTCGAGATCGAGGAGGAGCCCGGCCGGCGTTACCGGGTGCCGCCCGGCAGCCCCGAGCTGCGGCCGATCATCGTGGTCACGAACAACGAGGAGAAGGCCCTGCCCGGCGCCTTCCTGCGACGCTGCATCTTCCACTACGTCGAGTTCCCGGCCACCCACGAGGACCTGGACGCGATCCTCGCCATGCACGGCGTCAGCCGCCCCGACCTGCGGGCCTCGGTGATCGAGGTGATCCAGCGGCTGCGCGAGATCGACTTCGCCAAGCGGCCCGGGCTCAGCGAGCTGCTCGACTGGGCGGGCTTCCTGCAGGCGATCGACACCCCGGCCGACGAGGTCAAGTCCCTGCCCTACAAGGAGGCCTTGCTCAAGCAGCGATCCGACCAGACGAGGGCGCTGGACCGCCTGGCCCGGCCATGACCAGCCCTCCCCCTGCCAGTCCGGCGTTCATCCACGACCTGGTGGTGCGTTTGCGGCGGCGCGGGCTGCCGATCGGCGTCGACGACTACGCCACCCTCCGCTCGGCGCTGAGCGCGGGCTTCGGCGTCGCCTCCACCGAAGACCTGAGAGACCTGTGCGTGGCCCTCTGGGCCACTTCGCGGGCCGAGCGCGAGACGATCACCGCGGCCTTCGCGAGCGGCAACACCCCTTCCTGGTACGCCGGGCCGACGCGCGAGCCTTCCGCCGGGACGCTCCCATTGCCGCACGACCCGCCCGCTCCCGACCCGGCCACCCCGCCCGCCACCACGCCGGCCTCGGCGGCGCCGCCACCCGGGGAAGCGGTGCGCCCGCTGCCGCCACCGGCCATCCACCGCTACCCCGGCGTGTCGATGCAGCCGCCCGGCACCGGCGAGTTCGACCCCTCGCTCGCCATCGCGCCACAGCACCCGCTGACCACCCGGGAGATCGCCCAGACCTGGCGCCGGTTGCGCCGCCCGGTGCGCACCGGCCCACCGTCCGAGCTCGACCTGGACGCCACCGTGGACGCCTACGCGCGCACCGGCCTGGCCCGCGGCCCGGTGCTGGTGCCGCCGCGGCGCAACACCGCGCGGCTGTTGCTGCTGGTCGACCGGCAGGGCTCGATGACACCGCACCACGGGTTCACCGACCACCTGTTGCGCGAGATCCGCAACGCCGGGCGGCTGGACGCGATCCGGGTGGCCTATTTCCGCAACCTGCCCGGCCGGACCGAGGACCAGGCCCTGCTGGAGGACCTGCCGGACCCGTTCACCCCGGAGATCGACCCGGTGCTGACCCGGGTCCGCCCGCGGGCCGCGTCTATGCCGACCCCGACCTGACCGAGCCGGCGCCGCTGCCCGCGGTGCTCTCGGACACCGCGCCGGGCACCGCGGCGGCGATCGTCAGCGACGCCGGCGCGGCCCGCGGCACGTTCCACACCGGCCGCCTGCTCAGCACGGTCGCCCTGGTCAAGGCCCTGCACGCGGTCGGCTGCACGGTGGCCTGGCTCAACCCGGCCGCACCGGCCCGCTGGCCTGGGAGCACGGCGGCGCAGATCGCCCGGCACGTGCCGATGTTCCCGCTCACCGCCGACGGCATGTACCGGGCGGTGGACGTGCTGCGCGGCCGCCCCCGCCCGACGGAACGCCCGGTATGAGCAACTGGACCGCCATGTCCCGGCAGACCTGGCTGCTCTACCAGGCCCGCGCCGAACTGACCCGCGGCGCGCTGGAGCTGGCCTGCCACGCCGCGGTCCCGGTGGCGCTGGACAGCGGCTTCCTGCACCTGCTGCGGATCAACTTCTTCCTGGACCCGCCGGACGCGCTGCCCTATGAGGTCGAGGCGGAGCTGCTCAACTCGTCGCTCTTCCACGAACTGGGCGACGGCCTCTACGAGGTGGAGAGTGAACTGCGCGACTGGCTGCTCTCCGGCCTGACGGCGGCCTATGGCCCGGACCGCCTGACGAAGATCGCGGTCCTCCTGGAGCAATACACGAACAGGGCGGAACCCTGGCCGCTGCGCGAACTGGACTACGCCCAGCGCCTGACCGCCCTGAGCATCGTCCGCCCCCGCGAGGCGGCCGAGTGGCTCGAAAGCGCGGCATCGGCGACGGACACGGCCGCGGACCCCCTGGCCAAGGAGTGGTTCATCACCATGCGGACCCACCTGGACAACCGCCCCGCCGACCTCGCTGATCAGGTCCGGTCGCTGCTGGCCGGCGGTGACGCGGCCGCGCTCGGGCAGATGGCGTTGCTGCCCGGTGCGGACGTCTACGCCATCGCCCGGCGTCTGCAGGATCTCGCGGCCGGGGGTGACGAGACCGCTGCCCAGGTGCTGAGCGCAGTGCGGGCCTCGGTGCCGGCGCCGACCCGCCCGGTGGATTCCCGGCGCCGGGCCACGGACGTGGTCGCCCTGTTGCCGTTGCTCGGCGTCGGTGGACTGACCCGCAGAGACCTGTCCTGGCTGCGCCGCCGCACACCGTCGAGCCGGCTCCGCGTGCCGATCGGCGTCGCCGTGCCGGGCGGGGAAACCGTCCACCTCGACCTGAAACCGGCCCCGGAGGGCGGTTCCGGGCCGCACGGGATGGTCATCGGCGCCACCGGCTCCGGCAAGTCGGAGCTGCTGCGCACCCTGGTCCTGGCGTTGGCGATCACCCACACGCCGGCCGAGGTGACCTTCGCCTTCATCGACTTCATGGGCGGATCCACCTTCGCCGGGCTGAGCCGGCTGCCGCACACGGTCGCCTCGATGACCGATGCGCCGGACCGGCAGGCCGGCGCCGACGACATGCTGAGCGCGATCAGCGACGAGCTGGTGCGCCGGCAGGATTTCCTGCGATCCCGGGGCAGCTTCGCCGACCTGCAGAGCTACGACCACGCCCGCACGCACCGGCCCGACCTCACCGCGCTGCCGGCTCTGCTGCTGGTCGTCGACGACGTCAACGAACTGCTCACCGCCCGGCCGGAGGCGTTCGACACCCTGCTGACGATCGGGCGGATCGGACACTCGCTCGGGGTCCACCTGCTGCTGGCCGGCCAGCGGTTGGAGACGGGCCGCTTGCGGCGGCTGCTGCCGCAGATCCATTACCGGATCGGCTTGCGGAACGACGCGATGGAGTCACAGGCTCTGGTCGGCGTGCCGGGCGCGGAGGATCTGCCCCGCGTGCCGGGCTTCGCCCTGCTCCAAAATGCGGAGGAGCCCTCCCGCATGTTGCGCGCCGCCTACGTCTCCGCCGTGCACCGCCGGGCCGGCCCGTCCTGGGACGATTTGCTGGACAGCTTCCCGCACCCGTCCGACGAGCGGGTCCTCGACTGGGCCGTCAACCGCCTCGTCGAGGCCGACCCGCCGGTCGAGAGGCTCTTCCCCTCATCCGCGCCGAAGCTCGGCGACCTGCTCGGGCCGGTCGCGACGATCGCCGGGCGCGGCCTCCAGGCGATCAACCCCTCGATGGCGGTGCCCGTCGCGGTGGGGGGTTCCACGGCGGCAACGGGCATCACGGTGTGGTCGGAGCACAACCTCCTCGTCACCGTTGCCGATTCCGCCGAGGCGTCGATCGTGTTGCAGACGTTCGTGACCGGTCTGGCGCTGACCCGGACGCCGACCGAGAACCGGATCTACTGCCTCGACCTCGTCGGCGGCGCGTTGCGCGAGGTCCGCGGCTTTCCGCAGGTCGGCGCGGTCGGAAGCCGAGAGGACGTGGCGATGATCTACCGCATCGTCGGACACGTCCGGGCCATCGTGCAGAGCCGGGCCTGGGACCACGCCCCCGGGCAGCAGGGGAACGTCGTGCTGGTGATCGACGGCTGGTCGTGGCTCCGCGCACACTTTCCCGACCTTCACCTCATCATCGCCGACCTGATCCGGCGCAGTTCCACTCTCGGTGTCCGCATCGCCATCGCCGACCCCGATCCGCCGCGCGACCTGACCGGCTTCTTCGGCACGATCGTCGGCTTCTCCTCCACGGTCCGGCGGCCCGACCGGATCATCCGGCCCGAGCTCAGCGCCCTGGACCTGCCGGAGATCGTCCGGCAGTCGGCCGCGGCCTGGGATCTGCCGCCGGTGCCGCCGCCGGTGGCGCCCGCCATGCCGCTGCCCTACGAAAGGCTCGTCACGGAGTCCAGCACGTCGCTGCGCCTGCGGATCGGTGTCGACCTGCTCGCCCTCAACCTGGACAGCGTCGACATCGACTTCACCAAGAACCCCCATCTGCTGGTGACCGGGGACCGGGGCTGCGGCAAGACCGCCGTGCTGCGGTCCCTGGCGACGACGATCGCTCAGAGGTTCACCTCGGAGGCGGTCCGGAGCATCATCATCGGGCCACACGGCGACCTGCTCGACCTGGTTCGGGTGCCGGTCTCCGTGCTGATCATCGGGGCCGGTCGCGAACAGATGCGCGGCGGCGGCATGCAGCGGAACGCGGCCGAGCAGATCAGCCGGCTGGCGCGGATCCTGACCGATCGGCTCCCGGGTCCGGGCGTCACCACCACGGAGCGGCTGAGCCGGACATGGTGGCAGGGTCCCGAGGTGTTCGTGCTGGTGGACGACTACGACAAGCTCGCCGGCAGCGACTCCCCGCTGGCGCCGCTCCTCGAGCTCCTGCCGCAGGCCTACGACATCGGCCTGCATCTGATCGTGGCGTGCAAGGGCGGGAGCAATCCGCGCTCCGACCCGTTCCTCGCCCGCATGCAGGACCTCCACGCAACGCGTCTGGTGATGTCCGCACCGCCGGAGGCCGGCGACAGCGGCGATGTGCCTTGGCGCAGCCGGCTGCCGGCCGGCCTGGGCCGGCTGATCGATCAGGACGAAGGCGTCCGGATGATCCAGGTCGGCTATCTGCCGGGCTACGACTCGCTGCGCGCGTAGCCGGCCAGCCACCGCCGGCCGACCTCGTTGAACGGTTCCTCCTTCGCTGCCACCGCGGTTATCAGGCGGTCGGCGGAGGCTCGGGCGCCCGCGATGATCTCCGGCGGGTAGCCGTAGCGGATCTGGTGTTCCTCGAACTCGTCCTCGTCGTCCAGCAGCACCCGGCCGTCCGACCGGACCCGCAGCACATCAAGATCCAGATCCACCGCCGTCACCACGTCGCCGGTGATGAGCGGCTGGTCGGTGATGTCGACATACAGGTCCAGGGTTGACGGGCCGTCGGCGTTGAAGGCGGCCACATACCAGCCATCAGACGGGATCAACTGGACGAAATCGTGCGTCTGCAGGACCGGCTCCTCGTCGCCGCGCTGCAGCCAGATGCCCTGGCGGGCGCCGAACCACGTGCCGAAACCATCTTCGCCGAGGCGCTCCATCCGATAGGTCCAGTGCTTCTTGCCACCCCACTTGGTGAATCGCATCTCCGCCACCAGGGAAGATTACGTGGCCGTGGCGACTTGGCATTCGATGGAGACTCGTAGGAGGAGAAATGGCCGACCGACCGGTTCTGAAGCCCAGCCCGGAGCACCCGATCACCGTCACCCCGAACGGCTCGCGCATCGTCGTCACGGTGGCCGGCAAGGTCGTCGCGGAGACCCGCCGGGCGCTGACCCTGCGGGAGGCGACCTACCCGCCGGTGCAGTACATCCCGATCGAGGACGTGGACCGCAGCCTGCTGGAACGCACCGAGACGCACACCTACTGCCCGTTCAAGGGCGAGGCGAGCTACTACTCGATCCCGCTGGGCGGTGCACGCTCGACCGACGCGATCTGGGTCTACGAGCAGCCGCACGACGCGGTCGCCGAGATCAAGGATCACGTCGCCTTCTACCCCGACCGGGTGGACGCGATCGACGTCGAATAGACGTGCGACGAGGGGGCGCCCGGAGGACGCCCCCTCGTCAAAAGGGGAAAGCTATGCGGCGGGCGTGCCCACGACCTTGACGTCGCGGGCCCGGCCGATGTTGTCGAACGAGCCGAAACCGACCCGGCCGGCACCGAAGGTGGTGTCCCGGGCGGTCATCAGCGGGTCCTTGTTCCCGTCCACGTAGACCGCGATCTCACCGGTGGCCGCGAGGTGCTTGACCTTGACGTCGTGCCACTTGGCGTCGACGATCGCCGGGTTCGCGCCGCGGGAGCGGCCGTTCCACTGGAACTCGATGCGCTCACGGTCGGCGTTGTTGACCTTGAAGATGCCGTTGTGCGGATAGATGGTGTTGTCGGTCGACAGGTGCGCGTAATAGAACTGCGTGTCCGACTGCCAGCCGAAGACGATGATCACGTCCCGGTTGGTGATCTCCACCGGGGTGTCGAGGCGCACGTTCGCGCTGATCTCCACCGATGACATCACCGGGCCGGCGGTGAGGATCGCGTACTCGAAGGGGCGCCGCGGGCCGGGCCGCTGGGCGCCGGCCTCGGCCAGGATGATCTGGTCGCCGGTGAACTTCCACTTCGACGGGGTCACCGGGCGCCAGTTGGTGGGTCGCATGGTGTCGGCCACGCGGGTGGTGCCGGGCGAGCCGGCCGCGAAGTTCCTGGTCCCGGTCACCTTCCAGATCTTGCCATTGGCCTTCGCCAGGATGTAGAGCTCGCCCTGGGCGTCGGTGCCGAACCGCAGGTCGACCCGGGCCGCGGGACCGACCGAGCCGGGCGCGGAGAGGTCCTGCATGCGGACCGCGGTGCCGGCCTCGTTGAAGAGGTGCAGCCGGTGCAGGGTGGCGGGCTCGGCGCCGCGCTTCATCTCGGACACCTCGGTGTAGAAGACCCAGCCGTTCACCAGGTCGCCGAAGATGTACTTGCCGCGCAGCTGCGGGATGTCCCGGCCGCGATAGACGAAGCCGCCGGCCACCGCCACGCCGACGTCGGAGGTGCAGTTCCAGTCGGCCGCCGGGTTGTGGTCGTACTCGGCCACCGGGTACGTGTAACCGGCGTCGTCGGCCGGCAGCGGGAAGAGCCGGTCGCAGGGCGTCGCCGGGGTCTTGTCGAAGACGTACCGGCCCTCGCGCTCGCTCCAGCCCATGTTGTCGCCGGCCCGGACCTCGTAGATCGCCTCGTTCGAGTGCTCGCCGATGTGGCCCAGATAGAGCCGCCCGGTGGCCCGGTCCCAGCTGAACCGGTGCGGGTCGCGGAACCCGTACGCGAAGATCTCGCCCAGCTTGCCGGCCTGCCCGACGAACGGGTTGTCCACCGGGATGCCGTACTTGCCGTTCGGGCTGTTGGTGCCGCGCGGGTCGATCCGGAGCAGCTTGCCGTGCGGCATCGCCAGGTTCTGCGGATCAGTGTTGTTCACGCCGAGGCCGCCGTCGCCGACCGCCAGATAGAGATTGCCGTAGTCCCGGTCACCACGTTTCGCGGTCGGGTTGAAGTTGATCTCCTGGATGCCGTGGATGCGGCCGCCGAAGCCGATCCGCAGCACCTCGCGGCGGGTGCCGCTGAAGGTGTCCGCGGCCGGATCGGTCGCGGTCCACTCGTTGATGATGCCGTGGAACTGGGTGTTCGGCTGCGCGTAGTCCGGCACCGCGGTGGTCTGCGAGGCCTGCTCGGTGTGGATGGTGTAGAACCGGCCGGTGCGCTTGAACTCCGGGTCGAACGTGACGTACCCGAAGCCCTGACCCAGGCCCATGCCGGAGAAGAACTGCGGCGCGAAGGTGGCCGCCACGTCGAGATAGACGTGCGGCACGCCGTTCTCCACCAGGTAGAGCTTGCCGTTCAGGTCGGGAACCGCCCGGCGCCCCGAGTCGTCGGGCAGTTCCATGATCGTGTTGATCCGGGCGATCCGGTCGAGCCGCGGATCGGTCGGTGTCGGGTTGCCGAAGGTCTGCGGGAACTGCGCGTACTCGGAGAGCACGAGGCCGAGCTTGGAGGTCTCCGGTTCGGTGGGCACCGGGTCGTACACGGCGCCGTCCGCCGCATATGCGGGCACGCCGACCAATGTGGACAGAAGTATGGCACCGGCGAAGAGAGCGAATCTACGCATGATTACCCCCGGGTCATGAAGCGGTACTGGTTCGCGACCTCACGCGAGGACAGCGAGCGGTCGAGGAACATGAGCGCGTCCATCCGGCAGTCACACGGATTGCGGTCCGCCGAGCCCTGCCAGGGGAAGCTGCCGCCGATCTTGATGCCACGCGGATCGGTGGCCGTGGTGACGTGTTCGCCCGGGCCGCTGACCAGCCACGGGTCGTCGTTGCGGGTGTAGAAGCCGTCGACCGGCCGGCCGTTCACATAGAGCGCCATAGTGCCGGCGCCGAAGTCGAACGTGGCGGTCAGGTGCACCCACTCGTCCTTGGGCAGCAGCGTGCGCCAGTCCTCGTTCGCCGCGAAGGTCTGCGAGTTGCCGCCGTCGAGCCGCCGGCCGAGCGCGACCAGGCGCAGCGTGCCGTTGACGTCGATCAGCTCGAGCAGCGCGCGCACCGCGTGGCCGTCGGAGTCGCCGGTGAGCACGCCGGCCAGCCCGATCGCGTTGAAGCCGGCCGCCGGGCCGTCCATCGACCGCTTGAACCAGCCCATCGTGGTCGCGCCCGCGGTGGCGTTGTACGCCCGCAGCGTGCGCACCCCGCTGGCCGACCAGATGCCGGCCTTCCAGTCGTCGGTGCCACCCGGCACGCCGGGACTGATCTGCCCGGTCTGCAGCACCCGCCGGCCACCCGGGTAGGCGCGGTCCGCGACGCGTTGCGCCGCACCGCCGTTGATCAGCTCGATCTCCGTGCCGGACCGGCCCTGATCGGCCTCGAGCGCCGGGTCGCCGGGCATCGGGTGGTCGAAGTCGTAGAACGCGATGAGATCACCGCGCAGCGACGGATGCACGTCATGCGGGCCGGTGTCGCCCGCGCTGACCGGTGTCGCCACGAGGACCGCTGCGGTGGTGGCCGCGAGTATCCATCGGGCTCGCTTCATGGAAAACACCTCTCAGGTGTCAGTGGCGGAGGGAGCGGCGGGACGACCGCCGAGGTAGAGCTCTCCGAGCTGAGGGTCGGCGAGGAGTTGGGCGGCCGGCCCGGAGATGTGCACGCGCCCGAGGTCGAGCACGCACCCGATGTCGGCGGTCTCCAGCGCGCGCCGGGCGTTCTGCTCCACGAGCAGCACCGCCGTGCCGGCGTCGCGCATCCGCACGACCTGGTCGAAGACCGTGCTGGTGGCCTTCGGGTCCAGTCCCATGGAGGGCTCGTCGAGGAGCACCACCTTGGGGTCGACCATCAGCGACCGCGCGAACTCGACCTGTTTCTGCTGGCCGCCGGAGAGCAGGCCGGCCAGCGCGCCCCAGCGGTCGGCGACCACCGGGAAGACCTCCTTGACGAACGCCACCCGCTCGGCGATCTTCGCCTTGTCCTTGATCGTGTACGCGCCGAGGCGCACGTTCTCCTCGACGGTCATCTCGCGGAAGACGCTGTGCCCCTGGAGCACCAGGGCGACGCCCTCGGCGAGCATGTGCTGCGGGCCCAGGCCGGTGACGTCGCGGCCGCCCACCAGGATCTTGCCGGACCGCGGCTTGAGCAGCCCGCTGGCCACCTTGAGCACGGTGGACTTGCCGGCGCCGTTCGGACCGACCAGGCAGACGATCGATCCGGCCGGCACGCTGACGCTGAAGCCGCGGAGCACGGGAGCGGCCCGGCCGTAACCGGCTTGCACGTCCTCGAGGGTGAAGAGGTCAGCCGCCTTAGACACCAAGATAAGCCCCCAGCACGCGCTCGTCGGTGCGGATCATCGAGGGCGGCCCCTCGGCGATCGGGCGGCCGCGGTCGAACACCACGATGTGGTCGCTGATGCTCATCACCAGGTCCATGTTGTGCTCGACGATGACGAAGGTGCGTCCCTCGGCGTTCAGATCGCGGACCAGGGCGCCGATCCGGTCGAGCAGCGCCGGGTTCACGCCGCCGGCCGGCTCGTCCAGCAGGATGGTGTCCGGCTCGGCCATCAGCACGCCGGCCAGTTCGAGCAGCTTCTGCTGGCCCCAGGACATGTTGCGGGCCTCCACCTCGGACAGATGCTCGATGCCGAGCCGGGTGAGCCAGCCGCGAGCACGGTCCACCTCGGCGCGGTGCCGCGCGCCCCGCAGCGCCTTCGGAAAACCTCCTGGGCGTACGGCGGCCAGCACGTTGTCGAGCGCCGACATCCGCGGGAAGACGCGGCACAGCTGGAAGGTGCGGCCGATCCCGGCGCGGGCGATGGCGTGCGGCGCCTTGCCGGTGATCTCCTGCCCGCGATAGCTGGTCACCCCGCTGTCCGGCCGGATCAGCCCGGTGACGCAGTTGAAGTAGGTCGTCTTGCCGGAGCCGTTCGGGCCGATCAGCGCATTGACCTGCCCGTGCCGGAAGGTCACCGTGGCCCCGTCGAGAGCCGTCACCCCGCCGAACGCCTTCCGCAACTCCCGAGTCTCCAGACTCCGCACCGCCGAACCCTGCGCGGCCGGCCTCCCGGTCGCAGAACCCGGCGTCGCAGAACCCGGCGTCGCGGAACCCGGCGTCGCGGGACCCGGGGTCGCGGAACCCGGGGTCGCGGGGCCCGGGGTCTTCGGGCTGTCGGTCATCGCCGCTCCCCTGCCGCCTCTAGGCGTTGCTCGGCCAGTTGCTCGGCGGTGAACTCGCGGATCGACGTCTCGTCGCTCGGCCGGAACCGCCGCCACAAGGCGCCCGCCGCGGGCAGCACGCCGTCCGGCATGAACATCACGACCAGCCCCAGCAGCAGCCCGGTGGCGACCAGGTGCAGCTGGGTGTCACCGAATTCGATCTTGAAATATTCCAGCGCCACGCCCACCACGACCGCGCCGACCACCGGCCCGAACAGGTTGCGCACCCCGCCGAGCAGCGCCATCAGCACCATGTAGGACCCGGTCAGGATGGAGAACTGGAACACCGGGTCGAGGTCGCCGAACCACAGCGCATAGAGCCCGCCGCAGAGGGCGGTGAAGACCGCCGAGACCACGAAGACGATCAACTTGTACGCGAAGGTCGGCGTGCCCAGAACCTCCGCCTTGTCCTCGTCCTCCCGGATCGCCTTGAGGCCCAGCCCGAAGCGGGACCGGTCGATCAGCCACCAGGCGAGCAGCGCCAGCGCCAGCAGCCCGGAGTAGAGGAACCAGAAGACGCGATGGTGCTCGGGCCGGGACAGGTCGGGGAACGGCCGCGGGATGACCAGGCCCCGCGATCCGCCGGTGAACGAGGCCCAGCTCTGGAACACCAGGAGCAGGATCAGCACGAGCGCGATGGACACGATCACGAAGGACGCGCCGCGTACCCGGAGGGCGGCCATGCCGATCGGCACCGCGACCGCCCCGACCAGCGCGGCCGCGACGAAGAGCGCGAGAAAGCTCTCCAGTCCGGCCTTGGTGACCAGCAGGCCGGTGGCGTAGCCGCCGAGGCCGGCCAGCGCGCCGTGGCCGAGCGAGATGTAGCCGGTGAAGCCGCCGACGAAGTTCCAGCTCGTCGCCAGGACCGCGTAGTTGAGCACGACGATGCCGGCGCTCAGGATGTAGGGGTTCGGCGCCAGCGACGGGAAGGTGAGCAGCGCGGCCGCGAGCACGACGACGCCGCCCAGCCCGGCGATCCGGGAAGCGCTGAGCCGTCCGGCGCCGGGTGATCGGGAAACGCCGGGTGATTCGGAAACGCCGGGCGTTCTAGAAGCGCTGGGCAAGGCGGCCTCCGAAGAATCCCTGCGGCCGGAAGGCCAGCGTGGCGAAGAGCGCCAGGTAGAAGATGGTCTGCGCCCAGGTGGTGCCCATCGGGATCTGCAGCAGACTCTGGGCCAGGCCGAGGATCACCGCGGCCGCCGCGGCGCCGGGCACACTGCCCAGGCCGCCGACCACGATGATCGCCATCAGCGGCCCGATCCAGTGCCAGTGCAGCGACGGATAGATGGTGGTGTCCAGCGCCAGCGCGGTGCCGCCGACCGCCGCGGTGGCCAGGCCGAGGCCGAAGCCGTAGCCGGCCACCTTCTCGGTGTCGATGCCGACCAGCCGGGCCGCGTCCTGGTGCTGGATGGTGGCCCGCAGGGCCCAGCCGAACTGGGTGCGCTTCATCAGCAGATAGAGCGCGGCCAGGGCGACCACGGCCAGGCCGAACGCGATCAGCTTGACCACCGCGATCCGGGCGCCGAAGAGACCGAAGCTGGCGGTGCCGTAACCCAGCTGGATGCGCCGCTGGGTGCCGCTGAACAGGTAGCCCAGCACACCCTCGATGAGCACCGCGATGGCGAAGGTCAGCAGCACCGACATCATGGTCAGCGTCACCGGCCGCAGCCGGGCGAGCAGCCCGCGCTGCAGCAGCACCCCGGCGCCGAAGAACAGCGGCACCGTCACGATCATCGACAGCAGCGGGTCCACGCCCAGCCGGGTGTGCGACCACCAGGCCAGGTAGGCGGCCAGGATGAGGAACGCCGAGTGGGCGATCATCACCACCCGCATGATGCCGAAGTAGAGGGTCAGGCCCGCCGCCAGGAGGGCGTAGAGCCCACCCAGCAGCAGACCGAGCACGAGGCTCTGGAACAGCAACGCACCGTTCATCGGTTACCAGGCCGGCTTCGGATAGATGAACTCCGCTTCCTTGGTGTCCGCCGGCAGCACGATCTTGATCTGCCCGCCGACCCACTGCTGGATCATGTGGGCGCCCAGCGGCTTGCCGGTCGCGTCCCAGCTGAGCGGGCCGACCACCGTCTCGATCTTGTTGCCGCGGACGTAGTCGATCAGCTTCTGCTGGCAGCCGCCCTGCTCGGCGCATCCGGCCGCCTTCACCGCAGCCTCCACCACCTGCCCGGTGGTGTACGCGTTGGCCTGGTCCTCCCCCGGCGCCGCCCCGAACTGCGCGGTGTACTTCTCGACGAACTCCTTGTTGCTCGGGTAGGGCGCATCCGCCGTGTAACCGGTCGGCGAGAGCACGCCCTCGGTCTTGTCGCCGATCGCCTTGGCGAACTCCGGCTCCGTTGGCGCGGTGGAGAACGCGGCCAGCTTGGGCTGATATTTCAGCTGCTGCAGGGCCACGATCAGGTTGACGCCGTCCTGGTATTGCGAGCCGCCGATCAGGACGTCCGCCTTGGACGCCGCGATCTTCGCCGCGATGCTGCTGAAGTCGGTGGTGTTCGGCGGGTAGACCTCGTCCACCACGATGCTCAGCCCACCGGCCTTCAGCTTGTCCCGCAGCCCATAGGCGGTGCCCTGGGCGAACGGGTCGTCCATCGAGGCCACCGCGACCGTCTTGGGCCGCTGGTCGGCGGGCATCGCCAGGATGTGCTCGGCCAGGTAGTTGTAGTGATCGTTGGCGACCGCCGGAGCCGCGTAGAACAGGTTCTTGAAGCCCTGCTCGAAGACCTGCTTGGCGGCGCCGGCCGGCTCGACGAACAACATGTCGTACTCCTCCGCCACGCGGGCGGCGGGCACCACCAGGCGGGTGGAGAACGGGCCGACGACCAGGTCGACCTGGTCCTTGCCGATCAGTTGCTCATAGTCGGCAACCACCCGGTCGGCGTTGGACTGGTCGTCCAGGATCTTGAGCTCGACCTGGCGGCCGAGCAGCCCGCCCTTGTCGTTCACGATCTTCGCCCAGGCCTGGTATCCCTGCTGGACACCCTTGCCGGGTTCGGAGAAATCACCGGTCAGCGGCAGCGAGATGCCGACCACGATCGGGTCGGAGGTCGTCTCGCCGCCACCCTCGTCGTTGCCGGAACACGCGCCGAGCAGAATTATCGCGGTCGCGCCGAGGACGAGTGCTCCTCGTGAGCGCTGGAAAAGGTTCGGCATCCTCGGACACCCTTCTGCACCGAGTACGAAAGCGCTTACGAAAGCGCTTACGTACCCTATGCTGTGCCCTGCATCACTGGCAATAGCCGGTAGCCGATGTTTCCGGGGAGTAAAACGATGCCCAAGCCCGGCCCCAGGTTGCGGCTCGTCGACGTCGCCGAGCGTGCCGGCGTCTCACTGGCCACCGCGTCCCGCGCGCTGGCCGGGCGGGACGGCGTGAGCGAGGAGGTGGCGGACCGGGTCCGTCAGGTGTCCCGCGAGCTCGGCTATGTCGCCAACCCGTTCGCCCGCACCCTGGCCGGCGGCGCCAGCTCCACCGTGGGCCTGGTGGTGCATCAGGTGGACGACCCGTACTTCTCCGAGATCGCGGGCGGCGTGATCCAGCTCGCCGACGAGCAGAGCCTGCTGGTGCAGATCTGCCACTCCGGCCGCGACCCCGAGCACGAGCTGCGCCAGATCCGGCACCTCATCGCCCAGCGGGTGGGCATCATCATCGTGGCCGGATCCGGATACAGCGACCAGCAGGTGGAGGCCGAAGCCAAGGCGGAGCTGGGCGAGTTCCAGCGGTCCGGCGGCCGGGTCACCGTGATCGGCCGGCACTCGCTGGGCGTGGACGCGGTGCTGCCCGACAACGAGGCCGGCGGCCAGGCGCTCGGCGAGCACCTGCTGGGCCTCGGGCACCGGCGCATCGCGGTGGTGGCCGGCACCGGCGCGCTGACCACCGTCACCGACCGGCTGGCCGGGGTGGCGGCCGCGCTGCGCGGGCACGGGATGTCGCTGGACGACCTGCCGGTGGTGCACACCGACTTCATCCGGGCCGGCGGCCGGGCGGCGGCCGAGCGCATCCTGCGCGACCACCCGGAGACCACCGCGATCATCGCGCTCAACGACGCGATGGCGATGGGCGTGCTGTCCGTGCTGCGCGAGCAGCGGATCTCGGTGCCCGGCCGGATGTCCGTGGTCGGCTTCGACGACGTGTCGGTGGCCGCCGACCTGGCCCCGGCGCTGACCACGGTGCGGCTGCCGATGACCGACATGGGCCGGATGGCGCTCGAGCTGGCGCTCAAGCCGCGCGCGGCCCGGCCCCGGCGCCGGTCCACCGGCCACTACCTGGTCGTCCGTGACTCCACCGGCCGGCCTTCCTGACTCCGCTGACCTGCGGTTTTGACGCGACGCCCCGGCCGGGAGCCTCCGGCCGGGGCGTTCTTGTAAAAAAGTCCGGAGGACGAGTGCACAGCACGGGCCCGGGATGTGTCATAGGTGGCGTGACCTTCGAGCAGTTCGCGATGGCCCGTCTGCAAAGTCTGCTTCGGTACGCGATCGTCCTCACCGGCAATCGCGACCTGGCACAGGATGTCGTACAGGAGGTGCTGGCCCGAGCGCAGGTGAAGTGGCGAAAGATCGAGGAAGCCGACGCGCCGGAGGCGTACGTGCGCCGGATGGTGCTCAACGAGTACCTGTCGTGGCGGCGGAGCTGGTCGGCGCGCAACGTGCACGCTGTCGGTGAACGGCTGGTCGACCTCGACGACGCCCGGGGCGGGGTGCGTGACCACGCCCAGTCCGTCGTCGACGCCGACGAGCTGTGGAACCGGCTGGCCACCCTGGGCCGCAAGCAGCGGGCGGTGCTGGTGTTGCGCTACTACGAGCAGCTGGACGACGACCAGATCGCCGACCTGCTGCATTGTTCACCGGCGACGGTGCGCAGCAACGCCTCGAGGGCGTTGAAGACCCTCCGGCTCACGTCGGAGCGACCCGAGATGATGCACGCCGAGGAGAAGTCGTGAGTGAACGTGACCTGCTGCGCGAGGCATTCGCGCGGCATGAGCAAGAGACGCCGGATCCGGCCGAGGTCTACGCCCAGGTCCAGCACCTGGCCAAGGGCTACAAGCTGCGCCGGTGGGGTGCCCAGGCGGCGGGTGGGGCGGTGCTCGGCGCCGGCCTGATCGCCGGCGCCATCCAGATCCCGCAGATGCTGCCCGGACCCACGTCGAACGGCGTGGACTCGGTGATGCCGGGCGCCCCGGCGCCGTCGGCCAGCACTCCCGCGCTGCCGGACAAGAAGACGGCCGAGGAGCCGCCCGCCCTGACGCCGGCCGAGCAGGAGCTGCAGAAGCAGTGGGACGCGTACTTCGGTGCCGGTTACCACTACGACGACGCGGTCCGGCTGCAGAAGCTGTGGAAGTCGAAGGACGACATCGGCTTCGTGAAGGCCAAGGCCGGCAAGATGCTGCTGGACGGCAAGAAGCTGCCCTACAAGCCGCTGCCATATGAGGAGCCGGCCTACGAGGAGCCGGACCCGAAGGCGATGCAGCAGCTGGACGCGTACTTCGCGGCCGGTTACGACTGGAAGGACGCGGAGAAGCTGGCCGAGATCTGGAAGCTGGACGACCCGTCCGACGCCAAGATCCTGGGCGGCAAGAAGCTGCTGGCCGGTCAGAAACTGCCGTTCAAGCCGTGACCCCCACGCTGCACCGGCGCACCGGGTTCGAGGTCGAGCTGATGGCGCCCGCGGGCCTCAGCCGGCACGGACTCGCCCTGGACCTGGCCGCTCGCTGTGGCGGCACGGTCCGGTCGGTGTGGCATCAAGACAGCGAGCCGTCCCTGGTCCCGGGCCTGGGGCGGTTCCTGCATCTGACCCAGGGTTTCGAGGTGCGCCGGCCGGACGGCGCACTGCACTGCACCCTGGTCGACGACGTCACCCTCACCGACGGGCTGGATCCCCGGGTCCCGCCCCCACCGGGCTGGTTCCGGGTGCTGACCGACGACCGCCGCCTGCTGCGGCTGCTCGCCCGGCAGTGCGACCCGGCCGCCACCCTCCCCCACGTGCTCGACGACGCCGCCCGCCTGTGGGGGGTCGACGTGCGCCGGCACGGCCCGATCGTCGAGCTGATCGACGTCGTCGGCGCCACCATCGCGCTCGCCGCGCCGCAGGGCGGGGAGCGGGAGCGACCCTGCGAGATCGTCACGCCGCCACTGGCCGGCGATCATCGCGCCGCCCTCGAGGAACTGCTCGGCCCGGCCCGCGAACTGGGCTTCACCGTGCCGAACGAGGCGGCCGTGCACATGCACCTGGACGGCGGGCCGTTCCGGCAGCCACACGCGCTGGCGAACGTGGTCCGGCTCTTCGCGCACTGGCGCGAGCCGCTGCGCGCGGCGCTGCAGACCAACCCGGCCTGCCGCCGCCTCGCTCCGCTGCCCGAGCCGCTGGTCGACGTCACCGCGGGCACGCCGACGTTCGAGGAGCTGAGCGCCGCGGCCGAAGCGGGCGGGCTGACCAAGTTCTTCGACGTCAACCTGAGCCAGCTCTTCGCCGAGACGCCGATCCGGGACACCATCGAGATCCGCATCCTGCCGGGCGCGATCGCGACCGAGGACATCATGAACCGGGCCGCGCTGGTGGAGCTGCTGCTCGACCGCTGCCTGGAGCACGAGCCGATCCCGGCGCCGCCGTCCGATCCGGCCGACGCGGTGACCGCGCTGCTGCACGAGGCCGCCGGAACGCTGGCCCGCAGCAACTAGGGAGATTGAACCGGCGGCGGGCTTGTCCCCCAAGCCCGCCGCCATTGATCATCCGACCCTCGTCATCCGACCTGATCGACCACCGCGGTGCGCAGTAGCGCGCGGCTGAACGTCACCTGGCCGCGGTCGAGTACGACCTCGCCGAGGTTGCGGTGGCTCTCGCGGTCGAAGACGAGCACGACTCGGCCGAGCCGCGGGTCGTCCATGCCGACGCCGACTCCGTCCCGGCCCGCCGCGTCTTTGATGTGCGGATAGACCGTGACTCCCGGCAGCTTTGCGGCGGCCCGATACAACGCCGCTCGCTGAGCGCTGGGCATCTGCTCAGCGAGCGACCGGATCAGACTCCAGACCATCAGATCCTTCGTGACCTTCGGGCCCAGCAGGTCAGGGCTGGGGGACATCCGCGTCGCCGGGTCGGCGATCAGCACGTCGAGCAACGCCTGCGGGTTCGTTGGAAGTGCGGCCAGCACCGCGTACGGTGCGGATCCCAGGCCGTCTTCTGGTTCGTAGACCGGAATACTGTCATCCCTTTCGCACCGGTCGCGACCACTGTCGGGACCATAGGTCGCGATGCGGGGATTCGATCCCGCAGGCGGACTGGGCCTCACAACCGCGCCGGACGCCCTCGCCTGACAACCGGGCGACTCGTCCACGGACCGGAACCGGCCCGGCCGGCTGCCGTCCGCGGAGGTCCAGGACCAGATGTGGAAGTCGGGCCCGAGCTCCGTTGTTTTCTGGCGGATTTCCTGGAAGATGTACTGGTCCGCACGTGGGACCGGATCCGGATCGGCCTCCAGCGCGGCCGCGGCCTTCTCCAGCACCGCAGCTGCGGCCGGCTGTTGGCTGTCGGGCGGCCCGATCACGACCGCGCCGGTCACGCCGGCCGTGAGTGCCACGCCGCAGGCAAGGCCGACGACGACCACGCGTCGTCTCTGCCCCAGCCGGGGTGCGGATGCCGGCGACATGGCCGCGTCGAGTCGTGCCCGGCCATGGGCGCGTGCGTGCGCTGAAATCGGGGACACGTCGGATCGGACCTTGGTGAGTTCGGTGAGTTCGCTCATTTCACTTCTCCTCGATGCTCTCGCGAAGTTTCTGCCGGGCCCTGTTCAGGCGGGATCGCACGGTTCCGATCGGCACGTCAAGTGCCGCCGCGGCCTCCTCATATGTCAGGTCGCCGTACACGATGAGCAGCAAGACGTCGCGTTCGCGGGCGGTGAGCCGGGCCAGCGCGGCGCTGACCTTTCGCAGGGTGGCAGCCGCACTGACGGACGCCGTGACGGCATCAGCGTGGTTTTCGGTGACTTGCGGATCCACCCCGGTGCGGGCCCAGACGCGATACTGAGCCCGCTCTTTCCGGGCGTGCCGGCGCAGCAGGTTGGTAGCGATGCCGTACAGCCAAGGTTGCGCACGCTCGGCCGCCGGGTCGTAGCTCTGCCGCCGCCGGAACGCTACGAGGAAGGTCTCGGCGGTCAGGTCGTCCGCGACGGTCGTTCCGATCCGCCGGGCAAGGTACCGATGCATCTCGGCGGCGTGCCGGTCGTAGATCGCCCCGAACTGTTCGGGGTCGGCCTGCGACCGGGCGATCAGCGCCGCATCGGTCTCCCGGTCCGGCTCGGGCAGGGCCGGTCGCAGCTCGGCGTCCGCGTCGGCGCGGGGTGTTCCAGTGCGGGATATTCGGGACAGCACATCGATCCCTCCAACTCGGTTCTTCTGCCCTTCTCTTGCCACGCCGGCTTGTCGAGTTCGGTCATTCTCGCTCGTCAATTGATGGAGGCCGGCGTTGCTTCTGCCAAACGTGCACGGCAGGGCGCGGCACGGCCGGCGCTGCGGGAGTTCTGCGCGGAGTTGGGAAGGGTGCGCCGGTCGGCCGGTCTCGGGCGAGGTTTCCTGAGCGGGAGAGGCCAACCCAGCTCAGTCGCTCCAAGCTCCGCCAACGGGCGGAAATGACCGCCACGGCTCAGCACGATGGTCACCGGCAGCGCGAGCACGCCGATGATCGGGCCGGTCAGATGTGCACGCCCGGGCGGGCCGGCGGCGGGAACCACGGTCGAGGCGAGCCGGATCGCGCTCTGCGCCTGGAGCAGGTCTGTCGCGTAGTCGAAGTGCCGTGACCGTTACAGCCCAGCTAGAGGACGTGGTCGCGGACTCCGGCCATGGCGTCCGCCAGGATCTCGGCGCCGGGGCGGGCCCAGAGCTTCTCGTCGAACACCTCGACCTCGATCGGTCCGGTGAACCCGGTGGCGTCCACCGCCTCGCGGAACCGGCGCATCTCCACGCATCCGGTGCCGGGCAGGCCGCGGCCGAGCAGCACGCCGGCCGGCAGCGGGGTCACCCAGTCGGCCACCTGGAAGCAGGCGATGCGCTGCTCGCGGCCGGCCCGCTCGATCTGCGCCCAGACGGTGTCGTCCCACCACAGGTGATAGGTGTCCAGGGCCACGCCGACCACGTCCGCCGGGTGCGGTGCGCACAGGTCCAGCGCCTGGGCCAGCGTCGAGACCACGCAGCGGTCCGACGCGTACATCGGGTGGAGGGCCTCGATCGCGAGCCTGACCCCGGCGGCGCGGGCGTGCGGCACCAGCTCGCCGATCGCCTGGCCGACGTGCGCGCGAGCGCCGTCGATGTCCCGGCCGCCGGCCGGCAGCCCGCCGGAGACCAGCAGCAGCACCGGCGCACCGATGGTGGCCGCCTCGTCGATCGCCCGGCGGTTCTCGTCGAACCAGCCGTCCTCCTGGAAGAAGCCGCTGCGGCACAGCGACGTGACGGTCAGCCCGTGGTCGCGCATCAGGTCGCCGGACTTCGCCACCCCGAACGCCTGGATGTCCTCGCGCCAGAGCCCGACCTGGGTCACGCCGGCCGCGACGCAGCCCCCGGCCAGCTCCGGCAGCGGCCAGTATTTGGTGGTCGCCTGGTTGAGCGCGAAACGCCTCACTGGTCCACCCCCGCGGTCGCGAAGAACGCCCGGGCCCGGTGCGCGGCCAGGTCGGCGTCGGGCAGCAGCCCGGCGGCGTCGGCCAGCCGGATCAGCTCGGCCAGATGCGCGGGCGAGCGCCCGCTCTGCGCGCCGGCGACCATCGTGAAGTGGCTCTGCCGGCCGGTCAGCCAGGAGAGGAACACGATGCCGGTCTTGTAGAACCAGGTGGGCGCGCGGAACAGGTGGCGGGCGAAGGGCACGGTCGGATCGAAGATCTTCCGGTACGCGACCAGGTCGCCTTCGTCGAGCGCACGCAGAGCCGCGGCGGCGGGCGGGGCGATCGCGGCGAACACCCCCAGCAGCGCGTCGGAGTGGCCCTGCTCGTCGCCACGGATCAGCGCCGGGTAGTTGAAGTCGTCGCCGGTATACATCCGCACCCCGGCCGGGAGGCGGCGGCGCAGCTCGACCTCGAAGTCGAAGTCCAGCAGGGACAGCTTGATGCCGTCCACCTTGCCGGGATGCGCGGCGATCAGCTCGATCACGGTGTCGGCGGCGCGGGCGGGGTCGTCGGAACCCCAGTAGCCGGACAGCAGCGGGTCGAACGCCGGGCCGAGCCAGTGCAGGATCACCGGGGCGCCGGCGTCGTCGATCAGCCGGCCGTACACGTCGAGGTAGTCATCCGGGCCGTTCGCCGCGGCGGCGAGATGGCGGCTGCACATCAGCACCGGGTCGGCGCCGGCCTCGCGGACGTCGGCGAGCTGCTCGGCATAGGCCTTGCGGATGTCGTCGAGCGCGGCCGGTCCCGGCGGGAGCTGGTCGGTGGCGACCCCGGCCGCGATCGCGCCGCCGGCGGACCGGGCCTCGGCGGCCGAGCGGCGGATCAGCTCGCGGGCCGCCGGGTAGTCCAGGCCCATGCCGCGCTGGGCGGTGTCCATCGCCTCGGCCACGCCGAAGCCGTGCGCCCAGAGGTGGCGGCGGAAGGCGAGCGTCGCGTCCCAGTCGATCACCGCGGGGTGGCCCGGGACGTTCTCAGCTGTTGGATCCGCGACGACGTGCGCTGCCGCGTACCCCACTCGGGTTTGGAATTTCGGTCCTGGATCGGACCACTCGGCGCCCGCGCCGGACAGGGTGAACGGGCCGTCCGGGAGGCGGATCTCGGCGGTCACGCGCCCAGCTCCGGCACCTCGATGCGGCGGCCCTCGCGGGCCGACTGCAGGCCCAGCTCGGCGAGTTGCACGCCGCGCGCGCCGGCCCACAGATCCCAGGTGTACGGGGCGTCCTCCGCGACGTGCCGCAGGAACATCTCCCACTGCTCCTTGAACCCGTTGTCGAACTCCTCGTTGTCCGGCACCTGCTGCCACTGGTCGCGGAAGGACTCGGTGACCGGCAGATCGGGGTTCCACACCGGCTTGGGCGTGGTCGCGCGATGCTGCACGCGGCAGCCGCGCAGGCCCGCGACCGCGCTGCCCTCGGTGCCGTCCACCTGGAATTCGACCAGCTCGTCGCGGTGCACCCGGGTGGCCCAGGACGAGTTGATCTGCGCGACGACGCCGCCGTCCAGCTCGAAGATGCCGTAGGCCGCGTCGTCGGCGGTGGCCGCATATCCCTCGCCGTGCTCGTCCCAGCGCTCGGGGATGTGCGTGGTGACGTGTGCGGTGACCGCCCGCACCGGGGCGAAGATCTGCTCCAGCACGTAGTGCCAGTGCGGGAACATGTCGACCACGATGCCGCCGCCGTCCGCCGAGCGGTAGTTCCAGCTCGGGCGCTGCGCGGCCTGCCAGTCGCCCTCGAAGACCCAGTAGCCGAACTCGCCGCGGATCGACAGGATGCGGCCGAAGAAGCCGCCCTCGACCAGCCGGCGGAGCTTGCGCAGGCCGGGCAGGAACAGCTTGTCCTGCACCACGCCGTGCTTCACGCCGGCCGCGTCGGCGGCCCGGGCCAGCTCGATCGCGCCGCTCAGCGTGGTCGACGTCGGCTTCTCGGTGTAGATGTGCTTGCCCCGGCCGATGGCGAGCCCGATCGCCTTCTCCCGCTCGCTGGTGACCTGCGCGTCGAAATAGATCGACACGTCGTCGCGGGCCAGCGCCGCGCCGAGGTCGGTGGTGACGTCGGTCAGGCCGTGCCGGCCGGCGACGTCGCGGAGCTTCGCTTCGTTGCGGCCGACGAGCACCAGCTCGGGCCAGGCCACCGAGCCATCGCGCAGCGGCACGCCGCCCTGCTGGCGGATGGCCAGCAGGGACCGGACCAGATGCTGGCGGTAGCCCATCCGGCCGGTCACGCCGTTGACGACGATGCCGATCGGTCTCCGCACGGCGAACCTCCCGAGGTAAGCGCTTTCCTGGAGGCTACCGGCGCGCAGGCGGCTGCGGCAAGCGCTATCCTGCTCCGGTGGCGACTCTCGCGGACGTCGCGCGGCGGGCCGGCGTCTCGACCGCGACCGTGTCCCGCATCATCAACAACAGCCCCAAGCCGGTGGCCGAGGCGCTGCGCGAGCGTGTCCTGGCGGCGGTCGCCGAGCTCCAGTTCGTGCCCAATGCCAATGCTCAGCAGCTCGCCCGGGCCGACCGGACCGCGGTCGGCGTGATCGTGCACGACGTATCCGACCCCTATTTCGCGGAGATCACCCGCGGGCTGCAGCGGGTGGCCACCGAGCACGGCCGCCTGGTGATCATCTGCAACAGCTACCGCGATCCCGAGCGCGAGCTGGCCTATGTCGACCTGCTGCACGCCCACCAGACCGCGGCGATCGTGCTGGCCGGGTCGGGCTACCACGACGCGCCGATCACCGCGCGGCTGGACAAGAAGCTGCGGCTCTTCGAGGACACCGGCGGCCGGGTCGCGGTGATCGGGCGGCACGAGCACGCCGGCGACGCGATCGTGCCGGAGAACGAGCACGGCGGCTGGCTGGCCGGCGACGCGCTCTACCGGCTCGGGCACACCCAGCTCGCGGTGATCGCCGGGCCGAAACACCTCACCACGACCACCGACCGGCTGGCCGGGCTGCGGCGGGCGGCCCGCGATCACGGGCGGCGGCTGACCGCGCGGCACATCGAATACGCCGGCTTCGACCGCAACGGCGGATTCACGGCCGCGGCCGCGTTGCTGTCGCGAGACCCGGGCCTGACCGCGATCGCCGCCCTGAACGACTCGATGGCGGTGGGCGCGCTGGCGTTCTTCCGCGAGCGCGGCATCGACGTGCCCGGGCAGGTCAGCCTCATCGGCTTCGACGACATGCCGATCTCGGTGGACGTGACGCCGCCGCTGAGCACGGTGCGGTTGCCGCTGGAGGAGATCGGCGTGCGGGCGATGTCGCTGGCGCTGCGCTCCCCCGGCGGCGGCGAACCGCTGGTCGAGCACGCGTCCGCCTCGCTGGTCCTGCGCGGCAGCACGGCCGCACTTCCCGCCTAGACGAACACGATGTGTTCGTCCAGGCCGCGGCCGGTTGCGACGTCGGTCGACACGCGCGCGGCGAGTCGGCGGATCAGCAGGCGGCGCCAGCCGCCCCCGGGCAGCTCCCCGACGATCGGCCGGCGCTTGCGCAGAGCCTCGGCCTGGCGCGCGACGGCCGACGGGATCGCGTCGAACTCGATGTAGATCGCGCGGTTCTCGGCCGAGCCCAGATAGGCGAAGGGCTCCGATCCGGCCAGCGGCCGCACCGGCACGCCGAGCAGCCGGATGTTGCGCCAGGCGACCCGGTCCAGCATGGCGACCGCGTGCACGGCGCGGGCGCGCCTGCCCGCCACCACAAAGGTCCGGTGCAACAACGAGCTGACGGCCAGATTCCGGTACGCCGGCCGCACCGCGACCGTCGCGTAGTCCCACACCTTCCCGGACCGCATGCCGTGCGCGTCGACGATCTCGTCCAGGCTGTATCCGATGTGCTCCGGCGCGTCCTCGAGCGTCTTCACCCGCGGGCCGTCGTCCTCGATCACCCGGGCGGCGCCGGCCGGCACCCCGTGTCTGCGGTCGAGCACCACGAAGAACAGGCTCTGCCTCTCGTAGGGGCCGTATTCGGCCGCCATCACCGCGGCGTCGTTGGCGAAGGTGGCCTCGAAGACCTCCCGCTCGACCGCCCGGGCCACGTCGGCCAGGGGTTCGTCGGGACCGGTCACGAAGCAGGCGTAGCGGCCGGCGCCGGGATGCGCGGCGAGCGTGCCGGCGATGATCCGGCGGGCGGTCAGCTCGTCCAGGTCGTAGCGGGTCGGCACGTTCAGAACTCCTTGGCCACGATCGCGGTGGTGCGGAAGTAGTCCTCGGTGAAGGCCAGCACGGCGCTCGGGTCGAAGGCCTTGCAGGTGTAGATGTCGACGCTGAAGAACTCGACCGGGCGCTCCCACGAGTAGAAGTGCGCGCCGGACGTCTCCCAGTGGATCCAGCCGGCCAAGCCGTACATCTCGCTGACGTGCGTGACCGGGTCGATGATCGTGATCATCTCGGTCACCTCGGAGAGCCTCCGCAGGTAGTCCTTGATGTGCTCGTCGGTGATCACGAAGGTCGGGTAGCCCTCGACGACCATCCGCTGACGCAGGATGGTGGGCGCCAGGTCGCGGTAGCCGGTGGTCACAGCGGGTGATGCACGCTGATCGCGGAAGGTGGTGGCGGCGGCAGGCGTGGGGGTCGTCATGTCGTCGTCCTCGGTCATTTCGGGAATATCGGACTGTGTTTATGGTGCGGTCGACGATCACGCAGCGTCAACTCGTCCGGGTTGCCATTGGGGTGCGGCTTGGTTGCCGCCGCACCCCGGGTCCTGGCCGGGGCATCATGGGGGCATGTCCCCTCGCCGCCGGCTCCTGTTCCTCGGCGCCGGCGCGCTGGTCCTGGTGGTGCTGCTGGCGGTCGGCGTGACCGCCTTCCTCGGCCGCGCGACCGACAGCGGGGCCAGGCCCGATCAGGCGACTCCCGGTTCGGTCCTGCTGGTTCCCGGGTACGGCGGCAGCCAGGTCGCGCTGACCCGCCTGGCTCAGGTGCTGACCACCGAGGGCCGCACCGCCAAGGTGGTGACGCTCCCCGACGGCGGCACGGGCGACCTGCTCAAACAGTCCGACACCCTGGACGAGGCGGTGCGCGCCGAGATCGACGCGGGCGCGCCCTCGGTCGACGTGATCGGTTACTCCGCCGGCGGCGTGGTCACCCGCCTCTGGGTGGACCGCCACGACGGTGCGACGGTCGCCCGGCGCATCGTCACGCTGGGTTCCCCGCTGCACGGCGCCCAGATCGCCGGCGTCGGCGCGGCCCTGGCGCCCGGCCAGTGCCCACCGGCCTGCCGCCAGCTGGTCCCCGGCAACGACCTGCTGGACGACCTGGACGACGAGGGCCTGCCCGACAACCTCCCCTGGCTGAGCATCTGGACCCAGAACGACGAGACGGTCCAGCCCCCCGACTCCGCCCGCCTGGACGGCGCGATCAACCTGCCGCTGCAGAGCATCTGCCCGTCCGCCCAGGTCTCGCACAGCGCCCTGCCCACCGACCCGGCGGTCACCGCCCTGGTCCTGACCGCGCTGAGCACCGCCCCGCTGACCACCCCCACCACCTGCCCGGCCTGACCGCCGCTTCAGCGTGGGCCGGAGCTGATCGCCGCCTCGGCGGAGGGGACGTCGCCCGGCGGGATCCAGCGGCCCCACCAGGTGGCGCCCGCGGCGGCGAAGTCGTCGATCAGGTGCGGGTTGCCGCTCGCCTTGATGTCGAAGCCCGCCACGGTGCCGCGGACGGTGCGGACCAGGTCGGCTATGTCGTGGATGTCGTCGGGGTCCAGCGGGCGCTCGCGGTAGACGCAGGCGCCGTCCCATCGGGTGAGGCGGCGGCGGACGCCTTGGCGGCGCAGGTCGCCGCCGACCCAGATCGGGATCCGGGGTGTCTGCACCGGTGTCGCGGCCAGCCGCAGTGGTCCGGCTTCCGCGCCCGACCAAAGGGCGGTCAGGGTGTCCAGGCCCTGGTCCAGCGAGCGCGCCAGGGCCGCCGGTTCGGCCTCGATGCCGGCGGCGGCCAGGCCCGGGTCGGCGGTGTCACCCGCGCCGACGCCCAGGATCAGGCGGCCGCCGGACAGGTGGTCGACCGACGTCGCCTGGGCGGCCAGCTCCCAGATTCGGCGGCGGGGCAGCGGGGTGACCGTCGGGCCCAGGCGGATCCGGTCGGTCGCGGCGGCCATCGCGGACAGGCACACCCAGACGTCCCAGGTGGGCAGGCCGGTGCCCTGGTAGTCCACATAGTCCTCGAGGAACATCGCGTCCCAACCCGACTCCTCGGCTCGGGCGGCGAGGCGGGCCAGCGCCGCGGGCGTCCGCTCCCCGGCCGCACCCAGCGTGATGCTGAACCTCATCGCCTGGCCGTCCTCTGGAGCAGGTCGCCCGGCCCGTCCACGTCGAAGTACAGCGCGACGTCTCCCACCGTGATGCGCATCGGCCCATCGTCGCGACCGGACCCGCGCACGTCCATGCCCTCGCACCGCGCGTCTTCGCTGCTGCGGACATCGCCGCGTCGCTGCCTGCGGATCGGGCGGGAGACCGGCATGCTGAGGGCATGACTCTGGATTGGAAAGTCGTCGTCGACTGTGCGGACCCGCAGGCGCAGGCCGTCTTCTGGGCCGGGGCGCTCGGTTATCAGGTGGAGGACAACAGCGCGCTGATCGAGCGGCTGCTCGATGCGGGCGCGCTGCCGCGGGAAGCGGTCGTGGACGTGGCTGGGCGGGCCGCGTTCCGGACGCTGCAGGCCGTCCGGCATCCGGACGACCCGGTGCAGGAGGGCACCGGAACGGGCCTGGGACGGCGGATCCTGTTCCAGCAGGTGCCCGAGCCGAAGACCGGCAAGAACCGGGTGCACCTGGATCTGCACGCCGGACCGGACGACCGGGACGCGACCGTCGCCCGGCTGCGCGAGCTCGGCGCCACCGTGATCGCCGAGGTCAAGGAACCGGGATCCCACCACGTCGTGCTGGCCGACCCCGAGGGCAACGAGTTCTGCGTCCAGTGACCGATCCGCCCTATGCCCTGAAGTTCACGCTGACGCTGCCCACCGAAGACGCCGCCCGCGCTGTGGCCGACCTGCTCGCCGCGCGGGGGCACCGGCTGGTGGCGGTGCGCATCGTCGATCACTTCCGGTTCGACCGGCCCGAGTTCACCGGCTGGTGGAACGTGTTCAGCGTGTGCCTCGACCCGGGCCAGGGCGCGGAGGAGCTCCGGCGGACCGAGACCGAGGCGACCGACGAGATCGCCCGGGCACACGGCGGCGTCGCGGGCGGTCCGGGCGGTGGACACCCGGAGACGGTGCTCCGCGGGTTCACCCGCGTCGGCCTGGTGCACGAGCTCACCGAGCAGGAGGCCGCCGCCCGCCGAGCGACCCTCAGCAGATCCGCACCCGCGGATCGGCCACGCCCGCCACGGGCACCGGCTCTGTCCGGCCGCCCACCGGCCGACGAACGCGCCGAGATGCTCGCCATCGCCGAGCGCCTCGCCACCGACGCGGGGATCGGCAGTGTGATCGGCGCGGACGACTGGGCCGATCCCGGATTCATGCTGGATCTGCTGTTCGACGGGGCCATGCATCAGGGCACCTGCTATCCGCACACGGCCGCCGCGACCGCCGACTTCGTGGCGCTGGCCGGCGACGACCGGCTGGGCGATCGATATCGCTCCTGGGTGCTGCTGGACCTCTATCTCATCGCCACGGTCGGCCGGCGCGACCTGGCCGCCCTAGCCGACACCGACCACGCCCTGGGCCGGCCCGCGGTGGAAGCGCCCGAGGCGGTCGCCGCCCGCCACGCGGTCGCGAACGCCCTTCCAGCCCTGACGAGCCGCTGGAGCCGAGCCTCGGAGGCCGAGCGCTTCCTGCTGGCCGCCCTGACCGCCGCCTGCCCCGAAGCCGGCACCGGACTCCGGCCCGCGATCGCCCAACTGCGCCAGGCCTGCGCCGGCACCGACCGCGCGGCGACGTTGGCTCTGATGGAGGTCATGGCCGCCGACGACCGGACCGGAACCGCCGTCGTGCTGGCCGAGATCCGCTCGTGGCACCCGGACCTGGCCACCCACCGCGACAGCCCGCACGCCGCCACCGAGCACCACGCCCTCGGCATCCTCGAACTGCTGATCACCGAGGAGGCCGGCCGGTAAATACGGCAGCGGAGTCTGCCGCTGCTCGAACCGGCGATGATGAGGGTCTGTCTCTTGGATCAGCCAGGGCTGCGGCGCGGTCCAGAGTGTGGCTGGCAGCGGCCGCGGGGCACCCGAATACAACACCGGTATTCGGGCGCCCCGCGCCCGATGCCAGCCACACTC
>NZ_JBVJIP010000031.1:0-99181 GCF_055586225.1 Actinoplanes sp. NPDC051388 | reverse complement strand
GGGTCTGGGTGGGCGTCCTTGGTGAGCTCGGGGGGAACTTGCGGCGAGGGTGGGGGGGGGGGGGGGTTGGGGACGAGGGGGGGTTTCTTTTGGGGGGGGGGGGGGGGGCGCCCCCCCGCCCCCCCCACCGGGGATCAGGAGCCGCTGACGGCGAAGTTGGTGACCGTCTTGGCGTTGTCGGCGTTCACCAGCACGCAGTCCACCGACTGCTTCTCCGGCTGGCTGGTCTTGCCGCCCGCCTTGATGTACGCGTCCGCCTGGTCGACCGCCATCTGCGAGATCTGGCTGGCCGGCTGCAGCACGGTGGCCTTGATGCCGTCCTTGAGGATCGAGCTGACCACGTCCGGGCTGCCGTCGAAGCCGGTGACGATGATGTCCTTGTTCTTCGACGCCTGCACCGCGGCATAGGCGCCCAGGGCCATCGTGTCGTTGCCGGCGATGATGCCCTTGATGTTCGGGTGCGCCTGCAGGATCGTCTGGGTCTTCTGCAGCGCCTCGGCCTGGTCCCAGTTGGCGCTCTGCTGCGCGACCATCTTCATGTCCGGGTACTGGTCCAGGATCCCGTGGTAGCCCTGCGAGCGGACGCCCGCGTTGGTGTCGGTGGCCTTGCCGGTGAGCTCGGCGTACTCGCCCTTGTTGCCCATCAGCTTGGCGAACTCCTGGCCGCCGAGGCCGGCGCCCTGCGAGTTGTTCGAGACGATCTGGGCCACCGCCACCCCGGTCTTGTTGATCTCACGGTCGATCAGGAAGGTCGGGATGCTCGCGTCCTTGGCGCGCTGGATGGCCGCCTCGGAGGAGTCGGCGCCGGCGTTGTCCAGGATGATCGCCGCGGCCTTGCGGGAGATCGCGGTGTCGATCTCCTGGCTCTGCTTGGTCGGGTCGTCGTCGTGGCTGAGCACCAGCGTCTCGTAGCCCAGCTTCTTCGCCTGCGCGTCCGCGGCCTCCTGCTCGGCCTTGAAGAACACGTTGTCCGGCGACGGGGTGATGATCACGATGAGCTTGCTCGCGGCGGGCGCCGCGGACTCTCCACCACCGGAGGCTGCGGTGTCGTCCCCGCCACCGCAGGCGGCGGTCAGGGCAAGCAGTGCCGCAGTGCCTACCGGCAGCACGAACCTACGGAAAACCTTCATGGGTATGCCTTTCTCGGACGGGGTTCGTTACGCAGTTCGTTTGTTGAGGCCGGTCTGCAGGCGTTGCTGGGCCTGCTCGGTGATGACCGCGAAGATGATCACGGCGCCCTTGACCACCGACTGCCAGAAGGTGGAGACGCCGACGAGGACCAGGCCGTCGCTGAGAAAGCCGATGACGAAGGCGCCCATGACGGTGCCGATGATGGTGCCGCGGCCGCCGCTGAGCGCGGTGCCGCCGAGGACCGCCGCGGCGATCGCGTTGAGCTCGTAGGTGGTGGCCGTGTCCGGGTAGGCGGCGCCGAGCTCGGAGGTGAGCAGCAGGCCGGCCAGGGCGGCGCAGCAGCCGGAGATCACGTACACGGCGATCTTGACCCGGTTGACCCGGATGCCGGAGAGCACCGCCGCGCGCTCGTTGCCGCCGACCGCGAAGACCCGGCGGCCGAACGGGGTGCGGGTGGTCACGATGATCGCCGCGGCCGCGACCACCACCATGATCCAGACCGCCACCGGGATGCCCAGGATGCTGTCCACGCCGATGAATCCGAAGCCCTCGTTGCCGCGCGCCGGCGTGCCGGACAGGTCCGGGAAAGTGCCGCCGTTGCTGAGCAGCTGGGCCGCGCCGCGGGCGACATAGAGCATGCCCAGCGTGGCGATGAACGGCGCCACCTTGAAGCGGGTGATCAGCACGCCGTTGAGCCCGCCGACCACCGCTCCGACCAGGATGCCGATCACGATCACCACGGCCACCGAGAAGAAGATCTGGCCGGCGCCCACGTCCAGCCCGCTGAACAGCAGGCCGCCGGCGATCATGCTGGCCAGGCCGGCGATCGAGCCGACGGACAGGTCGATGCCGCCGGTCAGGATGACGAAGGTGACCCCGATGGCGAGGATCGCGTTGATCGCCACGTGCTTGGTCATCAGGATCAGGTTGCTCTGCGTCAGATACTCCGACGAGATCGCGCTGAAGAAGATCACCAGGATCACGAGCACGATCAGCGTGCGGCCGCGGAGCAGCAGCAGCGCGGCCTTGGCGCTTCTTGAAGGTGGCGCGGAAGGCGGCGCTTCGGCCTGAGCCTGCTTCGCGACGTCGGTGCCGGTCATCAGGAGGCCTCCAGGACGTGGTCGGAAGCGGAGGCGCTGACGAGGGCCTCCTCGGTGACGGTCGCCGCGGTGAACTCGGCGGTGATGCGGCCCCGGGCCATCACCAGCACCCGGTCAGCCATGGCGATCACCTCGGCCAGCTCGGACGAGATGAACAGCACGCCGTAGCCCTGCGCGGCCAGGTCGGCCATCAGGGCGGCGATCTGCGCCTTGGCGCCGACGTCGATGCCGCGGGTCGGCTCGTCCAGCAGCAGCACGACCGGCTCGGTGAGTAGCGCCCGGGCCAGCACCACCTTCTGCTGGTTGCCGCCGCTCAGCGAGGTGACCGCGGCGGCCAGACCGGGGATCTTGATGGCCAGCTCGGCGACCTTGTCCTTGGCGGTCTGCTGCTCGCGGCCGCCGCGCAGCAGCCCGCCGCGGGTGAACCTGTCGATCGTGGCGATCAGGATGTTGTCCCGCACCGACATGGTCTGGACCAGGCCGTCGCGCTGCCGGTCCTCGGGCACCAGGGCCAGCCCAGCCTGCATCCTTTTTTGGACCGTGGCATTTTTCGCTACCTTGCCTCGGATCGCGACCTCCCCGGCGTCCGCCTTCCGGGCGCCCATCAGGCACTCGACCAGCTCGGTGCGGCCGGCGCCCATCAGGCCGTAGATGCCGACCACCTCGCCGGCCCGGACGGTGAGCGAGACGTCGTCGACCAACGGCCGGGTGGGCCCGAGCGCGGTCAGGTTGGTGACCTCGAGCAGCACGTCGCCGGTGGGGGAGGTGTTGCGGACGTACAGCGAGTCGGGGTCGCGGCCGACCATCTGCCGCACGATCCACGCGGTGTCGGTCCTGCTCATCTGTTCGTGCGCGACCAGCGCGCCGTCCCGGAACACCGTGACGAAGTCGCCGATCCGGCGGAACTCGTCCAGCTTGTGCGAGATGTAGATGACCGTGACGTCCTGGGCGCGCAGGTCACCCATCACCTCGAAGAGCACGTCCACCTCGTGGTTGGACAGCGCCGAGGTGGGCTCGTCCATGATCAGCACACGGACGTCCTCGAGCAGCACCCGGCCGATCTCGACCAGCTGCTGCTGACCGATCGGCAGGTCGCCGACCAGGACGTCCGGGTTGAGGTCCTGGCCCAGCCGGCCGAGCACCTCGCGGGTGCGGCGGCGCTGCTCGGCGTCGTTGACGAAGCGGCCGGCTTTTCGTAATTCGCGGCCGGCGAACATGTTCTGGGCGATCGTCATGTTCGGGAACAGGCTCAGTTCCTGGTGGATGATCCCGATGCCGAGGGCCTGCGCGTCCCGGGGCGTGCCCAGCTGCACCGGCTCGCCGTCCAGCAGGATCTCGCCGCTGGTCGGCGTCTCCGAGCCGGACAGGATCTTCATCAGCGTGGACTTGCCGGCGCCGTTCTCGCCGACCAGCACGTTGACCTTGCCGCGGTAGGCGGTGAAGGTGACGTCCTTGAGCGCGCGCACGCCGTCGTAGGACTTGCTCACGCCCCGGGCGATGAGCACTTGATCGTTGTTCATCCCGCGGCCTGCAGTTCGGTGGGGATCACGAAGATCGAGCCCGGGGCCAGGGCGGAGAAGGCGCCGTAGAAGGTGATCTTCTTGCCGACCAGGTTCTGGACGTCGGCCTTGGCGATCACGTCGGTCTTCACCCGGGCGTTGATCTGGGTGGCCGCGTTCGCGTAGTCGATCTGGTTGGTGAAGTCGCCGAACGAGATGAAGCCGACCCCGTCGCGCAGGGCCGTTCCGGGGATGACCGGGCCGGTGGCGATCGAGACGGTGACCGCCTTGCCGCCCGCGTCGGCCGGAACCTGCACGGTCAGCGGTCCGGTCGGCGCGTCGGTGTCGATCTTGGTGACCGTGCCCTCGCCCCTGACCATGAACGCGTACGGGCTGCCGGTGCCGGACCGCTTGCCGTACCGCTCGCCGGCCGCGTCCGGGTCCTCGGCGATGGCCGCGGCCACGGTGGTCACGTCCGTCGCCTGGTCATGCACGGTCGGCACGATCTTGGACGCCCAGATGCCCTCCACGTACGTCGTCGGGTCGAAAGCGGCGGCTCCGCCCTGGGGCGTGCCGGCCTTCTCGTACACGTAGATCCCCGGGACCTTGCTGCAGCCGGCAAGCACCGCGAGGAGCAGCAGGCCGAGCAGCAGTGCCGGAGGGCGACGCCGAAGAATCATGTGAATATCCATTCACTTGCGACTGGACATGCTCATACTGTGAACTCGTGATGTCGCCGTTGTCAACGGTCCGCGACGGATCGGGTCCGTACCGGCTGTTTGGCGGATCCCGGTCCACCGTCCGGGTGGCGGCGCGGCATGGTTACGCTTCGGCGACGGAACAGGGGAGGCGCAGGTGAGCCCAGGGGTCGACCCGCACATCGGGGTGCCGTCGGAGCACATCCGGCTGCTCACGAAGGTCGCGCGGATGTACCACGAGCGCGGCATGCGGCAGCCGCAGATCGCCGCGCACCTGCACATCTCCCAGCCACGCGTCTCCCGGCTCCTCAAGCAGGCGGTGGCGACCGGCATCGTGCGTACCGCGGTGGTCACCCCGCGCGGCGTGCACGCCGAGCTGGAGGAGGCGGTCGAGCAGAAGTACGGCCTGAGCGAGGTCGTGGTGGCCGACACCGACGGGCTGACCGACGAGCTCGCGGTGACCCAGGCGATCTCCGCCGCGGCGGCCGTCTATCTGGAGACCACGCTCTCCCGGGACGACCGGATCGGCATCTCCTCGTGGAGCGCCACCCTGCTGTCCACCGTGGACGCCATGCATCCGGCGCCCAGCCTGGCCGCCGAGCGGGTGGTGCAGATCCTGGGTGGAGTCGGCACCAGCGCCGCGCAGAGCCTGGCCACCCGGCTCACCGGCGGGCTGGCCCGGAACACCCGCGCGGAGGCGGTCTATCTGGTCGCGCCCGGCCTGGTGGCGCGGCCCGAGATGCGCGACGCGCTGGTCCAGGAGCCGTCCATCGCCGAGGTGATCAAGGCCTGGGACGACCTGACCGTGGCGCTGGTCGGCGTGGGCAGCCTGGAGCCGTCCACCCTGCTGCGGCAGAGCGGCAACGCGATCGCCGACTCCGAGGAGCACCGGCTGCGCGACCAGGGCGCGATCGGCGACGTGTGCATGCGCTTCTTCGACGAGACCGGCCGGCACATCCCGTCCGATCTGGACGACCGGGTGCTGGGTATCGGGGTGGACACACTGAAACGGGTGTCTCGGCGGGTCGGCGTGGCCGGTGGCGAGCGCAAGTGGAACGCCATCCGGGCGGCGCTGCTGGGCGGCTGGCTGAGCGTGCTGATCACCGACCAGGCCACCGCGGACCACCTGCTGCGCGCCTGAGCCACGTTGTCCTATCGAGAGGTTCTGCGGGACCGGCGCCTGGCCACGCTGATCGGCGGCGACGCCGTCTCCAAGATCGGCGACGGGATGGGTTTCGTCGCGCTGCCGCTGCTCGCCCTGCAGCTGCGCGGCGGACTGGAACCGGCGGTCGCGATCTCGGCGGCGACCGCGGCGCCGTTCGTGCTCTCCATCGCGGTAACGCTGTTCTTCGGGGTGAGCCGGCGCCGCTACCACCCGCGGGCCGTGGTCGCCGCGGACGGCGTGACCCGGGCGATCGCGTTCGGCGGGGTGGCCGTGCTCGCCGCCCTCGGCCGGCTGTCACTGCTGTCCTTGATCGTGGTGCTCTTCGCCGGCTCGGCGCTGCGGCTGCTGTCGGCCGGCGGGCGGCGCCTGCTGGCCACCGGCATGGGCGGCGCGGACCTGCGGCTCTCGGTGAACGGCCTGCTCGGCGTCTCGGACAGCCTCGCCCTCTATGTCGCCGGCCCGGCCGTCGGCGGCCTGGTGTCGGCGGCGTTCGGACCGGAGGTCGCGCTCGGGGTGGCCGGCTGCTGCTACGCGACGCTGGTGCTCGCCGCGGCCGCCGCGCGCACCTCCGCGGCGCCGCCCGCGGAGGAGACCAGGTCGGGCTGGCGCATCCTGCGACACCACCCGCTGGCGCTTCGCCTGCTCGTCGTGGTCTTCCTGTTCGACCTGCTCTACGGCCCGGTGGAGGTGGCGCTGCCACTGCTCGTCACCGACGATCTCGACGGCGACGCGCGCGCCCTGGGCATCCTCTGGACCTGTCTGGGCGTGGGCGCGCTGATCGGCGCGCTGCTGACCAACCAGCTGCGCCGGCTGCGCCCGCAGACCGCCACGGTCGCCGTCATCGCCGGCTGGGCGGCGGCGCTGGCCGTGCTCGCGGTCGCGCCGACCATCCCGATCGCGGCCGCCGCCCTCTTCGCCGGCGGCGCCATCTACGGGCCGTTCGTCGCGATCGCCTTCACCTTTCTGCAGGCCAACCTGGCGGAACACGAGCAGCAGCCGGTGGTCACGCTCTACTCCGCGGGCATCACCATCGCCGCGCCGGTCGGCCTCGGCGTGGCCGGCCCGCTGATCGTCGCCCTCGACGCCCGCGGCGGCCTGCTGGCCTCGGCGCTGCTCACCGCCGCCCTGGCCCCGGCCGTGCGCTGGTGGATCCGCCCGGCCGGTCCCAGCGGTTCGGTGTCCCCGGCGGCGCCGTGATCCGCCTGGCCGGTCTCAGCGGTCGGGGGTGTCCGGCGGCGCCGTGATCCGCCCGGCCGGTCTCAACGGTCGGGAGTTCCCGGCGGCGCCATGATCCGCAGCGCGTTCGGGTCGAGGCCGATTCGCAGCGGGGTCTCGCCGCGCAGCTCGCCGTCCACCTCGACGCGCACCGGGCGGTCGGTCTCCAGGGTCAGTTCGCCGACCGCGAGGAACGGGTCCTGCCGCAGCGTCCGGCGATGCCCGGTGGCCGCATTTCGCGCCGTCTCGCGCAGCAGCTCATGCCGGGCCGCGCCGCCCACCGCATAGGCCACCAACAGCCGGTCGTCGGCGTCCGCGTCCGCGGTGATCGGGCGACCGGCGTGGAATCCGCCGTTCGCCACATAGAGCTGGTGGGTCTCGAAGACGTGCTCGCGCCCGCCGGCGCGGACCACGGCCCGGATCGGCCGGTGCCGGGTGAGCAGGGCCAAGGCCGTCATCGGGTACGCGAGCCGCCCGGAAACCCGCTTCAACAGATGCGGCGACCGCAGCATCACATCGGCGGACAGCCCGACCCCGACGTGGTTCGTGAACGGCACGTCGCCGGCCAGCCCCAGGTCGACGTCGACCACCGTGCCCCCGGTCAGCGTCGCCACCGCGTCGTCCAGCCCGAGCGGCACCCGGGCGGTCCGGGCGAAGTTGTTGGTGGTGCCCAGCGGCAACACCCCCAGCGCCAGGTCCAGGTGGGCGAGCATCCGCCCGGCGGTGCTGATCGTGCCGTCGCCGCCGCCGGCGATCAGCAGGTCGGGGCCGGCGTCGATGGCCGCGGTCAGCGCCGTCTCGAGGTCACCCTCGACCGACTTGTCGGCGATCAGCTCGACCCCGGCCGCGAGCAGGCGCGCCCGCACGTCCGCATAGAGCCGGCGGCCCCGCCGCGACCGGGTGTTGACGACGAGGGCGGCCCGCCGGTCCCGCCGGATCGCCTCGCTGAGCTCCTGCTTCGTGCGCACCGGCGAAGGCTACCGGCCCCGCTCGCCATGGCCGCACACAGTGGTAGTCGAGCCGTCCATCCGAGGCGCGGATGCACGGCTGGGCTACCACTTGCTTCGCTCTCACCCGGCTTCCACTGGGTGGAATGTAGCGATGTCGGATGCGGTCCGGGGTTCTTAACGTGACGTGATGGCTGTGACAACCGATCGGCGCGCCGGGCTGATGGCCGTGCTGCTGTGCTGGACCGCGGTGCTGCTGGACGGCTATGACCTGGTGGTGCTGGGCACCGTGATCCCGGTGCTGCTGCGCGACCACGTCTGGGACATCACGCCGGCCGGGGCGACCGCGATCGCCACCGCCGGACTCGTCGGCATGACGATCGGCGCGATGGTGATCGGCACGCTGACCGACTATCTGGGGCGCCGCCGCGTACTCATCGTGTCGGTCCTGTTGTTCTCGATCTTCATGATCGCGTGCGCGTTCGCGACGTCGATCGGGATGCTCGGCACCTTCCGGTTCTTCGCGGGCCTGGGCCTGGGCGGCTGCCTGCCGACCGCGATCACGCTGGCCACCGAGTTCGCCCGACGCGGCAAGGCGGCCGGCGCGACGACGCTGGTGATGACCGGCTACCACGTCGGCGCGATCCTGACCGCGGTGCTCGGCCTGCTGGTGATGGGCCGCGGCGGCCACGGGTGGGGCTGGATGTTCGCGATCGGCGGCGTGCCCGGCCTGATCGTCGCCCCGCTGATGTGGCGCTACCTGCCCGAGTCGGCGTCCTTCCGCCGCACCGCGGGCAATCCGGTCCGGTCCCTCTTCGCGGGTGGCATGCTCCGCCCGACGATCGCCTTCTGGTGCACGTCCTTCTTCGGCCTGATTCTCGTGTACGGCCTGAACACCTGGCTGCCGAACCTGATGATCACCGCCGGGTATCCGTTGGAGCAGGGTCTCGGCCTGCT
The DNA here is from genome assembly GCF_055586225.1 of Actinoplanes sp. NPDC051388. Classification (NCBI taxonomy): domain Bacteria; kingdom Bacillati; phylum Actinomycetota; class Actinomycetes; order Micromonosporales; family Micromonosporaceae; genus Actinoplanes; species Actinoplanes sp. NPDC051388. The sequence continues at coordinate 90,469 of NZ_JBVJIP010000031.1, read as the reverse complement.
CCTGACCCTGAACCTGGGCGCGATCGCGGGCCTGCTGACGGCCGGCCGCATCGCCAACGGCGCCGGCATCCGGCCGACGACGCTGTCGTGGTTCGCCCTCGCGGCGGTGTTCCTGGCCCTGCTGAGCATCAAGATGCCGGTGCTGCCGCTCTATGCCGCGGTGTTCGTGACCGGGGCGTTCGTGTTCAGCGCGCAGGCTCTGGTCTATGCGTACGTCGGGTTGATGTATGACGCGCCGAACCGGGCCACCGGGTTGGGCTGGACGGCCGGGGTGGGGCGGATCGGCGCGATCGTCGGGCCGATCATCATCGGGGCGCTGCTGTCGGCGGACAGCGGATATCCCTGGGGGTTCTACGTGTTTGCGCTGGTGGCGGCGTTGGGGGCGGCGGCCGTGGGGTTCGTGGGGCGCCCGCGGACGCTCACCGAGACGGAGTCCCGAGCGGAGTCTGGTGGCTCAGCCTTTGACCGCGCCGGTTAGCCCGCCGACGATGCGGCGTTCGAACAGGCTGAAGAACACCAGCGCCGGGATCATCGACAGCGAGGTGAACGCGAGCACCTTCGCGGTGTCGACCGAGTACTGCGACGAGAAGGCCTGCACCCCGAGCGGCAGCGTGAAGCTGTCCTGGTCGTTGAGGATGAACAGCGGCAGCAGATAGCTGTTCCAGCTGCCGATGAACGCGAGGATCCCGACGGTGACCAGTCCCGGCACCGACAGCGGAAGCACCATCCGCCGGAAGAAGCCGAGACGGCTGCAGCCGTCGATGGCCGCGGCCTCCTCGATGTCCTTCGGGATCGCCTGGAGGAACGGAACCAGGATGATGATCGTCGTCGGCAGCGCGAAGGCGATCTGCGGAAGGATGACGCCGGGCAGGGTGTTCACCAGCCCGAGAGACTTGTCCAGGATGTACAGCGGAGTGATGGCGACCGTCGCCGGGAACATGAGGCCGGAGGCGAACAGGGCGTACATCGCTCCGCGCCCCCGGAATCGGTAGCGGGCCAGCACGTAGCTGGCCATCACGCCCAGCGCGACGACCCCGATGGTGGTGGCGAGGGCCACGATCGTCGAGTTGCCGGCCTGACGCCAGAAGACTCCGCCGGTCAGGATGTCGGTGTAGTTGCCGATCTCCCACGGGTGCGGAAGCCCCGCCGGGTCGACGGTGATCTGCGAGTTGGTCCGGAAGCCGCCGATGATGATGTAGATCACCGGTCCGAGCATGATGCCGATCAGCAACAGTGCCGCGAGGTAGACGATCGGGTTGCCCCAGCCGTTCCCCGTCCTCGGCTCGAGCCGGGAATCCACGGTCGTGGCCATTCCTACCGTCCTCCGGTGAGCGCGCCCTCGGTGTCCCGGCGCAGCACGAAACGTTGGTACAGAAGAGCGATCACCAGGGAGATGACGAAGAGCACGACGGCCACCGCGCTGCCGTAGCCGTAGTTGCCGGCGTTGCGGCCCTCGGTGACCATGTACGTCGCCATGGTGGAGGTGCCGGCCGTCGACGAGACGTACTGGCCCCAGATGATGTAGACCAGGTCGAACAGCTGCAGGGCACCGATGATCGACAGAAATCCCCAGATCCGGATGGTCGGCATGAGCAGTGGCAGGGTGATCCGCCGTTGGGTCTGCCAGAACGACGCGCCGTCCACCGCCGCCGCCTCGGACAGCTCCTCCGGGATGTTCTGCATCCCGGCCAGGAACAGGATCACCGCGAACCCGACATACTTCCAGGTCAGGATGATTCCCAGGGTCCAGATGGCGAGGTCCGGGTTGGACAGCCAGTCCTGCTCGAGAGAGCCGAGACCGATCGACGTCAGGACGTCGTTGACGGCGCCGTTGGTCTGGAGCAGGAGGCTCCAGGCCGTCCCCACGATGACCTCGGCGATCACGTAGGGGACGAAGATGAGGATCCGGATGAGCGACTGCCCGCGCATCTTCTGGTTGAGCAGCAGCGCGAAGCCGACCGCGATCGGCCCTTGGAGAACGAGCGACAGCACGACGATCAGGGCGTTGTGCCACAGCGCGGCGCGGAACGGGCCGTCCTGCAGGATGGTAACGTAGTTGTCGAGGCCGACGAAGTCGGTGGGGACCCCGAAACCCTTCCACCGGTAGAAGCCCACGTAGGCGGCCAGCGCCACCGGCACGATCACGAAGGCCACGAACGTCACGATCGCCGGACCGGACAGCGCCGCGATCTCCAGCCGCTGGGCCCAGCCGATTCCGCGCCGGCGGGCACGCAGCGGAGGCGACGTCGGCGCGCCGCCTCCGCTGTGTCCGGGCGCCTCCTCAGTGACCGTTGCCGTCTCGCCACCGAAGTCGCTGCTCATCGTCGGGCTACCTCAGCCCTTCTTGGCAGCGTCGTTCACGCCCTTGATGATCCCGGCGACGTCACCCTTGCCGGCGAGCATGTTGACCACGCCGATGTTCAGCGCGTTGCCCACGTTCTGGCCGTACACCGTGTCGAGCCACTGTGAGACGTACGGCGCCTTGTTGTAGGCGTCGAGCACCGCCTGGAGGTACGGCTCGGTGATCGCCTTCTGCGCCTCCCGGTTGACCGGCAGCGAGTTGAAGGCCTTGTAGTAGGCCTCCTGCACATCCTTGGTGACCAGGTAGTTGAGGAATGCCGGGCACTCCTTCGCCGCGTCGGCCGAGCACGAGTAGCCGTCCGCGCCGCCCATGATCGCGGCTGGGTCACCCTGGCCGCCCGGAACCGCCGGGAACGGGAAGAAGCCGAGGTCGGGCAGCGGCTTCTTGTCCTTCGTCAGGCCGGCGATCACACCGGGATCCCAGGCACCCATGAGTTCCATGCTCGCCTGGTGATTGGCGATCAGGCCGGCCGAGCTTCCGGCGCCCTGCTGCGCCGAAGTGGTCAGGAAGCCGTCGTTGAACGGCTTCGTGTCGGCGAACGCCTTGAGGTCGTTGCCGGCCTTGGTCCAGCACGGGTCGGTGAAGGTCTTGCTCTTGGCCGTGGCGTCGAGCGTGGCCCGGCTGCAGGCCCGCAGCGCGAACCAGTAGTACCAGTGCGCGGCCGGCCAGGCATCCTTGCCGCCGAGGCCGATCGGCGTGCCCTTCGCCTTGAGCTTGGTCACCGCCGCGTTGAGGTCGTCCAGGGTGGCCGGCGCCGCCTCGACTCCGGCCGCCTTGAAGAGGTCCTGGCTGTACCAGAGACCGCCGGGCAGGATCGATGTCGGAATGGCATACGTCTTGCCGTCGAGTGACCCGGCCCCGAGGACGGCGTCGCCCACCGCCGCCTTGGTCTCGGCGCTGACGGCGTCGGTGATGTCCTTGAGCTGGCCCGCCTCGACCATCGCGGCCATCTTGCCGCCGCCGCGCTGGAGGAAGATGTCGGGGGCGGAGCCGGAGTTCAGCGCGGTCTGCAGCTTGCCGTCCAGATCCTCGTTCTGGACCGTCTGAATCTTGATCGTCACCGTCGGGTTCGCGGTGTGGTAATCAGCGGCGACCTTGTCCCAGAACGCCTTGCCCGGGCCGGTCGTGGCGTTCTCCCACAGCTGCATCGTGACGTTGCCGCCGGAGTCGGAGCCGTCGTCGTCGCCGCCCCCGCAGGCGGCCGCGCTCACGGCGCTGAACGCGACCACGGCAACGACGGCGAGTTTCCTCTTGAGTGCCACTCAGCGCACCTCCGTACCGAAAGTTCCGGTGGATTTTCACATGTTACGACCACGCTAAGAAGAGGCGCATCGGCATGTCAAGATGTCGGTCCGGACGAAGTGGACACCGCGCGTAACGATTGTGTGCCAAGGAAACCCCGCTGAATGCAGGTTCGCGGACGCGCCTGAAGATCCGCCGCGGCTGTCGACTGTGAAGCACCGGAAGTTACGGCGAATCCATCCCGCTGCGGGCGCATGGCGACGACCACGGTGTGACGGGGATGGCGCCGTCACACCGTGGTCATCGGATCGGGATCAGCTGAGGCTGAACCGCTGGTTGGCCTGTCCGTGGCAGTCGTAGAGCTGAACCTGTTGGCCGTTGCCGGTGCCCCAGACGTCGAGGCAGCGCCTGGACTGGACACCGGTGATGGTGCCGTTGCTGTTGACGTTCCACTGCTGGTTGCTCTGCCCGTTGCAGCTGTAGATCTGCACGGCCGAGCCGTTGCCGGATCCGGCGGCGTCCAGGCAGGCGCTGCCGTACACGGTCAGTTGCCTGCTCGAGGAGAGAGTCCATTGCTGGTTGGACTGACTGTGGCAGTCGTAGAGCTGGACCCGGGTGCCGTTGGTCCGGGACGCGTTCGGCACGTCGACGCACCGGCCCGACTGGGCGCCGACGATCCTGTTGCCGGTGCCCTGCGACGGTGGCACGGAGGTGCTGTCGCTCGGGTCCGGAGCGGGGCCGACGGAGTTGAGCACGTTGAGCACCGAGTCGTACGCGGGCTTCTTGGCGCCGCTGTTGTTGAACAGCAGCGGGCTCTCGCCGGAGCGCCAGGAGTCGCTGTCGCGTACGCCCCACACGGTGATGCCGATGCAGCGGGGCACGTTGACGCAGGCCTGTGTCAAACCGGCATATTGGCTGGTCGAGGCGTTCGTGACGTCGACCTCGGTCAGGGCCACGTCCACCCCGAGGGCGGCGAAGCTGGACAGCGTCGTCTGGAAGTTGCCGGGCAGCGAGCTGCCACCGGTGAAGTGGGTCTGCAGGCCCACGCAGTCGATCGGCACACCCCGCGACTTGAAGTCCCGGATCATGTTGTAGACGCCCTGCGTCTTGCCGTAGGACCAGTTCTCGATGTTGTAGTCGTTGTAGCAGAGCTTGACCGACGGGTCGGCGCTGCGGGCGGTCCGGAAGGCCACCTCGATCCAGTCGTTGCCGGTGCCCTGCAGGTTGGAGGAACGGCGGCTGCCGTCCTCGTTGAAGGCCTCGTTCACGACGTCCCAGGCGGCGAGCTTGCCCTGGTAGTGACCCATCACGCCGTTGATGTGATTGATCATCGCCGAGCGCAGGGTGCTGCCGCTGAGACCCTGCATCCAGCCCGGCTGCTGCGCGTGCCAGGCGAGCGTGTGGCCGCGAACCCGCAACCCGCGCTGGGTGGCCCAGTTGTAGATCTGGTCGCCGGCGCTGAAGTTGAACTGACCCCGATTCGGCTCCGTCGCGTCCGGCTTCATCTCGTTCTCGGCCGTGATCATGTTGAACTCACGCCCGGCGATGGTCGTGTACGTCGAGTCACCGAGCCGGCTGCCGGCGATGGCCGTGCCGAAATATCGGCCCGACTGCGCGGCCGCCGCGCCGAGCGTGCTCGCTGCGGCGTCCGCGCTCGGCGTCACCATGACCACACTTGTCGCGACGACGGCGGCGATGGCTCCGCCGATCAGCAGTCCGGATCGCAACGATCTGGCTTTCACGATCGCTTCCCTTCTCGGTCCGATCCCGGCCACCGGGCACTGCACGCCGGCGGGGGGCCCAGCCGCCGGCGTGCAGTGGGGGATCGGTGGATCCGCCGCGAACCATAGAACGATGCATTTCGATGTGCCGTCATGCTGACATGCGCAGCAACACGGAAACAATAGCTTCCGGAAAACTTCCGGAAGCCATGCGGGAAGTCCGAACGATCAGAATTCGCATTATCTGTTTGTGGCCAGGGATTCTGTTACCTCGACGGCTCTGCCATGGTCGCAAGACGAGGGGCTCGGATGGGTTTCGGCGATGCTTAGCCTCCGAAACTTGCGGAGATTGATGACGCACTCAGCGCTCGTGGCACACCTGCTGACGGGCCATGCCGGGGAAAGATTGCCGCCCTGGCGGGCGGCTCCAGCACGGTGATCGCCAACCAGTACCTGTCGAGCTTGCGTCGCTCGGGAGGATCGTGACGACCGAGAACCCCGGCGTCGCCGATGCCGGCACAGGCCCGCCGCTCTGCGAGACGTCAATCTGCTCGCTGAACTACCGCAATAGGCGACCGCGATCTGCAGCTCGCCCGGACCGGGCGGCTGGGCCTCCAGGACCGACGTCGTGTCCAGCCGGCCGTGGCCGAGGTGAAACCGCACCCCTCATCCGGGGCTCTCTTCTCTCGGCCTTCTCTCGGCGCGCACGCACCTTGCAAACATCATACGTATGCTCTTATATTTCCTGGCGATGATTTCCCCGTCAACTCAGCTGATCCGGGACCTGCTCGCCGCGGCGCGGATTTAGCCCAGCGTTTCCTGGTCGCCGGCATGACGGCGGCGGCACGAAGGAGTGAGTCGGATACCTGCCGCCAAGGAGAAACAGTGAAAGTCACCGGATACCGCAGCCTCACGACCGAGCAGGACTGGGGGCGGCAGATCGGCGACGTCAACGGAGTGATGTCCGGCCCTCGCACCGACGTGCACGTGCTGATCCTCGAGACCGACGCGGGCATCGAGGGGGTGGGCGTCGGCCCGCACAGCGACGTCGAACGGGTCTTCGACGCGGTCGAGGGTCAGGATCCGAGGGGTGTGTCGGCGCTCTACGACCGCATGCTGGCCCAGATTTTCAAGACCGGGCACGCGGGGTCGGCGTTCGGCGCGATCGGAGCGATCGACACGGCCTTGTGGGACATCAAGGCCAAAGCCCGGGAAGAACCCCTCTGGCGTACGCTCGGCGCGCTCGACCGGTTCGTGCCGGGATACGCGTCCGGCCTCGACATCGCGCTCGACGACGACGCCCTTTCCCGGCTGTACGAGGAGTTCGCCGGTCACGGGTTCAGCTCCGGCAAGCTCAAAGGTGGCCGCGACCTCGACCACGACCTTCGCCGGCTGGGTATCCTGCGCGACGTGCTGGGTCGCAACTCGACGAGTCCCGCGCTCATGTTCGACGCCAACGAGGCCTGGAACCGCTCGCAGGCCGTCCGCTATGTGGCGGCCCTCGAGCGCTCGTTCGATCTCGCCTGGATCGAGGAGCCGGTGCGCCGCTGGGACGCGGCCGGGCTCGCCGCGGTCCGCCGGGGCGTCCGCGCCGGCGTCGCCACCGGCGAGAACCTCACCGGCCTCGAACAGTATCGGCCTCTGCTGGACGCCGACGCGGTCGACATCGTGCAGGTGGGCAACGTCTGGGGGATCACCCATTTCCTCCGGGTGGCCGCCGTCGCGCACGGCCGTGACCTTCCGGTGAGCCCCGTCGCTTACCACGCCAACCCGTTGGCGCACGCGGCGGCGGCCGTGCCGAATCATCTCGCGTTCGAGGTTCAGGGCCTCACCGCGCCGATCGGCCTGCTGGTGGACCAGGAGTACGACGACGGCGGCATCATCCTCGGGAACGAACCGGGGATCGGCGTCCGGGTCGACGAGGACCGCATCGCGGCCGCCCGCACCGCCGATGCGCTCGCGGTGGACGTCGGCCCGCACGTTCGTCCCGGCCGCGCCGGGCTGCGCCTGGTCCCCGACTCGCCGCGTGACCTGCCGTGACGCCGGCCCTGGACTGCCACGTCCACCACTGGGACCGGTCCATCGATCCGCAACCGTGGATCGACCCGGCGACGATGCCGGCCATCGACCGCGATTTCCACCCCGCCGAGCTGGAACGCATGCTGGACTCGACCGCCGCGGACACGGCTGTTGTGGTGCAGTCCAGCAATAGCATGGCCGAGACCCGGCGCCTGCTGGGGCACCGGACAGCGCGCATCGCCGGGGTGGTCGGCTGGATCGACCTCGCCGGCGACGCGGCCGGGCAGCTCGGCGAACTCGACGCCGTGGCGCCCGGCCTGCTCGTCGGAATCCGCCATCTGGTGCATCTCGACCCGAACCCGGAGTGGCTGGTCCGGACCGCGGTCGGAGCCGGTCTGGCCCGGCTGGGCGAGCGCGGCCTGAGCTTCGACCTGGTCCTGCGATCGTGGCAGTTGCCGCTCGCCACGAAAGTGGCCGGAGCCCACCCGGACGTCCGGTTCGTCGCCGATCACCTCGGCGGCATCGCCGACACCGACGACTTCGACGGGTGGGCCGCGCACCTGCGGGAACTGTCCCGCCACCCCAACACCTGGGCGAAGCTGTCCGGGCTGGCCGGTCTCGTGTCCGCTGACCCGGACGCCGTCCGGCGCGCATTCGACGTCGCCCTGGAGGCGTTCGGCCCGTCCCGGCTCATGTACGGCTCCGACTGGCCGGTTGCCCAACTGGGCGCGGGCGCCTCCCACTGGCGGATCACGGTGGACACGCTCATCGCCGAACTGAGCCCGCCCGAGCGTGCGGCCATCCTGTCCGGCACCGGGACCGACTTCTACCGGATCGGAAAATGAGCGGGCAGGCCGCGCGGATGCTCGACCGTGTCCGTACCCGCCGTGGTGTTCTCGGTTTCGGCGGCGCACCCTTGGGCAACTTCACCGAGCCGATGGACGACGACGAGGCCGAGCGGACCATGGAACGGGCGTGGGACGCGGGCATCCGTTACTACGACACCGCGCCGCATTACGGTCTCGGCCTCTCCGAACGCCGCATCGGGCGCGGGCTGCGCATGCGTCCGCGCGCCGAGTTCGTGGTCTCGACCAAGGTCGGCCGCCTGCTCGTGCCCCACCGGCGACCGGCCGCCCGTGACACGGAAGGTTTCGCCGTCCGCGGCGACCTGGTGCGGCGATGGGACTTCTCCCCGGCCGGGGTGGAGCGCTCGATCGAGCAGAGCCTGACCCGGCTGGCCCTCGACACGATCGACATCGCCTACGTGCACGATCCCGACCAGGCCTGGGACGGCGCCGCCCGAGAGGGTCTCGCCTCCCTGGCGCCGTGGAAAGCCGCCGGCGTGGTCAAGGCCGTCGGCATCGGGACCAACTCCACCGCCGGCCTCGGCCGCATCATCTCCGAGGGCCTCGTCGATGTGGTGATGCTGGCGAACCGCTATTCACTGCTCGAGCACCGGGCCCTGGAGACGGTGCTCGGCCCGGCCGCGCGCGCCGGCGTCCCGATCGTCGCCGCCGCCGTTTTCGGCACCGGTCTGCTCGCCACCAGCCGGCCGGGGCCCGGCGCCACCTACGAATACCGGGCCGCCGAACCGGCGGTGATCGAACGAGCCCGGCACATCGGCTCGATCTGTGCGCGACACGATGTCGAACTGCCCGCCGCCGCGCTGGCCTTTCCGCTTCTGCACCCGGCCGTCGCCGCGGTTGCCGTCGGAATGCGCACCCCGCTGGAGGTCGACGAGGATCGGCGAAGATTCGACACCGACATCCCCGAGCAGCTGTGGCGCGATCTGATCGCGGCCGGCCTGATCCCGGCGGGAAGTGTGTTCGCCGCGGCGCCTTAGGCCTTCGGGTCCCGCTGTGCGGGCTCGAATCGGCGTCGTTGCCAGGATCCGATGATGTGGTCGCGCATCGCTTGTTCCGCCGCGGCGACGTCCTGGCGGACGATCGCGTCGACGACCATCGCGTGCTGGTCGAGAGTGGAGCCGAACGCTCCTTCGTACTGCATCCCCTGATATCTCTTGCTTTCGAGGGCGCGACGGTACAGGCGTTTGGTGATGTTCTCGGCCAGGCGGTTGCGCGACAACTCCATCACGGTGAAGTGGAAGACGACGTCCGCCTCACGGAACGAATCGCTCTCGTGCAGCATCTCCCGCATCGCCCGCAGTGCGTGCTCGATGCGGGTCAGTTCCTCCGGCGTGCGGCGGGCGGCCACCGTGCCGGCCATCGCGGACTCGAGGTTTCCCCGTATCACGGTCAGTTCGTCCAGGACCCCTAGCGACTCGTCATTGTCGATGAGGGCGGAGAGCACCACCGGGTCGAGCATGTTCCACGACCCGGACCGCGCCACCTGAGTCCCGCGGCCCTGGCTCACGATGAGCAGGCCCTTCTCCTCGAGCCGTTTGGCCGACTCACGGATCACCGTGCGGCTCACGCCGAAGTGCTCGCTCAGCGGTCCCTCGGGCGGCAACACCTGTCCCTCGACCAACTGCCCGGTGACGATCAGCTCGACCAGCTCGGTCACGACGGCGACGCTCAGCCGCTCGGCGCGCCGCCGGGGCGGGAGCTTGAACGCGTCGGATGGGCCCGTCATGGTCCGTACCCTACCGACAGCCCTTCCGGACACTCCGGGAGAAGGCCATCCCGGCCGATAGATCTTATTAATAGGCGGGACAAACGCCGTTCTGGGCCTGATTCAGGCCGTTGACCGCCCGGTGATCTCACCTTAACATCTGATGTCTAGCGATCCGTGATGGCGTCAACCCTTGACATCCCGTCGGCCCCGTGCCGGCTTTCGACGTGCCCTTCCGCGCCGACGAGCCAGGAGCGACGCGCCGCTGCCAACTCCCCGAACGCTCGGGAAGGAACCGCATGAACCGCAACGCATCGCTCACCCTGGCAATCGTGGCCGCGTTGGCCGCCACGGCGTCAACCTCGGCGTGCAACCGCGATTCCGCGGAAAGCTCCGGGGGACCGGCCCCCGCACTCATCGGGGTGGACTATCCGAGGTCCGACACCGACTTCTGGAACTCATACATCAAGTACGTGCCTCAGTCGGCCACCGAGCTCGGGGTGCAGCTCAAGTCGACGAGCTCGCAGAACGACGTCGCCAATCTGATCTCCAACACACAGACGCTGGTCAGTCAGGGAGCCAAGGCAGTGGTGATGGCCCCGCAGGACACCGCCGCCATCGCGCCGACGCTGCAACAGTTGTCGGAGAAGAAGATTCCGGTCGTCACGATCGACACCCGGCCGGACACCGGCAACGTCTTCATGGTCGTACGCGCCGACAACCGGGCCTACGGCACCAAGGCCTGCCAATTCCTCGGCGCCAAGCTCGGCGGCAAGGGCAAGGTCGTCATGCTCCAGGGCGGCCTGGATTCGATCAACGGCCGCGACCGGACCGAGGCGTTCAACGACTGCATGAAGACGAATTTCCCCGGGATCACCGTCTTCGGCGAGGCAACCGACTGGAAAGGCGATGTCGCGGCTTCGAAGCTGCAGACCCGGCTCGCCTCCGACCCGGACATCAGGGGCGTCTACATGGAGTCGTCCTTCGCGCTGGCGGGCACCCTGCAGGTCCTCAAACAGAAGGGCCTCCAGGTGCCCCCGTCGGACCCGAAGCACGTCTTCATCGTGTCCAACGACGGCATCCCGGAAGAGCTCAAGGACATCAAGGAGGGGCTGATCGACGCGACCGTCAGTCAACCCGCCGACCTGTACGCCGAGTACGGGCTCTTCTACGCCAAAGCCGCCATCGACGGCAGGACCTTCCAGCCGGGTCCGACCGATCACGACAGCACCATCATCAAGGTCCGCGACGGGGTGCTCGAGGATCAGCTCAGCGCGCCGCTGGTGACCGTGGACGGAGCCGAGATCGGCGGCGAGAAGACGGTGAAGTTCGACGACAAAACCCTGTGGGGCAACAACGCATGACAGCACTCGAGGAGACCGGCGCGCCGCCGATGGTCGAAGCGGTGGGCATCACCAAACGCTTCGGCTCGACGCTGGCACTGGACGACGCCGGGATCGTGGTGCGCCGGGGTGAGACGCACGCGCTCGTCGGGCGCAACGGCGCCGGCAAGTCGACCCTGGTCAGCATTCTGACCGGGTTGCACGAACCGGACGGCGGACGCGTCCTGTTCGGCGGGCGCCCGGCGCCGGATGTCGCCGACCGGGGCGCGTGGCGCCGCAATGTCGCCTGCGTCTACCAGAAGTCCACCATCATCCCGGCGCTGACGGTCGCGGAGAACCTCTTCCTCAACCGGCACGACCGTGGTCCGGGCCGGCTGATTCGATGGCGCGCACTGCGCGACGCCGCCCAGGACCTGATGGCCGCCTGGTCGGTCGACGTCGACGTGCGACTGCCGGCCTCGGCGTTGACGGTGGAGCAGCGGCAGTTCGTCGAAATCGCCCGGGCCCTGTCGTTCGGCGCCCGCTTCATCATCCTGGACGAGCCCACCGCGCAGCTGGACGCACCGGGCATCAGCCGATTGTTCGACCGGATCCGCACCCTGAGCGGCAACGGCGTGACGTTCCTGTTCATCAGTCACCACCTGCAGGAGATCTACGACATCTGCGACCAGGTGACGGTTCTGCGCGACGCACGGCACATCCTCACCCGCTCGGTCGCTGGGCTGGATTCCGCGGCGCTGGTCACGGCGATGACGGGGGAGGACGTCAGCCTGCCCGAGGCGGCGCGGAGCACCACCACGGCGCGGCATGCGCCGGTCCTGCTGTCGGTGGAGGAGTTGGCGACCACGTCCGGCGCCGAGGCGTCGTTTCAGGCCCGGGCCGGCGAGGTCGTCGGGGTGGCGGGCGGCAGCAGCAGCGGCAAGGTGGAGGTCGCCGAGGTCCTGGTCGGGCTGGCGGCTCCGGCCGCGGGCCGGGTGATCGTCGACGGGCGCACGCTGCGACCGGGCAGCGTGCCGGATGCCCTCGCCGCCGGGGTCGGCCTGGTGCCTCAGGATCGGCACCGCCAGGGACTCGTGCCGATGCTGTCCATCGCGGAGAACTCCACCATGACCGTGCCCGGCCGGATCACCCGCCGCGGCCTGATCTCGCCGGCCCGGCGCGACGACCTGGCCCGGGCGAGCATCGAAGCGCTCGCCATCAAGGCCGCCGGCCCGGAGGTGCCGGTCTCCGATCTGTCCGGGGGAAACCAGCAGAAGGTGGTGATGGCCCGTGCCCTGGCCGGTGACCCGAAGCTGCTGGTGCTCATCACGCCGACGGCCGGCGTGGACGTCCGATCGAAGCAGACGTTGCTCGGCGTGGTCGAGCAGGTCCGCCGGCGCGGGAGCGCGGTCCTCGTCGTTTCGGACGAGCTGGACGACCTGCGCATCTGCGATCGCGTACTCGTCATGTTCCAGGGCCGGATCGTGCACGACATGCCGTCCGGCTGGCGTGACAACGACCTGGTCGCCGCCATGGAAGGGGTCGATCTAGACCATGCCTGACACCGTGTCGACCGCCGCGCCCGCCGCGAGCGCCGCGCCGCCGTCCGGTGCGCGGCGGACGTTGAGGCTCGCCCGCCTGCGTGACCTGGCGCTGGTGCCGGCCATCCTCGCCGTCGCGGTCGTCGGCTTCATCGTGAGTCCGGTCTTCCTCCAGCCGGACAACATCATCAACGTGCTGCAGAGCATGTCGGAGATCTCCATCGTCGTCCTCGCCGAGACCCTGATCCTGATCACCGGCAAGATGGATCTCTCGCTGGAGTCGACGTTCGGCCTCGCGCCCGGCATCGCGGCGTGGCTCGTCGTCGACCCGTTGGTCACCCACGGGCTCGGGCTGCACGCCCTGCCCAGCGGCTGGGCGCCCTTCGTGGTCCTGTTCGTCGGCGCTCTCATCGGCGCCTTCAACGGCCTGCTGATCGTCCGGTTCGGCCTCAACGGCTTCATCGTCACCCTCGGCATGCTCATCGTGCTGCGGGGACTGCTCACCGGCATCTCCGGTGGCAAGACCTTCTTCGCGCTGCCCGAGTCGATGACCTATCTCGGGTCGACCTCGTGGCTGGGTGTGCCGGCCTCGATCTGGATCTCGCTCGTCCTGTTCGCGGTGGCGATCGTGGTCCTCGGCTTCACGCGAGCCGGCCGGTCGCTGTACGCCATCGGCGGCAACGTCGACGCGGCCCGTGCGGCCGGCATCCGCACCGACCGCGTCTTGTGGCTCACCCTCGTGGTGGCCGGCACCCTTGCTGCTCTGGCCGGGCTGCTGATCAGCGGACGCCTGGCATCGGTGCCGGCCGCACAGGGCAACGGCGCGATCTTCCAGGTCTTCGCCGCTGCTGTCATCGGGGGCGTGAGCCTCAACGGCGGCAAGGGAACCGTCTTCGGCGCCTTCACCGGCGTCCTGCTGCTCTTCATGATCATCAATGTGCTGACGCTGGCCGGCGTCCCAGCACAGTGGACCAACTTCCTCAACGGGGCCGTCATCCTGGTCGCGCTGGTCGTGTCACGGATCACCGGCGGCAAGGCGCAGACCTGACGGGAACGGAGTCTCAGTCTTCGGACTCGGCGAGCACTGTCCGCAGCCACGCCTCAGAGGTGTTGACATGCACCAGGGCGCTGGCCTGAGCCAGCAGCGGATCACGCCGGCTCAGGGCGCGGAAAATCGCCTCGTGCTCGCTGAGCGTGATGTGCGAGGAGCCGCCGTCGATCAGGCCGCGCCACACGCGGGCCCGGAGAGTCCGTCCCGACAGGCCCTCCAGCAGCGACGTCAGCGTCTCGTTGCCGGTCGCCGCGGTGACCCTGCGGTGGAAGGCCGCGTCGTAGGAGATGAGCAACTCGGCGTCGTCGGCCGCGCCCCGCATGTCCTCCAGGATCGTGGCCAGCTCGGCCAGGTCGGCGTCGGAGATGCGCAGCGCGGCGATGCCGGTCGCGACCGGTTCGAGCATGCGACGGACCTCCATGACCTCCAGCAAGGTGTCGTCGCGGAGGAGTTCGACGGCCAGACCGACGCCTTCCAGCAGGAGCTGCGGGGCCAAACTGGTCACGTACGTGCCGTCACCGCGCCGCACGTCCAGGACGCGCGCCGCCTCCAGGACCTTGACGGCCTCGCGCACCCCGCTGCGGGACAGAGCCATCTGGGTCGCCAGTTGTGGCTCCGGGGGGAGTCGCTCACCGGGGCGCAGCTCGCCCGACTGGATCAGGCTGCGGATCTTGGTGATCGCGTCATCCGTCAGTGCCACACGACCTCCCGGCATGTCAGGCGATCATCATATCTCTGTGGGATCGGGTGCTCGCCGCGACACGGCCGGCCGAGTCATTGAGCCGTGCGGACCGGCAAACAACAGATGTCTGCCCGGTGTGCTCGTCAGGACGCGACGGATGTGCGGGCACTCCACGGGACCGTCCGGGTATCCGTACTGCCAGCGGGATTCCGGGAAGCGGAGATGACGGTGATCGCGAAGGTGGCGGCCATTCTCGACGCCTTCACCGCGGACGATCGCGGCGTGGGGTTCGCGGAGTTGCAGCGGCGCACCGGCCTGCCGAAGGCGACGCTGCACCGGCTGACCGCCGAGCTGGTCGTGGCCGGGCTGCTCGACCGGGTGAACGGGCGGTTCCACCTCAGCGGGCATCTGTTCACGCTGGGCATGCGCGCCTCGGTCGAGCGCGGCCTGCTCGAGGTGGCGACGCCTTCCTCGAGGACCTCTACGAACGCACCCACGAGACGGTCCATCTGGGTCTGCGGGAGGGCACCGAGGTGGTCTACTGCGCGAGGCGCGCGAGGATGCGCGCCGCTACCTGGACGTCAACCTGCGCTTCCACACCGCGGTGGCCCGCGCCGCGCGCGTGCCGGTCCTGGCCGGCATGTACGAGTCGATAGTCACGCTGGTCCGCGGAACGCTCGTCCGGGCGGAGTTCTCGGGCTCGGGCGCGGCCACGGTCATCGATGAGAACATCCTCGTCCACGTTCGCATCGCCCGCGCCATCCGCGAACGCGACCAGCCGGCACTCGCCGCGGCCCTCGTCGACCACCGTTCCGATCTCGTCCGCCTGCCCGACTCGTCCTGCTCGCCGGGCCGGCCGGCGAAGAACCCGGACACCGCGGGGCCGTACGGTTCGGCCGACTGAGCGAGCTCATGACTCCGGCAAGCTGCCGCGCGCCCGGGAGCGCGCAGCAGCCTGCCGCAATGCTCAGCTGCCGAAGACCTCGAAGTTGTAGAGCGAATAACCCCACGGCGTGCCTCGCGTGGTGCCGTTGATCCGCACATAGCGGGCCTGTGCGCTCAACCCGGTGTTGTCGTCCTCGCCGCCGTTGCCGGCGGTCACCGATCGCGCCGTGGTCCAGGCCGTGCCGTTGGTCGAGGTCTGGATCTGGTACGCCGACCCGTACGCCGCCTCCCACAACAACCGCACCCGAGAAACCGTGTACGTCGCACCCAGATCCACCTGAATCCACTGTGGATCGCTGAACTGGCTGGACCAGCGAGTCGTCGTCGACGCGTCCACCGCCGCCGACGCCGGATAGCTCGCGTTCTCCACGCTGGACGCGGAGGCCGCCTTGTTCAGCGCCAGGTTCGTCGCCGGTGGCTGCCCGGTCAGCTCCTTGACCCGGATGTTGCGGAACGCGGCCTGGTCGCCGGCGCCGTGGTTCTGGATGCCGATGTAGCCGTCCAGGTTGCGGGCCGGATCGGTGTTGGTGAAGTCGTTGACCAGCCGGCCGTTCAGGTACACACGGATCCGCTGACCCTCGACCAGCAACTCGTACGCGTTCCACTCGCCGGGCGGGTTCAGCGCGGCGTCGCGGGCGGCGATGTCGGCCGACTTGAACGTGTAGATGGCGCCGGTCGTGCGGTCGGCCGCGTCGGTGGCGTCGATCTGCACCTCGTAGCCCTGGTTGACCGCCACCCACGGGTCGTTGCCGGGATTGGGGAAGCCGACGAAGATGCCGGTGTTGCTGTCGCCGGTCAGCCGCCAGTCGGCCTTCAGCGAATATGACGTGAACTGCTTGGCGGAATACCAGTAGAGGCCCATGCCGCCGACCGAGCTGAGCGTCGCGTCGCTGTTGGTGAAGCTGCCCGGCCCGGACTGTGACCAGCCGGTGGTGCTGCCGTTGTAGAGCGCGGTGTACCCGGTCTCGGGCCGGCAGTCGGCCTTGGCGCGGCCGGAGGCGTAGCGCAGGCCGCCGAGCAGGTGGGTGCGGAAGTTCGCCTCCGCGTACGAGGCCTGGGTGTGCCCGAAACCGGTGTACCAGGACCGGCCGCTGTCGACCGTCTTGCACCAGGCGATCGGATGGTCGGCGCCCATGTTGCCGCCGGAGTACGTCGACTCGTCGAGGGTGGCGATCACCCGGGCGCTGCCGCGCGGGTTGCTCTGATAGTTGTAGAGCTCGTCGGTGCGGGTCCACGCCTGCGGCAGGTGGGCGCTGCTGGGGTGCGCCCTGTTTTCGACCCGCGCGGTTACCTGCTGGATCGCCGGGTGCGAGTGGAAGTATGCCCCGACCAGCTGACCGTAGAAGGGCCAGCCGTATTCGGTGTCGGCCGCGGCGTGCACACCGACGTAACCGCCACCACCGCGGACGTACCCCTCGAAGGCGGTTTGCTGCGCGTCGTTGAGCACGTCGCCGGTGGTGTTGAGGAACACGACCGCCTCGTATTGGGCCAGGTTGCCGGTCGTGAAGGCGCCCGCGTCCTCGGTGGCGGTGACCGTGAAGCTGTTGGCGGCGCCCAGATCGCGGATCGTCTGGATGCCCACCGGGATCGCGTCGTGCCGGAACCCGGCCGTCTTGGAGAACACCAGGACGTCGTAGGGGGTGTCGGCCGCGGACGCCGCCGATGCCGTGCACGTGCCGGCCGCCAGGGCGACCAGGGTCGTCGCGGCGGCCAAGAGCTTACGCATGGAACCTCCTGAGCTGGGGGCGAAAGGGGGTCAGCTGCCGTACACCTCGAAGTTGAAGAGCGAGTAACCCCAGGCCGTAGCCCGGGTGGTGCCGTTGATGCGCACATAGCGCGCCTGCGCGCTCAGCCCGGTGTTGTCGTCCTCGCCGCCGTTGCCGCCGGTCACCGACCGCGCGGTGGTCCAGGCGGTGCCATTGGCCGAGGTCTGGATCTGGTACGCGGACCCGTACGCCGCCTCCCACTGCAACCGCACGCGGGACACCGTGTACGTCGCACCGAGGTCAACCTGGATCCACTGCGGATCGGTGAACAGACTCGACCAGCGGGTCGTGGCCGAGGCGTCCACCGCGGCCGACGCCGGATAGGTGGCGTTCTCGACGCTGGAGGCCGTGGCCAGCTTGTTCAGCGAGAGCAGACCCGCCGCCGCCCCGGTCGCGAACGTGAAGCTGTCCACGTCGAACAGGGCGCCCGTGCCGGTGCCGACGAACGTCAGGTACAGCGACGTCGTGCCGGCCGGCGCTCCACTGATCGCGCCGGTGACGTTGGCGAACGTCTCCCACGAGCCGGTCGGCGCCACCGCGGCCGAACCGATGACGGTGCCGGTCGGCGACCCGGTGCGGACCTGAAGCGTGCCGCCGCTGCCACCCGACGAGACCCGCGCCGTGAAGGACGTGGCGTTGTTCAGCCGGTACGGGTCGAACTGGATCCAGTCGCCGTTGTTGATGTCCCCGACCGTCTGCCCGCCCTCGGCTCCCGTCTTACCGATCTTGCTGACGCCCGAGGAGGTCTTGTAGTGCTCGGCCTGCCGTTTGCGGGGCGCGAGAATGTTCTGCGCGTGGGTGGTCAGCCCGCCGTTGTCGGTGTAGGTCGCGTCGAAGATCGGGAAGATGTTCGCGGCATCGTCGTGCTCCCCGTCGGTGGGGATCGTGATCGTGCCGGAGCAGCCGCTCTGTGACGTGATCTGGTGTGCGTGCTGATCGTGGCCGAGCACGTAGGCCATGGTCACCCGCGAGCAGGCGATCGTCCCGTCCTCCGGGTCGGTGACCGTCACGCTCCACGGGACACTGTCGCCGAACGAAACGAGCTGCCCCGAGGCCGGGGAGTTGACGACCACCGTCGGGGCGGTGTTGCCCACGCTGATGCTCACGCTCGACGTGCCGGTCGCGCCCTGCGGGTCCCGCACGGTCAGCGTCGCCGTGTAGGTGCCGTTCGTGGTGTACGTCTTCGTCGGGTTGGCGGCCGTCGACGTGCTGCCGTCGCCGAACGCCCACGCATAGGTGAGCGCGCCGCCCTCCGGATCGCTGCTGCCCGCCGACGAGAAGTTGACGGTCAGCGGCGAGGCGCCGGAGGTCGGATTGGCGCTCGCCACCGCGGTCGGCGCGCGGTTGCCACCGGCCACGTAGTCGTAGCGGTAGAGCGCCGAGTTGGCGTCGCCGTTGAAGTAGCCGGTGCCGTAGTCGAGGACGTAGAGCGCGCCGTCCGGGCCGAACGCCAGGTCCATGACCTGTTTGCCGTTCCACGGGAACGTGTCGATCGTGCCGGGTGCGCCGTTCGCGCCGACCACGATCGGCTTGATCCAGCCGCGGCCGAACTCGCCGGCGAAGAACTGCCCGTCGAAGATCTGCGGGAACTTCGTCGCCGAGGTGTTGCTCGCGCTGTACCGGTAGACCGGACCGCCCATCGGCGACTCGGATCCGCCGCCGAACTCGGGTGGCGAACCGGCGTCACCGGCGTACCGGATCCAGGCCGGTTTGGCGGCGGGCAGCGTGGTCAGGCCGGTGTTGCGGAAGGAGTTGTTGGTCGGCCCGCCGGTGCAGTTGTACTTGGCGCCGCCGGTCCCCGCCGCGAAGTCCCACTCGTTGTACGTCTCGGCGGTGGTGTTCGTCCCGGTGCAGTACGGCCAGCCGTGGTTGCCCGGCGCGGTGATCCGGTTGAACTCGACCTGTCCGGACGGTCCGCGGGTGGACGACGACGTGCCCGAGTCGGGGCCGTAGTCGCCGACGTAGACCGCGCCGGTGGCCTTGTCGACGCTGATCCGGAACGGGTTGCGGAAGCCCATCGCATAGATCTCGGGCCTGGTGTTCGCGGTGCCGGGCGCGAAGAGATTGCCCGCCGGGATCGCGTACGTGCCGTTGTCGTTCGGCTTGATGCGCAGGATCTTGCCGCGCAGATCGTTCGTGTTGGCCGCGCTGCGCTGCGCGTCGAAGACCGGGTTGCGGTTGGTGCGCTCGTCGATCGGTGAATATCCGGCCGAGTCGAACGGGTTGGAGTCGTCGCCGGTCGAGAGGTAGAGGTTGCCGGCCGCGTCCCAGTCCATGTCGCCGCCGACGTGGCAGCACATGCCCCGGTCGGTCGCGACGTCGAGCACGTTGACCTGGCTCGCCGTGTTGACGGTGAAGTCGGCGTTGAGCGTGAACCGGGACAGCCGGTTCACGCCCGCCCAGGTGGCCCAGGTCGCGGCGGTGCCGGTGGCCGGCGCATCGCCGGCCGGGGTGTTCAGCGGGGGCGCGTAGAACAGGTAGATGCGCCGGTTGGTGGCGAAGCCCGGGTCGACGGCCACGCCCTGCAGGCCCTCTTCGTCGTGCGTGTACACCGGGATCGTCGCGATCACCGCGGTGTTGCCGGCCGCGTCGGTGCGTCGCAGGGTGCCGTTGCGGGCGGTGTGCAGCACCGAGCGGTCGGGCAGCACGGCGAGACTCATCGGCTCACCGGTCTCGGCGACGCCCTTGGCCAGCGTGACCTGTTGGAAGTCGGCCGGATTGATCACCGCGGCGGCCGGCTCGGCGGTGGCGCCGAGGACGGTGGCGATGAGGAGGACGGGGGTGACGAACGCTAACGATCGGCGAACCTCTGAGCGGTGGTCCACGGGATCCCTTCCTGACCGGGGATTGCCAGGCGGGGCGCACGGCGCTGCGCCGCAGCCGGGGGTTGCTGTGGCACAGGAATGCCCCGGGCAGGACCCTTGGGGGGAAGGGTGGGGATACCTGCTCGAAACATTCCTGTCAGTGGCTCACGTTAGGAACTTGACGTCAGTCCTGTCCAGACTTTCGCATCGACCGCCATATCTTTCGCAGCATGAGTCGAAAGCCGCGCCGGCCGGTCAGCCGACTCGGTGCGGCCAGGACGGGTTCCGGCCGATGAAGCCGAGCATCCGGGTCTGGGCGTCCGCGTCCGCGGGCACGTCGAAGCGCGCTCCGTATTGGCCGGAGGAGCGCATCGCGTCCTCCATCTGCTCCATCCCGTCGAGGAGCTCGGCGCAGAACTCCGGGTCCAGGCGGTCGTCCTGGCCGGTGGCCCGGGCCAGATCCCAGGTGTGCATGAAGACGTCGGCGGTGTAGAAGCGGTCGATCGCCGTGGCCAGCGGCAGGCTGCCCGTGTGCGGGTCGGTCAGCTGCCGGTGCGCGGTCTCCGGGTCGTCCAGCACCGCCTGCACGGCGTCGCTGTGCACCTGCCAGGCGGCGACCGGGTCCTTGTCCACGGACGGCCCGCGGGGCAGGTCGATGCCGGCGCCGCCGGCCAGGAAGCCGGGGAACCAGTCGGTCAGGTGCCGCACGACGTCGCGCGCCGTCCACTCCGCGACCGGGGCCGGCGTGTCCCAGAACTCGGTGCCGCGGACCCGCTGCGAGAACGTCCCGGCGATCTGCCGGTGCCGCTCGGCGGGCTGGTCAGACAACGTCATCGTCGACCATCCTCTGCAGTTTGGCGTAGCCCTGGTCGATGCCGGTCCGCATGCCGGAGCGGAGCCACGCGTCGCGGGTCTCGAAGCTGTCCACCAAGGACTGCGCGCGCAGCCGGGTGCGGCCGCCGCCCAGGTCGTCGAACCACAGCGTGTCCAGCGCGACCGCGTCGGCGTCGCCCTCATAGGTGAAGGTCTGCACGATGCGGTCCGGTCGCACGTCGTGGAAGCAACCGCGGAAGGCGAACTCGGTGTCGCCGCGGACCGCGACGTAGCGCCAGCTGCCGCCGGTGCTCGCGTCCCAGTGGTCGATCCGGGTCTCCATGCCGTCCGGGCCGACCCACTGGGCGAACAACGCGGGATCGGTGTGCGCCCGGAAGAGCTGCGCGGGTGTCGCCGCGAAGTCACGAGTCATCCGGATCACCGGCAGCCTCGGGTCGGCCTCGATCACCGTCTCGGTGATCCTGTCCATCGTCGTCTCCCTCCATCGCCGCCAGCACGGCGTCGAGGCGCTGGTGGCGCCGCTCGGCGCGGGCCCGGTAGCGCTCGATCCAGGTGTCCATCAGGTCGAAGACCTCGGCCTCCAGGCGCACCGGCCGGGGCTGCGGACCGGGCGGCCGGCTGACCAGCCCGGCGTCCTCGAGCACCCGCAGATGCTTGTAGACGGCCTGCAGCGAGATCCGGTAGGGCCCGGCCAGTTCGTTGACGGTCGCGTCGCGCTCGGCGAGCCGGGCCACCATGTCGAGCCGGGTGGGGTCCGCGAGGGCGGCGAAGACCCGCGGCAGCACGTCGGTCGCCATCACCCCTACCTTTCAACCCATTGGTTGAAAGCGACCCTAGCAGACGATCGGGAGCGAAGGGTCGAGCCGCCGCACGAGGTCGTCGCGGGAGATGCCGAAGGTCTCCGCGATGTGCACCCCGGAAGCGGTCAGATGGAAGGTCGCGTATTCCGTGTAGACCCGGCTCACGCAGGCCAGGCCGGTCAGCGGATAGGTGCACGAGGGCACCAGCTTGGGGCTGCCGTCCTTGGCGAACAGGCTCATCATCACGAACACGTCGCGCGCCCCGGTGGCCAGGTCCATCGCGCCGCCGACGGCCGGGATCGCGTCCGGGGCGCCGGTGTGCCAGTTGGCCAGGTCGCCGCCCGCCGACACCTGGAACGCGCCCATGATGCAGATGTCCAGGTGCCCGCCGCGCATCATCGCGAACGAGTCGGCGTGGTGGAAATAGGAGGCGCCGGCGAGTTCGGTCACCGGCTGCTTGCCCGCGTTCGTCAGGTCCGGGTCGACGTCGTCCCCGGTGGCGAGCGGGCCCATGCCGAGCATCCCGTTCTCGGTGTGCAGCACCACGCCGCCGTCCAGATCCAGGTAGTCCGCGACCTTGGTGGGCTGCCCGATGCCGAGATTCACATAGGACCCGGCGGGAATGTCCCGGGCCACGATCCGGGCCATCTCATCGCGCGAAAGAGGCGCGGAGAGTGGGGAGCTCATGCCTCCACCAGCGTGTCCACATAGATTCCCGGGGTCACGACGGCCTCCGGGTCCAGCTCGCCGACCTCGACCACCCGCGACACCTGGGCCACCGTGACGGTCGCCGCGGCGGCCATCACCGGACCGAAGTTGCGGGCCGTCTTGCGGTAGACCAGGTTGCCGAGCCGGTCGCCGAGATGCGCGCCGATCAGCGCCACGTCCCCCTTGATCGGATATTCCAGCAGGTAGTCCTTGCCGTCGATGGTCCGCGTCTCCTTACCCTCGGCGAGCGTCGTGCCTACCCCGGTGCGGCAGTAGAACGCGCCGATGCCGGCCCCGGCGGCCCGCATCCGCTCGGCCAGATTGCCCTGCGGGACCACCTCGAGCTCGATCTTGCCGGCCCGGTAGAGCCCGTCGAACACCCAGGAATCGGTCTGCCGGGGGAAAGAGCAGACGACCTTGCGTACGCGGCCGGCGGCGAGCAAAGCGGCCAGGCCGGTGTCCCCGTTGCCGGCGTTGTTGCTGACGATGGTCAGGTCGCCGGCGCCGTGCTCGATCAGCGCGTCGATCAGCCGCACCGGCATGCCGGCCATGCCGAACCCGCCGACCAGCACGGTCGCGCCGTCGGTCACGGCCGTGACGGCCTCCGCCGCGGTCAGGACCCGGGTGCGCCCCACGCCTACTCCCGCCCGTCGATCTCGGACAGCACCCGCTGGGCGATCCGGAAGGCGGTGTTCGCGGCCGGCACCCCGCAGTAGATCGCGGTCTGCAACAGCACCTCCTCGATCTCGGCGTTGGTCAGCCCGTTGCGGCGCGCGGCCCGGACGTGCATGGCGAGCTCCTCGTGATGCCCGAGCGCGATCAGCGCGGTCAGCGTGACCAGCGATCGGGCCCGCCGGTCCAGGCCGGGCCGCGCCCAGATCTCGCCCCAGGCATAGCGCGTGATCAGGTCCTGGAAGCCGGCCGTGAACGGGGTGGTGGCCGCGATCGCCCGATCCACGTGCCCGTCGCCCAGCACCGTGCGCCGGACCGCCTGGCCGGGTCGTTCGAGGTGCTCGATCAGCAGGTCGGCGACGACGGCCGGTTGTTCGGCGGGCGGCAGGTGCGCGGTGTGGTCCAGGGTCACCAGGCGGCCGTAGCGGACGCCGCCGGCGATCTCGGCCAGCGTCGCCGGGGTGGTCACGCCGTCGTGCGCCCCGGCCACCGCCAGCACCGGCGCGGTGATCTCGGCCAGCCGGTCGCGCACGTCGAAGCCGGCCAGCATCTCGCAGACCAGCGAATAGCCCTCGGCGTCCGCGTCGCGCAGGGCGTGCAGCAGCGCCGATCCGGCGTCCGGCGCGCGCTCGAGGAAGCCGGGCGCGAACCAGCGCTGCGCCGAGCCGTCGATCATCGCCGCGGTGCCCGAGGCGCGGACCACGCCGGCCCGCTCGTGCCACCCGTCCGGCACCCCGATCCGGGCGCCGGTGGCCAGCAGCACCGCGGCCTCCACCTGCCGCGGGGCGTCGAGCAGCAGTTGCAGACCGGCCGCCCCGGCGGCGCTCACCCCGGCGTACCGGAAAGGGGTGTCTCCGACCAGGTCCAGGATCGCGCGGGCGAGGTCGGCGACGGAGAACGAGCCGGACGGTGCGGGCGACCGGCCGTGGCCGGGCAGGTCCCAGCCGATCACGTGGAACCGGCCGCCGAGCCGATCCACGCAGCGCCCCCAGAGGGATTCGACGGAGGTGCCGAGCGACGGGCCGACCACGAGCAGGGGTCGGCCGGGCGCGTCGGCGAGGACGGTGGCGGCGAGCTTCATGAGGCCTCGAATTCGCGGGCGCGGGCGAGCGTGGCCTCGATGATGTCCGGGATGGCGCCGAGATAGGAACCCTCGGCGCCGAGTTTCTGCTGCTCCGCATCGATTCCCGGGCGCGCGGCGGCCAGATTGGCACGCATCCGGTCGGCGTCCACCCGCAGGCCGGCGAGCAGGTCGGCGGTCTGCGAACCGGCCACCACCGTGCGGCGGGCCAGCGTGCGCAGCGTGTCCCACTCGAGGTGCCAGGCGCCGTCCGCGCGGTCGTCGCGCTGGTCGGCGGCGGCGGTGTGCAGCGTGGCGGCCAGCGGGGGAGCGGCCAGCGCGGCCCGCCGGATCAGCACGGACAGCACCGGGTTCCGCTTGTTCGGCATGGCGGACGAACCGCCGCCCTGCCCCTCGGACAGCTCACCGATCTCCGGGCGCGAGCCGGTGAGCACGTCGTTCGCGAGGTGCCCCCAGGCGTCGGTGCAGGCGGTGAACGCGTCGCCGAGCCGGGTCAGCGGCGCCCGCCGGGTGTGCCAGGGCGTCGCGCGCGGCAGGCCGAGCGCGTCGGCCAGGCCGCCGATCGCGGCCGCGGAGACCGCGGAAGGCCCGGCCAGGCTGCCTGCCGCACCTCCGATCTGCATGGGTACGTCCGCAGCGGCGTCCAGCAGGTCGGCCGCGTCGAGCACCCCGCCGAGCCAGTTCGCCACGGTCAGCCCGAAGGTGATGGGCACCGCGTGCTGGGTCAGCGTCCGCCCGGCCCGGGGCGTGTCCCGGTGCTCCTCCGCCAGCCGGGCCAGCGCACCGACCTGCGAGGCGAGATCGGCGCGCACCCGGGCGGCCGCCGCGCGCAGGCCCAGCACCAGCGCGGTGTCGAGGGTGTCCTGGCTGGTCAGCCCGCGATGCAGCCAGTGCGCCGCCGGGTTGTCGCCGAGCCGCTCGCGCAGCAGCGCCAGCAGCGGGATGACCGGGTTGCCGCTGGCCTCCGACTCGCGCGCCACCCGGTCGGCGTCGCCCGGCTCGAGCAGCTTCTCCAGGTCGTACGGCACGTCCAGCGCGGTCAGCCAGGCGCTCTCCACGCGGACCATGGCGGCCAGCACGGCGTCGTCGGACAGCAGTCCGGCGCACCGGGACGAGCCGGGCCAGAGCAGGTCACTCATGACCGGGGAAGCTCAGGAACACCGTCTCATTGTCGCCCTGCAGGTGGATGTCGAAGACCAGACCGTGCGGATCGGGCGCGGTGACCAGGGTGTCCCGCCGTTCCGGGGCCAGCCCGGACAGCAGCGGGTCGGCCGCGATCCCGGCCGCGTCCACCGGCAGATAGGCGCGGGTGAACAGCCGGTGGGTCAGCCCACGGGCGAGCAGGGCGATCGCGAAGAACGGCGGCCGGCCGCTGTCGGTCGCCCCCGGCCGCAGCGTGGAGAACGTGTAGTGACCGGTGGCGTCGGTCGGCGCCCGCCCCCAGCCGGTGAACGTCCAGCCGTCCCGGCGCAGCGAGCCGCCGGCCCGGGGCACGCGACCGTCCGGGCCGGCCTGCCACACCTCCAGCAGCGCGTCCGGCACCGGGTCGCCCTGGCCGTCGTACACGTGGCCGTGCAGCCGGATGGCGTCCGCGCGGCCCGGCGGCACCAGGTCGGGTCCGCCCTCGTAGGGCAGCGCGTAGTGGAAGAACGGCCCGACGGTCTGTCCCGGCGTGGTCACGAGCTCTCCTCCTCGACCGGGGTGCGGTGCCCGCCGGTCAGCACGATGTCCCAGCGGTATCCGGTCGCCCACTCCGGCGAGGTCAGATCGTGGTCGTAGGTGGCGATCAGCCGATCCCGGGCGGCCCGGTCGGTGACCGACTGGAAGATCGGGTCCAGTGGGAAGAGCGGGTCGCCCGGGAAGTACATCTGGGTGACCAGCCGCTGGGTGAAGTCGGTGCCGAACAGCGAGAAGTGGATGTGCGCCGGCCGCCAGGCGTTGAGATGGTTCCGCCACGGGTACGGGCCCGGCTTGATGGTCTGGAAGCGGTAGTTGCCATCCGCGTCGGTCAGGCAGCGGCCCGTCCCGGTGAAGTTCGGGTCCAGCGGCGCCGGGTGCTGGTCGCGCTTGTGGATGTAACGCCCGCCGGCGTTCGCCTGCCAGATCTCCACCAGCTGGTGCGCCACCGGGCGGCCGTCGCCGTCGGTGATCCGGCCGGCCACCACCATGCGCTCGCCCAGCGGCTCCCCGGCGTGCTGGATGGTCAGGTCGGCCTCCGGCGCGCCCACGTCCTGGTGCCCGAAGCAGGGCGCCCACAGCTCGATGGTCTCCGGGTCGGCGTGCACCATGCTCTTCGTCGGATGCCGCAGCAGGCTGCTGCGATAGGGCGGGTAGTCACGCCGCGGCTGCGCGACGCCGGTGCCCTCGTCGGCCGCGGCGATCTTGGCGATCTCCGCGCTGATCTCGGCCTGGGTCTCGGTCACCCTCGAACGCTAGGCAGCCCGGCCGGAGATGAGCGAGACTTGCCTTCCACTCAGCGAAAGGCGGGTCCGTGGCAGGCAACAGCGCGCGCGCTCAGGTGACGGTCACGTCGCGGGTGCTCGACCTGCTCGCGGCCTTCGACGACGAGCATCGCAGCCTCAACCTGACCGAGCTCGCCCACCGCGCCGGCATGCCGCTGGCCACCGCCCACCGCCTGATCGGCGAGCTGGTCCGGGGCGAGGCGCTGGTCCGCCGCGACGACGGGTCATACGTGGTCGGCCGGCGGATGTGGGACCTCGGGCTGCTCGCCCCGGTGGAGGCCGGGCTGCGGCACGCCGCCTCGCCGTTCCTGCAGGACCTCTACGGCGCCACGCTGGCCACCGTGCACCTGGCGGTGCGGGACGGGGCGTCGGTGCTTTACGTGGACCGGGTGTCCGGGCACGCCTCGGTGCCGGTGGTCAGCCAGGTCGGCTCGCGGCTGCCGATGCACGCCACCGGGGTGGGCAAGGTGCTTCTCGCGTACGCGCCCGAGGAGGTGCGCACCGAGGTGCTGGCCAATCTGACCCGGGTCACGCCGTACACGGTGACGCAGCCCGGCCGCCTGCTCGACCAGATCCGCCGGGTGCACAGCGACGGCTACGCGACCACCAGCGAGGAGATGAGCCTGGGCGCGTGCTCGGTGGCGGTGCCGGTGCGCGACCGGTCCGGTGAGGTGACCGCCGCGCTGGGCATCGTGGTGGCCGGCTTCCAGCGCGACAAGGCCCGGCTGGTGTCCGCGCTGCAGGTGGCGGCGCGGGGCATCGGGCGCACCCTGATCTGACCTTCTGCCCAGCGGAAGTCGCGGCTTGCCGCAGGGGGCCGCGCGGCCGTTGGCTGGCGGCATGCGCACCGAGGTCGCGATCATCGGCGCGGGCCCGGCCGGCCTGCTGCTCGCCCACCTGCTGACTCGCGAGGGCGTCGACGTGGTGGTGCTGGAGACCCGCTCGCAGGAATATGTCGCCTCCCGCATCCGGGCCGGCATCCTGGAGTCCTCGTCGGTCGAGGTGCTGGAGGCGGCCGGGCTGGGCGAGCGGCTGCGCCGGGAGGGCGACGAGCACCGTGGCATCCACCTGCAGTGGCCGGGAGAGCGGCACCACCTCGACTTCGTCGATCTGACCGGGCGCAGCGTCTGGGTCTACGGCCAGACCGAGGTGCAGAAGGATCTGGTGGCCGCGGCGACGGCCGAGGTGATCTACGAGATCGGCGACACGGCACTGCACGACGTCACCGGCCACCCGCACGTCACCTACACCGACCGCGACGGCCGCGAGCAGCGGCTGGACGCGGCCGTCGTCGTCGGCTGCGACGGCTCGTTCGGGCCCAGCCGCGGCGCGGTCCCGGGGCAGACCTGGGAGCGCACCTACCCCTACTCCTGGCTGGGGATCCTCGCCGACGTGGCGCCGTCCACCGACGAGCTGATCTATGCCTGGCATCCGAACGGGTTCGCGCTGCACTCGATGCGCTCGGCCACGGTCAGCCGGCTCTATCTGCAGGTGCCCAACGGCACCGACGTCGCCGACTGGTCCGACCAGCGGATCTGGGACGAGCTGGCGACCCGGCTCGGGCACGGCCAGGACGGCTGGAAGCTGCACCCCGGGCCGGTCACCGAGAAGAGCGTGCTGCCGATGCGCAGCTTCGTGCAGACCCCGATGCGGCACGGCAACCTCTTCCTGGCCGGGGACGCCGCGCACATCGTGCCGCCGACCGGCGCCAAGGGTCTCAACCTGGCCATCGCCGACGTCACGCTGCTGGCCCCCGCGCTGGTCGCCAAGCTGCGCCGGCATGACGACACGCTCGCCGACGGTTACAGCGACACCGCCGCCCGCCGGGTCTGGCGGTGCACCCACTTCTCCTGGTGGATGACCACCATGCTGCACATCGGCGAGGACCCGTTCGACGCCCAGCTACAGCTCTCCCAGCTGCGCTGGGTCACCGGCAGCGAGGCGGGATCGACCGGTCTCGCGGAGAACTACGCCGGGCTGCCGATCGGCTGACCGGGCGGCGCGGTCGACCGGCAGCCGCACGGTGAACGTCGCCCCGGCGCCCGGCCGGCCGTCCGCGGTGATCGTGCCCCGATGCCCGGTGACCACCTCGCGCAGCAGCGCCAGCCCGAGCCCGAACCGCCGCTCGTCGCTGCTGCCCCGGTGGAAGCGGTCGAACAGCCGCTCCGCGCCGGCCGGGTCGAAGCCGTCGCCGGTGTCGGTCACCACCAGCTCGGCGGTGCCGTTCGCGGCCCGCACGGCGACCTCGATGCGCCCGCCGGCCGGGGTGTGCCGGAGCGCGTTGGTGATCAGCTCGGCCGCCACCCGGCGCAGCGCCGACTCGATGCCGATCACCGGCACCGCCGCGTCCGGCCGGTCCAGGGTCAGCGTGACGTCGCGTTCCGCGGCCCGGTCCAGGTCGGTGCCGACCGCCGCCGACGCCACCGCGGCCAGGTCGACCGGCTGCCCGGGCGGCGCCTCCGCGAGCCGGGCGGAGAGCAACAGCTCGTCGACGATCTCGCCGAGCCGCCGGGTGGCGCCGACCAGCAACGCCAGCTCCGCCTTCTGGTCGGCGTGGGTCATCGCGGCCGGCCGGGACATCCGCCGGGCGAGCAGCTGGGCTCGGGTGTGCACCTGGGCGATCGGCGTGCGCAGCTCGTGGCTGGCGTCCGAGACGAACCGCCGCTGCCGGGTCAGCGCCTCGGCCAGCGGCCGCACCGCCTGCCGGCCGACCAGCAGGCCGGTGAGCACCGACGCGATCACCCCGACCACCGCCGCCAGCGCCAGGGCCAGCAGCAGGTGCCGCCGGTCGGCCAGCTGGTAACGCGAGTCGAAGACGACCTGCACGACCTCGTCGCCGCGCGGCTGGGTGCGTACGTGATAGACCGTGTCGCCGGCCCGCACCGAGGTCACCTGGACGCGCTGGCTCCGGAACACCTGGTCCATCGCCGGGCGCAGCGGGAAGCCCTCCGGCGCGGCCGCCTTGCCGGTGGTCACCGTGCCGTTGCTCAGCACGAAGAGCCAGGTGCAGTTCGGCGGGCCGGACGGGTCGGCCTCGGCGGCGGAGCCGGCCATCTCGCGCTGGATCAGCGAGTCCTGCGCGCGGACCAGCGCGTAGTAGGCGATCGCGCCGGCCACCCCGATCAGCAGGCAGACGGCGAGCCCGACGGTGGCGCCGATCCGCACCCGCGCCTTGCGGACCATCGCCCGCTCGGCCGGCTCCAGCGAGCGTTTCACAGCGACCCCAGCCGGTAGCCGAGGCCGTGCACCGTTTTCACCACCGCGCGGCCGAGCTTGCGCCGCAGGTAGTAGACGTAGGTGTCCACGATGGACGCGGCCGCGGCCTCGTCGAAGACCCGGCGGCGCAGGTCGTCGCGGGAGTGCACCGCGTTGGGCCGCACCGCGAGCACCCGCAGCAGCTCGAACTCGCGGGCCGAGAGGCTCACCCGGGCGCCGTCGGCCAGCTGGACGTCGCGCAGGGACAGGTCGAGCAGCGCGCCGCCGATCCGCAGCGCGTCCGCCGAGTCGGACACCCGCCGGCACAGCGCGCGCACCCGGGCGCTCAGCTCGTCGAGGTCGAACGGCTTGGTCAGGTAGTCGTCGGCGCCGCCGTCCAGCCCGGCGATCCGGTCGCCGACCGTGCCCAGCGCGGTGAGCACCAGGGCGCGGGCCGTGCAGGCCCGCGCCCGGAGCCGGCAGATCAGGTCGAGGCCGTCCAGCGCGGGCAGCATGCGGTCCACGACGAGCACGTCATAGGGCCTGGTCAGACCCAGATGCAGGCCGCGCTGACCGTCCGGCGCGTTGTCGACGAGATAGCCCTCGTCCACGAACGTCGCGGTGAGCATTTCTCTCAGCTCGGCGTCGTCCTCGACCAGCAGGAGCCGATGCGACTTCACGGCGGACACGGCACGACCTTTGCATATGGACGGACATCCATGTCTGTGACCGTTGTCTCTTAAACCTTTATTTCTCAGCCAGCGCGACAAGGGGCACCGGTTGGGTGGCTCTGCTCTCCCGGCGTTCGATCCAGCTCAGCAACGGCGTGGTCATCAGCGTGGTGACCAGGGCAACCAGCACCAGCACGGTGAACAGCGACGAGTTCACGATGCCCGCCTCCAGGCCCACGTTCAGCGCGATCAGCTGCATCAGCCCGCGCGCGTTCATCAGCGCGCCGACCCGCAACGCGACGCCCTTGGGCTCGGACCGCCAGCGCGCGGCGAGGTAGCAGGCGCCGAACTTGCCGACGATGGCCAGCGCCACGCAGGCCACCGCGAAGAGCAGCACCGCCGGGTCGCCGAGCAGCGCGAACTCGGTGCGCAGCCCGGAATAGGTGAAGAACAGCGGCAGGAACACGGTGGCCGCCACCGGGGTCAGCGTGTTCACCACCTTTTCGGTGCGCTCGACCCGGGGCATCACGACGCCGACCGCGAACGCGCCGAACACCGCATAGAGCCCGATCTCGTCGGTGTACCAGGCGACCAGGAAGAGCAGCGCGACCGTCCCCAGCAGACGGCCGTGGTCGTTGAGCCGGTCCGAACCCATCAGCGGCCCGGTCAGCCGCCGCCCGCCGAAGATGAGCGCCAGCGCGAACAGCACCGCGCCGCCCACGGTGATCGCGGCCGGACCGGACTCGCCGGACGCCACCGCCAGCACGATGGCCAGCAGCACCCAGGCCACCAGGTCGTCGATCGCGCCGCTGGCCAGCGCGAGCGTGCCGTGCCGGGTGCCGGCCTGGCCGCGCTCGGTGATGATCCGGGCCAGCATCGGAAAGGCGGTGATGGCCAGCGCCACCCCGACGAACGCGGCCAGCACGCCGACCGAGACGCCGTCCGGGCGGATCGGCACGACCGCGTCGGTGGCCAGCACCAGCCCGATGCCGAGCAGCAGCGGCACGGTGACACCGGCCAGCGAGACCGTGCCCGCCGTGCTGCCCAGGCCGGTGACCCGGTGGGCGGTGAACGCGTACCCGGCCTGGAACATGAACAGCACCAGGCCGACCTGGCCGACCACGTAGAGCACCGGATAGAGCTGCTGCGGGAACAGCGCGGCCTGCACGTCCGGCAGCAGCAGGCCGAGCAGCGACGGGCCGAGCAGCACGCCGGCCAGCATCTCGCTGACCACCGGTGGCTGGCCGGCCTTGCCGAGCAGCCAGGAGACCAGCTTGCAGAAGACCAGGATCACCGCCACCGCGATGAAGAACCGTGGCGCCAGATCGGTCGGTTTCACGTGTGGGCCTCCTCGAAGTGTCGCGCGCACAGGCGTTGCCGCCGGGCGTCGATGACCATCCAGCTGTTCAGGACGAGTTGGAGCGCGCTGCGCCCGGTGTCCGCCCACCGGTCCCGCTGCCGCATCGCGGCGAGCCGGGCGCGGCCGGGACCGTCGATCCCGGCGGGTGTCAGATAGGCCGGTCCGCGCGACGGCAGCGAGCGGGTGTGCGACACCGACGACGCCAGGGCGAAGCGCCGCAGCACCTCGCGGGTCGCCGCGCGCAGCATCACCGGCGCCGACCCGCGCGCCGGGCAGGCCCGGTTCGCGGTGATGCCGAACGGGATGAAGTGCGCCGTGCCGCGCGGCAGGGTCCGCCACCGGTCCGGGTCGAAGCGGTCGTCCGCGGCCGGCCCGGTGCGCTGGAACGCCAGGTAGTTGAAGAGCAGCACCGACCCGGCCGGCAGCACGACGCCGGAGGTCAGTGCGATGTCCGCCGAGGTGATCCGGTGCGCCACCCCGAAGAGCGGGTGCACCCGCAGGGTCTCGTCGATCACGCGGTCCAGCGCGTCGTCGTCATCGACCTCGGGCCGGATCTCCGGATGGCCGGCGATGGCCAGCAGGATGTGCGCCATCGCCTCGGACATCTGCACCACCGCGGTGTTGAAGAAGGCGCCCTGCAGATACCAGGCGGTCTCCTCGGTGGTGAACTCCGGGGGCAGCGTCACCGGGCAGGTGCCGTCCTCGAGACGCCCGCGCAGATAGCGGGTGAGCCGGTCGCGCCGGTCCAGATGCCGCAGCCGGGTGCCCTTGAGGGCGCTCACCACGTCGTCCGCGTTCGCCACGATCAGCTCTCGCGCCGCCGCCGGGCACGGCTGGCCGAACACCAGCTCGTAGTAGACCTCGGCCCAGACCGGCATCATCAGATCGCGCAACCGCACGTGACTGGTTCGCGCGGCGGGCAGGTCGCGGACGGCTCGGCGGGTGGCCATCGTCGCCAGCTCGGCCGAGCGTGTGTGCGGCACGGCGAGCACCCGGCGGGTGGTCCGGGCCACCGCCTGGTAGCGCTCGCCCGGCTCGAGATGCTCCTGGTGCATCTGTGGCCCCGGCGCCAGCCAGTACCAGAACAGGTCGGACAGCCCCGCGCCGCGACTGCGCCCGTCCGCCGCCGGGTCGGCATAGACCCGCTCGAAGTCCTCCGCGCCGACCAGCGGTCCGGGCACCGGGATGCCCTCCGCGCCGTTCACCCGCACGAAGATCCACTCACGCACCGCGACCACGGCCGGCGGCAGCCACCTCGGCAGGGTCCAGATCAAGATCAAGATTACGGGTACGCCCAGCGCGATCACGGCGCCACCAGGGACGGTTCGAGGTCACCGATCGAGCCCGCGCCGGCCAGCGTCATCGTGTGCGCGAGATCGTCCCGGATCGAGTCGAGCAACTGCCGCACCCCGGCCTCGCCGCCCGCCGCCAGCCCCCAGATCACCGGCCGCCCGAGCAGCACCGCGCCGGCCCCCAGCGCCAGCGCGACCAGCACGTCGGCGCCCCGCCGCACCCCACCGTCCACCAGCACCGGAATCCGCCCGCCGACCTCCGCGACCACGGCCGGCAGGGCGTCCAGGGTGGCGATCGCGCCGTCGAGCTGGCGGCCGCCGTGGTTGGAGACGATCAGGCCGTCGACGCCGTGCTCGACCGCGAGCCGCGCGTCCGCCGGGTGCAGCACGCCCTTGAGCAGGATCGGCAGCCCGGTGACGCCACGCAGCCACCCGACCGTGTCCCAGCCCAGCCCGGCGTCCATCGCGATGTCCCGCACCCGCCCGGCGGCGTCGCGCATGTTCTCGCAGACGAGCCCGTCCGGCAGGTCGTGGAAGCCGTGCCGCCGGTCGCGCTCGCGCCGCCCGAACACCGGCGAGTCCACGGTCACCACCAGCGCCCGGCAGCCGGCCGCCTCGGCCCGCTTGACCACCGCCTCGGTGAACACGCGGTCCGGCTGCGGATAGAGCTGGAACCAGAGCGGCCCGCCCGCCTCGGCGATCCGCTCGACCGGCTCGGTGGCCGCCATGCTGACCGTCATCAGGGCGCCCGCCGAGGCCGCCGCCCGGGCCGTCCCGCTCTCGCCGTCCGGGTGCGCGAGCCGGTGGAAGGCCGTCGGCGCGAGCAGCACCGGCATGCTCAGCTCCACCCCGAGCAGAGTGGTCCGCAGCTCGGGCGAGCCCACGCCGCGCAGGACGCGTGGCACGATCCGGCGGCGGGCGAACGCCTCCTCGTTGGCGCGCAGCGTGCGCTCCTCGCCGGCGCCGCCCGCGAAGAAGTCCCAGTGCACCGGGTCCAGCCGCGCCCGCGCCCGCTCGGCCAGCGCGCGCATCTCAGCCCGCCGCGCCGCTCAGGCACCGCCGGATGAACTCGGCCAACGGTTTGACGTGCACCTCCGGCCGATCCCATTGGTTTTCCAGGTTCTCCGCGAGGTGGTGGGTGGCGATCAGCTCGCCGGCCCGGTGATAGCGGACCATCGGGTGCAGATAGGCGGCGTCGTGCGCCTGACCCACGGTGTCCTGCGCGATCCGGGACACCGTGATGTCGAACGGGTCGACCTGGTCGTGATCGGGCCCGTATTCCAGGGTCACCACGAACGCGTCGTCGTAGGCGTGGTCCGCGGTCATCAGACCGGTCTCGGTGAAGTAGGCGACCGGGACCTCCTGGTGGTAGCGGGCCGTGTCGGCGGTCAGCGTCAGCACGTCGGCCAGGAACCCGAACTGCTGCCACAACGCCGAGCTGCGGTTCACCCGCGCGATCACGGCGGCGGTGAGCGCCTCGGGCGAACGCTCCACCGTGGCGGAAGGCCAGGCCTTCTCGGCGTACCTGCGGTTGAGGATCTGGTGGAGAGCGCGCACCGCGTAGCGGAAGCCGTGGATGAAGCCGCTCGTCGATTTCTTGAAATCGCGGACCTGGGAGATCGTGCCGGCGAAGAAGATGCCGGGCACGTTGACCGACTCCCACTCGGCGGTCTGGTCGGGGAAGCGATCCCGGATGGTCAGGTTCGGGCGGGCCGAGTCGTCGAAGATGGACGCGTCGAACGCGAAGCCGGTGCACGCCAGTACGCGGTCGTAGCGCAGCTCCTTGACCACCTCGTCGGCCCGGGAGAAGGAGAAGGTGACCAGGTAGCCGTCGCCGTCCCGCTCGATCCGGCGGACGTTGCCGTCCAGCACCGCGTTCGCCGACTTCAGCTGATAGGTGTCCAGGAAGTTGTTGTTCACCGCGCGCAGGTGCCCGACGTAGTGCGTGCGCCAGGCCATCCGCACCGAGCTCGGCCCGGCCAGGTGGATCAGCGTGGTGGTCTCCATCAGGCTGTCCGCGGTCTCGAAGGCGGAGTTGCCCTTGCCGATGATCAGCACCTTCTGGTCGAGGTAGTCCCGGGGGTCGGTGGACATCTCGGTGTACTGCTCGGCCAGCTCGATGCCGGGGATCTCCGGGATGAAGGGCCGGGACACGCCGGTCGCGACGACGACGCTTCTCGCCTGGTGGGACTCGCCTCCGGCGATCACGGTGAAGAGTCCGTCCTGCTTGGACACGTTGGTCACCCGGGCGCCGTAACGCACGTTGACGCCGGTCTTCGCGGCGAAGTCGGCCAGGTAGCGGACCATGACGTCGGCGTCCGGGAAATAGCGCTCGGTGTAGCCGGTGAACAGCAGCGCCGGGTCGTCGGTGAGCAGCGAGTTCCAGTCCAGCCGCAGGTTGAGCTCGGGATCGTCGGTGCCGGTGTGCGGCTTGTTGATCGAGATCAGTTGCCGGTGCCGGGGGAAGCGCGCGAAGAACGCGCCGGGCGTGTCCGCACCCTCCAGAACCAGATAGTCGTGGTGGCCCTCCGCCTCCAGCAACGCTGCCAGCTGGAGGCCCGCGGGCCCGGCTCCGATGATCAGATAATCGAGCGTCACGCGTCGGACGCTAGGCGGCAGAACTCAGAGAAATATCAACCACGATCCCTGCCGCACGCCGGACGTCCTCTTCGAGCGGGCGGTCCGGGTCGATCGGCGGGATCGCCGCGATCAGCTCGTCCAGCAACGCCGCGCAGCTGGGCGCGGTCGGCCGCCGGGCGCCCGCGTGCACCGCCTGGCGCAGCCCGAGCGCCAGCGAGCCGCAGATCAGCCGCAGCAGCCCGGCCTGGTCCCGGGCGCGCAGCGCGGCCTGGGTGCCGAGCGGGATGACGTCCTGGTTGTGCAGGTTGGTCGGCACGCTCTGCAGGCTGGCCGGCAGGGCGTCCCGGCGGATCTCGGTGATCAGCGCGGTCGCCGCCAGCTGCACCCCCTGCAGCCCGTGCTGCATGCCCGGCCCGGCGGCCAGCATCGGCGGCAGACCGGTGTTGCGGTGCGGGTCGACCAGCAGGTCGAGCTGGCGCTCGGCCAGGTTGCCGGTCTGCGCGATCACCATGGTGAGCAGGTCGGCGGCGAACGCGGCGGGCTGGCCGAAGAAGTTGCCGCCGTGCAGCACCACGTCGTCGTCCGGGAAGAACAGCGGGTTGTCGCTGACCGCGCCGAGATCTGCGGCGAGCACGCCGTCGGCGTAACGCAGGGCGTCCTCGGCCGCGCCGAGCAGCTGCGGAGCGCAGCGGATGCTGTACGGCTCCTGCAGCGGCCGTTTTCCCGACGGTGTCAGGCCCTCGGCGGTGGCCCGCATCGCCGCGGCCATCTCCCTCGCGCCGGGGTGGTTGTATCTGTCGATCAAGCGGGCGTCGAGGAACTGTGGGTCGCTGCCCAGCAGATCGGCCAGCACGCAGGTCAGGTTCTGCACGGCCCGATGGCATCTTCTGGTCTCGTGCAGGGCGAGCCCCAGAGCGGCGGTGGTCACCGATGTTCCGTTGACCAGGGCCAGTGCGTCGCGGCCGTCGAGGGGGAGTGGGCCCATCCCGGTCTTCGCCAGTGCCTCGGCCGCGGGCATTCGCACGCCGTCCACATAGGCGTGTCCGCGGCCGCGCAGAGCCTGCGCCGCCGCGCCGAGCGGGATCAGGTCGCCGCTCGCGCCGACCGAGCCCCAGCGCGGCATGGCCGGGGCGAACGAGGTGCCCAGCATGGCGATCAGCGCGTCCACCACATGCGGCGAGACGCCGGACGCGCCCTGGGCGAGCGACCACACCCGGATCAGCATGGCCGCGCGGGCGATGTCCGGCGCGATGTCCGGGCCCTGGCCGGCGCCCAGGTGCGCGAGCGTGTTGTCGGCCTGATCGGCCAGGTCCGCGCGGCCCGCATAGCCGACCAGCGCGCCGAAGCCGGTGGTGGCGCCGTAGATCGCCCGGTCGTCGCCCAGCGCCTTGGTCAGGAACGCCCGGGACGCGGCCACCTGCTCGCGCACCTCCGGGCCGGCCAGCACGGTCACCGGCGCGGCCGCCGCGACCAGGCTCGCCGGGTCGAGCGGCGCACCGAGATCGATCGAAGTCGTCATGGCCGCACGCTATGCACGGTTTCTCAGAACGCTCTGATTTGGCCCGCGTACGGTCCGGCACATGACGCACGACTACGTGATCATCGGGGCCGGACCGGCCGGGTTGCAGCTCTCCGCCCTGTTCCGCGAGGACGGCCGGGACCACGTCGTCCTGGAGGCCGGGCCGGGGCCGGGGACGTTCTTCCGGACCTATCCGCGGCACCGGCAGCTGATCTCGATCAACAAGGTGTGGACCGGCTCCGAGGATCCGGAGTTCAACCTGCGGTCGGACTGGAACTCGTTGCTGGGCGGTGAGCGCCTCTTCAAGTCCTACAGCAGTTCATATTTCCCGTCCGCCGACGACATGGTGCGCTATCTGTCCGATTTCTCGGCCGGGCTGCCGGTGGAATATGACGTCCGCGTCACCCGGATCTCCTTTGCTGCC
Organism: Actinoplanes sp. NPDC051388; assembly: GCF_055586225.1. NCBI lineage: Bacteria > Bacillati > Actinomycetota > Actinomycetes > Micromonosporales > Micromonosporaceae > Actinoplanes > Actinoplanes sp. NPDC051388. The sequence continues at coordinate 52,845 of NZ_JBVJIP010000031.1, read as the reverse complement.
GGCGCTTTCACGGTTGAGGCCGGTGAACGGTCATGGACAGCCCGCCGGGTCATCGTCGCCACCGGCGTCTCGCAGCTCTACGTGCCGGAGATCCCGGGCATCGAGCTGGCCGAGCGCTACGACACCGTGTCGTTGTCGCCGCAGGACTTCACCAACCAGCGGGTGCTGATCATCGGCAAGGGCAACTCCGGCTTCGAGACCGCCGACGCGCTGGTCGAGACCGCCGCGGTGATCCACGTGGCCGGGCCGCACTCGATCAAGCTGGCCTGGCAGTCGCACTACGTCGGGCACCTGCGGGCGGTGAACAACAACTTCCTGGACACCTATCAGCTGAAGTCGCAGAACGCGGTGCTGGACGGCACCGTCGAGCGGATCGAGCGACGGGACGACGGCGGCTTCCGGGTCTGGTTCCGCTACGCGCGCACGGTCGAGGCGCTGCGGGTGCTGGAGTACGACCGGATCATCGCGTGCACCGGCTTCCGCTTCGACGGGTCGATGTTCGACGAATCGGCCCGCCCGCGGCTGGTGATCAAGGACCGCTTCCCCGAGCAGACCCCCGCCTTCGAGTCGGTGAACGTGCCCGGCCTGCACTTCGCCGGGACGCTCACCCAGCAGCGCGACTTCAAGAAGTCGACCAGCGGGTTCATCCACGGCTTCCGGTACGGCGCCCGCGCGCTGCACCGGATCCTCGGGCAGCGGCACCACGACACCCCGTGGCCGGCCCGCCCGCTGGAGGCCACGCCGGAGGCGATCACCGAGGCGATCATCGCGCGGATCAACGTGACGTCGGCGCTGTGGCAGCAGTTCGCGGTGCTGGCCGACGTCGTCACGGTGTCCTCCGCCGACGCCCGGTACCACGAAGAGGTGCCGGTGGCGTACCTCGAGGAGGGTGGTCTGGGGTCCTTCCCCCTGGCCTTCGCGACGACGCTGGAATACGGCCCGGACCACGACACCGTCGATCCGTTCGACATCACCATTCCGCGGATCGCCGAGAACGACGCGGCGTCCGCACACGACGCGAGCTACCTGCATCCGGTGGTGCGCGTGTATCGGGGGGCCGAGGTGGTGGCCGAGCACCACCTGGCGGAGAACCTGGAGAACCACTGGGACCTGCCGGCGGTGCACCAGCAGCCGCTGGCGCTGTTCGTGAAGTCCGTCCTGGCCGATGCCTGAGCCGCCGTTCCCGCAGGCGATCCTCGACCTGCTCGCGGTCGGCGGTGACCGGCCGGTCTTCGAGCACGGCGATTCGGTGGTCACCGCCGCTTCGATGTCCGCGATGGTCCGCCGGATCGTCGCCGGGCTGCGGGCCGACGGCGTGGGGCCGGGGTGCGGCGTCGCGGTCCGGCTCGGCGTGCACCCGGCCGCCTTCGCCGCGATCGTGGCCGCGCACGCGGTCGGCGCGCGCGTCGTCGGTCTGCGGCCGGAGCTGTCGATGCCCGCCGACCGTCTCCTCGACGAGGACCTCCTGATCTCCCTGTTGTCCACTCCGGACGACGGCCGGCCGGTGGTGGCGGCGGGACGGCCCGCGGACGTCGCCCGGATCATCCTGACCAGCGGCAGCACGGGACGACCCAAGGGCTGCGCCCAGACGTACGCCGCAATGAGCGCGTCCTGGACCACCCACCCCGACCGGTGGCCCCCGGCGATCCGCGAGCTGGCCGGGCGGCTCGGCCGGTTCCTGGTCTTCGGCTCGCTGTCCAGTCAGGTGATGTGGGAGTACAGCGTGGTCACGCTGGCCGCCGGCGGGGTGCTGGTGACCGCCGACCCGCCCGGCTTCCCGGACGCGATCGTCCGCCATCGGGCCACCGCGAGCGTCATCACGGTCGGCAAGCTGCACCAGCTGGTCCGCTCGCAGCGGGCCGGCCCGGCCGACCTGAGCAGCCTGGGCGCGCTGCTGGTGTCCGGTTCGCCGCTGCACCCGCAACGGCTGGCCGAGGCGCTCGACGTGCTCGGGCCGGTCGTGTTCCACGGCTACGGCCAGACCGAGACCGGCATGATCAGCATGCTCACGCCGGGGGAGATGCTGGCCGATCCGGCCCTGCTCGGCACGGTCGGCCGCCCGCCGGCCTCGAACGCGGTCGCGGTCCGCGACGGCGAGCTGTACGTCCGGACCCCCGCCCAGGCCGTCGGCTACTGGCAGGACCCGGACGCCTCCGCCGAGGTGTTCCGCGACGGCTGGGTGCGCACCCGCGACCTGGCGGCCATCGGCGACGACGGCTACCTGCGGCTGCTCGGCCGCGCCCGCGACGTGATCATCGTGCACGCCACCCTGGTCTACGCCGGCCCGATCGAGCGGGTGCTCGCCGCGCATCCGGACGTGGCCGAGGCCTATGTGGTCGGCGCTCCGGACGACGACACCGGCGAGGCGGTGCACGCGTTCGTGGTGCCGGCGCCCGGCCGGGTGCCCGCCGCCGCCGAGCTCCGCGCACTGGTCGAAGGCCGCCTGGGCGCGGCGGCGGCGCCGAGCACGATCGCCCTGATCGACCAGGTGCCGATCGCGCCCAGCGGCAAGCCCGACAAGCGGGCCCTGCTCGGCTCCTGACGCGGAGACGCGCGGGGGTGGTCAACCACGTTGACTTGTGATTGGATTCAGTCAACGAGGTTGACTACCGGAGGTCCTGACATGCCCGTGTTGCATCCCGCGCCCGCGATGAATCCGTTTCCGGGCACCAGTTTCACCCCGCTGGCTGGTCCCAGCCGCGGCACCGAGAAGTCCAGCGTCTGGACCGTCACCATCGAGCCCGGACCGCTGCCCGCGCCGCACCGGCTGACCACCGAGGAGGTCTTCCTGGTGCTGGCCGGCACGGCCGAGGTCGCGCTCGGCGGCGAGACGCTGACGGCGGCCGAGGGCGACGCCATCGTGGTGCCGCCGGACACCGACTTCGCCGTGCGCAGCGCCGGCGACGGGCCGCTGCGGCTGGTCTGCGTGCTGCCCGTCGGCGGCCAGGTGCGCACCGCGGACGGGCTCTTCACCCCGCCGTGGGCGGCTTGAGTGCGTCCTGTCCCACTGGCCCGGCTGTTCGCGATGGCGACCAACTACCTGGTCGAGCGCCTGCACGAGCGCCTCGCCGAGCGCGGCTGGCCGGACGTGCCCCGCGCGGCGGGCTACGTGCTGCTCGCCACCCGCGACGGCCCGGCCACCGGCACCGAGATCGCGCTGCTCATGCGCACCTCCAAGCAGGCCGCCTCCAAGCTGCTGGACACGCTCGAGCGGCGTGGCCTGATCGAGCGGGCACCCGACCGGGTGGACGCGCGGGTGAAGTCGGTGCGGCTCTCCGCGGCCGGCCACGACCTGCTCACCGAGGTCGAGCGGATCTACGACGAGTTGGAGGCCGAGTGGGCGGAGCAGCTCGGCGCCGCCACGGTGGAATCCATGCGATCCGCGCTGACGACGGCGATGACCACCGCTTACGGCGGCCTCCTGCCCGCCGTCACCCCGCGCTGAGTTCCCGCCGCCCGGAAGCCCCTGATCCGGCCAGGGTCGCACCGGCGACCCGGGTCTTCCCCGGGTGGACGCCTCCCCGCATGATGGGCTGGTGAGCAAGCGGAAACGCGTGGACGGCCGGTCGATCGCGGCGGCGGAGGCCGAGGAGGCGCCGGTCGCCGCGCCGATCGTGCCGCTGTCCAACCAGATGCTGATGCGCGCGGTGAGCGGGCCGGCGCTGCCCGAGGTGGCGATGACCCAGCCGGGCGACGCGGTCGAGCGCGAGGCCGAGCACGTCGCCCAGCACGGCGGGCCGATCAGCCGGGCGGCCGGCGGGTCCGGTGGCGGGGTGCTGCCGGGCGGCGTGATGGAGGCGCTCGCCACCTCCGGGCAGCCGCTGGACAACCGCACGATGGCCACCATGGGTCAGCGGTTCGGCGCGGACTTCTCCGGCGTGCGGGTGCACACCGGGTCGACCGCGGCGCAGTCCGCCGAGCAGGTCAGCGCGGCGGCGTACACGGTCGGGTCGGACATCGTGTTCGGGGCGGGGCGTTATGCGCCGGGCACCGAGAGCGGCGAGCACCTGCTGGCCCACGAGCTGACCCACGTGGTGCAGGGCGGCGGCGGCATGAAGAGCTTCCACCTGCCGCACGGCGTCGACCCCAAGCACCAGGGCAACGAGACCACCCAGATCGCCGGCAAGTACAACGACCTGCTCAGCACGCTCAAGTCGATCATCGCGGCCGCGGTCAGCTATGGCACCCAGGTCGACATGGAGAAGTTCGTCAAGCTGTGCGGCGGGCAGCCGGCGTCCGCGGCGGCCGGGATCGACTCGGTCGGCGCCCAGCCCTTCATGCTCAAGCCCCGTTACGTGCTGACCCGGCGGGCCGGGCTGCTCGACATGCGGCACTTCATCCAGCTGATGTACATCGCCAACTTCATGGCCGCCTCGCTGCCCGGCGGCACCGACGGCAACCACCCGGCCACCAACAAGGGCCGCGAGCACGAGCTGAAGTCGGAGTCCGAGTCGCGGTTCGGACCGGAGGACACCACGTCGAACGCGATCGGCGCGTTCACCGGCAGCAGGCTGGCCGGCCTGCCGCAGTCCGGCGACCTCTACAACATGATCGAGAGCATGATCGCCCGCTGCGACCCGGTGGACTTCGCCGCGCTCAGCGGCCCGAGCCAGGACGCGGTGCTGCACTTCTACGGCGACCTGGTGGCCGACGGCGCCGGCGACATGGTGCCCGCGCACCAGAACCAGCAGGCCGCGCCGGAGATCCTGGACATCCCCGAGTTCAAGGGCTTCGACCGTTCGTTCCCGTTCGTGGTCGACCCGGACGACCCGAAGACGATCATCGAGACCGACTTCAAGAACGGCTCGAAGAGCATCAGCGACGACGACGACGTCCGCGAGTTCATCAACACCCAGCGCAAAGAGGTGATCGAGGCGCTGCCGGCCGACGAGAAGGTGCGGATGTGCAAGCTCGCCTTCGAGGGCTGGGTGTCCGACGGCGACCTGGACGCGATCATGCTGATCTACAAGGGCGCGGACAGCAGCACCAAGACCAAGATCCGGGCCGCGATCGACCCGGCCGAGCTCGGCAACCTCGACCAGCGCACCAAACTGAGGCTCCTGTTCGGACAAACGTGATCGACAACCTGTTGACAGCGATGAATGGATGGACTGATCTGGGTCCACGTCCTTCACCGCCGCAGGAGGTCCCATGTTGTCCAGGCGCTTACTCGCCGCCGCCGCCGTTGCCGTCCTGATCGTCCTTCCGGCTCCCACCTCGGCGTCCGCCGCCGCAGCAGCACCCTTGATCCCCCCGGGGCAGACCGCTCTGGTCCGCTTCTCGCTGCCCAGCGAGGCCATGTTCGAGCAGTTGCTGGCCGAGGGCGCGGACATCGCCGCCCGGCCGCGCACCACGGCCGGCGCGGTGCAGGCCGACCTGGTGGTGACCGCCGCCGAGCTCGACGCTCTCACCGCGCGCGGCGCCACCGCCGTGCAGGTGATTCCCACGGCGACCCGGGCCTCTGCTCAGAAGAAGGCCGCGACCGCCGCGGACACCCTGCAGTTCCTGCAGGCCTACTGGTGGACCACGAACGGGAAGACCTTCCTGCAGACGCAGGTGGCGACCTCCGCCTCGGACGACCCGAACGTGGAGATCACCGTCACCTGGCGCACCGCGGACGGCGCCACCGGCACCTATCCGCTGGTCCGGTTCGTGGACTCGGGTGAATACCAGTACCACTGGGCGCTGCCGCAGCCGCTGCCCGCGCAGCCGGTGTCCGTGGTCGCGACGTCCAGCCTGGGCGGCCGGTCCCGGCCGATCACCCCGGGCGCCTGGCCCGGCGCCACGCCGCCGGCCACTCCGGTGGGCTACCAGAAGGACTTCATCGACGCCTATCTGACGCCGACCGACATCTCGGCCCGGATCAAGCGGCTCAAGCGGCAGTATTCGCAGCTGGTGGACGTGCTGGACCTGCCGAACCAGACGCAGGGCTATCGGCGGACGGCGGTCGCCTACCTCGGTGATCCGGCGGTCGCCGCCGTGGTCGTGGAGTCGGTGAAGTTCGGTTCGCAGGGCATGAACGGCGTCCAGGCGCGCACCGTCGACCCCGGCGCCCCGAATCGGCCGCTCACCGTGGCGTACCGGGATCGGGTGTTGACCGTTTCCTTGGCGACCGATGCCGCCGGCAAGACGATCAGCTCGACCGACGAGGTCGCCGCGGCGATCAACGCCCGCTTCCCGGACCGCTTCCGGGCCTTCGCCGAGGACGGCTCGGCCGGCCTGCCGATGCCGGTGGCGGGCCCGGTGCGGCTCGATGACGGGCTGTTGGGTACGGAGGTCCCGAAGCGCCCGTGGACCGTGCAGGCGCTGCGGATCGGCGCGGTCCGGGACGGCTCCAAGATCGGCGTGCTGTCCTATTCGCAGGAGCACGCGCGCGAGTGGGCGACCCCGCTGGTGACGCTCGAATTCGCCGAGCGGCTGCTGGCCAACTACGCCACCGATCCAGCCACCCGCGAGCTGCTCGACTCGGTCGAGGTGTTCATCATCCCGACGGTGAACCCGGACGGCGCCAACTACTCGTTCAACGACTTCAACTTCCAGCGCAAGAACCTGGCCAACCACTGCACCGGCGCCGCCCGCGACCCGCGCAACCGCAACTCGTGGGGCGTCGACGTGAACCGCAACTACGCCGTCGGCTCGCACTTCGACGGCTACGTGGGCGGCAGCTCGAACTGCCTGTCCGGCACCTACTCCGGCACCGCCGAGCTGTCCGAGCAGGAGAGCAGCAACGTGGTCGCGCTGGCCACCGCACACCCGAACATCAAGTACTCGCTGAACGTGCACAGCTACGGCGGCTACTTCATGTGGTCGCCGGGGGCGTACAAGGCGGCCGGCCGGGTGACGCTGCCGCGGCCGTCGATCGACGAGTCGAAGTACTTCCTGGACAGCGCCCGGCGCATCGTCGGCGCGATCGCGACCGAGCGCGGCACGGTGACCTGGCCGTCCTACACCGGCCCGGTCGCCGACGTGCTCTACTCCGCGGCCGGCAACTCGGCCGACCACCTCTACTACGACCTGGGCATCACCGCCTGGAACTTCGAGGTCGGCAACGACAGGTGGAACGAGGCCGCGCAGCGCTGGGAGGGCGTCGGCTTCCAGCCGCCGTTCGACGAGGCACACGGCGAGTCCCAGGAATACGCGGCCGGCCTGGTCGAGCTGGTCCGCGTGGCCCGCGACGCCCAGGCCGGGGAGGCCGCGGTCACCCGATAGGTGGAACGAGGGCCCGGTGCTGCCACTCGTCGGCGGCGCCGGGTCTGGTCCGCCCTAGCGTCGGTGCCATGCCTCGCCGACGCGTCGAGTACCAGGGCGATCTTGTTCCCTTCCTGGCGAGCGTGTTCTTCGGGTTGGCGATCAATATCCTGACCGCGGAGACGGGCGACTGGCGGGGACCGCTCAAACCGATCGCTCAATATCCGTGGATCTGGGTGCCGGCCTGTCTGATCGTCTGGATCTGCTGGGACCGCCGGCGACGCCGGCGCAGCAAGCCGAGTTGGACGAGCACGGCCAGCCCCTACCCCGGCCTGGCGCCTTTCGACGCCGACCACGCCACGGTGTTCTGCGGTCGCGAGCGCGAGTCCCGCGAGATCGTCACCCGGCTGGATCGGTCAGGTCCCACCTCCATGCAACGGCTGGTCATGCTGGTCGGGCCGTCCGGCAGCGGGAAGTCGTCCCTGATCAGCGCGGGTGTCCTGCCGCGACTGCCGAAACGCTGGCAGGTGCGCGGGCCCATCCGGATGGGTGGTGATCCGTTCGGCGCGCTGGCCGTCGCCTGCCATGTCGGAGGCGATCGATCCCACACCGCCCGCTCGCTTCGGGACGACGCACGCCGCGGCGGCCGCCCCGACTACTTACTGGCCCTGCTGCATCCCGAGACCGGCCCCGTCCTGCTCGTGATCGACCAGTGGGAGGATCTGTACACGCTCTGCGGAAAGCCGGAACGAACCATGTTCCTGGAGTTGATGGCGGCTGTTCTCGCCGCTCACCCGCACGTCCATCTGCTTGTCGCACTGAGGCCGGAATTCTATGCGGCCGCCGCCGGCGAGCCGGCGCTTCCGGCCGCGGACCCGATGCCCATCGCCTCGCTGGGACCGGAACAGGTGCGGGAGGCCATCGAACAACCGGCGACAGCGGCCGGCATCACGTTCGACGAGGGCCTGGTGAACACGATGGTCATCGAATCCACCGCACATCAAGCCGATGCCCTCCCGCTGCTGGCGCACCTCCTGCGTCAACTCCACGACGAAGCCCTCCACAGCGCCATCACGGCCGCGCAATACCAGCAAGCCGGGCGGGTGGGCGGTGCGATCGCCCGGCATGCCGACTCCGTCTACCAGAGCTTGATCAAGGAGATCCCACAGCAGACGGTCGACCAGGCCCTCCTGCGCGGAGTCGGCCTGGAGGGCGATCGGACGGTCCGCCGCTCGATTCCGCGGCAGGGACTCGATGAGGGTGCACGCCTGGTCGTGACCTCCTTCCGCGACGCCCGGCTGATGGTCGATGTCGAGCGAGGGGATGCCGTCGAGTTCGCCCACGAAGCGGTGTTCCGGGAATGGCCCGCCCTGGTGGCGATCATCGAGGCGCACCAGGATCAACTGCGGCGGATCACCCTGCTCGAGCAACGTGCCGTGTCGTGGCGCGACAGCGGCCAGCCGGACGATCTGCTCAGGGGAACGGCCTTGGAGCAAGCAGCCGCACTGGTCGGCGACGTGGTGCCGGCGCCGTCGGTGCTCGAGTTCATCGCCGCGTCTCGTGCCGCGTCGGAGCGGGACCGCGAGCGCGGCGCGGATCAGGCGGCCGCGTGGGCGCAGCAACTCGAGCCGCAGGATCGGGAACTGGCGATCGCGGTGGCGTCGGCCGCGGTCGCCGAATTCGCCCCGACTGAGGCCGCCGTGCTGACATTGTGGGCCCTGCGCGCCGATTGCGCGGTCGCGCATCTTCCGGTCGGCCACGTGGCGCCGATCAGCTCGATGGTCTGGCTGCCGGACGGTCGGCTCCGCACCCTCGATGAACGCGGCAAGGTTTGCACCTGGTCCGCCGGGCATCGGCATGCAGAACAACGCCTGAGCGAGCCGGCGATGCGTCGCGGTGGCAGACTCAGCGCCTGCGGCCGGTATGCGCTCGGGCTGAGCGAGCAGCATTCCCTCGAGCTGTGGAGGCTTGCGGACGGTCACCATCTCGCCGGTATCGGTTCCCTTCTCCCCGGCGCCGGCCGGGCGGCGTGGGGGCCGGCCACGATGTTCGCCGCACAGACCGACTGGGATGCGGTCGACGTCTACGGGGTGCAAGCATCATCGGTGGTGCACCATCACCGGTTCGACGGCGCGCAGGTCGATGCCGTGGCCTTCTGCTCCTCCGCTGACCTGCTCGGCCTTGCGGGTTCCGGCGAGATCCGCGTCTTCCGGACCAGCGCCTGGACGACGCCCATCGTGACCGTGCAGGTGCGTGGAGAGGTCACCAGCCTCGCGTTCTCGCCTCTCGGAGATCTCGTCGCGGTGCTCGTCCGGACCCGGCCGGAGAGACTCCTGGATGACCACCTTGTCGCCGTCTACGACCTCGGCGGCCGGAAGGTCGCGACGTGGCGGGTGGACGGGGTGGAACCGGCGATCGCCTGGGCCCCCGACGGCGCAACCATCGCCTACGTTCAGGACGAGGACGGCGAACGCCGCGTCGAACTTCGGAAGGTCGACGATCTCGACCACGTGTGGCGGGGGTGCGACGGCGATCCGGATCACCTCGCGTGGAGCCCCGACGGCCGCCGGATCGCCTTGAGTGGCCGGACCGGCGACCTCGCGGTGTGGACGCCGGGCGACCCCCTCCTCGACGAGTACCCCGGCGGACGGGTCAAGCAGATCTCGTGGTCTCCGGACCGGTCCAGCGCCGCGGTGTCCACGTCCCAGCGTCCGGTCCGCATCATCGGCAATGACGGCATGGTTCACGAACTCTCTCCAGATTCCCAGGCGTCCCGATTTCGGTGGTCACCGTCCGGTCGTGTGCTCGCGACCTCCACGAGGAGCGGACTGGCGCTCTGCGGCACCGATGGGCAGGTCATCGACCACTTCGGTGATGGGAACGGGCGGGCGGCGTTCGACTGGGCGCCGGACGGCATCCGGATCGCCGTGTCGCGTTTCGACTTCTCGCAGCCGGAACCGGACGTGGTCGAGGTCTGGGACGCCGGGGCGGGGAGGAAGGCGAGCGTCATGGCGGGTGAGTCCGGCGCCGACCGGATCGCGTTCTGCCCCGACGGGCGGCGGCTGGCCGGAAGCGCAGCGGACGGCACCGTGCTGATCTGGGACAGCCGGACCGGTGATCTCACCGACCGTTGGAAGGCCGCGGAGGGACGGATCTCCCTGCTGGAATGGTCGCCGGACGGTCTGCTGCTCGCTGCCGCCGGTGGCGAGCAGTTGCGTGTCTGGGACTCGACGACGTCCGGAGAACGTTCGCGACCCTGCTGAGCTGGGCGATCCCCATCGACGACAGGCCGTGCGAGGGGGACGTCGAGGCTCGCCATCGCCTCACCGCGGACGACCGGCAGCGATACGGACTGCGCCCGGCCACCGAGTCGGTCAACCTCACGACGCCCACCACGTGAGACGGTGCCGGACGCCGTAGGCTGTTGTCTTGGAGCAATCAAGTCTCTGGGGGCGCGTTGCGGTTCCGCCTGCTCGGGCCGGTCGAGGCACTGGCCGGTGACCAGACCGTGCCCCTCGGCGCGCGCAAGCAGCGCCACCTGCTGGCCGCGCTGCTGTTCGACGGGGGACACCCGGCCACCTTCGAGACGCTGATCGACCGGCTGTGGGACGAGGACCCGCCGGCCGACGCCCGCGGCACGCTCTATGGCTATGTCGCCCGCCTGCGCCGCACGCTCAAGACCGCGTTCGGCGAGGCGGTGACCGTCGACCACTGGTCCGGTGGCTACACGATGCGCGCGCCGGTCGAGACGGTCGATCTCTACCGGTTCCGCGCGCTGGTCGAGGGCGCCCGCTCGGCGTCCGGTGACCTGGACCGGGCGGCCAAGCTGGACGAGGCGCTCGGCCTGTGGCGCGGCGAGGCGCTCGGCGGGCTGCCCGGCGAGTGGGCGCAGCGGGCCCGCGACGGTCTCGCGCGGCATCGGCTGGCCGCGCTGGCCGGCTGGGCCGAGGCGTCGCTGGCATTGGGGCGGCACGCCATGGTGATCGACCGGCTGACCGCCGCGCTCGCCGGGAACCCCCTGGCCGAGCCGCTGATCGGGGCGCTGATCCGGGCCCTGCACGCGGCCGGTCGCAGCCCCGAGGCGCTCGATCTCTACGCCCGCACCCGGGCCCGGATCGCCGAGGAGTTGGGCGCCGAGCCGGGGCGGATGCTGCGGGAGACGTACACCCGGATTCTGCGGGAGCCGGCGCCCGCCGCGGCGGGGCCGCCCGGTCCGGCGCTGCTGCCGCCCGACCTGCCCGACTACACCGGGCACGAGGCGCAGCTGGCGGCCGTCCGGGCGGCGCTGGAGAGCGCCGCCGGATCCCCGCCGATGGTGATCGTCTCCGGGCCGGGCGGCGCCGGGAAGACCGCGTTCGCCGTGCACGTGGCGCATCAGGTCCGGGCGGCCTATCCGGACGGCCAGATCTTCCTCAACGTGGGCGGCGCCGACCCGCTCGAGCCGCCGGAGGCGCTGAGCCGGGCGCTGCGCGCTCTCGGGGTCACCGACACCGACGCCCAGGGCAACCCCGACCTGCGGGAACGCGTCGCGCGCTACCGGGCCGAGCTGGCCGGCAAGCGGATCCTGGTGGTCGTCGACGACGCGGCCGCCGCCGCCCAGGTGCACCCGTTCCTGCCCACCGCGGCCGGGTCCGCGCTGATCGTGACCAGCCGGTCCCGGCTGTCCACCGTGCCCACGCTGGTCCGCATCGAGCTGGGTGTGCTCACCGCCGCCGAGGCCCGCGCCCTGCTCACCCGGGTGATCGGCGCCGAGCGGGCGGAGGCCGACCCGGCGCAGACCACCCGGCTCGCCGACCTGTGCGGGCGGCTCCCGCTCGCGGTGCGGGTGGCCGGCGCCCGGCTGCTGGCCCGTCCGCACTGGACCGTCGAGCGACTCGCCGACCGGCTCGGCGACGAACGCCGCCGGCTGGACGAGCTCTCCCTGGACGGGCTCGAGGTGCGCGCCGGGCTGGCGATGGGCTACCGCGCGCTGCGGCCCCGGGCGCAGCGCGCGTTCCGGGCGATCGGCTGCCTGGACCCGCCCGACCTGACCGCGGTGACCGTGGCCGCGCTGCTCGGCGCCGGGCTGGACGAGGCCGCCGACCTGGTCGAGGAGATCACCGACGCCCGCCTGCTCGACGTCACCGCCCCGGCCGGCTACGCCACCCGCTACCGGATGCACGACCTGGTCCGGCTCTACGCCGGCGAGCTGGCCCGGGAGCGTCCCGACGAGCTGCACGCCACCCTGGTGCAGGGCCTGACCGCGATGCTGCACGTCACCGAGCGGCTCGCCGTGCAGCTGCCCACCGCGGTGCCCCGGATGTACCGCCCGGCGGGCCTGCCCGCACCCGGGCCGGAGTGGACCGACGCGCTGGCCCGGATCGACCTGCCGCGGTGGTTCGCCGCCGAGGAGCCGGCGCTGGTCGCCGCGGTCGAGCGGGCCGCCGCGCTCGGCCTGGACGAACTGGCCTGCGCGCTCGCCGAAGCGCTGGTGCCGGCCTCCTTCGCCAAGGTCAACAACTTCGACGGCTGGGAGCGCACGCACACCGCCGCCGCCGCGGTCGCCCGGCGGGCCGGCAACCGCCTCGCCGAGGCCACGATCATCTGCGGGATCGCCCAGATGCACTACAGCCACGACCGCCTCGACGAGTCGCGCGAGCGGTTCGCCGCGGCGGCCGCGCTCTTCGAGGAGGTGGGCGACGACCGCGGGCTGGCGGTGGCACTGAACGGCCTCGGCACGGTCGGTCGTGAGCTCGGCGAACACTGCGAGGCGGTGCCGCTGATCGTGCGCGCCCGGGACATGCTCGAGCGGATCGGCGACCACGCCGGAGTGGCGCACGCGTCCTACAGCCTCGGCTTCGCGCACCGTGAGCTGGGCGACGACGAGGGCGCCCTGGAGCACCTGGCGCTGGCCCTCGACCGCTACCGCGCGATCGGCCACCGGCGCGGCGAGCTGATCGCGATCCGGGGGATGGGCCTGGTGCACCGGGCGCGCGGTGACCTGGCGACGGCCGAGGAGCACTGCGCCGACGCGCACGGCCGGGCGGTGGCCATCGGGGACGCGCATCTGGTCGCGTACACCAGTCAGGCCCTCGCCAAGGTCTGGATCCGCCGAGGGCGGGCGGATCGCGCGGCCGGCCTGCTCGAGGGCGCGCTCGCGACCATGACCGCGCACCGTGACCTGCAGGGCGCCGCGCTGGTCACCCGCGCGATCGGGGAGATGCACCTGGCCGAGGGGCGGTTCACGGAGGCGGCCGAGACGCTCTCCCGGGCCGCCGGCGTGTGGCAGTCCATCGGGATGGACCTCGGTCGCGCCCGCACGCTGCGCGACCTCGGCGCGGCGCGGGCCGCGAGTGGCGAGCACGAGGCCGCGCACACCGCGTGGGCCGAGGCGCAGCACACGTTCCGCCGATTGGGGGTACGCGAGCAGCACGAACTCACCGCCTGGCGCGCACAGTGGGACTGTGCCCACGACGAGGATCAGCTGGCCGCCGCCGCGTCGTCCGCCGACCGCAGCACCCGCAGCACGTTGCCGCCGGCCAGCGCGGACAGATCCGGCTCCGACCAGTGGCGGGCGGCCAGCTCGGCGAACAACCGCGGATAGCCGGACACGTCGTCCAGCCCGGCCGGCATGTCGTCGCACCCGTCGAAGTCGCCGCCCAGCCCGACGTGCGCCACACCGGCCACCGCGCGCACGTGCTCGACGTGGTCGGCCACCTGGGCCACGGTCACCGGCGGCGGCGCGCCGATCCGCGCGGCCACCGCCTCGGGCGTGTCACCGGACCGGGCCGCCTCGGTCTCCCGTTCGATCTCCCACGCCCAGCGGCCGGCGGACACGAACGCGGGCACGAAGGTCACCATGCAGACGCCGCCGTTCGCGGGCAGCCGGCGCAGGATCTCGTCCGGCACGTTGCGCGGGTGGTCGCAGATCGCCCGCGCCGACGAGTGGCTGAACAGCACCGGCGCGCGGGTCACGTCGAGCGCGTCGGTCATCGTGGTGTCCGCGACGTGCGACAGGTCGACCAGCATGCCGATCCGATTCATCTCGCGCACCACGTCGCGGCCGAAGTCGCTCAGGCCGCCGCTGTGCGGCACGTCGGTGGCGCTGTCCGCCCAGGCCGTGTTCGAGGTGTGGGTCAGCGTCAGGTAGCGCACGCCGAGCTGCCGGAACATCCGCAGCACGCCGAGCGACCGGCCGATGCAGTGCCCGCCCTCGGCGCCGATCAGCCCGGCGATGCGGCCGGCCCGGAACGCGGCGCTCACCCCCTCGGCCGTGGAGGTCAGGGTGAGGCGGTCGATGTGCCGCCAGGCGACGCGGCGGACCAGGTCGATCTGTTCCAGGGTCTGCACCACCGCGGCGGGCTCGGGCAGGTCCGCGGGCACGTACACCGACCAGAACTGGGCGCCCACCCCGCCCGCCGTCAGCCTCGGCAGGTCGGTCCGGGTGCCGGCCAGACCGCGGTCCAGCTCGAACTTCTCCAGATCGTCGTCCGACACCGGACCACCGGCCAGGGTGCGTAAAGCGTGCGGCAGGTCGTTGTGTCCGTCGATCAACAGGCGCGGCGGCATGCTCTGGGCCTCCAGTCTGGAGGCCCGGACACCAGGCGGGGCCGCCGAGCCACCCCCCGTGCTGTGGCCCCACGACCCCGCCTTCCGGCCCCGCCCCCGGGGTCGCAAGAATCGCCGACCGATCTGGCAGTTTTCTGCCATAAGTGGTCTGGAACGATCAGCCGATGGCCGAGTTGACCGTTCGCCCCATGACCGATGCCGAATTCGCCACTTACCTGGACCAGTCAGCCGAGGCCTACGCCGCAGAGCAGGTGAAAGCGGGCATCTGGGCCGCCGAGGGCGCGGTCGAGCGGGCCCGCCGGGAATACGACACCGGCCTGCCGGACGGGCTGCGCACTCCCGGCATGCTGCTGCTCACGGCGATGCTGGGGGAGGAGCCGGTCGGGCTGTTGTGGATCGCCCTGCAGCACCGGGGGTCGGCACCTGGCACGGCGTTCATCTTCGACATCCAGGTGAGCGAGGCGCGCCGGGGCGAGGGCCTGGGCCGGGCGCTGCTGGCCGCGGCCGAGGAGACGGCCCGGGCCCACGGCCGCACGGCGCTGCGCCTGAATGTGCACGCCCACAACACACGGGCGGTCCACCTCTACGAGACCGCCGGCTACCGGGTAACCAACCAGCAGATGACCAAGAGACTGGGTCCGGTCTAGCCGCGCTCCCAGCGGGCGCCGGCGTGGGATCGGGTCGCGCGCTCGCCGGGTTCGAGGTCGAGGACGTCGAGCAGCGTCGGGTCGTTCTCGATCGCGTGGTGCAGGTGGCTGATCTTGCCGGTGTCGCCGTCCGCGTCGCTCGGGCCGATCAGCTGCCACATGTCGTCGTCGGCGTCGTGGGTGACCAGCAGGATCGGCTCGCGACGCTCGAAGACCTCGATGGTCTGGATGCTGGTGGTGCCGAGCAGCCAGTGCCGCAGCCACCATGCGCGGCGGTCGCGCTCCATCACCTGGTCCGCCACCCAGAACACGAACGGCAGGTCGGTGTGGGCGCGGGCCTGGTCGGCGGTCAGGTCGGGGCCGCCCTCCGGCACCCGCTCGAACGGCCGGTCGGTGAGCGACAGCGCGTAGCCGCCCTCGTGCACGAACACCACGGCGTGGAACGAGCCGCCGCCCGGATTGCCGGCGCCGATCCCGACGGTCAGCGCGCCGACGTGCTGGTCCGTGCCGGTGGTCCAGCCGAACGCGTAGGACGCGAGCTCGCCGCGCGGGCTGACGAACTCGCCGAACGCGCGCCGATCCATGCCGGAGAAATCGGGGGTCGGCCGCTCGACGAACTCGCCCTCCACAACCTGAATGTCCACAGCGCGACACCCTACCGAGACCGGGGTTTCCGCGGGTGCCCTCAGCCGTAGGTCGGGTGCTGCGGCCAGCCGGGCGGCGAGTCCTCCCAGTCCTCCTGCCGGCCCCAGACGCTGAGGTCGCTGATGTTGTGCAGGAAGAGGAGGCGGTCCACGCCCCGCGCGGTGGTGCCCGGCAGCCGCCGGCGCCGCGCGGCGAGCGCGTCGAGCGCGCGGGTCGCTTCCTTCTCGGCCACGAGCAGTTCGGCACGCGCCGACTCCCACTCCTCGGGCGTCACTACCTGTGGTTTGTTCATCGTCCGATGATGCCTCAGTCGGTGCCGGTCAACCCTCAGACGGCCCGCTCGGCGCGGCTGCGCTGCTCCTGCAGGACGCCCGCGCGGGCCAGGCCGAGAAACGTGAGTAGCACAGCGACGCGCCACACCACGAAGCCGAACTCCGCCGTCACCGCGCGGCCGTCGACGCTGTCGTCGTGCAGCGCATTGAGCAGCGGAAACGCGGCGATGGACAGCAGCGCGGCGACGATCAGGCCGGCCACCATGGGCCACTTCGCCGCACCGGCCTCCCAGGCCAGCCAGCAGAGCGCGAACAACGCCACCGTGCCGACCACGAGCAGCACGACGACCAGCAGCGGCAGCGGCCGGTGGCTGTTCACCGGCCCGGTGCCGTGCAGGGCCCACCCCGACCACCGGGTGCCCTCGCCGGCCGCCACCCGGGTGAGGCCGTCGGGCAGCTCACGGATGTATTCCTGAGCGGCCCACGGCAACGCCAGCGCCAGCACGGCGGCCAGCGCCGCGGTCAGGGCGACGATTCGCGCGCCGGCGATATTCACCTCGGTCGACATGCCGAGGATGGTATCTAGGCGCTCTCCACCTTCTGCTTCAGGTTGTCCAGGTCGGCCTGGACCGCGCCCGCGTCACGGTCGAAGTCGGCGTCGGTCATGCCGGGCCGGCGGCGCACCGTGAAGATGAGCTCGCTGCCGTCGCCGTCGGCGACCACCCGCATCGGGTTGTACATGGCGTCGCCCCCGGGCGGCCGCACCCAGTGGTCGAGGACGCCGAAGTCGTTGCGCGGCGCGAAGGTGAGCTCGATCCGTCCCATCGGCGAGTCCATCACCCACGTCCCGTCGACGTCCTCGATGGAGCTGCCCAGTCCGGGCGCCCAGTCCGGCAGGTTGACGGGATCCGCCGCGTAGTCGTAGACCTCCCGGACGGGCCGATCGATGTGGGTGCTGACGTGCCTCGATTCCGAAGAACTGTCCATGATCACGACGTTAGCGGCGGCCCCCGCCGCCGGTCTTGAACGAATCGGACGTGACCGGCTCCGACAGGAAGTCCTCCCAGGTCCGGGTGCCGGGGCCGGCCGCCAGGTTGGCGCCGGAGCGGAACGCGGCCGCCGCCCGGCCCGGCAGCCGGATCGGCAGGCGCGGGCGCCGCCGCTTCCCGGTCGCGGTCAGATAGGCGCCGACGAGCTCGGGGAAGCTGTACGCCCGCGGCCCCCCGAAGTCCGCCACCACCCCGGCCGGCCCGCCCAGCGCCAGCTCCACCATCCGCGCGGCCACCTCCGCCCCGGCCACCGGCTGCACCCGGATCCCGGTCGGGTCGGGCACCACCGGCAGCTTCGCCATCGCCGCGGTCACGGTCCGCATCAGCTCGTGGAACTGGGTCGCCCGCAGGATCGTCCACGGCAGCCCGGAGTCCATCACGACCAGCTCGGCGGCCCGTTTGTCGGCCACGTAACCGAACATCCGCCGGTCGGTGCGGCTCACCACCGGCGTCCGGTCGGCGCCGACCACCGAGATGTGGACCAGATGCGGCTTTCCGGCGCGGGCCGCCGCGCGTACCAGAGTGGCGGTTTTGTCTTGATCTCCGGAGGAGGTCCCGGCGCAGTGGACGATGGTCGCGACGCCGTCGACCGCCCGCGCCACGCCCTCGCCGGTGTCCAGGTCGCCGCGCAGCACGCCCGGCCCGTCCGCGCCGCGGCTCAGCACGCGGACCTCGGCGCCGGCCTCGCGCAGCCCGGCGACGACGTGCCGGCCGAGCGTGCCGGTGCCGCCGGTGACCAGAATCGGTGAGCTCATCGGGTGCTCCGTTCCTCCCGGTCACGTTCGCCGGGTTCGGTGGGTCTTCATCAGGGAGACACCCGCCGAGCGAAAATGGTGACCGATGAGCTTTCCGCAGGAGTCGTTCGAGGAGCATCGGGGCCGGCTGCGAGGCGTGGCCTACCGCATGCTGGGGTCGCTCGCCGAGGCCGACGACGCGGTGCAGGAAACCTGGCTGCGGGTCCGCGGCACCGATCCGGCGACCATCGACAACCTCGGCGCCTGGCTGACCACCGTGGTCGCCCGGGTGAGCCTCAACCTGCTGCGATCGCGCGTCAACCGCCGAGAAGAGCCGTTCGGGGTACGCGTGCCCGACCCGATCGTGACCCCGGAATCCGGTCCCGGCCCCGAGCAGGAGGCGGTGCTCGCCGACTCGGTGGGTCTGGCCCTGCTCGTGGTGCTCGAGACACTCAACCCGGCCGAGCGCCTCGCCTTCGTGCTGCACGACCTGTTCGGGGTGCCGTTCGACGACATCGCGACGATGCTCGACCGCACTCCCACGGCCGCCCGCCAGCTCGCCAGCCGGGCCCGCCGCCGGGTGCGGGGCCGCCCGACCGATCCCGATCCCGACCCGGCCCGGCAGCGCGCGGTGGTGGACGCGTTCTTCGCCGCGGCCCGCGACGGCGACTTCGAGGGCCTGCTGGCGGTGCTCGACCCGCGGGTGGTGCTGAGCGCCGACGGGGGACCGGGCCATCCGCTCACCGTCATGGTCCGGGGCGCCCGCGAGGTCGCCGGCCGGGCCGTCTCCTTCGGCCGCCTTTTCCCGTACGCCCGCCCGATGCTGATCAACGGCGCCGCCGGTGTCGTGGTGGCCACCGCGGAGAAGGTCCTGTCGGTGATGGCCTTCACCGTGCGCGACGGTCGGGTCGTGTCCATCGACGTCCTCGCCGACCAGACTCGGCTGGCCGCCCTCGACCTGCTCGATTCCTGACTGTCGGCATCCTGACCTGCGGGTCTCTTCGTCGTCCCGGCTCGTTCTGTTTGGCAGAACGGGGGTGGCGGACGGATGCGTGTGCGAATGGTGGCCGTGGCGGCGGCCGCGGTGATCGCCGGTGGCCTGGCGCCCGCGGCGCTCGACGGCCGCGGCGCCGAGCGGGCGGCCCGGCCGACGCTGCCCCAGGAGTCGGTCCCGGCCGGCTGGGTGGTCCGGCCGGCCGCCCCGGTGCACCCGTCCCCGCGCCCGGCGGAGATCACCCGGCGCACCTCGGCGGCCACGGCGTCCTACCTGACCATGCACTGCTTCGGCCACTACGCCCGGCACCGCGACAGCGACGTCTGGGTCCACGGCGAGGTCGTCGACGGCGCCACCGGCCGCCGGGACGAGGGCTGGCTCTGGCACGGCGACGTTCTCGACCTGGACGCCTACCGCCTGCCCTACTGCTGAGAAACCCGAACGGGTGACCGAATTCGCCCGCCGACGGACGTCGCGCCGTCAGTTGTCCTCGGTCTTGCTCAGCACCTTGAAGCCGGCGTCCAGGTCGACCTCCCACTCCTTGTTGCCGGCGCCGCGGACCTCGACCTCGAAGGCCGCCTCGCCGTCGTCGCCCACCTCGGCGCCGGTGACCGTGCCGCCGCCGACGGCGTCCAGCGCGGCCTTCTCGGCCGAGGCCCGCTCGGCGGCGGTCAGGGCGCGCTCTCCGGCGTCGTCGGCGTTGTCGGCGGCGTCGTTGTCGCCGGCCTCCTGGCCGATGACCTTCAGGTCCTTGTCGAGGGCCACGTCCACCTCGGTGCCGTCGGCCTTGCGCACCTCGACGTCGTATGCCGCGCCGGCGTCGTCGCTGGTCTCGACGTCGGTGACGGTGCCGCCGACCGCTTGGACGGCCGCGTTGGCGGCCCGGTCGCGCTCGCCGCCGGTCACGTCGGCCTGCGCGGCGGTGGCCCACACCGCGCCGCCGATGCCCAGCGCGGCGGCGGTGGCGACGGTGACGATGACGACCCGCTTGCTGCGGAGTTTGGCGGTGTTCATGATTGACGACCTTTCCTGGGACTGGCTGGAACTGGTCCCCAGCTTGCGATCCGGTCCCTGAAACCGATCTGAACCCGGCTGAAAGCCGGTTCAGGAAGGCAGCCGCACCACGAACCGGGCACCGCCCGACGCCGCCGGCGCGATCGCCACCGTCCCGCCGTGCGCGGCCGCGATCTCCTTGACGATCGCCAGGCCCAGCCCGCTGCCACCGGCGTCCCGGTCGCGGGCCTCGTCCAGCCGCACGAACCGTTCGAAGACCCGTTCCCGCTGGTCCTCGGGGACGCCGCGGCCGTCGTCCTGGACGGTCAGCTCGACGTGGCCGCCGGTCTCCCGCACCGCGACGGCGATCGCGTGGTCGGCGTGCCGGGCGGCGTTGTCGACCAGGTTGCGCACCAGCTGGGCGAGCGCCGTGCGGTCCCCGCGCACCCGGCCGGCGCTGACGCCGGAGGTGTCCACCGTGAGCCCGGACCGGCCGACCCGCTTGGCCTCGGCCAGCGCCAGATCGTCGAGGTCGACGTCCTGCCGGGTGCGCGGCGCGGTGCCGTCGTCGGCTCGGGTGAGCAGCAGCATCTGCTCGACCAGCCGCTGCATCCGGGCCGACTCCTCGAGCACGGCGCCGGCCAGCTCGTCGCCGGGCAGCGCGCCCGGATGCGCCCGCGCCACCTCGGCGGCCTGGCGGATGCTGGCCAGCGGTGAGCGCAGCTCGTGCGAGGCATCCGCGACGAACTGCTGCTGCCGGTCCCGGGCGTCCTGCAGCCGGCCCAGCATCCGGTTCATGGTGAGCGCCAGCCGGTGGATCTCGTCGCGGGCGGGCGGCTCGGGCACCCGCCGGTCCAGCCGGTCGCCGGTGATCTCCTCGACCTCGCGCCGGATCCGCTCGACCGGGGCGAGCGCCCGGGTCACCACCGCCCAGGTGACGCCGCCGACCAGCAACAGGATCAGCGGCAGGCCGATCAGCAGCGGCGGAATGAGCGCGGAGGTGGAGTCGTCGACGTCCTCCAGCGAGACCACGACCGTCACCTCGTACCGGTCGTCCTCGGTTGTCTCGGTCACCACCAGGTGACCTTCGGCCGGCAGCTGGCGGCTGGATCGGACCACCGCGCCGCTCGCGTCGGTCACCTGCCAGATCAGGTCGTCGTCATCGTCGTCGTCGGCCGGCTCCGCGGGGGGCAGGCCGGTCGTCTCGATCTGGGCGGCCAGCGCGGCGGCGCGCTGCTCGGCGGTGTTCTCCAGCCCGTCCCGCAGCGAGCCGCGGACCAGCGCCACCAGGGTGACGGCGCCGGCCAGCAGGGCGACCGCCACGACGAGCACGGCGGCGGCCGTCGTGCGCAGCCGCACCGACGCGGGGCCGCGAGGGGTCGTCCCCCTACCCACCGTCGCTCGCCAGGCGGTAGCCCGCGCCGCGCATCGTCTGGATCGCCGCCCGGTCGAACGGCCGGTCGATCTTGTTGCGGAGGTGGCGGATGTAGACCTCGACGATGTTCGGGTCGCCCTCGAAGTCGGGGTCCCACACCGCGTCCAGGATCTGCCGCTTGGAGACGACGTCGCCACGGTTGCGGGCCAGGAAGGCGAGCAGCGAGAACTCGCGGGCGGTCAGCTCGAGTTCGGACTCGCCGCGCCAGACCCGCCGGGCGGCCGGATCGAGCCGGATGTCGCCCGCCTCGAGCTGGGTGGGCCGCTCGCGTGCGCCGCGCCGGGCCACCGCGCGCAGCCGCGCCACCAGCACCGGGAAGGAGAACGGCTTGGTCAGGTAGTCGTCCGCGCCGGTGTCCAGCCCCTCGACCTGGTCCCACTCGCCGTCCTTGGCGGTCAGCATCAGGATCGGCGTCCAGTCCCGCTCCGCGCGCAGCGTCGCGCAGATCCGGTAGCCGTTGAGGCCGGGCAGCATCACGTCCAGCACGATCGCGTCGTAGTCGTTCTCGCGGGCCAGCCACAGCCCGTCGGTGCCGTCGTGCGCCACCTCGGCCGCGAAGCCCTCGGCCTCCAGGCCCACCCGCAGCGACCAGGCGAGCCGCTTCTCGTCCTCGACGACGAGTACGCGCATCGGTGCCTCCAGGACGGGTACGGAACGCTTCATCCTGCCGTACCCGTCCTGAACGCGTGCTGAAAGCCCGGGCGGTCACCCCGCGTTGTCGTCCCGGATGAGCTCGTCGCGGGTCAGGTCCAGCAGGCCGGCGATCTCCAGCACCCGGCGCACGATCCTGGTCGCGTTCACCAGGCGGAACTCCTTGTCCTGCTCGCGGGCCTCGTTGATGCCGGAGATGATCGCGGCCATCGCCTCGGAATCCAGGAACGTGGTCGCCGCCAGGTCGAGCGTCACCGTGGCGGCCTGCGGCTCCCGGGCGGCGGCCAGCACGGCCGCCCGCAGCTCGTCCCGCGCGTCGAGGTCGAGCTCGCCGGAGAGCCGGACGACGACGGCGTCCCGGCTCACCTCGCGGGTGATGTTGAAGTGATCGTTCACGAGGTATTTGTACCAGGGCAACTAATCGGCGCGGCCCAAGGACCGGTTCCGGTACCGGTTCCGGTACCGGTTCCGGGGCACTGATGGTGCACCTTCGAATGACTGTTCGGGCAACCCGGTTCCGGAACTCCGGCGAGTTGTCCCCATCCCGTCCGGATTGCCGCCCGGGCCTCGCCAAACGTGCCTTGACATGCGGAACCGTCTATCGCTTCCTGTGATCCAGTGCATTACCAACCAGTTACGGGAAGGCATCCCCATGATCACTCGCCGGCGTCTCGGCCGGATTCTCGCCATCTGTCTGGCCCTGGCCACCGCTGGTCTCTCCACCGGCGCGGCCGCTTCCGCCACCCACCACCCGCGGCCCGGCGGCTCCGGCTTCGGCGCCAACGTCACCGTGTTCGACCCGGGCATGCCGATCAGTGAGATCCAGGCGGTCCTGGATGCCACGCACGCCCGGCAGGTCGACAACGAGATGGGCACCGAGCGGTACGCGTACTTCTTCAAGCCGGGCACGTACGGCACCGCCGAGCAGCCGCTGCAGATCAAGGTCGGCTACTACACCGAGATCTCCGGCCTGGGCGCGTCCCCCGCGGACGTGGTGATCAACGGCAAGGTCGAGGTCTACAACCGCTGCCTCACCGAGGGCGGCGCCGGCAACTGCCTCGCGCTGGTCAACTTCTGGCGCACCCTGTCCAACCTGTCGATCAACGTGAACGGCGCGGGCCAGGACGGCTGCCGCGGTTCGGCGAACTTCTGGGCCGTCTCCCAGGCCGTCTCGCTGCGCCGGGTCGACGTCTCCGGCGGCAACCTCTCGCTGATGGACTACTGCACCGCGGGCCCGCAGTACGCGAGCGGCGGCTTCATCGCCGACTCGAACATGCCCACCGTGGTCAGCGGTTCGCAGCAGCAGTGGCTGACCCGCAACAGCACGGTGCAGAGCTGGTCCAACGGCGTGTGGAACCAGGTGTTCTCCGGAGTGGTGGGTGCGCCGTCCGAGGAGGGGTTCCCGAACCCGCCGTACACGACGCTGGCGAAGACCCCGGTCAGCCGGGAGAAGCCCTACCTGTTCACAGACTCCCGTGGGCGCTACAACGTGCGGGTGCCGGCCGCCAAGCGCGACACCAGCGGCGTCTCGACGCCCGACCGGGGACGCACGGTGCCGCTGAGCGACTTCGTCGTGGCCAAGCCGGGCGACTCGGTGCGGGACATCAACAAGCAGCTCGCGCGCGGTAAGAACCTGCTGCTCACGCCCGGCGTCTATGACATCGCCCGGAGCATCGAGGTGACCCGGCCCGGCACGGTGGTGCTCGGCATGGGCCACGCGACGCTGACCGCGGTGCACGGGTCGACGCCGATCACCGTGGCCAACGTGCCCGGCGTGGTGGTCGCGGGCGTGACCATCGACGCGGGCCCGCAGGAGTCGAAGGTGCTGCTGCAGGTCGGCCGGGGCGGCAAGCATGGCCACCAGCACGGCGGCTCGTCCGATCCGACCACGCTGTCCGACGTGTACTTCCGGGTCGGTGGCCCGCACATCGGTCGGACGAACATCGCGCTCGAGGTGAACAGCGACAACGTGCTGATCGACCACACCTGGGTGTGGCGGGCGGACCACGGTGTCGAGGGCTTCACCGAGGGCGTGAACGGTGACACCCAGCGGTGGCGCACCAACATCGGCCGCACCGGCGCGGTGATCAACGGTGACAACGTGACCGCCACCGGGCTGTTCGTCGAGCACTTCCAGCGCTACAACACGGTCTGGAACGGCGACGGCGGCACCACGATTCTCTATCAGAACGAGTTGCCGTACGACCCGCCGACGCAGGCGGACTGGATGAACGGCGACACCGAGGGATTCGCGGGTTACAAGGTCGGCGACCGGGTGCGCACGCACCGGCTCTACGGCGCCGGGGTCTACGTCTTCAACCAGAACAACCCGTCGATCCACACCGAGAACGGCTTCGAGGTGCCGAACCGGCCCGGTGTGCGGCTGCACCACATCATGACCGTCAACCTCAGCGCCGGCATCATCGACCACGTCGTCAACGGCGTGGGCGGGCCGGCCGACACCACGAAGATCGGCGTCCCGGTCTACATCGTGGACTATCCGGCGTCCTGATCGGCAAAAGGGGAGCCGGGCCTCGACGGCCCGGCTCCCCTTGTCTCACTGCTGCCGAGCGGGCCACTCCTGCGCCTTCTGTGACTGCAGGAGCTGGTCGATCAGCGCCGCCTGGGACTTCTCGAAACCGACCACCTCGCCTCGCTTCCAGCCCGCATGGGGCTCCTTGAATTCCAGATATCGCTTGGTGGCGGTCGGGTCCTGCGCGATCTCGTACTTGTTGGTCTTGAGATCCTTCACGACCCTTTTCTGGTTGTCCGACATGATCGCGGTCCTTTCCGAAGAGGGGGATGCGCTCGCCCGCCGTGGAATAGACCGTCGTCACGTCCGGCCTGATACATGAAGACATCGGTATCCGGACGTGGAATTATCGGCAATCGACATCGTCGATGCGTTTCCAGGGCGGTCCTCGTGGGTCAGGTCGCCATGCCGCTCGTGCCCGAGGGGCCGATGCGGGTCTTCTACGAGCGCCTGCACGCGCTGCACGTGGCCGCGGGCCGGCCGAGCATGCGCGAGATCCAGCGCGGCACCCGCGGCCCCGGCCGCCCGCGCGGCATCAACCCCACCACCATCCACGACGCGTTCAGCTCGCCGCGCCCGGCCAGGTGGGAGACGGTACGGCTGATCGTCGGCGTGCTCGGCGGCGACCCGGCCGAGTTCGAGCCACTGTGGCGGGACGCTTTCGACGCCGACAGCCACCGCCGCAGCGGCGTCGAGGAGGCGCCGTCGTCTGCCGCCGTTCCGCGCCAGCTCCCGCCCGACGTCTACGCGTTCACCGGCCGGGACGGGACCATCGCCGAGCTGGACGCCCTGGCGTCCGGGATCACCGTGCTGTCCGGCACCGGCGGGGTGGGCAAGACCGCGCTCGCGGTGCGCTGGGCGCATCGCGCCGCGCCCTCCTTCCCGGACGGCCAGCTCTTCGCCGACCTGCGCGGCTGGAGTTCCGAGACGCCCGCCGATCCGGCCGCGGTCCTGGCCGGCTTCCTGCGCGCCCTGGGGGTGCCCGAGCAGAGCATCCCGGCCGACCCGGCCGAGCGCAGCGCCGCCTTCCGATCGGTGACCGCCGGGCGGCGCCTGCTGATCGTGCTGGACAACGCCCGCTCGGCCGCCCAGGTGCGGCCGTTGCTGCCCGGCGCCGCGGGCTGCCTCGCGCTGGTCACCAGCCGGGACGCGCTCGGCGGGCTGGTCGCGCTGAACGGCGCCCGCCGGGTCGACCTCGGACTGCTCGGCCCGGCCGAGGCGGGCCGCCTGCTCGGCACCCTGATCGGCGCCCGCACCGAGACCGACCCGGCGGCCGCCGAGACCCTCGCCGAGCTGTGCAGCCGGTTGCCGCTGGCCCTGCGGATCGCCGCCGAGTTCGTCACCGCCCGGCCCGGCCGCCCGCTCGCCGCCCTGGTCGAGGACCTGCGCGCCGAACGTTCCCGGCTGACCGCGCCGGACGAGGATCCCGGCATCCGCTCGGTGTTCACCTGGTCCTACCGCGCCCTGACACCGCCCGCGGCCCGGCTCTTCCGGCTGCTCGGGCTGTCCGTCAGCGGCCGGGTCGACGAGTGGACGGCGGCGGCCCTGGCCGGCGCCGCGCCCGCCGACGTGCGCGCGCCGCTCGACGAACTGGCCCGCTCGCACCTGCTGGAACGCACCGCCGGCGGCCGGCACGCCATGCACGACCTGCTGCGTGACTACGCGGGCCGGCTGGCCGAGCGGGAGGACCCGGCCGGCGACCGGCAGGCGGCGCTCGACCGCCTGCTCGACCACTACCTGACCACCGCCGCCCGGGCGATGGACCTGAGCTTCCCGGCGGAGAGCCATCGCCGCCCGCGGCCGGCCGGCGACCCGTCCGGCCCCGAGCTCACCGATCCGGCCGCCGCGGTGGCCTGGCTGGACGACGCCCGTGGCGATCTGGTGCGGGCCGCCGAGGCCGCCGCCCGCGGCGCCGCCCGGCAGCACGCGATGGATCTCGGTGCGGTGCTGTGGCGCTACCTGTTCAACGGCGCCCATCACACCGAGGCGGCCGCCCTGCACGCCGCCGCGCTGCGGGCCGCCACCACCCTCGGCGATCGCGGCGGCGCGGCCACCGCCCACGTCAATCTCGGCACCGTGCACTGGCGGCTGGGCCGCTACGAGAACGCCGAGCGGGAGTACCGGCAGGCACTGGACGGCTTCCGCGTGGTCAGCGACCGGCCGGGTGAGGCGCGCGCCCTGGCCAACCTCGGCGCCCTGCAGTGGCGCTGGGGCCGTTATGCGGAGGCCGAGCGCACCTGCCAGGAGGCGGTGGAGAAGTTCACCGAGGCGGGCGACGCGGCCGGGCAGGCGCGGGCCCTGGACAACCTGGGCGCGGTGCTCGCCCGCCGCGGGCGGCACGCCGACGCCGAGCAGCGGCACCGGCACGCCCTGTCCATCACGGTGGCCATCGGCGACACCGCGGGCGAGGCGCGCACGCTGGACAACCTCGGCGTCGTGCTGATCCGGCAGGGCCGCTTCGCCGAGGCCGAGGAGTGCCTGTGCCGGGCCCTGGAGATTCTCGCCGCGAGCGGATACCTGACCGGGCAGGCGGAGGCGCTCGAAGGCCTCGGGGCGCTGCGCCTGCTGCAGGGCGATCGGAAGGCGGCGCTGGTGGCATACGAGGAGGCGGTGCGGATCGCCCGGGAGGTCGGCAACCGGGCCCGGGAGAGCAGCGCCCGCAACGGCGCCGGCGAGGCGTCCGCCCTGCTCGGCCGGCCGGGGGAGGCGCGCGATCAGCACCGGCGCGCGCTGGAGCTGGCCGGTGCCGCCGGTGACCGCTACGAGCAGGCCCGCGCCCATCGCGGCCTGTCCCGGGCGGCCGCGGCGGTGGCCGACCTCGCCGAGGCGCAGACGCACGGGCAGACGGCGGATCGGATCTTCGCCGAGCTGGCCGTGCCCGAGGCGATCCCGGCCCGGCAGCCGCAACCGTGAGGCCCGGCCGCCCGCTCGACCCGCACGACCCCGACAAGCTGGGCGTGTACCGGCTCACCGGCGTGATCGGCGACGGCGGCATGGGCCGGGTCTATGCCGGGCGGTCGCCGGCCGGGCGGCTGGTCGCGGTCAAGGCGATCCGGCCCGACCTGGCCTCCGACGAGCAGTTCCGGCAGCGTTTCCGCAGCGAGGTGGACCGGGTCCGGCAGGTGCCGGCGTTCGCCACCGCCGAGGTGCTCGACGCCGACCCCGACCACGAGCCGCCCTACCTGGTCTTCGAATACGTGGACGGGCCCAGCCTGGGTGAGGTGGTGGCGGCGGACGGCCCGATCGGCCTGGCGAACCTTCGTGGGCTGGCGGTCGGCCTGGCGGTGGCGTTGCGCGCGATCCACGCCGCCGGGGTGGTCCACCGCGACCTGAAGCCGGACAACGTGCTGCTGGCCCGGGGCAGCCCGAAGGTCATCGACTTCGGCATCGCCCGCCCGATGACCGATCCGCGGCCGCTCACCGGCCGCGGCGACGTGGTCGGCTCGTTCGCCTATCTGGCGCCGGAGCGGTTCGCCGGCCGGGGTGACGCGTCGGCGGACGTGTTCGCCTGGGGCGCGGTGCTGACCTATGCGGGCACCGGTCACATCCCGTTCCCGGCGGACGGCGACGGCGCGGTCGCGCTGCGGATCGTCCGGGGCGAGCCGGAGCTGGACGGCCTGGCCGAGCCGCTGCGCGGCCTGATCGCCCAGGCCCTGCGGAAGGACCCGGCGCTGCGCCCGACGGCGCGCGAGCTGGTCGATCGGCTGAGCACGGACCGCGACGAACTGGCCGCCGCGGAGAGCTTCCACCTGGGTACGACCGACGCCACCGAGGACCGTCCGGCCGTGGCCGCGACGCCGATCACCGCCCCGGCCCCGCAGCAGGCGCCGGCGCCGCCCGCCTCGTTCGTGGGCCGCGCCGGTGAGCTCGGCGAGATCAGCGCGGCGCTGCGCCCGGACGCGTCGGTGTGCGTGGTCGGCGGCCCGGGCGGCATGGGCAAGACCTGGCTGGCGCAGCGCTGGGCGCACGACGCCGCGGACCGGTTCCCGGACGGCCGGCTCTATGTGAACCTGCGCGGCTTCGACCCGTCGGCCGAGCCGCTGACGCCCGGCGTGGTGCTGGCCGGCTTCCTGGACGCGCTCGGCGTGCCGGCCGGCGCGTTGCCGCCGGACACCGGCGCGCAGGCCGGGCTCTTCCGCACCCTGATGGCCGGCCGCCGGATGCTGGTGGTGCTGGACAACGCCCGCGACTCGGCCCAGGTGCTGCCGCTGCTGCCCGGCACTCCCGGCAGCCGGGTGCTGATCACCAGCCGGCACCGCCTGGGCGGGGTGGTCACCCGCGCGGGCGCCCGGGTCGTGCTTCTCGGCCTGCTGCCCGGCTCGCACGCCCGCGAGATGCTCGCCGGGCTGCTCGGCGCGGACCGGGTCGCCGCCGAGCCGGACGCGGTCGACGACCTGCTGCGGCACTGCGCCGGCCTGCCGCTGGCGCTGGCCATCGTGGCCGCGCGGTCGGTCGCCGACCCGCAGTTCACGCTCGCCGATCTGGTCGGCGAACTGGCCGAGGAGCGCACCCGGCTGGACGCGTTCGACGCCGGCGAGCAGACCGCCTCGCTGCGCGCGGTGTTCGGGGCGTCCTATCACGCGCTCGGGGACCGGGCGGCGGAGGCGTTCCGGCTGCTCGGCCTGGCGCCGGGGCCGGAGATCGGGCTGGCCGCGGCGGCCGCGCTGACCGGCCTGGAGGCGCCCGCCGCCCGCCGGGCACTGCGTGAGCTGACCGGCGCCCACCTGCTGCACGAGCCGGTGCCGGGGCGGTTCCGGATGCACGATCTGGTGCGGCTCGACGCGATGGACCGGGCGCTGCGGCACGAGACGCGGCTCGCGCGGCGGGCGGCGATGCGGCGGCTGGTGGACTTTCACCTGCATTCGGCGTACGCCGGGGATCGGCTGCTCTATCCGCACCGGCCACCGCTGGCTCTCGACGCGCCGGTGAGCGGCAGCGATCCGGCGCCGCCGGGGGATCGTGGCGCGGCGCTGGCCTGGTTCGAGACCGAGCAGGCCGGGCTGCTCGGTGCGCAACGGCTGGCCGCGGCCGAGGGCTGGGACAAGGCCGCGTTCGAGCTGGCCTGGTCGATGATGATCTTCAACTGGCGGCGCGGGCGGTTGCACGAGAACCGGGCGGCCTGGCGCCTCGCGCTGACCGCGGCGGTCCGGCTGGGCGACGAGTCGATCGAGGCGCAGGCGCATCGCTATCTCGGGCACGCGCTCGGGCAGCAGGGCGACCTGGCCGAGGCCGGCCGGGAGCTGTCGCTCGCGCTGGCGATGAGCGAGCTGGCCGGCGACGTGTTCGGTCAGGCGCACAGCCATCAGCTGCTGGCCTGGCTGGCCGAGATGACCGACGACCTGCCGGCCGCGCTGGAGCACGCCCGGCACGCGTTCCGGCTGTCCCGTGACCTGGACAATCCGGTGTGGACGGGTACCGCGCTGGAGAGCCTGGGGTGGTACCGGGCGCGGCTCGGCAACTATGTGGTGGCGCAGGCGGAATGCACCCGGGCGCTGGCCCTGCATCGGGCGCACGGGCACACCGAGGGGGTCACCGAATCGCTGCACAGCCTCGGCTACATCGCCCATCGCACCGGGCGCCCGGCCACCGCGCTGGAGCACTACGGTGCGGCGCTGCGGCTGGCGCGGGAGTCCGGCGACACCTATCTCGAGGCGATCGTGCTGGAGGGGATCGGGCGCACCTATGCGGAATCCCGACAGGGCGAGCCCGCCCGGGCGGCGCTGCGCGATGCTCTGATGATCTATGAGGCCCAGCATCGGGCCGGCCGGGCGGCCGGGGTCCGCGCCTTCCTGTCGGAACAGTTCCCCGATGAATAGCCCGGGCTGTCAGCGACATCGCTGACATCCCGAAAGCCTTCCGCCGAGCCTCGCGGGCGCCCATTCTGCAATGGCGTCGGAGCCGGCCGTAATGGCGGCCGGAAACGGGACACGGCGTTGCCCGGCGCCTGGAGGGGGGCCGGGCAACGCCGCTTCGGTCACCGCACGTTCGGCGGGGTCGGCTTCGCGTCGGTCCAGCCCGCGGTGATCAGCGCCACGTCCATCTCCTTGCCGCCCTTGCCGATCCGGGCGTTGCCGTCCGCGTCCACGAACGAGCCCTTCATCCCGCCGCCCAGCAGCTCGTAGGTCCGCGGGTCGAGGATCAGCCAGTTGCGGCTGACGAACTCGCCGGCCTCCTGCTCGGAGGTCCGCTTCATCTCCAGCGCCACGCCCGGGCGCCCGTTGGCGTCGTCCCGCGGGCCGGCGTTGGTGACGCCGTCCAGGCCGGACAGGACCTTGAACGCGGCGGCCCGCAGTTCCGGGCCGGCCGGCGCCTCGGTGAGCATCGCGCCCAGCAGCGAGAAGACGGCGGCGTCGGAGGTCTCGCCGGTCTGCCGGTCGATCTGCTTCTCGATCGTGGCCCGCAGCGCGGCCGGCTCGGTCGGCAGGTCGGCGAGCGCCATCGGGCCGTAGATGCTGGTCCAGTCGGAGCCGCCCCCGAACTCGGTGAGCTCGCCCTTCTCGGGCTTCGTCGAGCGGATGACGTGGTCGCCGCTCACCGTGTCGCCACGGCCGAGGTCGAAGGTCTCCGGCGAGCCCGCGCGCTGCCAGGCGGCCCGGTCCTGAGCGGTCCGCGGCCGGCTGCCCAGCTCCTGGGTGCCCAGCATGGTCGGGTCGCCGCCGGCGCGTGGCGTCCACGACTCCCGCGCCCAGCCGGTGGCGATGTAGAACTTCTCCCGCCCCACGGTCACCGGCTGGTAGAGCGAGGCCCAAGTGACCGTGAGCACCCGCCAGTAGCGGCCCTCGCCGGCCGACTTCTCGGCCTGCCCCGCGGCGGCCAGCAGCAGCTGCGGCGCGGCCGACCGCGCGGTCGCCCCGGCCGGGGGAGCGGCCACGCCGGTCGCGCCGCCGTTGCCGGTCTGGCCCAGGCCCGCGGTGCCGCTGCTGCCGGCCGCCAGCGCGAGGGCGACACCGGCCGCGGCCACCGCGGCGAGGCCGCTGCCGGCCAGCGACAGACGCCAGGTGCGGGCGCGGCGGCGGGCCGGCCGCACGCCGGAGATCTCGTTCGTCAGCCGCTGCCGCGCGGCCGCCTGGGTGTGCGCGCTGGGCGCCGGCTCGGCGAGCAGCGTACGGATCATCTGGTTCTCGGTCTCCATCAGGGTTTCCCTTCGTCGATGCGGGTCGGGTCGGCGCCGCCCAGCGCCGCCCGGATGCTCCTGCGCGCCCGGCTGAGCCGCGAGCCGACCGTGCCGGGCGGCACGCCCAGCGCGGCCGACACCTCGGCGTAGTCGAGCTGGCCGACCGCCACCAGCAGCAGCACGTCGCGGTCGCGGGCGGGCAGCGCGGCGAGCGCCCGGGCCAGCGCCGGCCGCATGGCGCCGGCCGCGATCCGGGCCACCGCCGCCGATTCGTCGCCGGACGGCGACCGGTCCGCGGCCGCGCCGGCCCGGGCCAGCGCCCGGTAACGCCGTTCCTCGTCGCGGTGCTGCCGCCGGATCAGGTTGGTGGCGATGCCGAACAGCCAGGCGCGGACATTGCCGCCGGGCACGTCGTCGCGGTATCTGTCGCGGGTGCGGAACGCCGCCAGGAACGTGTCGGCGGCGACGTCGTCCGCGCGTTCGCCGCCGAGCCGGCTCGCCGCGTAGTTCCGGATGTCCGGGTAGTAGCGGTCGAACAGGACGGCGAACCGGTCGGGGTCGGCCCGCGAGGCGTGCAGAACGGACGCGTCGGGCTCGTGTCGCCGGTCGGCGCCGAGTGTGGTCACGGGTGCTGGCCTCCCAGGCTGGGATCGTCGGACACGCATGAATGCCCGATGTCCGGCAGGGCCTTCACGTAGGGTGCGCGGATGACCGGTCTACCAGAACTGCTCGCCGTCCGTCCCGACTCGTTTCGCCTGGCCGAGGTGGATCCGCGGGGGACGCCGGGGCTGCCCGACAGCAAGGCCGTTCGCAAGGATGCGAAGGGGTGGGCGGCCGAGCAGGTCGGCGCGATCGGCGTGGAGCTGGGGGCGCACCAGGAGAAGCTCTTCGCCGCCGCGAAGGAGGGTGACTCGCGGCAGCGGGTCCTGTTGCTCCTGCAGGCGATGGATTGTGGCGGCAAGGACGGCACGGTGAGCAAGGTGCTGCACGGGATGAACCCGACCGGCATCAAGGCGATCAGCTTCGGCAAGCCGACCGACGAGGAGCTGTCGCACGACTTCCTGTGGCGGATCGAGCGGGCGCTGCCGGACGCCGGGCACGTCGGGGTGTTCAACCGGTCGCAGTACGAGGACGTGCTGGTCGTGCGGGTGCACAACCTGGTGCCGCAGGACGTCTGGGAGCCGCGCTACGAGCAGATCAACGAGTTCGAGGCGGCGCGGGCGGCCGACGGCCTGAAGATCGTCAAGGTGATGCTGCACATCTCCAAGGAGGAGCAGCGCGCGCGCCTGCTGGATCGGCTGTCCGACCCGACCAAGCAGTGGAAGTACAAGCCGGGCGACATCGACGAGCGCGAGCTGTGGGACGACTACCAGGACGCCTATCAGGCCGCGCTGACCCGGTGCAGCACGCCGGAGAACCCCTGGTACGTGGTGCCGGCCGACCGCAAGTGGTACCGCAACTGGGCGGTGGCGAACCTGATGCTCGCCGCAATGAAGGACGTGGACCCGGGCTACCCGGCGCCGTCCTACGACGTGGAAGCCGAGCGGAAGAGGCTGGCCAGCCAGGGGATCTGACGCGCCCACTGGTGCCCGGCGCCGCCCTCGTGGTCGTTGAACGGGTAGACGTCGATCTCCTTGCGCGCGGAGCCGTAGGCGTTGAACGCGGCGTAGACCGTCGACGGCGGGCAGGTCATGTCCATCAGCGCGACCGAGAACCGGGCCGGCGCCACGGCCCGCTTCGCGTGGTTGACCGCGTCGATGTAGGAGAGCGTGCGGAAGACCGTCTCCTCCTGGCCGCGGTGCACCGCCAGATAGGCCGACACCTCGGCGAACGGATCCCGTCCGGTGATCTCGACGCCGCGCCGGATGTGGCACAGGAACGGCACGTCCGACATGACCGCGGCGACGTCCGGCAGCAGCCCGGCCACGGCCAGGGCCATCGCGCCGCCCTGGCTGCCGCCGCCGACCGCCACCCGGGCCGGGTCCACACCCTCGACCGCGCGTAGCGCCTCGACGGCGCGCACCGCGTCGGTGAACAGCCGGCGGTAGTAGTGGTCGTGCGGGTCGGTGATGCCACGGGTCATGAAACCGGGCATCGCCGGGCCGGCGCCGACCGGGTCCGGCGTGTCGCCGCCGTCGCCCCACTTGCTGCCCTGGCCACGGGTGTCCAGGAACAACTCGGCATATCCGGCGGACGCCCAGCCCAGGTGCCCGGTGGACAGGCCGCGCCCGCCGCCGTAGCCGTTGCAGGTGACCACGCCGGGCAGCGGTCCGGTGGCGCCGCGCGGGCGGGTCAGCCAGCCGCGCACCGGGTGGCCGCCGAACCCCGCGAACGTCACGTCCAGCACGTCCACCAGGGCGAGGCCGGTCTCCACCGGGGTCAGCACGAGGCCCAGGTCGTGCGCCCGGGTCTCGGCCAGAGTGGTGGCCCAGAACTCGTCGAAGTCCGGCGGTTCGGCGACCTCCGGGGCGTACGCGACCAGTTCCTCGGTGCTCAGATCCCACAGCGGCATGTCGATCATCGTGCCGCACGGGCGCTTGACAACCCAAACTTAACGAGCTTAATAATGGCGCAACATATCGATAGAGGGGAGTTCGTCGATGCGCGCCCGTCCCCGCCTCGCCGTCCTCGCGGCGACCGTCCTGCTGGTCGCCGGCTGCTCCGACGCCAACACGCCCAGCCCGAATGCCGGGACCAGTTCGATCACCATCTTCAACGGGGCCACCGGCACCATCACGGAGAACTGGAACCCGTTCATCCCGGCCTACCTGCAACCCACCGCCGGGGTCATCTACGAGCCGCTCTACTACCTCAACCTGGCCAGCGACGTGCCGCCACAGCCGATGCTCGCCACCGCCTACAAGTGGGACACGGCCGGCAAGCAGCTCACCATCACCACCCGCGAGGGGGTGAAGTGGACCGACGGGCAGCCGTTCTCGGCCAAGGACGTCGCGTTCACCTTCGACCTGATCCGGCGCACCAAGGCGATCAACTCGACCGGCCTGGAGATCTCGTCGGTGCAGGCCACCGACGACAAGACCGTGGTGCTGACCTTCCCGCAGACCTCGTTCACCGCGGAGCCCAGCATCATCGGCAACACCGCGATCGTCGCCGAGCACGTCTGGAGCAAGATCACCGATCCGGCGAAGACGACGAATCCTTCGCCGGTGGGCACCGGGCCGTACAAGCTCAAGCAGTTCAGCGCGCAGAGTTATGTGCTGGAGAAGAATCCGGCCTACTGGCAGGCCGGCAAGCCGCAGATCCAGACCATCCGCTACATCTCGCTGGCCACCGCGGACGCCGCCAGCGCCGCGCTGACCGCCGGCCAGGTCGACTGGATGAGCAGCTTCCTGCCCGGCCTCGATCAACTGCTCAAGGACCAGAAGAGCCTCACGTACGTGAACACGCCGGTGCTCACCACCTCGATCTTCACCTGCTCGAACGCCGAGCTCGGGTGCACCGGCCCGCAGACCGACGTGGCCGTCCGCCAGGCCATCTACGCGGCGATCAACCGCGATCAGCTCAACAAGCTGGCCGGCGGCGGTTTCGCGGCGCCCGGCTCGCCGAGCATGCTGCTGCCCGACCGCGACAAGAAGTGGATCACCGATCCGGCGCTGCTGAACGTGCCGGGCACCGCCGACCCGGGTCGCGCGGAGAGCCTGCTGGACGCGGCCGGCTGGGCCAAGGGCGCGGACGGCATCCGGTCCAAGGGCGGCGAGCGGCTGACCCTGACGATCCAGACGGTGAGCGGCTGGAGCGACTACATCTCGCTGAACGACTCGATGGCCCAGCAGCTCAAGGCCGTCGGCATCGAGCTGAAGCCGTCGCAGCTGTCCTACAACGAGTGGAACAACAACCAGGTGCAGGGCAAATATCAGC
Organism: Actinoplanes sp. NPDC051388; assembly: GCF_055586225.1. Taxonomy (NCBI): domain Bacteria; kingdom Bacillati; phylum Actinomycetota; class Actinomycetes; order Micromonosporales; family Micromonosporaceae; genus Actinoplanes; species Actinoplanes sp. NPDC051388. Next base: position 17,163 of record NZ_JBVJIP010000031.1, on the reverse strand, counting down.
TGTCGCTGGACTCGATCGGGCTGGGCCCGTCTGCCAACCCGTACTTCACCTACAACCCGCGCTACTCGTCGAAGACCACGGCCAAGGTGGGCGAGTCGGCGGCCAACTCCGGCAACTACGCCCGCTATGTGAACCCGGCCGTGGACGCCGCCCTGAACACCGCGTCGCAGACCAACGACGAGGCGGTCCAGAAGCCGGAGTACGCGAAGATCCAGACCGAGATCGCCCGGGACCTGCCGTACATCCCGATCTACGTGAACTCCACGCTGACCGAGTTCAACACCAGCCGCGCCACCGGCTGGCCCTCCAACGACAACAAGTACGCGTTCCCCGCCTCCTGGAAGAGCTGGGACAACGGGATCGTGCTGGCCACCATCAAGCCGGCGCAGTAGGCGCCGGTGCGATATCTGCTGCGGAAGCTCGGGTTCTACGCGATCGCGTTGTGGGCCGCGCTCACCGTGAACTTCGTGATCCCGCGGCTGATGCCGGGCGACCCGGTGGATCTGCTGATCGCCAAGCTCGGGCAGCGCGGCCCGGTGACCCCGGAGACGCGCCGCTCGATCGAGGCGCTGCTCGGCTCGGACAGCGACCAGCCGATCCTGTCGCAGTACGCCGACTACCTCGGCAACCTGGTCACCGGCGACCTCGGCGTCTCGGTGTCCTACTTCCCGGCCTCGGTCAGCTCGATCATCGCCCAGACGCTGCCCTGGACGATCGGGCTGATCGGGCTGGCCACGGTGATCTCCTTCGCCGTGGGCATCGGGCTCGGCACGCTGGCGGGCTGGAAGCGCGGCTCCTGGCTGGACCATCTGATCCCGGTCACCACGATGTTCCAGTCGGTGCCGTACTTCTGGCTCGCCCTGATCCTGCTCTTCCTGCTCGGCAGCGTGGTGTCGGTGTTCCCGCTGAACGGCGGCTACGACGTCTACACCACCATGCCCGGACCCAACCTGGCGTTCGTCACGTCGGTGCTCTATTACGGCACGCTGCCCGCGCTGACCATCATCCTGTCCTCGATCGGCGGCTGGATGCTGGGCATGCGCAACATGATGGTGTCCACGCTGTCCGAGGACTACATGGTCACCGCCGAGGCGAAGGGGCTGCGGTCCGGGCGGATGATGCGCACGTACGCCGCGCGCAACGCGGTGCTGCCGTCCATCTCCGGCTTCGCCATCTCGCTCGGTTTCGTCGTCGCCGGGTCGATCGTCACCGAGGCGGTCTTCTCCTATCCGGGCATCGGCTCGGCGTTGCTGCAGGCGGTGAGCGCCAACGACTACGCGCTGATGCAGGGCATCTTCCTGGTCATCACGCTGTCCGTGCTGGGCGCGAACCTGCTGGTCGACCTGCTCTATTCGGTGATCGATCCGAGAACCAGGGTGCGCGGATGACTGATCTGGTGACCATCGCCCCACGCCGGCGGCTCGGACTGCCGCCGATGACCGGCAAGCTCGCGGCCGGCCTGATCCTGGGCGGGGTGATCGTGCTGTTCGGCGTGGCCGGCCCGTTCCTGGTGCAGGACCCGTCCGCGGTGAACGACGTCGGCCTGGGCGGGCCGACCTCGCAGAACTGGCTCGGCACCACCCAGACCGGCCAGGACGTGCTCGCCCAGCTGGCCCACGCCACTCGGGGCTCGCTGCTGGTCGGCGCGGTGGTCGGGGTGCTGACCCTGCTGCTGTCCGCGTTCTTCGGGGTGGTCGGCGCCTATGCCGGCGGCTGGGTCGACGAGATCTTCTCGGTGTTCACCAACGTCATGCTGGTCATCCCCGGCCTGCCGCTGGTCATCGTGATCTCCAGCTATGTCCGCGACAAGAGCATCTGGCTGGTCGCGCTGGTCCTGTCGATCACCGGCTGGGCGGCGTCCGCCCTGGTCCTGCGCGGCTACACGCTCTCCCTGCGCAACCGCGACTACGTGCTGGCCGCGCGCGTCGCCGGCGAGAAGCGATGGCGCGTCCTGGCCGTCGAGATCCTGCCCAACCTCATCCCGTTGCTCGCGTCGCAGGTGGTGTTCGCGGTCATCTTCGCGATCCTCGGCGAGGCCGGCCTCTCCTATCTGGGCCTCGGCGCGACCGGCTCGTTCACCTGGGGCACAATGCTCTACTACGCGCAGAACGCCCTGGCGCTACGGCTCGGCGCGTGGTGGTGGTTCGTACCCCCGGGCTTGTTGTTGGCGCTCTTCGGCGCCGCCCTCTCACTGATCAACTTCTCGATCGACGAGATCATCAACCCCAAGCTGCGGAACGCCTCATGAGCGGCCCGGTGCTGACCATCGAGGGCCTCAGCGTCGACTACCTCGCCAACCCGGTGGTCCACGCGGTCAAAGACGTCTCGCTGACGCTTCGACGCGGCGAGGTGCTCGGCCTGGCCGGCGAGAGCGGTTGCGGCAAGAGCACCCTCGGGTACGCGCTGACGCGCCTGCTGAAGCCACCCGCGCGGATCGTCGCCGGCCGTGCCGTCTTCCACCCGGCGGACGGCGGCGACATCGACTGGCAGCTGCTCGGGGCGGGGGAGCTGCGGCGGCAGCGCTGGGACCAGATCTCGATGGTCTTCCAGGGCGCGATGAACTCGCTGAACCCGGTGATCCGGATCCGCGACCAGCTCGAGGACGTGTTCACCACACACCGCCCGGGAATGACCCGGGCGGACCGCCGGCGGCGCTGCGGCGACCTGCTGGAACGCGTCGGCGTCGACCGGGCGCGGCTGCACTCCTATCCCCACGAGCTCTCCGGCGGCATGCGCCAGCGCGTGATGATCGCGATGGCGATGGCCCTGGAACCCCAGATCATGATCATGGACGAGCCGACCACCGCCCTCGACGTCGTGGTGCAGCGGGACATCCTGCGCGAGATCAGCCGCCTGCGCGACGAACTCGGCTTCGCGGTCATCTTCATCACCCACGACCTGCCGCTGCTGCTGGAGATCACCGACCGGATCGCGGTGATGCGAGCGGGTTCCATCGTCGAGCTGGGCGATTCCGCGCAGCTGTATGCAACACCGAGTCACGAATACACGAAACGCCTGCTGGCTTCGTTCCCGAGCCTGACCGGCGACCGCGGCTCGTTCGTCCGAGGCGGCCTGGACGACAGCCTCCTGGCCCTGGACGCCGTCCAGGTGGACGGTGCCGCATGACGACCCTGACGGCAGACGCCCTGGTGAAGGACTACCGCCTGCGCGGCAAGCGGTTGCGCGCCGTGGACGACGTCAGCTTCACCCTGTCACCCGGCGCCACCACGGCGCTGGTCGGCCAGAGCGGCAGCGGCAAGTCCACGGTCGCCAAACTGCTGCTCCAACTGGAACGCCCGTCGTCCGGCGCGATCCTGCTGAACGGAGAGCCGGTGTCCCGCCGAGGCGCCGGCCTGACCCGCTACCGAAGAACCGTCCAGATGGTCTTCCAGGATCCGTTCGCCTCCCTGAACCCCTTCCACACCATCGAACACCACCTGGAACGCCCGATCCGCCTGCACCACCCCGGCCTGCGCGACGCGGAGGTCCGCACCCGCGTCCGCGCTCTGCTGGAGCGGGTCCGCCTGACCCCGGCCGACGTGGTGGCCCGCCGCCGCCCCCACGAACTCTCCGGCGGCCAGCGACAACGAGTGGCGATCGCCCGGGCCCTGGCCCCGTCCCCCGGCATCCTGATAGCCGACGAGCCGGTCTCCATGCTGGACGTCTCCATCCGCCTGGGCGTCCTCAACCTGCTGGCCAGCCTGCAACGAGAGGAAGACCTGGCCGTCCTCTACATCACCCACGACCTGGCAACGGCCCGCCACTTCGCCGACGACATCCTGGTGATGTACCAGGGCAAGATCGTCGAGCGCGGGCCGGCCGACGACGTGATCCTCCGCCCGAAGCACGACTACACCAAGTCGTTGGCCGCTGCGGCCCCCGACCCGGAACGCAGAATGCGCGAGCTTAGAGGCTGACCCCCGGCGCCTGCGCCGGCCGGCCCGGGCAATGGGCTGCCGGCCCCTTTGCTCTGCACACATATGCGCAACACCGGCGTTGACCTGCGCGTTTCCCAATGTGGTCCGGCCCAAGGTCACTTGTTCCCGTCCCCGCCCGGACGATCCAGAACGGCACCGTTCCGTTCCCGCTCTGCCTACCTATGGGCAACACCTGGGCGGTTGGTCTGGGGACGGCATTGTTTCGTTGCCGCTCTGCCTACCTATGAAAGTGCGTGGGTTCCCGATTTCTGAACGCCCGTACCACGGGAACCGAACGCGCTACTGTCGCGGGCGGCAGCGTATCGGCACGGGGTTCCGGAACTCGACCATCAAGCTGAAGTTGGCCCGGCCGCGCGAGAGCGGCCAACCAGCTCGGCGGTCAGCGCGGCGACGCGCTCGCGCGACGACAGCAGCGACCGCCATGCGGCCGCACCGGCCGAATTAACGGCATCGCTGACGAACGTGCGGTCAGGGATCAAAAGTTGATTTTGATAGAGGCGGCGCGGTGGTCATCCCGGGGAGCGAAGGAAGCATTCGGGGTCACTCGTAGCCCTACGGCGAACATCGCGGCGCCTGCGCCGGCGAGGACCGCGATGGTGGCGAAGACCGGGCGCGAGCCGGCGAACTGGAGCGCGGGCCCCGCGGCGATGGACCCGATGAATGCGGACAGGTTCTCGGTGTTGGTTACTGCGGCCAGGACGTGCGGTCTCTGGTGGGTTGGCGTGCGCAGCGTGAAGCGCGTGATGATTGTCGCCGCGAGCACCGGCGTGGCTAGTCCGGTGAGGAACAGCCCCACGGCCACGATGGCTGGTCGCTCCACGAGCAGCAGCCACAGCGGCGCGCAGAGAAGCACCGCGGCCGCGGTCAGTGTGGTGGTGCCCATCCGGTTCAGCGCGGTGACCGCGACCAGGCTGCCGAGGGCGAGGCCGGCACCGTTGGCTGCGGTAAGTAGGCCAAGTGTGCGCGGGTCTCCGCCGAGGTCGTGCAGGACGAGCACAGGTAGGCAGAGGAAGATGGCGGGAATAGCGAGCGTGACCAGTAGCAGCGCGACGCCGAACATGCGCAGCGTGGGATCGCCCAGAATCTGTCGGTAGCCGCTGCCTTTCGCGGGGTGCTTTTCTGGGCCTGTCGCGGGTTCGCTCGCGGGCGGTCGCACGAAGGCGAGCACGATCAGGAACGAGACGAAGTACGTCCCGGCGTCGATCCAGAGGACCTCCGCGGGGCCGAGGAGTGCGATGAGGACGCCGCCGAGGGCGGGTCCGGCGAGCGCGGCGATCCGGGTCGCGGCGTCGACAAGACTGTTAGCGCGGCCGACGAGGTTTTCGTCGGCGCCTCGCACGGGACCCAGCAGTTCGGGCAGGATCAACCGCTGGGACGAGACGTATGGCGTGGTGAACGCGCCGAGCCCGAACGACACCGCAAGCAGGATCGGCAGGTTCAGTCCGCCGGTCAGGTGCAGCAGCGGGATGGATGCCATCAGCGGCGCCCTGGCCGCGTCGCCGATCAGCATGGTTCGCCGCGCCCCGAGTCTGGCGACCATCGTGCCGCTGGACAGCCCAACGATCACCACGCCGGCGAACTCGGTGGTCAGGACGAGGCTCATCTTCACCGGCGAGCCGGTGGTGACCAGCACGAACCACGGTAGCGCCAGCAGGGTCAGCCAGGACCCGAATGTGGACAGCAGCTTCGCGGTGAACAGGGCGAGTAGGCCCGGCGTGCGCAGCATCAGCTCGGACCGTCGTAGGTCGGGACGGCGTAGGCGAAGAACGCGACCTGGCGGGCACCTTCCTTGCGGGGTCTGGCGGGGTTGGTGTACTCCGCGACGACGGCCTTGATCCGCTCGGTCGCCTCGGTGAGTTCCGCGGGATCGAGGTGGCCCATGTCGTCGCCGAACCAGGCCGCTTCCCGCCACGTGACGTCGAACTCGTCCTCGTGGCGCTGGTACTCGTCGAGCGCGGCCAGCCGCCGGGCGACGAACTGCTCCCGCAACGCCCGGGACGCGGCGGCGAACTCCGGCGAGCCGTCCCCGGTCGCGGTCCAGGTGATCCCCCGGCTGGTGGCCTGCCACGGCCGCTCTCGCCCACGCGCCAAATCGACGGCCGGCTCGACCAGGCCCCACTTCGCCAACTGGCCGACGTGGTAGCTCACGGATGCCGTCGACTCGCCGGTCAGATCGGCCAGCCTCCTGCCGGTCGCCGGACCATCGACAGTGAGCAGTTCGAGCAGCTTGAGCCGGATTGGGTGGGCGAGCGCGCGCAGGGACTGCGGGTCGGTGATCTGCTTCTGATGCTGGAGCGCCATATAGCCAAGATATCTTGGCCAACACATCTTGGCCAAGCTGAGCGCTGGAGATGGAGTGTCGTTGACCCAGACGTAGCTGATCTCGATGGTCCGCGTGGCCGTGACGACGTTGATGAAGAGGTGTGGGTTCGCGGTTCGCGGCCAGCGGTTCGAGCTGTGGTCGAGCCAGGCACCGAGTCGTGTGGTCACGGCCGGAGCCAGTAGAACGACCCGTCGCGGACGTCGACGAGTCGCATGCTGCGCAAGTCACGGGGTCGTGCAGCACGTCGTCGCGGGTGATCTCGCGAAGGGATTCGCAGCGCTCGGCAACGAGCGGAGGGCGGGCAGCGCGAACGTGAGATGGTTGCGGATGGTTCGGTCGGTGCGAGGGCGTATGCGGGGCGGGGTTGTGCTGCCGTAGCGCATGACGCCGAACCAGACCTCCAGCTCGGCCCTGATTTGTGCGGGTAGCGCCTGGACCTGGTGCTCGAACCAGGTAACGATCGCTGGGGGCCGGTCGTCGTCGAGCATGCCGGCGTCGGCCAGCACCTCGATCAGCGGTGTGGCCTGCAGGTTGAACGCGCGGAGCAGGCTCGTTTCGCTGGCCTTGATGGCGGCGCCTGGCGTGTCCTGGATCGCGAGCAGGAGCCGCAGCCCGCGGCGTACTGCGGAGGTGACGTTCACGGGCCATCCGTGGGTTTCGCCGCGTTCGCGGGCGGCGGCTTCGAGGGCTTCGGCGAGTGGCGGTTGCCTACCGACTTCAAGGCCAGTGCGTGCTCCATGTCGGCCTGCTTCTCGGCGCGGCGCAGTCCGGCGGTGCTCTGCCATCGCACCCACCGCGTCGGCTCACCACCAAGCGGCGAGGGCTTCATCGAGTGGCCACTACGGCCAGGTCATCATCGAAGGCAATATCGTTTCGGAGTCGCGAGGAGGTGGTGGGATGACGCTCGAACTGGTGGTCCGTGAGGTGACTCGGTGGTCGCAGTTGAACGAATTCGAGGGCGATGTCGCCGGTGAGCTCGGCGGCGTGCCGGTGCAGTGCTACTTCCAGGCGGCGTCCCTCTCCTCCCCGGAGCAGAGCTGGGGACTCTTCCAACCCGGCGCCACCATCACGGTCGACGCCTGGGTGGAACGTTCCGGTGAGGTCCAGGTTCTGGAGGATCGCACTCCTCCTGCGCTCATTCAGATCAACAGCATCCTCTACGACATGGTGGGCCGGGTGACGCACCGCGACGGTGAGGACCTGCGGGTGGAGTCCACGCTGCCGTTGGGCGTCGACCTGTGGCCGACCGCGACGGCCGGGGTCCCCGACGTGGTCGTCGGGGATGTGGTGCGCGTGCGCGGCCTGCTCAAAATCGAGCTGCCTGACGAGGAACCGCGATGATCACCCGGGTGTTGGCCGCAGCCGCCCTGCGGGGGAGGAGCCGCGATGATCACCTCGGCGTGGCCGGGGCGTCGCGCCCGGGGGGGGAAAGCATTGATCCGACCTACTCGTCGAGAAAGGCGGGCTGGCCTCCCAATCGGTCGTCTGTCGACGAAGCGGGAAACGAGCGGCTTGGATGAGGGCGAGCTTATGAGCGACGTGGATCTCGAGACGATGGACTGCCGGCTCTTCGTCGACGGTGCGCCCGGCCTACCGGAACTGCGCGGCTGGATCGCCGAGGCCGTCGGCGGTGCGATCATCGCCGGTGAGGTCGTGGCGGATGGCCTTGAGATCTGGGTCGAGGACAACGACTACGCCGGGACTACAGCGGACAGGACGAACTTCCTGTCCTTCAGCCACACCGCCGAGATCTACTTCGCGCCGCGCATCGGCCCGGCCCTCCGCGCCCAGATGGTCGGCGCCGTGCTGAAAAGCCTCTGGCAGCGCGACCTCCCCGCGACAGCCGCCTGCGACTACGAGGACGCGCTGCCGCGCCGAGTCGAAGGCCGCGATTAGAGCCGCGATGAGGTCCGCGATTTGAGTCGCGACGGCGGCTGGGACGACGTGTGAAAAGCGGTGACGCCCACCCCGGCGGCCATGACCATGAGCATCGCGGCGAAGTCGAGAACGCCCAGGCGCTGCCCCAGCACCGCCCACCCGGCGATCGCCCCGGCCGCCGGCTGCAGGCTGATCAGGATTCCGAAGACCCGGGTCGGCAGCCGCCGCAACGCGGTGATCTCCAGCCCATAGGGAAGCACCGACGACAGCACCGCCACCGCCACCGCGGTGAGCAGCACACCCGGATCTCCCAGCGAAATGCCGGAAGCCCCGAACGGAAGCACCACCAACGCCCCCGCCGTGAGCGAGACGGCCAGCCCGCCGGTGCCGGGCACCAGCCCCCCGAGTCGCTTGCTGCACAGGATGTATCCGGCTCCGCACACCCCGGCCGCCGCCGCGAAGAGCAGCCCGCCGAGCGGCGCCGACGCGCCCGGGTGCAGCCCGAGCAGCGCGACGCCACCCGCGGCGAGAAAGGCCCAGATCAAGTCGAGCAACCGGCGCGTCTGCACCATCGAGAGCAGCAGCGGCCCGAGGAACGTCACCGTGACGACCACCCCGAGCGGCACGGTGCGCAAGGCCAGGTAGTAGGTCAGATTCATGCCGGCGATCACCACGCCGAGGAGCACTGCCGCCCGCCACGCCGCGGCGGAGAAGGCCGACAGTCGGGGCCGGGTCACGACCGCCAGCACCAGCGCGGCGATCGCCAGCCGCAGCAGCGCGGCGCCGACCGCCCCGACGTCGTCGAAGAGCGTGCGGGCCAGCGCTCCGCCGAGCTGCGCCGACGCGATCGACAGGAGCACGAGCAGCGGCGCCGGCGGGGTCATGTCCGAAACGTAAGGCCGCCCGCGCCGGGGGCGGTACGGGGTTGTACCGCCCCCGGCCAGAAATCTATCCGCGAAGCGTGGACTGCAGGACGAGCGCGGCGGCTCCGGTGGCCGAAGCGGTCGCCGCGGCTAGCGACACCGTGACCGAAACCGATCGGTGCCAGGTGCGCGCGTCGGCGGCCGCGATGCGGGCCGTGATCGCCGGGCCATAGACCGACGACGCCGCCGCGAAGCCCGGTCCGGTCAGCACCAACAGGTCGATGTCGAGCAGGTTGACCACCGACTCGGCCGCCGCCGCGACATAGCGCGCGGACTCCTCCAGCAGCGCCCGGCAGGCCGGAGCACCAGCCCGCGCCGCTCGAGCCACCGCCGCGAACTCCGCCACGGCACTGCGCCGCGGCCCGGACGGATCGAGATCGGCTTCCGCCGCGGCGGTGTCGGAGGCCAGCGCGGCCGCCACCACGACCTGCGGGCCGGCCACCGCCTCCAGGCAGCCGCGACTGCCGCACCAGCACGGTGGCCCGTCGATCTGCACGCAGATGTGACCGAATTCGCCCGCGTTCGCCTGGCTGCCGCGGAGGGCGACGCCGTCCACCACGATGCCGCCGCCGATGCCGCTGCCCATGTAGAGCGCGGCGAACGACCGGCGCGGGCCGACCCGGGCGACCCAGTATTCGCCGACCGCCGCGGCCGTCGCGTCGTTCTCCACCAGCACCGGCAGGCCGACCGCCTCGGCCAGCCGCTTGTCCAGGTGCTCGCCGCGCCGGTCGCGCATCTGCGATGGTCGCAGGCCGGCCAGCACGACGCCGACGCCGAGGCAGCGGGCGCGGTCCACGCCGGAGCCGTCGATCAGCACGCCCACGTCCGCGGCCAGGCCGTCCAACACCTGGTCGGGGCCGGCGCCGGAGGTCGCCGGGCGGGCCATCCGGGAGATCACGCCGCCGGTCTGGCCGGTCAGCACATAGGTCGTCGCATCCTCGTCGAGGTGGATGCCGACGGCGATCCGGGCGGCCGGGTCGAGGCGCAACATGGTGCGCGGCTTGCCGCCGGTGGGGGTGCGTCCGGTCTCGACGACCAGGCCCTCCTCGAGCAGCCGGCGCACCGTCATCGAGACCGCGGCCTCGGTCAGACCGGTCATGCCCGCCAGTTCCACGCGGCTGAGTTGCTCGGCGGCGCGGATGGCGTCCAGGATGCTCTCACGGGCGCCCGTCCGACGTGGTCGCCGAGGTGGACCATCCGCCACGCGCGTCACCGCCTTCCCTGATCGGCCCCTGGTCGGCCTGGTGAGACCGTACCCGAGAAGGTGTTTGACGGACTTCGTTCAGTCGCTTAAGAATGTGTTCGTGACCTCAGATGAGCTCCATGACGGCTGGACCGTCCGGGCGGTGGCCGGACCGATCCCCGCGGAGGTCGCCGATCGCGAGCTGCCCGCGGTCGTGCCGGGCACCGCGCACACCGATCTGCTCACCGCCGGCCTGATCCCGGATCCCTATCGGGGCGTCAACGAGACCTCGCTGGCCTGGATGCACCGGGCGGCGTGGCTCTATCGGACCACGCTGCGCGCGTCGCCGCCCGGGTCGGACGAGCGTGTCGATCTGGTCTTCGACGGGCTGGACACCGTCGCCACGGTGCGGCTGGGCGACCACGAGCTCGGGCACACCGCCAACATGCACCGCGGCTACCGCTTCGACGTGCGGTCCCTGCTGACCGATCAGGACCTCGATCTTTCGGTACGGTTCGACTCCGCGCTCGACTATGCCGAGGCGATGCGCGACCGCCTGGGCGCCCGGCCGCACACGAACTTCCACCCGTACAACATGGTCCGGAAGATGGCGTGCAGTTTCGGCTGGGACTGGGGCCCGGGCCTGCAGACCGCGGGCATCTGGAAGCCGGTGCGCCTGGAGCGGTGGCGGGTGGCGCGCCTCGCGTCGGTGCGCGTGCTGACCACATCGGACAGTCTGACCGCGCACGTGACGGTGGAGCGTTCCGGGCTGCAACCGGACGGCGACCTGCGCGTCCAGGTCGGCGTGCTGGGCCTGGTCGGCGAGCTCACGCTGGGCCCGTCGGACACCTCCGGCACGGTCTCGATGGACGTACCGGACGCACCGACCTGGTGGCCGGCCGGCTTCGGCGACCAGCCGCTGGTCCCGGTCACGGTCACGCTGGTCGGCCACGACGCGGTGGTGAAGCGGGTCGGCTTCCGCACGATCGCGCTCGACGAGACCCCGGACGACGTCGGCAGCCGGTTCGCGATCGTCGTCAACGGCCGGGAGATCTTCGTGCTCGGCCTCAACTGGATCCCCGAGGATCACCTGCTCACCCGGCTCACCCGGGCGGACTACGAGGCGGCGGTCGACCGGGCCGTCGCGGCCAACGCCAACCTGCTGCGCGTCTGGGGCGGCGGCATCTTCGAGTCCGACGACTTCTACGACGTCTGCGACGAGCGTGGCGTGCTGGTCTGGCAGGACTTCCTGCTGGCCTGCGCGGCCTATCCGGAGGAGGAACCGCTGCGCTCCGAGATCCTCGCCGAGACCCGGGAGAATGTGACCCGGCTCTGCTCGCATCCGTCCCTCGCGATCTGGAACGGCGGCAACGAGAACATCTGGGGCCACGAGGACTGGGACTGGAAGCCGCAGCTGGGGGAGCGCACCTGGGGCGCCGGCTACTACTACGAGGACTTCCCGGCGCTGCTGGCCGAGCTCGACCCGTCCCGGCCCTACCACCCGGGCAGCCCGTCCAGCCCGGGCCGGGACCCGGCCGAGGTGCACCCGAACGACGACCGCTTCGGCACCCGGCACGAGTGGCAGGCCTGGAACACCCACGACTACACCTGGCACGACAACTTCGTCCCGCGGTTCTGCTCGGAGTTCGGCTGGCAGGCGCCGCCCACCTGGGCCACGCTGACGTCCGCACTCGAGCCGGCCGACCTGCGCCAGGACTCGCCCGCGTTCCTGCTGCACCAGAAGGCCGCGAACGGCAACGACAAGCTCAACGCCGGCCTGGCCCACCACCTGCCGATCCCGGACGACTTCGCGGACTGGGTCTGGGCCACCCAGCTCAACCAGGCGCACGCCACCAGCCATGCGGTCGAGCACCTGCGCGCGCACCGGCCGCGCACCATGGGCAGCGTGCTGTGGCAGCTCAACGACTGCTGGCCGGTCACCTCGTGGGCGGTCGTGGACGGCGCCGGGCGGCTCAAGCCCGCCTGGTTCGCGTTGCGCCGCGCCTATGCCCCGCGCCTGCTCGCCTTCCAGGGCCGGTCGCTGGTCGCGATCAACGACACCGACGAGCCGTGGGATTCGACGGCCCGCTTCTGGCCGTCCGGGTCCGCCGCCTTCTCGGTGCCGCCCCGGTCGGTGGCCTCGATTCCGGTCGACCCGGCGGTGCTGGTGGCGGACGCGGACGGGCTGCGGGCCGTCTCCCACGCCGAGACGACGCTGGATCCGGCGGCGCTCTCCGCGACGGCCACCCCCGACGGCGACGGCTGGACGGTCACGGTGACCGCGTCCGCCCTTGCCCGCGACGTCGCGCTGCTCGCCGATCGGCTGGCACCGGACGCCACCGTCGACGACATGCTGATCACCCTCCTCCCCGGAGAATCAAAGACTTTCCGGGTACGCACACAGCACGCGATCGACCCCGCAGCCCTGACCGGGCCGGCCGTGCTCCGATCGGCGAACGCCCTCTTCGCCCCCGCGGCCACCCGATGACCGGCGGCCTGATCGGGCTGGTCCTCGCCGGGCGGGCGCCCCTGGTCGGCGTCGAGCCGTTCTTCATGGAACTGGTCGCCGGCATGGAGGAGGCGCTCGGGCCGGCCGGCGCCACGGTGCTGCTGCTCGTGGTGCCGGACCTGGACGCCGAGCTGGCCACGTACCGGCGGTGGAGCGGGGACGGCACGGTCGAGGCGGTGGTCGTGGTCAACCTGGCGCACGACGACGTGCGCCCCGGCCACCTGGCCGGGCTCGGACTGCCCGCCGTGCTGGCCGGCCGGTTCCTGGGGCCACCGGCGTTCACCGGCGTGGTCACCGACGACGCGGCCGCGATGACCACCGCGGTGGACCTGCTGGCCGGCCTCGGTCACCGGGTGATCGGGCGCGTCAGCGGGCCGGCGTCGCTGGTGCACACGGCCGAGCGAACGGCCGCGATGCGGGCCGCCGCCGACCGGCTCGGCGTCGAGACACTGGTGACCGAGGCGGACTACAGCGCCGCGGCCGGTGTGCGGGGCGCGCGCGAACTGCTGGCGGGCACCCCGGCGCCGACCGCGATCGTCTTCGACAACGACGTGATGGCGGTCGCCGCCGAGGAGGACCTGGTGCGCTCGGGCATCCGGGTGCCGCACGACGTCAGCCTGCTCGCCGGCGACGACTCGGCGCTGTGCGAGCTCGCCGTGCCGCCGCTCACCGCGCTGCGCGTCGACGTGCACGGGCACGGCGTCACGCTCGGCCGGGCGGTGCTCGAGGTGCTGGCCGGCGGCCCGGCGCGGGTGCACGACGGGCCGGCCAGCCGGATCGCGCACCGCGGCAGCACGGCCGCCGCGGTCACAGCGTGATGACCACCTTCGCCCGGGCGTGCTCGCCCTCGAGATAGCGGATCGCGTCGGGGACGTCCTTCAGCGCATATGTGCGGTCCACCACCGGCCGCAGCGCCCCCGCCTCGGCCCAGTCGCGCAGCGTCGCCAGATACTCCCGGTCCTGCCGCACGTCGAGGAACCGCAGCCGGTGGCTCACGAACCGGGCCATCGCCATGCCCTGCAGCACCAGGCCCATCGGCCCGAACAGGCTGCCGCCCTCCGACACGCCACCGCCGCCGATCACCAGCGTGCCGCCCGGCACCAGCGCGCGGCGCAGGTCGGCCAGCCGCCGGTTGGCGACCATGTCCAGCACGACGTCGTAGCGCTCCGGCCCGGCGGTGAAGTCCCGCTGCGTGTAGTCGACGACGTGGTCCGCGCCGAGCGAGGTGACCAGGTCGACGTTGCGGGTGCTGCACACCGCGGTCACCTCGGCGCCGAGCAGCTTGCCGATCTGCACGGCGAACGTGCCGACCCCGCCGGACGAGCCGTTGAGCAGCAGCTTCGTACCCGGGCCGACCTCGCCCAGGTCGCGCAGCCCGACCAGCGCCGAAGCTCCGGAGAGCGGCATCGCGGCGGCCTCCTCGAAGGACAGGTTCACCGGCTTGGGCCCGACCAGCTCCGCCGGGACGCAGAGGTATTCCGCGAACGCGCCGTCGTTCACCTCGCCGTAGACCTCGTCACCCACCGCGATGTCGGTGACGCCCGCGCCGAGCGCCGCCACCCGGCCGGCGAAGTCACGGCCGCGGACCGGCTTGCGCGGCCCCTTCCGCAACGTGAGGTCGGGCAGCATCACGCGGGCGAAGTACGGGTCCCCGCGCATCACGTGCCAGTCCGCCGCGTTGGCCGCCGCGGCCAGCACCCGGACGAGCACCTCGCCGGGGCCGGGGCTGGGCTGGTCGATCTCCTCGAGGCGCAGGACGTCGGGTGGGCCGTACCGGTCTTGGACGATCGCCTTCATCTTGCGACTCCCCGGGTCGTGGTGCCGATGACGCTAGGGGCGCACCACCCCTGCGGGCATCGGGGGATGACCCTGGCGGAACCCCGATCTCGGCGTCGCTCGTCCAGTCGCTCGCTGAGTCGCTCGCTGAGTCGCTCGCTGAGTCGCTCGCTGAGTCGCTCGCTGAGTCGCTCGCTGAGTCGCTCGCTGAGTCGCTCGCTGAGTCGCTCGTTCAGAAGAGCGAGAGCTGTCCCGGGATCGGGTCGCGGCGGCTGGAGAGGCTGCGCCGGAACACCCACGGCTGCAGCTCGGGGGTCGGATCCTCGCCGCGCGGCGGTGGCACGTTGCCGGTCAGCGCCCACAGGCTCGGGCCCAGGTTGATACCGCGTTCGCGCAGCGCCTTGCGCATGGTCAGGTAGCTCAACGGCAGCCGGGCGTCGTCCAGGTCGGGCAGCTCGAGGTCGGCGCGCATCCGCATCAGGCGCCGGTTGCGCTCCACCCGCTCGCGCACCCCGTCGGCGCCGAGCTGCCCGGCGGCCGGCTCGCCGACCACCTCGCACACCGCCCGCAGATCACCGCGGTCGAGCGCCGCCCAGGCCGCGTCCACCGTGCCGAACGTTGCCAGCAACCGCGCCGCCGTCGCCGCCCCGAAGCCCCGGACGCCGTGCAGGTTGTCCGATGGGTCGCCACGAAGCGCCGCGAAGTCCCGGTATTGCGCCGCCTCGACGCCACACAGCCCGACCAGCCCGTCGGCGTCCACCAGCACGGCCTCGTCGTAGCCGCCGTTGCGCACCCGCAGCACCGAGGTGGTCTCGTCGATCAGCGCGAACGCGTCCCGGTCACTGGTCATCAGCACCGACCGCCAGCCGCTCGCGCGCGCTTTCGCCGCCGCACTCGCCAGCACGTCGTCGGCCTCCCAGGCCGGCGGCACGACCGCCTTGACCCCGGCCCGGCGCATCAGCTCGGGAGCGCCGGCGATCTGCTCGGCCAGGTCGGCGTGCTTCTCCGGGCGATGCGCCTTGTACCCCGGCCAGTCCACCCGGCGCGCCGACGACTCGGGACAGTCGAAGCCGACGATGACCGCGTCCGGCCGCAGGTGGGCGGCGGCCCGGGCGAGCGACCCCACCAGCCCGCGCAGCGCCCAGACCGGCCGCCCATCGGAATCGAGCGTCGGGTCCCCGATGCCGGCGTGGTAGGCCCGGTGCAACAGGCTGTTCCCGTCCAGCACGAGCAGCAGCGGACCCGGAAACGACACGGCAACAGCCTAACTCCCCACCCACTGCCGGCTGCTCGACCTCACCGCCCGCACCGCCCACAGGCCCGCCGGCTGCGCACGTGATAGCTGTCGCCGGCCACCAGCAGCCCGGCCCCCAGCAGGCAGTAGGCCGACATCGCCACCCAGAGGAACGCCGTCGGCAACATGCTGGTCGCCCCGAGGGCCAACTGCGCAAGACCCATTCCGAAGTACGCGATCAGCCCCGCACCCAGCCCGAACGCCGGAATCAACAACACCAGCCGCGGAACGACCCGGCCGGCCAGCCCGGGCACCCACCCCGGCCACCGCCGCCCCCACGAGTGCACCAGCGCCAGCGGCAGCAGCACTCCGGCCAGCCCGAACCCGACCTCGAGCGCGATCACCGACGCCCCGCTGATCAACCCCGCGAAGCCGTCGACGACCTGCGCCCCGATCCGAATGGCGAACCCCGCGACGGCCCCATAGGCCGCCCACCAGGCCCAAACCGGGGGAGCGGTCCACCCGGCGGCCGGCGCCCCGGTCCGGCAACAATCCGGACAGTCCCCACGCGTCCGCCGCTGATACCGCGCGGTGGCCAGCCCGAGCAGAACAGCCCCACCGACGGCCCCGAGCCGCCCACCAAGCCCCACCGGATCGAAGGGCGGCCCGGCAAACAGCAGAAACCCAACAATCTCCGGCAGCAGAATCGCGGCCGCCGCCACCAGGCATCCCACCACGATCCACCCGGCCACCGCCCACCCCACCCGCCAGCCGGCGGCCCGGTGCTGCCCGGCCGAGGCGGCCCGGTGCTGCCCCACGGCCACGACCGCGGCGGCCCCGCAGAGGGCCACCGCCCACCACCCGGTGAAGCCGACCAGATCGGACCCGAAGTTCCGGACTTCCGGCCCGCCGGTCACCGTCCACAGCACCCGGAGCCCACCGTAGACGGCGGCCCACCAGACAACGGCCTGCCACATTCGATCGCGGCGCCGGCGCTCGGTGTTCCGGCGCTCGGTGTTCCGGTGCTCGGTGTTCCGGTGCTCGGCGCGGAGTTGCTCGGTTCCAGTCATGCCCCGATCGTCGGCGCCCGCCGGCCGGAGCGATTCCCGCTGCGAGGGGGTCCGGCTCCCCCTCGCGGGGGACCGCCTGCGGCGCTTTGCCGTCCTTGCTCTGCACAATATGGGCAACACGGCGGGGTCGGGCTTGGGCGCTGTCCTTGCTCTGCGCACTTAACTGGACTATCGCCGAGTGAGCCGAGTCTGCTACTCCGCGTGACCGCATTATGCTGGGCCAACATCCGGATCTGGCACCCCTCTGTGTCAAGAGGCGGCGAGGAGTGGTGTTCTAGGCTGGAGTCTGGCGGGTCCGGGAAGTGACTTTTCCGAAGTGTCGATCATGG
>NZ_JBVJIP010000030.1:0-104460 GCF_055586225.1 Actinoplanes sp. NPDC051388 | reverse complement strand
TGTAGCCCAGTTCCTTCTGCAGGATGTGGGCCAGGACCGCGGCGTTGGCCTCGTAGCCGACCCAGGGGTTGATCGCGATCTTCACCGTGCCCTTGCTCCCGGCGGCCGGCTTGTCGTTGCCGGCGTCCGAGGTGGCGCCGCCACAACCGGCCAGGGCGAGGGCCAGTGTGCCCGCCACTACGGCGGACAGGCGGTTCTTCATGATTGTTTCCTTCCGAGGAGGACCACCAGGGGTGAATTGCGTGGTGTGTCCGAAAACAGACGGCGGTTGATAGATGCACCACGCGTGCAGCTTCTGTCCACAAAGGACGTGGGCAACGGACACGGTGTGCGTCGGGTCTAGGGCTGGCGTGCGAGAAAGTAGGGGGAGGGCGCCGCCACGCCGTCCGGTCTGCGGGAAGGTGCTGCGTTCCCCGAGACGCCGCACAAGGATCAAGCGTCGATGGGTGATGGTCAACTCCGTGCGAGAAATATTTACTTATGCGTAATCTGCAGCGGACTGTCTGTGATGAGCTTCGCCGGGGCTGTATGGGGGCCGCTGTGACCCGTTGCGTGCTCCTGGGTGACTCGGTCGGACCGGCCTGAGTGCGACTCTTCGCGGACGAATGTCCTGGTCGTTCGGCCCCTCGCAACTCAGCCGGTGTGCTTGGTAACCTTCCGCGGTCGCGGCCGGTGATCGTTCCGTCCGGCCGGGGCACGCACGAGGCGGAGGTCTCGATGACACGGGTCACATACCCATGAGCCGGCACGCACGGAGGTCTCCGATGACGGATAACCGCATGAAGGATCGGGTCAAAGTGATGCTCGGAACACCCGCCGAGACCGAGACGTCGGAGCAAGCCATGGTCGCACCCAGCCCGCGTTTCCCGGATCAGGCGCTGCAGGTCCTGACGATGGCGCAGCGCACCGCCGAGGAGCATGTCGCCACCGCCCACCACCAGGCCGACAAGATCCGCACGGACGCCCAGGCCGCGGCCGAGCAGATCGCCCGCGACGCCCAGGTGCACGCGCACAACGTGCGCCGCGAGGCGGACAAGGTGCTCTTCGAGGCCCGCCAGGGTTCCGAGCAGCTTGCCCGGGACGCCCGCGCCCGCACCGAGGAGGCGCAGGCCAGCGCCGACAAGATCCTGGCGGCCGCGCAGGAGCAGGCCGCCGCGATCACCGCCGAGGCCCAGTCCGGCGCCGATCAGCTCAAGGCCGCGGCGCAGCTGCGCTACGACGACGTGGTCGGCAGCCTCGGCTCCCGCCGCGAGTCGCTGCAGCAGCAGATCGAGGCCTTGGAGGCGTTCGACCGGGAGTACCGGTCCCGGCTCACCGGCTTCATGCAGGGCCAGCTCCGCGCGCTGTGGATGGACCAGCCGCAGGTCTCGCAGGAGCTCGAGGCGCCCGCGCCGGCGCACGCCGCGGAGGTCGAGGAGCCCGCGCGGCAGCTCGAGCAGCGCCCGCCGGACCAGTCGATGAACGGCTTCGTCCCGGCCCAGCGTCCCGTCCCGGAGCAGCCCGTCACCGCCGAGGAGGCCGCGGCCGAGGAAGCCGACGCGGAGGCCCGCGACAACCGGTAGGACACGGGTCCGCGCGCGGGCGTCCCCTGTGAGAGCATCGCCCGCGTGTCAGATCCGGATGAGGACTCCGCCTGGTTCACCGGCATGGAGCCGCTGGACGACCTCGACGAGCGAGGGTTGCCGGCCGGGTTCCCACCAGGATTCCCGGTGCCGGAGAACGCCGTGCTGGTGCGCGCCGAACGTTCCGTGGACGGGCCGGCGGAGCATGCCGTGTGGCGCTCGACCGGTCCGTTCACCGGTTACCGGGAGCGGCTGCGCGAGTTCGGGTGCACGTTCGGGGCGGTGCCGCGGGTGCTCACCAGCCGTCTCGGGCTGACCCGATACACGCTCTATCGCGACGGCGCGGGCGGCAGCATCACGCTGCACCGGACCGCCGCACGCTGGTATCTGGGCGTGGTCTGGCAGCCGGTCGCGGAACCGCCGGCCGCCGAGGTGGATCCGCATTCGATGCCGGACAACCGGCCGCTGCAGGGTGGCCGGGCCGCGGCCCGTGAGCTGACGCTGTTCCTGATGCCGCCGCCGCTGGTGCCCGGCTATGAGGCGGTGCTCGCGCTCGGCACCCTGGCCCGCGAGCTCAACAGCCGGATCGGCGCCCCGCGCCTGTTCCAGCGCCGCCGGCCTGCGCCGGTCAAGGTCGCCACCGCGGTCAAGCCCCTGCTGCGCCGGCTCGACGCCGAGGGGCTGACGCTGCTCCGGCACACCTGCCTCACGATGGTCGACAACGTGGTGAACGCCGACCGGCACCTCAGCCCCGAGGGGCTCACCCTGAAGCGGGACGACGACGGCCACCTCTTCGCCGCCGACATCCGCGACCGCATGCACGGCGTGCTGGACGAGGCGGTGATCCCGATGGCGGAGACCGCGGTGGCGCTGGTCGAGGGCGCCCCGATCGTGTTCGACCTGTTCGCCGACGTCCGCACCGCCGCGGTACGCCCCCCGCCCGACCGCTACCTCTGGGTGTTCCACGGCCTCGACTCCCGGCAGCTCGCCGCCGCCCGGGACGCCGCCTGGGGCGTATTCGACTGACGAGCCCGCATGCGCTACCGTCGGATCAGTATTTGAACACGTTCAAGTCGGGGAGCGGTCATGTGGGTGCTGGTCGATCTGCTGGTCGCCGTCGGCATGCTCGTCGTGGTGCCGGCCGGGCTGCGGCTGATCCGCGACCCGGCGCTCACGTTCGCGCGCCGGTGCTGGCCGTTCGGCGCGGTGGCCGGTGCGGTCAGCCTGTGGCTGCCCCGGGGCGCCGCGGCGACCACGCTGGCCGTCCTCTATGCGATCGCGGCGGCGCTGCTGGCCGGCTATGCGGTCCGGCGGCTGCGAACGATCACCGCGGCCGAGATCGCGCTCTGCACCGCTCTGGTCAGCCCGGCCGTCGCGGCGAGCGCGCTGGTCGCCGAGCGGGCGGGCTACCACCTGTTCGGCTTCGAGCTCGGGGTGCTCGCGCTCACCGTGGCGCACTTCCACTTCGCCGGGTTCGCCGCCGCCCTCATCGCCGGGCTGCAGAGCCGACTGACCCCGAGCCGGCTCGCCGACGCGGCCGCGCTGACCGTGCCGGCCGGCACCGGCCTGGTCTTCCTCGGCTACTTCACCGCCGAGGCCGTCGAGCTGGCCGGCGCGCTGGTGCTCACCGCGGGGATGTGGACGGTGGCCTGGCTGACCTGGCGGCACGCCCGGGTCACCACGGACCGGGTGACCGCCGCGCTGCTCGGCTGCTCGGCGGTCGTGCTGGTGGCGTCGATGGCGCTGGCGGTCAGCTGGGCGCTGGGCGAGGCGACCGGTCTGCCGCATCCGTCGCTGAGCTGGATGGCCGCCACGCACGGGGTGGCCAACGCCCTGGGCTTCGCGGTCTGCGCCCTGGTCGGCCGCTACCGGACGGGAGTTTCGCTGTGAACGAACTTACGTACGCCGAGGTCGGCGCGACCCGCTTCGAGCCGCTGCCGGTCGGCTATCGGCACCTGCACTACCGCACCGAACTGGGCCGCGGCGACTTCGCCGCGGCGGCCGAGGCCATTCTGACGTTCGGGATGCATCGCGGCACCGGCGCCCGGATCCGCACCGACGCCGACCGCGCCGCGCCCGGGGTCCGGCTCACCGTCGGGCTCGGCCCGCTGGTGGTGCCCTGCGAGGTGGTCTGGGTCGCCGAGGACGCCGACCTGGCCGGCTTCGGGTACGGCACGTTGCCCGGTCACCAGGCTCGGGGCGAGGAGTCGTTCACCGTGAAACGCGACGGGCAGGGCCGGGTCTGGTTCGCCGTCACCGCGTTCAGCCGTCCGGCCAGGTTCCCGATGCGGCTCGGCGGCCCGATCGCGCCGCTCGCGCAGCAGGCCTACGCCCGGCTGTGCGCCCGCGCCCTCAAACGCATCGTGTAGCCGAGACCGAGCCTCAGCCGGCCAGCACCCGCTGGTGCAGCGCCGTGACGACGGCCCGGGCCGAGACGAAGGCGCCGTGCTGCCAGGCCACCTCGTGGCTCAGCCAGTCGCCGGCGAAATAGACCCGCCCGGCCGGTCGCAGCAGCAACCGGTAGGGCGCGCTGCCCCACGGCGGCGACGTCCACGCGCCCTCCAGGTGAGGAGTCCGGTGCCAGGCCATCGAGAACGCGCCGGCCAGCTCGGACCGGTACTTCTCGCCGTGGATCTTCACACCCTGCTCGACCGCCCGCGCGGTGCGCTCGGCCGGGGTCAGCGCGCCGTACGCCCGAGCGTTCGCCCCGGTGTTGTAGTAGCCCACGATCAGCCCGCGCCGCGCATGGAAGTCGTGCGACGGATACCAGACGTGCGCCAGATCCAGGTCGGTCTCGGTGATGCCGCCGTAGATCCGCAGATCGTCCTCCCACCACCGGCTCCGGTACTCGAGCCCGATCTTCCCGGACGCGGTGGCCGGGAACGAGCCCAGCGCGGAGGTCACGTCCGCGCCCAGGTTGTGCGGGATGCGGGCCATCAGATGCGGCGGCAGCGTGGCGATGCAGAAGTCCGCGGTGAGCTCGCGGGTGCGGCCGTGCTGCCGGAAGCGCACCGCCACCTCGCCGCACTTCCCGGTCACCTCGAGCACCTCGGCGCCGAGCCGCACCCGGTGCGCGCCGACGGCCCGGGTCAGCGCGGCCGGGATCCGGTCCATGCCGCCGACCGGCTGGAACATCATCATCGCCTGGTCGTAGCCGAACTCGAAGCTGAAGTAGCGGCCGACATTGCTGGCGAACACCTCGGACAGCGGCGGCGGGCCGTCCAGGGGAGTGCCCGCGTCATCGCCGGCCCCCGGATAGGCGGCGAAGCCACGCCTGGTGCTGCCGGGGTACCCCAGATCGTTTCCGAGCGACCCGAATCCGCGCAGGAAGCTCAGCAGCCGCTCCTTGTCCGAAGCGGTCAGGCGGGCGTCCAGCGCGCCCTGGTCGGTGGCCTTGGCGAGCAGTTCGGAGACGTAGCCGTACACGTCGGCCTTGGCCGTGCGGTAGCGGATCGGCCGGCCGGCCGCCTCGTTGTAGATCAGTGCGTCGGCGTTGCTGTTGACGAACGGCTCGATCGGCACGCCCAGTTCGCGGCAGTAGTCCAGGGTGACCATCCACTGTGCGATCCGGGCCGGTCCGGCGTTCAGGTAGACGCCCGTCGAGAAGGCCGCGCGCTGGGTGTGGCCGTCGAGGTCGGTCTGCTCGGTGCCGCCGCGCACGGTGAAGTTGCGGCCGCCGGCCACCCCGCGGGCCTCCAGGATCGTGCAGTCGTAACCGGCTTTGCCCAGTTCGTAGGCCGCGGCCAGGCCGGCCACGCCGCCGCCGAGGATCACCACCTTGCGGGCGGCGCGGCCGGTCAGGGTGAAGTCGGAGCGCCGCGGCGCGCGGAACTCGGGCGCGGCGGCGTGCGTGGGTGCGAGACCGAGCGCGCCCATCGTGGCGAAGAGGGCGCCGGCGCCGCCGGACACTCCCACGGACTGCAGGAAACGGCGGCGGCTCAGCTCATCACGCATGGCACTCATTCTTTGAACGGACTGTTACATCGAGGATCGTCGAAGATTGCCCACACGTTATCTTCCTCGGGTGCGACTGCTCAGCTCTCTCAGCCCTGGCTCGCCGGACGAGGAACAGGCGGTCCGCGGCCCGGACGCCGTGCTGTCCCGGCACGAACTGCTCGGCCGGGCGGCGGCGATCGCGGCCGACCTGGCCGGCGCGCCCGCGGTCGCGGTGGACGCCACGCCGACCACGGCGACCGTCGTCGCGATCACCGCCGGCCTGCTCGCCGGCGTGCCGGTCGTGCCGGTGCCGCCGGACGCCGGCCACGTCGAGCGCGACCACCTGCTGCGCGACTGCGGCGCCACGCTGATCCTCGCGGACGACCCGGCCGCAGCGGGGGACAGCGGCCTGCCGATGCTGCCGGCCACCCGCGCGGACACGTCCACGGCGGTGCCGCCCGAGCCGGACCCGGCGGCGGCCGCGCTCGTGCTCTACACCAGCGGAACGACCGGGCCGCCGAAGGGCGTCGTGGTCTCCCGCGCCGCGATCGCCGCCGACCTCGACGCGCTCGCCGAGGCCTGGCAGTGGACCGCCGCCGACGTGCTGGTGCACGGCCTGCCGCTCTATCACGTGCACGGGCTCGTCCTCGGCGTGCTCGGCGCCCTGCGCACCGGCTCGCGCCTGGTGCACACCGGAAGACCCACCCCCGAGGCGTACGCCGCGGCGGCCGGCACCCTCTACTTCGGCGTGCCCACCGTCTGGTCCCGGGTCTGCGCCGCGCCCGCCGCCGCCCGGCAACTCGCCGCCGCCCGGCTGCTCGTCTCGGGCAGCGCGCCCCTGCGCGTCCCGGTCTTCGAGGCGCTCACCGAGCTCACCGGTCAGGCCCCGGTCGAGCGGTACGGGATGACGGAGACTTTGATCACGGTGAGTGCCCGGGCGGACGGTGAGCGGCGGCCCGGATACGTCGGCCTGCCGCTGGCCGGCGTCGAGACCCGAGTCGTCGGCGAGGGCCATCTCCAGATCCGCGGGACCACCCTGCTGGACGGCTACCTGCGCGGCGGCACGGTCGAGCCGCCGGCGCTCGAGGACGGCTGGTTCCCGACCGGCGACGTGGCGGTGATCGAGCCGGACGGCTGGCACCGGATCGTCGGCCGGGCCTCGACGGACCTGATCAAGACGGGTGGCTACCGGGTCGGCGCCGGCGAGGTCGAGGACGCGCTGCTGGCGCACCCGGAGGTTCGGGAGGCGGCCGTGATCGGCACCCCGCACCCGGATCTGGGCGAGCAGGTCACCGCGTTCGTGGTGGCCGGCACGGTGACCGGGCCCGAGCTGATCGGCTTCGTCGCCGAGCGGCTGGCCGCCCACAAACGGCCGCGCGTGGTGCGGCTGGTGGACGAGTTGCCGCGCAATCCGATGGGCAAAGTGCAGAAGAGCCGCCTCCTCCAGATGTGAGACAGTCGAGCCATGCCCCAGATCCTGTCCCGGCGCGACCTGGACTTCCTGCTGTTCGAGTGGCTGGACGTCGAGGCGCTGACCGCACGGCCGCGGTTCGCCGAGCACTCGCGGGAGACCTTCGACGGCGTGCTCGACCTGGCCGAGCAGCTCGCCGAGCGCGAATACGCTCCGCACAACCGGCGCAACGACCTGGAGGAGCCGACCTTCGACGGCACCTCGGTGACCGTCAACCCCGAGGTCGGCAAGGCCATGCGGGCGATCGCCGAGGCGGGCCTGCTGTCCGCGTCGATGGATTCCTCGGTCGGCGGCATGCAGCTGCCCGTGGTGCTCAACCGCGCCGTCTTCGCATGGTTCCAGGCGGCGAACATCGCCACCTCGGCATATTCGGGACTGACCGTCGGCAACGCGCACCTGATCCTGACCCACGGCACGCCGGAGCAGATCGACACCTATGTGCGGCCGATGCTCGAGGGGCGGTTCACCGGCACCATGTGCCTGTCCGAGCCGCAGGCCGGTTCCTCACTGAGCGACGTGACCACCAGGGCCGAGCGGCAGGCGGACGGCACCTATCGGATCACCGGCAGCAAGATGTGGATCTCCGGCGGCGACCACGAGCTGACCGAGACCATCGTGCACCTGGTGCTGGCCCGGGTCGCCGGTGCTCCCGCCGGGGTCAAGGGGCTGTCGCTGTTCATCGTGCCCAAGCACTACGTCGGACCGGACGGCGCGGTCGGCGAGCGCAACGGCGTCAACCTGGCCGGGCTCAACCACAAGATGGGCTACCGCGGCACCACCAACGCGGTGCTCGCCTTCGACGGGGCCACCGGGCACCTGGTCGGCGAGGAGGGCCGCGGGCTCGCCTACATGTTCCTGATGATGAACGAGGCCCGGATCGCCGTCGGGGCGGGCGCGGTGGCGCTGGGCTACACGGGTTATCTGCACGCGCTCGCGTACGCGCGGGATCGTCGCCAAGGGCGACCACCCGCCGGGAAGGACCCTCTGGCACCGCCGGTGCCGATCATCAAGCACCCCGACGTGCGGCGGATGCTGCTGGCGTCGAAGAGCTATGTCGAGGGCGCGATGGCGCTGGTGCTCTATGCGGCGAAGCTGGTCGACGAGCAGGACGACCTGCTGCTGGACGTGCTCACGCCGATCGTCAAGGCCTGGCCGTCGCAGTGGTGCCTCAAGGCCGACGAACTCGCCATCCAGGTGCACGGCGGGTACGGCTACACCCGCGAATACCCGGTCGAGCAGTTCTACCGGGACAACCGCCTGAACGCGATCCACGAGGGCACCGACGGCATCCAGGCGCTCGACCTGCTCGGCCGCAAGGTGACCATGCGCGGCGGCGCCGGGCTGGCGGCGCTGGCGGCGGCGATGCAGGCGACCGTGGACCGGGCGCCGGCCGACCTGGCGGAGATGGCCGCGGCGCTGCTCGCCGGACGGGACCGGCTGCTCGACGTGACCCGCGCGCTGTGGGCGGACGGCGACGCGGACCGGGCGCTGGCGAACGCGACGCCCTATCTGGACGCCGCCGGGCACCTGGTGATCGCCTGGATGTGGCTGGAGCAGGCGATCGCGGCGCACGGCAAGGAAGGCGCCTTCTACGACGGCAAGCGGCTCGCCGCGCGCTACTTCTTCACCCACGAGCTGCCCCGCACCGGGCCGTGGCTCGACCTGCTGGCCGCCGGCGACACCCTGCTGCTCGACCTGGACGACACCGTCCTCTGATCATTATCGGACCGCCAGCCCATCGCTGGTCTGGGCGGCGCTGATCCGGCCGGGCGAACCCGTCCATCCGGGGCGGGCGGCGCCGGCACCCGTTCTTGGGATATCAAAGCGTGGGTGACGGCTTCCTCGTGGTGCACCGCGATCCGGGCGGATCCATGCTGCTGGTGCCGCCCGATCGGGCGGCCCGCGGCACGGCGTGCTCGCCGACCGCGCCGGGGCGGCCCGCCCGCGCCGGGCGATCCGGGGCGGGTTCCGGGGGTACGCCCACCGCCCGCCGCCGCGCCCGGAAGATCGTGAACAGGAACGCGACGGCGGTCAGCGCACTAACCAACAGGACCGCCGCGCCGAGCGCGGCCCCGACCGCGATCACGAAGGTGCGCGGGTGTGTTGTGCTCATGGTCTTTCCGTTCGCCGGTGTCGAGTCGAATCGAGTGTTCGGCACCGGTGTGCGCGCTCACAACGGCCGCCCGATCCGAGTGCGGTGCCGGATTCCGGCGGAGACGGCATGATCGACCTAACCCCTGGGGAGGACTACGTTCGAGGAGGACCGATGTTGCGCAAGGTTGATTGCGTGCACCTGACGGTCACCGATCTGGACGCCGGGATCGGCTTCTATCGCGACCGGCTGGGCCACGAGCTGATCTGGCGCACCGAGGAGGCGGCCGGGCTGCGGCTGCCGGACACCGACGCGGAGATCGTGCTGTCCGCCGAGCACCCGGGCCCACAGGTGGACTTCCTGGTCGACTCGGTGCCGGACGCGGTGGCCGAGCTGACCGCGGCCGGCGCCACCCTGGTGCGCGGGCCGCTGGACATCCCGGTCGGGCGGGTCGCGGTGCTGGCCGACCCGTTCGGCAACCTGCTCAGCGTGCTCGACCTGTCGAAGGGCCGCTACGCGGCGGACGGGCTCGGTCTGTCCCTCTAGGGTCGTGGCATGAGCGGCGGGGATGTCTGGCAGGTCGGGGACGCATATGAGGCGTATGTCGGCCGGTGGAGCCGGCGGGTCGCGGTCGAGTTCGTGCGGCGGCTCGACGAGCCGGCAGGCCTGCGCTGGCTGGACGTCGGCCGCGGCACCGGCGCGCTGACCGCGGCCATCGAGGGCGCCGCGTCGGTGATCGGGGTGGACCGCTCGCTGGGCTTCCTTCGCTCATCGCGGAACGTCGTGAACGGCGACGGCGTCGCCCTGCCGATCCGGAGTGCCAGCTTCGACGTGGTGGTGAGCGGGCTGGCGCTGAACTTCATGCCGGACCCGGCCGCCGCGGTCGCCGAGATGGCCCGGGTGGCCGTCGACGGAGCCACGGTCGCCGCCTACGTCTGGGACTACGCCGACGGGATGGCGATGATGCGGCACTTCTGGGACGTGGCCGCCGAGGTCGACCCGGTGGCCGGCGAGCGCGACGAGGTGCGCCGCTTCCCGATCTGCCGCCCGGAGCCGCTGCGCGGGCTGTGGACCGCCGCCGGGCTGGGCGACGTGATCACCGGGGTGATCGAGGTGCCGACCCGCTTCGCCGACTTCGCCGACTACTGGACGCCGTTCCTCGGCGGCCAGGGCGCGGCGCCGGCCTATCTGGCCCGGCTCCCGGATCAGACCCGGGCCGCGATCCGGGACCGGCTGCACGAGCGGCTGGGCGACGGGCCGATCGCGCTGACCGCCGCCGCCTGGACCGTGTCCGGCGTCAGGTGTTGAGCGGGCGGCGGGCCACCGCGAGCACGTGCGTCACCGGCCAGTCCATCGGCGTGCCGTCGGCGGCGGCCAGGGACGCGACCGGTGCCAGGCGGTGCTCGACGATCCAGTCGTTGCGGCTGGTCCGCGAGACCGGGTCGATCTCGAAGCCGACGTCGGTGAGCAGCGACTTCCAGTCGGCGAACTCCAGGCCGCAGAACTGCTCCCGGGTCTCCGACTCCCAGTTGTCGGTGTAGTCCTTGCGGGTCAGGAAGTCCATCGCGGCGCCCAGCGAGAGGCGGACCCGCCCGGCGTCGAGCGGCTCGAAGGCGAACGGGAAGGCGAAGTCGGCGGCGAAGCGGTCCAGCTTCGCGCGGGTGGACAGCCCGCCCACCGGGCCGCCGGCCGCGCCGTCGTCGGTGGCCAGGGTCAGGATCACCGGGCGGTCCTTGCCGTCCGGGCCGCACACGTCGCTGTTGATCCACACGCCGCCGGGCGCGGTGTGGTCGTAGACCGCCTGGGCGAACGCCCGCAGCGACTTCTCCCGCTCGCCGTAGGACCAGATCTCGTGGGTCAGCGCGAAGGTCAGCGTGGTGTCGATCGATCGGTCCGGGAAGATCGCGCCGCCGAGCACGTTGCGCCGGTAGAAGTAGACGTTCTCGTTGTGGAACAGGCCCTGTGCCTTCTTGTGCACGCACTCCTCGAAGAGGTGCCGGGCCACCTCGACCCCGATCAGGTCGCTCTCCCGCAGCCCCGGCTCGCGGTCGGCCAGCTCGAGCACCGAGCCGGCGCCGCAGCCGACGTCCACGATCCGGCCGGGCCGCACGTGCGCCCGGACCAGCTCCCACTTGCGGGTCGCGGCCTCCTCGAACGCGGTGATGTAGGTGCGGTAGTCGCGGGACGCGGTCAGCCCGCCCTCGTCGCCGACCACCGGATCGTTCACCACCGACCGCACCAACTCGGGCAGGAGGTAGCGGTCGAACACGTCGACCGTCGCCGGATGGGCCAGGTCACGCCACGAGGCGTCGTCGGCGGCGAGCCGGAGCAGCACGTCCCACGGCCGCGGCGGGTTCGGCACGACGGCGTCCTCGACCGGAAGGATCTCGAAGCCCAGCGCCGCATAGAGCTCCGCGACCGCCGGGGTCGAGCACGCCACCCGGGTGTTCGCGGCCGTCAGCTCGATGCCGGTGGAGACCCGCACGTTCTTCAGCGTCACCGAGGCGAACCGGGCGGTCGGCGCGGTGTCGAACACCGGCACCACCAGCGACCGCAGCCCCTCCCGCACGCTGAACTGCTCGATCGCCGCCTCGCGCCGGTGAAAGGGCACCGGGTTGCGCCTGGTGTTCTCATGGTTCGCCGAGGTCACCGCCCACACCACTGTCGCGTCGGCGGCGAGCCGGCGCAGGGTGTCGGCCTGGAAGCGGGTCAGCACGTGGTGCCGCCCCGGAAAGAGCAGGTAGGTCACCGCGGAAACTTTATTCGAGACCGATGTCGAAATCCGGCCGGCCCGTTCGAGCTACCTGGCGAAGGAAGGGAGAGGGGCATGTTGCTCGCCGGATTGGTCGCGGGGCCGCTGTACGTGATCGTGTCGCTGATCGAGGTGTTCAGCCGGGACGGGTTCGACCCGCGGCGGCACGCCTGGAGTCAGCTCGCCAACGGGGATTTCGGCTGGATCCACAGCACCAACCTGATCGTGTCCGGCCTGCTCGTGGCGCTGGGTGCGATCTCCTGGAAGCAGCGTCGGCCGGGACGGGCGTGGGCGTTCCTCCTGGTCTACGGCCTCGGCATGGTGGTGGCCGGTGTGTTCCGGGCCGACCCGGGCCGCGGCTTCCCGGAGGGCACGCCGGAAACCGTTGCGCTGAGCACCTCCGGCCTGGTGCACTTCGCGGCCGGCGGCATCGGCTTCATCTGTCTGGTGATCGCGTGCTTCCTGGTCGGCGACCGCTTCTCCCAGATCGTCGGCGGGCTCTTCGGCGTGGGATACGCCGTCCTGATCGCCGGCGCGGGGCAGGCTTGGAGCCTGTTGACCTTCACCGCCGCGGTCATCCTGGCGAGCGCCTGGATCACCGCCGTTTCCCTCCGACTGTTCACGAAGACCGAGATCAAGGAGCCGGCCCGATGAGATATCTGACCCTGCTGCGCGACACCCGCCCCGGCACCCCGCCCCCGCCCGAGCTGATGGCGGCGATCATGAAGCTCGGCGAGGACGCCACCGCGGCCGGCGTGCTGCTGGACACCGCCGGGCTGGCGCCCAGCGCCGCCGGCGCCCAGGTGACGCTGCGCGACGGCGACCTGAGCGTCACCGACGGCCCGTTCGCCGAGTCGAAGGAGGTGGTCAGCTATGCCCTCTACGACGTGCGGGACAAGGCCGAGGCGGTCGAGTGGGCGTCCCGCTTCGTCAAGGCGCACCGCGACCTCTGGCCCGGCTGGCAGGGCGAGGTGGACGTGCTGAAGGTCTTCGGCCCGGAGGACTTCGGACCGCAATGAGTCGGCAAGCCGTCGAGACGGTGTGGCGGATCGAGTCGGCCCGGCTGATCGCCGGGCTGGCCCGGCTCGTCCGCGACGTCGCTCTGGCCGAGGACCTCGCCCAGGAGGCGCTGGTCGCCGCGCTGGAGCAGTGGCCGCGTGACGGCGTGCCGGACGCGCCCGGCCCGTGGCTGATGGCGGTGGCCCGCAAGAAGGCCATCGACGCGCTGCGCCGCCGGGACGCGTACGCGGGCAAGCTCGCCCTGCTGCACCGCGACGCCGAGCCCGCCGAACCGGACCGGGAGGACGCCATCGACGACCACATCGGCGACGACCTGCTCCGGCTGATCTTCACGGCCGCGCATCCGGCGCTGACCACCGACGCGCAGAAGGCACTGATCCTGCGCATGCTCTGCGGCCTGACCACCCCGGAGATCGCCCGCGCGCTGCTCATCCCGGAGGCCACCGCCGCGCAGCGCATCGTCCGCGCCAAGCGCACGCTGGCCGATGCCGGGGTCACCTTCGAGCTGCCCACCCCGGCGCAGACCCGGGAGCGGCTCGCCGCCGTCCTCGGAGTGGTCTATCTGATCTTCAACGAGGGGTACGCGGCCAGCGCCGGCGAGGACTGGGCCCGGCCGGCGCTCTGCCGGGAGGCGATGCGGCTGGGCCGGGTGCTGGCGGCGCTGCTGCCCGCCGATGGCGAGGTGCACGGGCTGCTCGCGCTGATGGAGTTGCAGGCGTCCCGGCTGGGCGCGCGCGTCGACGCGGCGGGGGAGCCGGTGCTGCTGCCGGACCAGGATCGACGCCGCTGGGACCGGGCGCTGATCCGACATGGTCTGGGGGCGTTGAAGGTGGCGGAAGGCCTGGGCGGTGGCGCGTACA
This sequence comes from Actinoplanes sp. NPDC051388, assembly GCF_055586225.1. Lineage (NCBI taxonomy): Bacteria > Bacillati > Actinomycetota > Actinomycetes > Micromonosporales > Micromonosporaceae > Actinoplanes > Actinoplanes sp. NPDC051388. The sequence continues at coordinate 90,767 of NZ_JBVJIP010000030.1, read as the reverse complement.
CCATCCAGGCCTCGATCGCCGCCTGCCATGCCCGCGCGATCACCAGTGACCAGACCGATTGGCCGCGGATCGCGGCCCTTTACGAGGTGCTCGCGCACCTGCAGCCGACCCCGGTGGTGCTGCTCAACCGGGCCGTCGCGGTCGGCTTCGCCGGCGATCCGGCCCGCGGCCTGCGCCTGGCCGACGAGCTGGTCACGGTCCGTGCGCTGCGGTCCTACCCCCAACTTCCCGCGGTACGCGCGGAGCTGCTCGAACGCCTCGGCCGGCTCGACGAGTCCCGGGCCGAGTTCGCGCGCGCGGCCGAGCTCAGCAACAACGCGGCCGAACAGCGCCTGCTCCTGCGCCGTGCCGCTCGGACTTAAGGCATGCTGTGCGCATGCCTGAGCGGATCGATCACCCGCATCGTGTCGTCGTCGTCGGAGCCGGCTTCGGCGGCCTCTTCGCCACCAAGGCGCTGCGCCGCGCCGACGTGGAGGTCACGCTGATCAACGGCACCGCCTACCACCTCTTCCAGCCGCTGCTCTATCAGGTCGCGACCGGCATCCTGTCCGAGGGCGAGATCGCCCCGCCGATCCGCGAGATCCTGAAGAAGCAGGACAACGTCGACGTGCGGCTCGGCTGGGTCACCGGCGTCGACCCGGACGCCCGCAAGGTCAGCGTCGAGGCGCCCGGCATGGAATACGAGGTGGAGTACGACACGCTGATCGTGGCGGCCGGCGCCTCGCAGTCCTATTTCGGGCACGACGAGTTCGCCTTCCACGCGCCCGGCATGAAGAGCATCGACGACGCGCTCGAGCTGCGCGCCCGCATCTTCGGCGCGTTCGAGATCGCCGACCTGCAGACCGACCAGGAGGCGATCGACCGCTGGCTGACCTTCGTGGTGGTCGGCGCCGGCCCGACCGGCGTGGAGATGGCCGGGCAGATCGCCGAGCTGGCCCACCGCACCCTGCCCGGGCAATACCGGCACATCGACCCGCGCCGGGCCCGGGTGATCCTGGTCGACGCGATCGACGCCGTGCTGGCCAGCTTCGGCGACCACCTGGCCACCCGCGCGCTGCGCCAGCTGCACCTGCTCGGCGTCGAGGTCGAGCTGGAGACCAAGGTGGTCGGCGTGGACAGCACCGGCATCGACGTGGAGACCAAGCGCGGTCCCGAACGCATCGAGTCGATGACCAAGATGTGGGCCGCCGGGGTGGCCGCGCCCAAACTGTCGAAGTCGATCGCCGAGGCCACCGGCGCGCCCACCGACCGGGCCGGCCGCATCGAGGTCAACCCCGACCTGACGGTGCCCGGGCACCCGGAGATCTTCGCGGTCGGCGACATGGCGTCGCTGGACCGGCTGCCCGGCGTGGCCCAGGTGGCGATCCAGGGCGGCCGCTATGCCGCCGGCCAGATCAAGCGGCGGCTGGCCGGCAAGGAGCCGGGCGGCCCGTTCAAGTACTTCGACAAGGGCAGCATGGCCACGATCAGCCGGTTCTCGGCCGTCGCCAGCGTCGGCAAGCTGCGCTTCTCCGGCTTCATCGGCTGGCTGATGTGGCTCGCCGTGCACCTGCTCTATCTGGTCGGCTTCAAGAACCGGGTCACCGCGGTGCTGCACTGGGCGGTGAGCTTCCTGGGCCGAGGTCGTTCGGAGCGGGTGTCGACGTTCCAGCAGGCGTTCGCCCGAGCCGCGATGGGGGAATACGGAGACCCGTTCGACCGCATCAAGTCGTCTCCTTCCCCTCCACCACGGTGAACGCGTCCGCCTGGCGCTGCAGCCGACCCCACAACTCGCGCAGCACCGTCGTGGTGGGGTGGTCCGTCGGCTGGATTCGCTCGGCAACCTCCACCGCTCGCCGGCAACAGGCCATCGCCTCGTCGGTCGAGCCGAGATCACGCAGGCACGTGGCGAGAATCGCCAGCCGGATGGCCATGTCGGGGTGGTCCGGGCCGAGTGCTGCTTCGGTGATCGCCAGCGCACGCTCGAGCAGCGGCACCGACTCACTCGCGCGGCCGAGAGCGTAAAAGCTGGCCGAGAGATTCTCCAGCCGGATGGCGACGTCGGGGTGGTCCGGGCCGAGTGCTGCCTCGGTGATCGTCAGCGCACGATGCTTCAGAGACAGGGCCTCGCTCTCCCGGCCCAGGGAGCGAAGGCCGGCAGCGAGGTTCCCCAGCAAGACGGCGACGGTGGGGTGGTCCGGGCCGAGTGCCGCTTCGGTGATCGCCAGCGCACGTTCGAGCAGTGGCACCGACTCGCTCGCGCGGCCCAGAGCTTGCAAGCCGGCGGCGAGATTCCCGAGCCGGATGGCGACGTCGGGGTGGTCGGGGCCGAGTGCTGCTTCGGTGATCGCGAGTGCGCGTTGCTTCAGGGGAAACGCATCGTCCACCCGGCCGAGGTCGCTGTAGCTGGCGGCGAGGTTCCCCAGCCGGATGGCGACGGTGGGGTGGTCGGGACCGAGTGCTGCTTCGGTGATCGCCAGTGCACGTTGCTCCAGCGGCGCCGACTCGCTCGCGCGGCCCAGAGCGTGCAAGCTGACGGCGAGATTTCCGAGCCGGATGGCAACGTCGGGGTGGTCGGAGCCGAGGGCTGCTTCGGTGATCGCCAGCGCGCGCTCGAGCAGCGGCACCGACTCGCTCGCCCGGCCCAGAGCCTGAAAGCTGACGGCAAGATTCCCCAGCAAGATCGCGACGGTGGGCTCATCCGGGCTGAGGGCTGCTTCGGCGATCGCCAATGCGCGTTGCTCCAGCGGCACGGCCTCGCTCGCCCGGCCCAGGGTGCGGAAGCTGGCGGCGAGATTTCCCAGCCGGGTTGCGACGGCAGGATGGTCCGGGCCGAGTGCCGCCTCGGCGATCGCCAAGGAGTGTCGGAGGTGTGATTCGGCTTGCCGGTAGAGACCTTGTGCTGATTCGAACACCGCGGCCTGGTTCAGCAGGAGGCTCAATTCGGGATCAGTGCTGTGCGGCAGGCGGTCGGCGAGAGCGGAGATGTGTGGGAGCAGCTCACGCCACTGTGGCCAGCTGGCCGGATCTCCTTCGGGGTTGCCCGGAATCAGCTTGGTGAGCAGGTCGGTGGCCCGCTTGGCGGGATCGGCCGTGGCCGGGTCGGTGGCCACGGTGAGGCGCAGGACCGTCTGCACCAACCGATGGATGCTGAAGGTGTCCGTCGTCAGGGTGAGCATGCTGTAGGACGAAAGCAGGCCGAGGATCCGGTCGGCTGCCACCCGGTCGTCGTCGGCCAGCTTGGTGACGAAGTGGCGAGGGACGTCGTCCGCGGCGAACCAGGCGAGCACGCGCAGGACCTCAACCGCCTCGGTGGGAAGGACGTTGAGGGTGACGGCCCAGACCAGGGTGATGGCACGCTGGGCATCATTGCCCGGCGCTACCGCCGCGAGCAGCCCGCCGGGCTGCTCGTTCAGGCGGTCCCGGTAGGCGGTGAGCGAGATCTCGTGATGGTTGACATAAGCGGCGGCCTGCTCCAGCGCCAGCGGCAGGCACCCCAGGCAGCGGGCGATCTCCTCCGCGACCGCGTCGTCGGCCGGCTCGGGCTCCTGCTGCCGCAGTCTGCCGTGGAGCATCTGCACTGCCTCCGCCATGGAAAGCACGCCGAGGCGGATCGGGAGTAGTCCGCGACCCGCCCAGTCGATGTTCCGGCGGGTCGTGACCAGCACGTGACCGCGTTTGGTGGCCCCGAGGACGGTGTCGATGTGAGCGGGGTCCTCGACGTTGTCGAGAATCAGCAACCAGCCGGAATGGTGCTCCAGCCAGCCGATGGCCCACTCCTCGGCCTGCTCGTCCGGCAGGGCGGTGATCACCGGCGCGACCCGGCGGGCGAGTGCGGCGAGTCCGGTGGTGATGTTCGCCGGGCTGTCGGCGACAACCCACCACACCGCCGTGTACTGATCCCGCGATGCGTGAGCGTGATGCAGGGCCACCTCGGTCTTGCCGACGCCACCGAGCCCGGCCACGCTCTGACCGATCACGCTGCCCGTCCCGGTCGTCACCGATGCCGCAACCCGCTCCATCACCGAGTCGCGGCCGACGAACACGCCGGCCGGCCGCCTCGGCACGTTCCACAAGCTCGCGGGTGCGGGCACCTGGTCAGGCGTGGGGAGACCGCCGGGAGGCAGGATCGTCGGACTCGCGTGGTCCCCGGTGAAGACCGAACCGGAGATGGTTTCGGCCGCGACGGACCGCTCTCCCGCGGCGTGCGGACCCGTCACCGCATCACGACGTCACAGCGGTCGCGGTATCGAGCACCGTCCAGGTCCATCCAACCTGGATACACCGGCCCACCCGGCTGGGAAAGCGCCGATCGGACACCAACCGGCCGATGATCGGCAAACCCACCGCATGGACGACCTACGCCGGGTTGGCGCGCCATTGGAGGAGGGCTGCGGTGGCGTCGTCGCGCAGTTCGCCGTTCTCGTAGGAGACTATTTTGTGGATCAGGCGGCGCATCACCTCGGGGACCGGGGTGCCGCTGGTCAGGGCCTCGGTCATGAACTCGGTCAGCTGGTCCAGGCCGAAGTCGTTGCCGTCGGCGTCGCGGGCTTCGGTGATGCCGTCGGTGTAGAGGACCAGGGCGTCGCCCGGCTCCAGGCACACCTCGGTCACGCCCGGCGGGCGGTCGACCATGTGGCCCAGGCCCAGCGGCAGCGCGGTCGGGACCGGGGGTGGGGGCATCGCCCGGCCGCCGCGCAGCAGCAGCTCGGCCGGGTGGCCGGCGGAGATGCGGTGGTAGACGCCGGTGGCCGTGTCCAGCTCGGTGAGCAGCGCAGTCACGAACGCCCCGGGATATTTCGCCCGGATCCACTTGTCGATCGAGCGGTAGGTGTCGCTGAGCGAGAGGCCGGATCGGCGGGCGTTGCGATAGGTGTTCAGCGTCAGGGTGGTCAGCGCGCTCGCGTCGATGCCGTGGCCCACCGTGTCGAAGAGCGCCACGTGCAGCACGTCGCCGTTGGCCGCGTAGTCGAACGAGTCGCCGCCGACGTCGTAGCAGGGTTCGAGCACGGCCGTCACCACGGTGTCGTTGGCCGAGAAGGTGAGCGGCGGCAACTGGTTCCAGATGATCTCGGCGGCCAGTTGCATGGGCAGCCGGCGGCGGGTGTGCTCGACCGCGTCGCCGTATTGTTGCCGGCTCGCGATCAGCTCGGCCACCAGGGCGGCGACCACGTCTATGTCGGCCCGGAGGCGGTCGCTCGGCGGCTCCTTGAAACGCACCTTGAGCACGCCCAGCCGCTCGGACCCGTGCAGCAACGGCAGCCACCACGCGGGGCCGTCGGCGGCGTCCTCGTCGTGACCGGGCTCGGTGCGGCGGAACGCGCGACCGGCCGGCGTGCCGTCGACGGCCTGCCGTCCGCCGTCCGGCGGTGTGCCGCGCAGCGGCCAGAGCGCGATCTGCTCGTAGTCGACCAGCAGCACCTCGACCTCGGCGGCGCCGAGCAGCGGCGCCACCTCGGCCAGTGTCAGCGGCAGATCCTCGGTGCGGCCGTGCTGCCGAAGGTCCAGCAACCGTCGCACAGCTTCCATCACATCCGCCACATGCCTATCCTTCTCCCCGGCGGCCACACCGCAACCGCTTCTGCTTCAATCCGGCCCGGATCGGCCGATTCAGGAGATATGGCCACCTCTACGCGGGCTCCGCTGCGCCACGTCCTGGCGACCGGCGGGCTGGTTGCGGCCGGCATTGTCTGGTATGTGGCGTATATGACGGGCGTGGCCGGCCCGATCTGGCCGGCCTACTGGCTGGTCTCGATCGGCGGCATCGTGGCCGCGCTGGCCGTCGGTCGGCTGCTGCTCTCGGTGCCACTCGCGAGCGCCGCCCGGCGCTTCTGGGCCGTCCTGCTCGGCTCGTTCCTACTGATCGGCGTGGGCTACGGGATCTTCGCGGTCGACGTCGTGCGGCACGCCGTGGACGGGCGGGCGCCCGGCATCGGGCTGCCGGCCGCGCTCGGTGTGGGTCTCGGTTTCCTCTCGATGAGCGGCGCGGTGCTGCTGGTGCCGATGGAGGCCGGTGACCGGACGCCGTTGCGGCTGCTGCTCGACCGGGCCATCGCCTTCTTCGGCTGCGCGGTGCTGCTCTGGCACTTCGGCCTCGCCCCGATGGTCACCGCCGAGGATCCGTGGACCCCCGCCGGCATCGTCCTGGTCGGGCTGGCCTTCCTGGTGACGACGGCCGGGGTGTCCCGGGTCTCCTACATCACGAGCAGCCCGGTGGACATCACCGCGCTGCGGCTGATCGTCGGCACCGGCCTGAGCGCGATCGGTGTCGCCATTCTGGCCGACCGGATGGGCGCGAACGGTGGCGTCCCGGCCCAGGCCATCGTGATGCCGCTGGCGCCGCTGCTGGCCACCTTCGCGACCCGCGAGCAGTGGCGCGCCGCGATGTCGCCGCCCGCGCCGTCCCGCCGCACGGCCGGCGGGCTGCTGCCCTATCTGGCGGTCGGCGCGGTCGTGATCGCCATGCTGTCGGTCGCGCTCGGCGGGATGGCCTGGACCGACGGCACGGTCCTGATCCTCTCCGTGGTCGTCGGCCTGCTGGTCACCACGCGGCTGTACGCCGGCAACCGCGACAACCTCGCCCTGCTGCACGAGAAGAACGTCTCCGAGCAGCAGTTGCAGCACGAGGTGACGCACGACGGCCTGACCGGGCTGCCGAACCGCGCGCTGTTCCGCGAGCGGCTCGCCGCCGAACTGGCCGCCCGCGACGTCACCACCGTGCTGATCGTGGACCTGGACGACTTCAAGACGGTGAACGACTCGCTCGGCCACGAGGTCGGCGACCGGCTGCTGCTCTCGGTCGCCTGCGCGCTGCGCGAGGCGGTCGGCGATGACGGGGTGCCGGCCCGGCTCAGCGGCGACGAGTTCGCGGTGCTGGTGTTCGGCGGCGCCGCCGCGGGCGAGCGGGTGGCGCAGCGGCTGCTCGACATCCTCACCCTGCCGATCGGCGAGGACCGGCTGCTGATCCAGACCAGCGCCGGCATCGCCTCGGCCGAGCGCGGCGCCACCCTGGACACCGCGCTGCGGCACGCCGACGTCGCCATGTACGGCGCCAAGCAGCGCGGCAAGGCCGGCTACGTGCGCTACGTGCCGGGCATGGAGAAGCCGGTGCTGGCCCACATCCAGCTCGGCGGCGAGCTGCGCCGGGCACTCGACCAGAGCGAGTTCGTGCTGCACTACCAGCCGGTGATGCGGCTCGACGACCGCAAGGTGATCGGCGTCGAGGCGCTGGTCCGCTGGCAGCACCCGACCCGCGGGATGGTGCCGCCGATCGAGTTCATCCCGGCCGCCGAGCGCACCGGCCTGATCGTGCCGCTGGGCCGCTGGGTGCTGCGCGAGTCGTGCCGTCAGGTGGCCGCCTGGCTGGCCGAGTTCGGGCCGGAAGCGTTGCAGAAGCTCGGCCCGAACGTGTCCGCCCGGCAGCTGCACGACCCCGACTTCGTGAGCGACGTGAGCGCCGCCCTGGAATACAGCGGGCTGCCCGCCGACCGGCTGGTGCTCGAGCTGACCGAGTCCGAGGTGTTGCGTGGCCGGCAGGTGCTGCGCACCCTGCACGAGCTGGACAAGCTGGGGATCAGCCTGGCGTTGGACGACTTCGGCACCGGCGAGTCGTCGCTGAGCCTGCTGCGTCTCTTCCCGGCGGCGATCGTCAAGCTGGACAAGTCCTTCGTCGACGGCATCGAGATCGAGGACGGCGACCCGGCGGCGGCCGACGCCCGGCAGGCGGTGGCCCGCGCGGTCAGCCAGCTGGCCGGGGCGCTGCGGCTGGACACGGTGGCCGAGGGTGTGGAGAACGAGGGCCAGGTGATCAAGCTGCGCGAGCTCGGCTACACCCTGGGCCAGGGCTACCACCTCGCCCGTCCGATGCCGCCGGCGCAGTTCCGTGCGCTGCTGGCGGCACAGAACACCAGGATTGTCGTAGCCGCCGGTTAGCATTTCCGGTCATGGAGGCCGATGCGCTGACCGCGTGGCTCGATCAGTTGATCTTTGCCGACCTCACCACCGACGAGGTCACCGCCCGCGTCATCGACACGGTCGCCGAGTGGGGCGCCGGGCAGGGCTGGCGGGTCTACCGCCGCGCGCCGAGCGTGGTCACCCTGCCGCCGCCGATGGAGCGGCAGCACTCGGTGGTCGACGTGGCCTTCGCCCGCGCCGACGGGCCGCCGCTGGTGGTCGAGGTCGACCACTCCGACCGCACCCGCACGGTGGACAAGCTGCTCGCCGAGGCCGAGGCGGGCCGCATCGCGATCTGGGTGCGCTGGGGCGCCGGGCCGTTCCGAGCGCCGCCGATGCCGGTGCAGATGGCCACGCTCGAGGTGACCCGCCGTTCGGGTCGTCGCTTCGCGCGGGCCCATGATCTGATACCCCCGGCCCACGGCGCCGGGATCGCCGGCGCGGAGGAGATGACGATGCCGTTCGGAGAGACCCAGTGAAGGGGGGCCCGGTGACCGGAGATCGGGTGAGCGACGAGGCGTCCGCACGCAAAGCCTGGCGGGTGACCGAGCCCCTGCACGCGATGATCTATTTCGCGCCGGAGGCCTTCGAGCGGTTCGGCGCGCTCGGGCTGAGCGCGATGGAGGGCTACTTCGCCTCCCGCGGCGCAGTCTTCGGGGTGACCGGCCCGGGCCCGGTGATCGCCACGTTCTACGGCTTCAACCCGCGCCTGGTGCGCAAGGCGCTGCCCGCGGTGTGGGAGCGCACCACCCCGGCCGCGGTGCTGGCCGCCCGGCTCGAGGCGGCCGACGCGGCGCTGCGGCGCGGTCTCGGTGACGTGGTCGGGTCGCCCGAGGTGGCCGAGGCCGCCGGGCTGGCCCGGCGCGCGGCCGAGTCGGCGGCCGAGATCCCGCAGGGCCGGGCGCTGTTCGCCGCGCACACCGCGCTGCCCTGGCCCGAGGAGCCGCATCTGCGGCTCTTCCACGCCCAGATGCTGCTGCGCGAGTTCCGCGGCGACGGGCACGTCACCGCGCTGCTGCACGCCGAGCTGAGCGGGCTCGAGTCGCTCGTCCTGCACGTCGCGTCCGGCTCTGCCGCACGGGAGTTCCTGCAGCCCACCCGGGGCTGGCGCGACGAGCTGTGGGAGGCCGGCGTCGAGGGGCTGCGCGCCCGCGGCCTGATCGACGGCGACGCCCTGACGGACGCGGGCCGGGCGCTGCGGGCGGAGGTCGAGGCGGTCACCGACCGGCTGGCCGAGCCGGCCTATGCGGTGCTCGGCGAGGAGGGCCGGGTGCGGCTGGCCGAGCTCACCCGTCCGCTGAGCCGCACGCTCGTCAAGCTGGGCATGCTCGATCCGATGAACCTGGTGAAACAGGCCCAGAACCCGCCACGGTAGGACACCCTGGATGGGTGGACCTTTCGGGGCAGTCCCACACCGAGGAGTGGTGGGCACAGTTTCCGGAGGCCTCCGAGCGGTTCGACGCGGCGATGGTGGTGGACGGCTTCGGTGACCTCCTGGTCGGGCGCATCACCGCACCCCTGCTGCGGCAGGAGGCCCGGCTGGCCACCGACGTGGTGGTGCGCTGGCTCAACCGGCCGCAGAGCAAGGAGCTCGAGACCTGGGCGCACGGCGCCGCCGAGCGGCTGACCGACACGCTGCGCCGCTTCGCCGAGCGGGCCACGTTCACCTCGTCGATCGACGAGGCCGAGGTGCTCTGCCTGGCGCTGCACGGGGAGTACGCGAAGGCCGCCGCGGCCGCCGAGCCGATCGTCGGCACCCTGCCGCTGCTGCGCCTGTTCGTGACCGCCCTGCGGCTGGAGTACTTCGACATCCCGCTGACCCTGCGCCTGATCGAGGGCGGGCAGCTGCCGGGCCGGGCGATCCAGTCCGGCTTCCTGATCGGCAAGTACGGCTGGTGGCCGTCCTGGCTGCTCCGGGTGGTCACCGAGCGGGCCCTGGCCGGCACCCTCGACCCGCCCACCATCGCGGCGCTGGACCGGTGCGCCTTCGCCGGGCTGAGCCCGTTCCAGGCGCGGCTGGCCCGGCGGCTGCTGGACGGCGAGACGGAGTTGATCGCGACCGCCGCCGACCGGCTCGAGGGGCTGGGCGAGAAGGAGTCGGCCGACCGCCTGCGGGAAGGCGACCTCAACGCGGTGGCGTTGGCAGCTCGTCTCGTTCCGCTCTAGACCGTCCCGATTCGTAATGCTTATCGCGACTTAACTTTTGCATGATCTGACGAATCTTTATCTCGTGACAGCCGTAACTTAACGGTAACGTGCGTATCGAGAAATGCGGATGAAGCTATGCCGCCGGCATGGGGGTGCCGGTCGATTCGGCACGCCCCCGTGCCCCGTCAACACCCGACCGGGAGGCACCACCCCATGCACGAGTCCCACGTCAGCCGCAGGAGAATTCTGGGCGCCGCAGCCGCCGGCGCCGCGGCCATCGGTACCTCCACAGTGCTCTCGTCACCTGCCGAGGCCACCGGGGGAGCCCCACATCGCGTACCGCGCGACAAGATCAGCGTGCAGCTCTACACGCTGCGCGACCAGCTCGGTCTGGACCTCGAGGGCAGCCTCGAGGAGCTCGCCGAGATCGGCTACACCAGGGTCGAGCACGCCGGCACGGTGGGGCGCACCCCCGCCCAGTTCCGGGCGGCGCTCGACGCGGCCGGCCTGCGGGCCACCTCCGGGCACGCCGGCATCCCGCAGCCGTGGGACGCCGAGGCCTGGAAGCGGACCCTCGACGACGCCGCGATCATCGGCAACAAGTACATCGTGCACGCGTTCTTCGGCCTCGGCCCGAACGGGCCGATCCGGGACGCGGCGGTGTACCGCGCCTTCGCCGCCGACCTCAACAAGGCCGGTGAGCTGGCCCGCCGTGCCGGGCTGAGCTTCGGCTACCACAACCACCACCTCGAGTTCGTCCGCCAGGACGGCACCGAGCGCACCGGCTTCGACATCCTCACCAGCCAGACCGACCCGCGGTACGTGCACCTCGAGGTGGACCTGTACTGGGCCTGGCGCGGGGCACACGACCCGGTCGACCTGATCCACCGCCACCGCGGCCGGATCCGCCAGGTGCACGTCAAGGACCTGAAGGTCGACACCAGCAACTTCACCAGCGCCCCGTTCGAAGACCCGGGCGTCGGGATCATCGACTTCAAGCGGATCTTCAAGCTGGCCCCCGAGGCGGGGCTGGTCGAATACATCGTGGAGCGCGACGACGCGGGCACCCCGCCGCGCACTCCGGAGCAGGCCTTGGACACCGCCCGGGTGGGCTACGAATTCCTCGACGGATTGCGGTTCTGACATGCGAAGAGCTCTTGCTATCACGGCTGCGGCCGTACTGGTCTCCGCCTTTGTCTCGGCGCCGGCGGCCCAGGCCGCCGTGCCGCCGGACTCCGACTTCCAGAAGGTGACGCTCAACGACTTCCCGGGCGAGCCGATCGCCCTCGCCGTGCTGCCGGACGGCCGGGTGCTGCACACCAGCCGCAAGGGCGAGGTGCGCATCCACGAGCCGCGCACCGGCCGCAACGTGCTGGCCGCCACCATCCCCGTCTATCAGCACGACGAGGAGGGTGTGCAGGGCATCGCGGTCGACCCCCAGTTCGCGAGCAACCGCTGGGTCTACATCTACTACTCGCCGGTGCTGGACACGCCCACCGACAACCCGGACACCCCGGTGAACGAGGGTAACGCGCCGGAGAACGGCACCGCGGCCGACTTCGCGCCGTTCAAGGGGCACCTGCAGCTGTCCCGGTTCAAGCTGCGCGGCAACGTGCTAGACCTGGCCTCCGAGCAGCAGATCATCCAGGTGCCGGTGGACCGCGGCATCTGCTGCCACGTCGGCGGGAAGATCGACTTCGACGGGCAGGGCAACCTCTTCCTGTCCACCGGCGACGACACCAACCCGTTCGCCTCCAGCGGTTATGTGCCGATCGACGAGCGGCCCACCCGCAACCCGGCGTTCGACGCCCAGCGCAGCGCGGCCAACACCAACGACCTGCGCGGCAAGCTGCTGCGGATCAAGGTGAAGCCGAACGGCACGTACTCGATCCCGCGCGGCAACCTGTTCCAGCCGGGCGCGCCGAAGACCAAGCCCGAGATCTACGCGATGGGCCTGCGCAACCCGTTCCGCTTCGACGTCGACGAGACCACCGGCGTGGTGTACCTCGGTGACTACTCGCCGGACGCCAACGCGGCGAACCCGCAGCGCGGCCCGGCCGGTCAGGGCCGCTGGATGGCGATCGACAAGCCGGCCAACTACGGCTGGCCGTACTGCGTCGCGCCGGACATGCCCTACGTGGACTTCGACTTCGCCACGAACACCTCGGGGCAGCCGTTCAACTGCGCCCAGCCGGTGAACGAGTCGCCGAACAACACCGGACTGCGCAACCTGCCCACGGTGGAGAAGGCCGAGGTCATCTACTCGTACGCGGCCAGCGCCCAGTGGCCGCAGCTGGGCACCGGTGGGATCGGCCCGATGGGCGGCCCGGCCTACCAGTTCGACGCCCGCAGCGACTCGCGCACCAAGTGGCCGGCCGACTTCGACGGCAAGCCGCTGTTCTACGAGTGGACCCGCGACTATGTGAAGGCGTTCACGCTGGACTCGAACCTCCAGGTCACCGCGATCGAGTCGGTGCTGCCGTCGATCATCTTCGACAACCCGATGGACCTGGAGTTCGGTCCGGACGGTTCGCTCTACGTGCTCGAGTACGGCGACGGCTTCTTCTCCGAGAACCCGGAGGCGCAGCTGGCCCGGATCGACTACGCGCCGGACAACAAGTCCCCGGTGGTGAAGGTCAACGCGGAGCCGACGGTCGGCTCGGCGCCGTTCACGGTGAACTTCTCCAGCGCCGGCACCTATGACCCGGACGGCGACTCGCTCCGGTACGCGTGGGACTTCGACGCCGACGGCACGGTCGACTCGCGGCGCGCGTACCCGGCGTTCACCTACACGGAGAACGGCGACTACCGGGCCACCCTGAAGGTGACCGACTCGACCGGCCGGTCCGCCTCGGCGGAGTACCTGCTGCACGTCGGCCCGGTGGCGCCGACGGTCGAGCTGGTCACGACGCCCGCGCCGGGCCAGCCGTTCGCCTTCGGTGACACCGTGACCTTCCAGGTCAACGTCACCGACGACCAGCCGGTCAACTGCGCGAACGTGACGGTGAACTACATCCTGGGACACGACCAGCACGGTCACCCGCTGTCCGCGACCGCGGGCTGCAGCGGCTCGATCACCACGTTCGTCCCCGAGGGGCACGAGGGCCTGCCCGGCCTGAGCGCGGTCTTCGTGGCCGAGTACACCGACGCGGACGGCTCGACCGGTTCCGCCGAGGTGGTGCTGACTCCGAGCGAATAGCAGGTTAACGGCAGGCGAGGGTCAGGGGCCGCCCCCTGGCCCTCGTCGCTTTCCGTGGTCGGGTCGCAACGCATCCGCAACATCAGGGAAACAACAGGTAAACGAACAGCGAACATCCAATCGTCTGATGTTCACACCCTGGATGGCCCGGTCCCGGCACGTCACCATCAGGCGCGTGAGCCAAGAATCCGTGATCCTGGTTTTGGTCGTCGTCACCGCACTGGGTTTCGATTTCACCAACGGGTTCCACGACACCGCGAACGCGATGGCCACCTCCATCGCCACCAAGGCACTCAAGCCCCGCACCGCCGTCGCGCTGGCGGGCATCCTCAATCTGGTCGGCGCCTTCCTCTCCGTCGAGGTCGCCGTCACCGTCACCAACGCGGTGGTGAAGATCCAGGACAAGACCGGCGCGCCGAAGACCGAGCTGCTCGCCGACCACGGCTCCGCGCTGCTCCTGATCGTGCTGGCCGGCCTGGTCGGCGGCATCATCTGGAACCTGTTCACCTGGCTGCTCGGGCTGCCCTCGAGCTCGTCGCACGCGCTCTTCGGCGGCCTGATCGGCGCGACCGTGGCCGGGCTCGGCTGGGCCGGGGTGAACTGGCACGGCGACGGCAGCAAGCTGGACGGCGTGATCGGCAAGGTGCTGCTGCCGGCGCTGCTTTCGCCGGTGATCGCGGGTCTGGTCGCGGCGGTCGGCACCTGGCTGATCTACCGGATCACCGTCGGCCTGGCGGCCCGGTTCACCGAGCGCGGCTTCCGCTGGGGGCAGATCGGCAGCGCCTCGCTGGTCTCGCTGGCCCACGGCACGAACGACGCGCAGAAGACCATGGGCGTGATCACGCTCGCGCTGATCGCGGCGGGGGACTGGACCGACACCGGGGCGGTGCCGTTCTGGGTCAAGGTCGCCTGCGCGGTGGCGATCGCGGCGGGCACCTATGTCGGCGGCTGGCGGATCATCCGTACGCTCGGCAAGGGCATCATCGAGATCACCCCGCAGCAGGGGATGGCGGCGCAGTCCGCCTCCGCCGCGGTGATCCTCGCGTCCAGCCACCTCGGCTTCGCGCTCTCCACCACCCACGTGGCCACCGGCTCGATCGTCGGCGCCGGGGTCGGCCAGCCCGGCGCGCAGGTCCGCTGGCGGGTGGCCGGCCGGATGATCGCGGCCTGGCTGATCACGCTGCCGGCGGCCGGCCTGGTCGGCGCGGTGATGTGGTGGATCGGCCACCTGATCGGCGGCGCCGGCGGTGCGCTGCTGATCGTCGTCCTGCTGATCGTCGCCTCGGCCGCCATGTACGCGCACTCCCGGCGCCGGCCGGTGAGCGAGCACAACGTGAACGACGACTGGAACGTGGCCGCGCCGCTGCCGGCGCCGGCGACCACGGGGAGCTGACACCATGCACAACGTCGTATTCGCCCTGGACAGCGGCTGGCGCGTGCTGGTCACCTGCCTGGTGCTCGGCGCCGGGCTGCCAGCCGTCTTCGCGCTCGGCATCCGGTCCCTGGCGTGGGGCGCGGGCGGTGAGGCGCAGGTGCACGAGACCGGCGTCTCGGGCCCGGCGCCACGCCCGCTGGGCACCGCCCTCGGCTACGTCTGCTTCGGGCTGGTGCTGCTGGGCGTGGTGCTGGGCATCGCCTTCATCGTGGTCTCCGGCTTCGGCAAGGCGCTGAGCTTCGACCACGTCTTCCCGATGATCGTCGACAAGTAGCGACCGCTTTGCTCTGCTTCCCCAGAGGAAGCGCCGCAGCGCTTCCCGAGAGGAAGCAGAGCCGCTCTGCTTCCCCAGAGGGAGCGCGGCCTCAGAGGAAGCAGAGCCGCTCTGCTTCCCCAGAGGGAGCGCGGCCTCAGAGGAAGCAGAGCAAAGGGCCCGCGGTCACGACGTGTGGTGCACCTCGGCCAGCCGGTAGACCGGCGTCTTCAAACCCTCGTACCGGGCCTTGAGCTGCAACGCCAGATAGAGCGAGTAGTGCCGCGACTGGTGCAGGTTGCCGCCGTGGAACCACAGGTTCTGCTGCCGGGTGGGCTTCCACATGTTGCGCTGCTCGCCCTCCCACGGCCCCGGGTCCTTGGGCGTGTCCGAGCCGAGCCCCCACACCTTGCCCACCCGGTCGGCGGTCTCCTGGTCGACGATGTCCGCGACCCAGCCGTTCATCGAGCCGTAGCCGGTGGCGTAGACGACCAGGTCGGCCTCCAGGAAGGTCCCGTCGGCCAGCACCACGCCGTCCTCGACCAGGTGGTCGACCTGCCCGTGCGCCAGCTTGACCTGCCCGTCCGCGATCAGGTCGGCGGCGCCCACGTCGATGTAGTAGCCGGAGCCGCGTCGCAGGTACTTCATGAACAGGCCGGAGCCGTCCGCGCCCCAGTCGTGCTCGAAGCCGGCCGTCTCCAGCCGGGCGTAGAAGTCCGCGTCCCGCTCGGCCATCTGCCGGTAGGCCGGGATCTGGAACTCGTGCAGGATCCGGTAGGGCAGCGACGCGAAGATCAGGTCGGCCTTGTCGGTGGTCACGCCCGCCGCGACGGCCCGCTCGGAATAGAGATCACCCAGCCCGATGTCCATCAGCGACGCCGACTTCACGATGTGCGTGGACGACCGCTGCACCATCGTCACGTCCGCGTCGTTCTCCCACAGGGCGCCGCAGATGTCGAAGGCCGAGTTGTTCGACCCGACAACCACAACCTTCTTCCCGCGGTACGCCTCGGGCCCGGGATGTTGCGACGAGTGGTGCTGCTCGCCCCGGAACACGTCGGATCCCGGGAGCGAGGGGATGTTCGGCTTGCCGGACATGCCGGTGGCGAAGACCAGCTGCGTCGGGGTGAGCTCGACCGACTCGCCGTCCCGGTCGACGATCACGCTCCACGTCCCGTCCCGGTAGGTCGCCGAGCGCACCGTCGACCGCGACCAGTACGGCACCTCCATCACCCGGGTGTACATCTCCAGCCAGTCCGCGATCTTGTCCTTCGGCGCGAACACCGGCCAGTTCTTCGGGAACGGCAGGTAGGGCAGGTGGTCGTACCAGACCGGGTCGTGCAGGCAGAGCGACTTGTAGCGCTTGCGCCACTGATCGCCGGGCCGGTCGTGCTTGTCCACGACCAGGGCCGGCACGCCGAGCTGACGCAGCCGGGCGCCGAGCGCGATGCCGCCCTGCCCGCCGCCGATCACCAGCACGTACGGCTGGACGCCGGTGCCCAGCGCCGCCTCCTCCGCGGCGCGCTCCTCCCGCCACGACCTGCGGCCCTTGGTCAGCGTGTGCGAGACGCCCTGCGGCCGCGCCTCGCCCTGCGCCTCCTCGTGGCCCTTGAGCTCGCGCAGCGTGGTGAGCAGCGTCCAGGCGCCCTCATCCTTGAGCCGCAGGTGAGCGGTGCCGCGACCGGCCGCGGTCTCGAATCTGATCCACGCCTCGACGACGCCGCCCGCCTCGGCCGGCTCCTCGGTCGTCGCGAAGCCGCTCGGGCCGACCCCGTCCAGGGTCTGCGTGAGCAGGTCGGCGACCCCGTCGCGGCCCTCGACGGTGGTGATGTTCCAGGTGAACGAGATCAGGTCCCGCCAGTACGAGTCGACGGCGAACAGGTTCGCGGCGGCCCGCACGTCGCGTGCCTTCAGGGCGGCCTCGAACGACGCGAGCCAGGCGTCCACTCGTTGCTGGGGGGTGCCGGCGGTGGTGTCCGGCTGGAGAGTCTGCGTCATGCCGTCAGCAGACGCCGCCGACCCCACCACGCAACAGGGTTGCAACATATTGCACACATGGCCGCGGGGCTTATGCTCGGTCAAAGGAGGGCCGACCGTGGGGAACTACAACGCGATCCGGCCCGGCACCGATCTGTCCCAGCATGCCCGGAACCTCCGCCGTGTCCACCACGCCGTGATCGGTGGCGGCCACGCGCCGGAGCGTCCCCGCGCCCTCGTCGAGCGGTCCTGGTCGCGGACGCTGGGCTTCGGGCTGGATCCGGACCACGAGAACCGGCGCGACCCGATGGACTGGGGCGAGGTGGAACGCCGGCGCGGCGAATCGCCACTGCACCTGGTGATCGGCGACCTGCTGCAGGTGATCGGGGGCGTGGCCGACGCCTCGCACTTCCTGATGGTGGTGACCGACGCCGAGGGCGTGATCCTGTGGCGCGAGGGCGCCTCGTCGGTGCGGCGGCGGGCCGACGACCTGGGCTTCAGCGAGGGCGTGTTCTGGACCGAGTCGACCGTCGGCACCAACGCGATCGGCACCGCGCTGGTCGAGGCGGCGCCGGTCGAGCTGTTCTCCGCGGAACACTTCGAGCAGGCGCAGCACGCGTGGTACTGCACGGCGTACCCGATCCACGACCCGCGGACCGGTGAGCTGCTCGGCATCGTCGACGTCAGCGGCCCGGCGCTCACCCTGCACCCGGCGATCGGAGCGCTGGTGGAGACCGCGGTGCGGCTGGCCGAGTCGCAGCTCTGGCGGCACCACGCGGACCGGCTCGAGCGGCTGCGGCGGTCCGCCGAGCACGTCGTGGCCACCACCTGCGGACCGCTGCTGGTGGTGGACGATCACGGCTGGGTGGCACATCACTCCGGGCTGGCCACCCGGGACCGGATCGCGGCGCCGCGGTCGGGCACCGCGCTGGCCGTACCCGGAATGGGGTTGTGTCTTCCGGAACGCCTGGCCGAGGGCTGGATCGTGCGCCCGGCCGGGCAGCAGAGCGGGCTGCGCGCGACGCTGACGCTGGCCGGGACGCCGTTGCTGACCGTGCGGGGGGAGGGTGAGCCGTGGGTGGCGCCGCTGACCCGCCGGCACGCCGAGATCCTCACCCTGCTGCACGCCGCCGGACCCGCCGGGGTGAGCGCGAGCCGGCTCAGCCACGCCCTCTACGGCGACGGCCAGCACGTGGTCACCGTGCGGGCGGAGATCTCCCGGCTGCGGCGCGGCATCGGTGCGCTGGTCGCGACCAACCCCTACCGTCTGGCCCAAGGCGTCGATCTGAAGGTGGACCATGGCTGATCCGAAGACCCTCGCGACCACGGCGAGTGCCAACGAATTCCTCGACGCGGTGGCCGACCCGAAACGGCGGGCCGACGCGCTGGAGGCGTGCGTGCTGATCAGCGACGTGACCGGCGCCGCCCCGGTGATGTGGGGCGACAGCATCGTCGGCTTCGGCACCTACCACTACAAGTACGCCACCGGCCGCGAGGGCGACTGGCCGGCGGTCGGCCTGGCGCCCCGCAAGACCGCGCTGGTGCTCTATCTGTCCACCGGCTTCGACGGCGCGGAGAACGTGCTCAACCGGCTCGGGCCGCACAAGATCGGCAAGTCCTGCCTCTATCTGAAGAAGCTCGCCGACGTCGACCGCGAGGCCCTGCGCGAGCTGGTGTCGGGCGCGTTCCAGGCGCTGGACGGCCGCACCGTCACTTCGTAGCGGCGACCGCCTTGTCGTAGAGCGTCTTGGCCTCCGGCGAGAACCAGGAGTAGCTCTTCAGCGCCACCAGCACCTTCTCCGGCTGTTCCGGCAGCCGGTCGAGGGCTTTGCGCCGCCCGTCCGCCTGCTCCGGCGTGGCCCCCTCCAGCGCGCCCAGCTCGCGCCCGATCGCCTCGTCGAGATAGGACTGCACCTCGTCGGGCAGGTCGCCGGGCGCCGCGGTCGGCTCCTCGTCCTCCTCCTCGTAGACCGAATCGGACGGCTCGGGCTCCGGGGTGTCGGACGACGGCAGCGTGCTGGGGATCGGTGCGGCCGAGAAGGTCACGGACGGCGCCGGGGTGGGCGCCGGTTCGTCATCGCCGCAGGCGCCCAGCGCCAGCAGCGGCAGAACAAGGAGAAAACGCGCATCGATTCGGCCCATCCCGCCATCCTGCTCATCGACGCCGCCGGTCTCAAGCTGAGCGGGATAGTGTGCGGGAGAAAGATCGACAGGGGTTGGGCAATGACGCCGACGCAGTTACGCGCCTACGCCGCGGTGGTCCGGCACGGCTCGGTGAAGAACGCGGCCGTCGAGCTGGGCGTCTCCGAGTCCGCGGTGTCGCTCAACATCGGACAGCTGCGCAGGGAACTGGGCGATCAGCTGTTCACCCGCACCGCCGCCGGGCTGGCCTTCACACCGGGCGGGTTGCGGCTGGCCAGCCGGGCCGCCGAGCTGCTCGGCCTGCAGGACCGCACCATCCTCGAGGTCAGCGAGGCCGGCCGGGGCCGGCGCCTGCTGCGGGTCGCCGCGTCCAGCCTGTTCGCCGAGCACGCCGCGCCGGGCCTGCTCGAGCTGTTCGGCGCCCGTGCCGCCGACCTCGACGTCGAGCTGAGCGTGCAGGACCCGCTGCGGTTCGAGACGCTGCTGCTGACCCGGGCGGTGGACATCACCATCGGCCCGCTGCCCGGCGGCATCGATCCGGCGCTGGTCGCCCGGCCGGTGATGAACCACCAGATCGTGCTGGTGGCGGGCCCCGAGCACGTGCTCTCCTCCGGGCACGCCGGCCTGCCGCGGCTGCGCGAGCAGACCTGGCTGCTCGGGCCGTCCGCCGCGTCCAGCCTGGGCGCGGTGCACGCGATGCTGCGCCGGCTCGCGGTGCCCGAGGACCGGCAGCAGATCTTCCAGAGCCACGCGGCCGCGATCGAGGAGGCCAAGCGCAACAAGGGCGTGGCGCCGGTGCTGTCCTTCGCGGTGGCGCAGGACATCTCGCGAGGTCAGCTGGTGCGGGTGTCCGGCCCGGCGGTGCCGATCGACGGGCAGTGGCACACCATCCGGCTGGGCGCGGCCAGCACGCCGGCGGCGGACGAGCTGAGCCGGTTCGCGTCCACGCCGCGGGCGATCCAGGCGATGGTGCGGGGGACCGGCGTCACGGTGGGCCGGTTCAAGCCGTCGATCCACGTGACGTTATGGAGCTGAGCGCGTCCTTCAGGTGCCGGAACGTCCCGGCGGGGAGCAACTCGTCGCAATGCGGCAGGGCGGCGGCCATCGACGCGACTCTGGGTTCGTACCCGTCGGCTCCGGCCCTGGGGTTGAGCCAGACCACCCGGTGAGCGCGCCGGTGCAGCCGGGCCATCGCCGCGGCCAGCTCCTCCGGCGGATCGCTGTCCCACCCGTCCGAGCCGATCAGCACGATCGCGCCGCGCACCGCGTCACCGTGCCGGCGCAGCAGGTCCCGCACCGCGGAGGCGATCCGGGTTCCGCCGAACCGGTCCGCGGGGGAGACGTCCGGGCCGGTGATCCGGGTCAGCCGGGTCGCGAAGGCGAACGCGTCGGCCCGCGCCACGTCCGCGAGCGCGCGCATCAGCAGCAGGTAGGCCGGGATCTGCGCGGACATCGACTGGCTCACGTCGCAGAGCAGCACCACCCGGCGCGGCCGGCGGACCGGCCGCTGACGGACCAGCTCGATCGGCTCCCAGCCGGTGCGCCGGGCCCGGGCGATGGTGGGCCGCAGCGCGATCCGGTGACCGGCCGGATCGGTCGCCTGCCGCCGGGTGCGCCGGGCCGGCCAGCGCCGCACCGCATCTCGCAGCCACTCGCCGAGCGCCGCGAGCTCGGCCGCATCCAGCTCCTCGAACGGCCGGTCGGCCAGCTCTTCGACCCGGCTCGGCATCCGCTGCGGGATCTCCGGGCCGACCGGCTCGTCGTCGGCCGCGCCGGTCACCGGCGGCAGCGTCGTCCAGGGCAGCCCGCCGCCCTCCGCGGATTCGTCCCGCCCGGCCGGCATCGAGACCAGGGTGTCGCCGGATTCCCGGACGAACACGCCGGTCCCGCCGAACGTCGTCGTCAGCACGTCCAGGTCCTCGCGCCGGTGCACGAGCGTGATCCGCGCGATCCAGTAGAGCGAGTCGGCGTCCCGCGGCGGCGCGGCTTCGAGGGCCTGGATGAAGTCCCGCACGTTGGCCAGCCCGAGGCTCACCCCGGCCTTGCGCAGCCGATCGGCCAGGGCGACCGCGAAGGCCGCGTTGTCCACCCCGCGCAGCGGAGTGTTCGCGCTTTGCTGATTCGCCGGCATTGATCAGTTTTTGCTGCGGGCACGGCGCCAGACGATCACGGCGACGACGGCCACCACGACTCCGGCGGCCAGCGGCAGGAGCCGCTTCCGCAGCGAACCCCCGGCCAGGTCCATCAGGTCGAGCGGCTCCGGCTCCTCCTGGTGTACGCCGGCCCGCACGGCAGCCGCCCGCCCGGCGGTCTCGACGGTCGCTGGCACCGGCGGGCGTTCCGTCTCGAAGGCGGCCTCGGCGGGCTTGATCGGCACGCCGTTGAGCTCCGCGGCGGGCTTGCTCTCCGCCACCGCCGGGGTTTCCGTCACCGGTGCGGGCGGGGTGTCGCCGGCGGCGATCTTGGCCTCCAGGGACTCCACGAACTGGCCGAGCAGCTTCCCCGACACCTCCTTGATCATCCCGCTGCCGAACTGCGCCAGCTTCCCGGAGATCTTCAGGTCGGTGTCCACCGTGACCACCGTCGAGTCACCGTCCGGCCGCAGCTCCGCGGTGATCATCGCGGCCGCGTTCCCGGCCGACCGGGCGTCGCGCCCCTTGGCGTCGATCACCGCCCGATACTTCTCGTCGTCCTTCTCCACGAACTGCGCGGTGCCGGAGAAATCCGAGATCACCGGACCCACCTTGACCTTCACCTTGCCCTTGTAGACGTCGCCGTCCACGCCGGTGAGCTGAGCCCCGGGCAGGCAGGGCGCGATGCCCTCCAGGTCGGTCAGCACCTGCCAGGCCTTCTCGACCGGGGTGTGCACGGTGAACTCGTTGGTGATCCTCATGTCGTCTCCTCCAGCAGGGCGGCGATGGCCGTGCGGTCGTCGGGCGTCTTCGCGATCGTGCCGAGCGTGGCCAGCAGGTCGTCGCGGACCAGCTCACCGGCGCCCAGCGCGGCCAGCGCGCCCACCCAATCGATCGCCTCCGCCATCCCCGGAGCCTTGTCCAGGTCGAGCTCGCGGGCCCGGCCGACGAACTCGGTGGCCGAGCGGATCAGCGGCTCGCCCGCCGCCGGCACGCTGCGCCGCAGGATCTCCGCGGCCCGGGCCGGCGCCGGGAAGTCGATCCAGTGATAGAGGCACCGGCGGCGCAGGGCGTCGTGCAGGTCGCGGCTGCGGTTCGAGGTGAGCACCACGACCGGCGGCCGGATCGCGGTGAACGTGCCCAGCTCCGGGATGGTGATCGCGGACTCGCCGAGGAACTCGAACAGCAGCGCCTCGAACTCGTCGTCGGCCCGGTCGATCTCGTCGATCAGCAGCACCGGCGGCACCGGGCCGTCGTGCCGCACCGCGCGCAGGATCGGCCGTTCCAGCAGGAACTCGCCGGTGAACAGGTCGGCGTCGGTGAGCCGCTCGTGGCGGGCCTCGGCCAGCCGGATGGCGAGCAGCTGCCGCTGGTGGTTCCACTCGTAGAGGGCCTCGGCGGCGGTCAGCCCCTCATAGCACTGCAGCCGCAGGAACGGCGCGTCCAGGGCGTTGGCCAGCGCCTTGGCGGCCGCCGTCTTGCCGACGCCGGGCTCGCCCTCGAGCAGCAGCGGCTTGCCCAGCCGCAGGGCCAGGAACAGCGCCATCGCCATCCCGTCGTCGACCAGGTAGCCGACGCCGTCGAGCTGCTGCCGGACGTCGGCCGCGTCCCGCATCACGCCGCGGTGTATGCGGCCAGGCAGCCCGGCCCGCAGAAGTAGTGGCCGGCGCCGTCGGTGAGGGCGCCCGGGGTAATGAGGACGGTCATGCCGCAGATCGGGTCTTGCGCTTCCATCAGGCTCGGTGAGTCTCCCGGTGCTGGCTGCAGACCGCCCAGGCGGACTTCTTTGACGATGTCGGACATGATGGACAGGGCGATCTCCGGCGGTGTCCGGGCACCGATCCAGGCGCCCGCCGGCGTGTGGATGCGTGTGCGCTCGGCCTCGGTCAGGCCCAGCTCGGCCAGCACCTGCGGACCGCGGCGCGGGCTCGCCACCAGGGCGATGTAGCCGACGCCGGCATCCAGCGCGGTCCGGATCGCGGCCTCCTCACCGCGACCGAGGCCGGCGACCACCACCGCGGTGGCTCCGCGGACGTCGTCGGCCACCTCGAAGTCGAGGAACCGCGCCAGCTCGGCGACGGCCGTACCGATCGGGGTCGTGCCCGCCACGCTCAGCACCGGCCGCGGCAGCACCGGCCGCAGGAAGATCTCGATCGCCCCGCCGGACAGGCACGGGTTCACCACCACCTGCGCGCCCGGCGCCTCCGGGAACTCGTCGGAGGTCTCCGGCAGCACCCGCAGCAGCAGCGTGTGGCCGTCCCGCAGGGTGTCCATGGCGGCGGCCCGCACCGAACTCTCCGCGCACTGCCCGCCGACGAACCCCTCGATGGTCCCGTCGTCCAGGATCACCGCCGCGTCCCCGGCCCGCGCCGAGGTCGGCTCCTGCGCCCGGACGACGGTCGCGTGCACGAACGGCCGCCGCTGATCGGTCAGCGATCGAGCCCGCTCGACGATATCCGTCATACCGGCGGCCTCGCGTTGCCGCGCATGGCCTCCCACACCCGTGAGGGCGTGAGCGGCATGTCGGCGTGGCTGACGCCGAACGGCTTGAGCGCGTCCACCACCGCGTTCACGATGGCCGGCGGGGAGCCCACGGTCGCCGACTCGCCCACACCCTTCGCGCCGATCGGGTGGTGCGGCGACGGGGTCACGGTGAAACCGGTCTCCCAGTCGGGCACCTCGAGCGCGGTCGGGATCAGATAGTCCATCAGCGACGCGCCCAGGCAGTTGCCGTCCTCGTCGAACGCGATCATCTCCATCAGCGCCATGCCCACGCCGTCGGTCAGGCCGCCGTGCACCTGCCCCTCGATGATCATCGGGTTGATCCGGGTGCCGCAGTCGTCCACCGCGATGAACCGGCGCACCTTCACCACCGCGGTGCCCGGATCCACGTCCACCACACAGATGTAGGCGCCGTGCGGATAGGTGAGGTTCGACGGGTTGTAGCAGATCTGCGCCTCGAGCCCGCCCTCCACGCCGTCCGGCAGGTCGCCGGCGCCGTGTGCGCGCATCGCGATGTCCTGGATGGTCACCGACTTGCCCGGGTCGCCGGCCACCCGGAAGGCGCCCTTGTCCCACTCCAGGTCGGCCACCGACACCTCGAGCATCCCGGAGGCGATGATCCGCGCCTTGTCGCGCACCTTGCGGGCCACCAGCGCGGCCGCCGCCCCGGACACCGGCGTCGACCGGCTGCCATAGGTGCCCAGCCCGAACGGCGTGTTGTCGGTGTCGCCGTGCACCACGTCGATGTCGGCCGGCGGGATGCCGATCTCCTCGGCCACGATCTGCGCGAACGTGGTCTCGTGGCCCTGGCCCTGGCTCTGCACGCTGAGCCGCACCACCGCCTTGCCGGTCGGGTGCACCCGCAGCTCGCAGCCGTCGGCCATGCCCAGCCCGAGGATGTCCATGTCCTTGCGCGGGCCGGCCCCGACCGCCTCGGTGAAGAACGCGATGCCGATGCCCATCAGCTCGCCGCGGGTCCGCTTCTCGGCCTGCTCCTTGCGCAGCTCGTCGTAGCCGGCCATCTCCATCGCGAGCCGCATGGTGGGCTCGTAGTCACCGGAGTCGTACACCCAGCCGGTCTTGGTCGTGTAGGGGAACTGCTCGGGCTTGATGAAGTTCTTCAGCCGCAGCTCGGCCGGATCCATCTCCAGCTTGTACGCCAGGCAGTCGACGATCCGCTCGACCAGATAGACCGCCTCGGTGATCCGGAACGAGCAGGCGTACGCCACCCCGCCGGGCGCCTTGTTGGTGTAGACCGCGGTCATCTTGCAGTACGCGGCCTCGATGTCGTAGCTGCCGGTGAACACCCCGAAGAAGCCGGCCGGATACTTCACCGGCGCCGCGGTCCCGTTGAACGCGCCGTGGTCGGCGAGCACGTTGGTGCGGATCGCCAGGATGCGCCCGTCCGAGGTCGCCGCGATCTCGCCGCGCATGATGTAGTCGCGGGCGAAACCGGTCGAGATCAGGTTCTCCGAGCGGTCCTCCATCCACTTGACCGGCTTGCCGGTGACGATGGAGGCGACGATCGCGCACACGTAGCCGGGGTAGATCGGCACCTTGTTGCCGAAGCCGCCGCCGATGTCCGGGGCGATCACCTGGATCTTGTGCTCCGGGATGCCGGCCACGATCGCATAGAGCGTGCGGTGCGCGTGCGGCGCCTGCGTGGTCGACCACAGCTTGAGCTTGCCCTCCACCGGGTCGAAGTCGGCCACCGCGCCGCAGGTCTCCATCGGCGCCGGATGCACCCGCGGATAGACGATGTCCTCGGTGACCACCACGTCGGCCTCGCGGAACACCTTGTCGGTGGCCGCCTCGTCGCCGGTCTCCCAGTCGAAGCAGTGGTTGTTCGTCTTGCCCTCGAGGTCGTCGCGGATCAGCGGCGCGTCCGCGGCGAGCGCGGTGCGCACGTCGATCACCGGGTCGAGCACGTCGTATTCCACGTCGATCAGCTCGAGCGCGTCGCGGGCCGTGTACCGGTCCTCGGCGACGACGAACGCCACCTCCTGGCCTTGGAAACGAACCTTGTCGGTGGCCAGCACGGCCTGCACGTCGTTCGACAGGGTGGGCATCCAGGCCAGGTTCTGCGCGGCCAGGGCGGCGCCGGTGACCACCGCCTTCACGCCGGGTGCCGCCTCCGCGGCGCTGGTGTCGACCGAGACGATGCGGGCGTGCGCGAAGGGGGAGCGGAGGATCGCCAGGTGCAACATGCCGGGCAGTTGCACGTCGTCCACGTACCGTCCGCGGCCGCGCACGAAGCGCGGGTCCTCCTTGCGCAGCATCCGGCCGTAGCCGACGGGCTTCTGATCGTTGTTCTCGAACTCGACCTTCTGCGGCGGTTCCTGAATGGTGGTCATTTCGCCGCGGCCTCCTTCTCGGCCGCCCACTTCACGGACCGCACGATCGTCGCGTAGCCCGTGCACCGGCAGATCTGCCCCGAGATCGCCTCGCGGATCTCGCCGTCACTGGGATCAGGGTTGCGGTCCAGCAGCGCCCGCGCGGTCATCATCATGCCCGGCGTGCAGAAGCCGCACTGCAATCCGTGACACTGGATGAAGCCCTGTTGCACCGGATCGAGTTCCGCCCCGTTCGCCAGACCTTCGACGGTACGCACGCGGCGCCCGCCCGCCATCGCGGCCAGCACCGTGCAGGACTTCACCGGCTCCTCGTCCATCCAGACGACGCAGGTGCCGCAGTTGCTCGTGTCGCAGCCCCAGTGCGTGCCGGTCAGCCCGAGCACGTCCCGCAGGAAGTGGACCAGCAGCAGCCGGCCCTCGATCTCCCGCGTGTACTCGACGTCGTTGACCGTCATGGTGACCTGCATGGCGCCTAACCCCCGATCCGTTGCACGGCACGCCGCAGCGTGCGGCGGGTGAGCTCGCCGGCCAGATGACGCTTGTAGTCCGCGCTGCCGCGCTGGTCCGTGGCCGGGTCGCAACTGTCCCGGGCGATCGCGGCCGCCCGGTCGTACAGGTCCTCGGACGGTGGCTCGCCGGTGATCGCGGCGGAGATGGCCGGGATGCCGGTGGTGTTCGGCCCGACCGCGGCCAGGCCGACCCGGGCGTCCGCCACGGTGCCGTCCGCGTTCAGCCAGACCGCGGCGCCGGCCGAGGTGACCGCCCAGTCCCCGGCCCGGCGCTCCACCTTCTCGTACGCGCTGCCGCCGTTCGGCCGGATCGGGAGCCGCACCTCGAGCAGCATCTCGCCGTCGCCGACCGCCGTCTCGTAGGGTCCGCGGTGGAAGTCCTCCATGGTCACCGTGCGGGTGCCGCCCGGACCGCGGATCACGCAGCTCGCGCCCAGCGTGGTGCAGACCGCGGACAGGTCCTCGGAGGGGTCGGCCTGGCAGAGCGAGCCGCCGAGCGTGCCCCGGTTGCGCACCACCGGGTCGGCGATCACCTTCTCGGCGTCGCGGAAGATCGGGAAGACGGCGGCCAGCTCATCGGATTCGAGCAGCTCACGGTGCCGGGTCATGGCGCCGATCCGCACCTGCTGGGCCTCGACCTCGATGTGGCCGAGCTCGTCGTGCAGGTCGTTGATGTCGATCAGATAGTCGAAGTTCGCCAGCCGCAGCTTCATCATCGGCAGCAGGCTGTGCCCGCCGGCCACGAGCCGGGCGGTGGGTCCGAGTCGCTCCATCAGCCCGATGGCCTGATCGACGCTGGTAGCGCGCTCATATTCGAACGGTCCGGGGACCTGCATGCGGCCACGCTCCTATGTGGGTGATCGACAGCAGTATGTGTCCCGCCCCACACACAATGTCAACAGCGACCTAAGCAAGTGCTTAACCAGGTCGGCCGCCGTTCAGCCGACGTACAGCTGGGTACGATTCTCGGGCGACCGGCGATGGGAGGTCACCGCGTGGATCCGTCCGGCCCGTCGGTCAGCGCGGAGGGGACGGCGTCGGTCGCCGCGGGAACCAATTCCGGCATCGTCTCCACCGGCGACGACGCGGTCAACATCCAGCTCGAGATCGGCGCCGTGCACGTCGGAGTCACGCCGGCCGCCCATTCCGCCTATCAGCAACTGGTCGATCGGTTGTCACCACGCTCGCTGGCCGGCCGCGGCCCCGAACTGGCCGAGCTCACCCGGTTCTGCACGGATCCCGCTTCCGGACCCTACGTGTGGTGGCGGGGACCGGCGTGGACCGGGAAATCGGCGTTGATGGCCTGGTTCGTCCAGCATCCGCCGAGCGGCGTCCGAGTGTTGTCCTTCTTCGTCACGGCGCGGTTCCCGGGGCAGGCTGATCGCCGCGGCTTCGCCGAGGTCCTCCTCGAGCAGCTGAGCGAACTGCTCGGCAGCCCGCTGCCGGCGAACCTCTCGGGCTCGACACGGGATGCGCACCTGCTTGAACTTCTCCACCGGGCGGCCGCGGCCGTGCGCGCGCGGAACGAGCGGCTGGTGCTCGTGGTCGACGGGCTGGACGAGGACCGCGGCGTGACGCCCGGAGCCGATGCGTACAGCATCGCCGCGCTGTTGCCGGCTGAGCCGCCCCACGGAATGCGGATCATCGTGTCCAGCCGGCCGGAGCCTCCGCTGCCCGCCGACCTGCCCGATGATCATCCGTTGCGTGCCGGCGACGTCCGGACGACACTTTCGCCCTCGCCGCACGCCCGCGCGGTCCGCGCCGACCTGGAGCGCGAGCTGCAGCGATTGCTCGACGGCTCCGAACTGGAGCAGGACCTCCTCGGCCTGGTGACCGTGGCCGGTGGCGGCTTGACCGAGTCGGACCTGACCGAACTCACCGGATCGGCTCGCTGGCGGGTGTCTCGGCAGCTCGAGGCCGTCTCCGGGCGGACCTTCGCCCGTTGGCCGAGCACCTGGCGCCCGGCGGCCGACGTCTTCCTGCTGGGTCACGAGGAGCTCCAGGCCAAGGCGGCGGAGTACCTCTCCGGCAGGGCATCCGAATACCGGCTCCGGATCAACGCGTGGGCCGACGGCTATCGGGAGCGCGGCTGGCCGGAGGACACACCGGAATACCTGCTCCGCACCTACTTCGAGATGCTGCTCGTGGCCGGCGACACCGACCGGGTGCTGACGAACGCGGCCGACGCTACCAGGCACGACAGGATGCTCGAGGTCAGTGGTGGCGACGGCACGGCCCTCGGTGAGGTCGGCGCGGCCCAACGCGCTCTGCTCCTGGCCGCGGACGTCGACCTGGCCCGGCTGGCCCGGCTCGCCGCGTACCGCGACCGGCTGCTTGCCCGCAACCGGCGCCTCTCCTGGGACCTTCCGGCGTTGTGGGCACTGCTCGGCGCGCCGCAGCGAGCCGAGGCGCTGCTCGGGTCGATCACCGAGCCCAAGTCGCACACCTTCGCCCTGATGGCGCTGGCCCGATCAGCCGCCGAGACCGGAACCCCGATCAGGCGCGGGCCTATGCGGAACGGGCCGTCGCGTCCACCGGATGGATCGGGAACGCCACCGAGGGTGACCAGCTGCGTTCGTTGATCGTCGAGCTGATGGGCCAGATCGGTATTCCCGAGAGAGCTGAGGAACTGGCTCGTTCCATCGAGGATCCGAACGCACGAAGCGTCGCCATGACCCTGGTCAGTGAGTTCACGGCGGACGCCGGCGACCGGCTGCGAGCCGAACAGCAGGCGTGGTCGATACCGCGCGAACCGCAGCGTTCCCGGACACTGGCCGAGATCACCGAAATGCAGGCCGATGCCGAAGAGCTCGACGCGGCCGTCGCCCTCGCCGGCCGAATTTCAGACCCCTATTGGCGCGCGAGGGCTTTCACCACGCTCGCCGCCGGAAGCCAGGCAGGTGACCGGGCTTCGGAGCTGCTGCTCGCCGGCGAGCAGGCCGCCGGCGACATCGAGGACGGCGCGGCACGGGCGGAGGCCTATGCCTGGCTCGCCGCCGTCACCGACGACCCGGTGCGACGAGCGGCTTTTCTCGACCGGGCCGACGAGGCAGTGCCGGGCACTGAATGGTGCGAGGTTGACGAACGGACTCGGGTGCTCACGGAGATGACCTGGGCCGCCGTCGCGTCCAACGACCTGGAACGAGCCGAGGCGCTGGTGAACGCCATCGACGAGGACGAGCAGGACGCGGCACGCCTGGCCGTCGTCGAGATGCTCGATCCCACGGAGGATGCCGCACTGATCGCGTCCTGGATCGCCCGCATGCCCGACGGCATGGAACGCGGATGGGCGCAGCGCCACCTGGCCGCGGCGATCGCTGAAGGCGGGGACCATACCGGCGCCGACCTCGATGCCGCGGCTGCCGTGATCAACTCTGCTGAGCCCGAATTCGAGCGGGTGAACGACCTGATCAAGCTGGCTCGTCTGGCCGTCGACATCGGCGAATCCGATCGAGCCCGGGAATTCGCCCGGGCCGCGGAGCGGCACGCCCGCCGCACCGTCCGGACCCGCGAAGACATGGCGGACGACATCGCGCTGGCCGAGGCACTGGCCCGGGCCGGCCGTCCCGCCGCGGCGACGACCACGGCGATGGCATTCGAGAGTTCCCACGACCGCGATGAAACGCTGTGGAAACTGTTCACGATCGCGGCGGATGCAAAAGATCTCGACCAGGCCGAAGCCGCCGCACGCGCGGTCTCCGGTGCTGAGCGCCGATGCGCAATGCTGGCGAATCTGGGCGCACTGGCGCTGACGGCCGGCCGCACAGAGCGGGCGCGGGCACTGTTCGACGAGGCCTGGCCCGGCATCCGCGCCGCGGTCGACACGAGCGGCTCACTGATGTGGCCGGCGGCCGTGGTGGAGATGACCGCCCGGATGGGTGACATCGACGTCGCTACCGACCGGACGCTTTCGATCACCGCCGGCCAGGCCCGCGACGGGGCGCTGTACGAGCTGATCAAGATGCGGTTGCGGCGCGGCGAGATCGGACAGGCACTCGACCTCTATCCGCTGGTCGGACGCGACGCGGCGTGGCGGGCGACGGCACAGGAGATGCTGGTCGATGCGATCGCCCCGATCGACCCGGTCCGGGCCCGTGAGTTCGCCGACGGCATCGAGCCGGAGTGGAGGCGGGCGGTCGCGCTCGGCACGGTGGCATCGCACTCCCCGGATCCGGCAGATCTTGTCGAGACCGCGATCAGCACAGCCGACTCGGCCGAGATGCCTATCTTCCGGGCAGAGGCTCTCATCTCCCTCTGCGCGCAGCTTCCGGAGCGGGCCGCTGACCTGCTGGAGTCAGTGGAGAACATCTTCCGCACCGACACTGATGAAGTCGGCTCCTGGATGTCGCGCCTGTGTGTCCAGGCGGCGCAACTCGGCTTCGGTGACCGCGCGGCGGCCTGGATCAGACAGTTCGTCCCGCCTTACAAAGCTTCCGAGGCGTGGCTCGATCTCCTTCGGGAGATGCACCGGACCGTCGACGTCGAGACCCTCAACGAGTGGATCGACGAGGGCGTCGCAGCGATCGAAAAGATCACCGATACACCCCCGCCCGGGAAGGATTCGCTCGAGCTCCACCTGCACTACCGGCGGTCACGAACCATGTCGGGTCTGGCCCAGGCCGCCGCCGTGGCCGGTCGGCTGGATCTGGCCGAAACGCTGGCCGCGCGAGTGCTGGACGCGGAACCCCAATGCGACGCGCTGACCAGGATCGCGCGAGCCGCGCTCCCGCAGGACCTGAACCGGGCGATCGCGGTGGCCGGGCGGATCACCGACCCTAAGCTTCGCGCCGCCGCCTTCTGCCGGCTTGCCCAGCAGGCCCGGCCGGCCGACGCACCTCGATTGCTCGGCCACGCGTTCCTGGACGAGTGGAGAGCGCCCCTCCAGATTCTGGCCGGGCTGGACCCCGCGGCCGCCCTGGCGTTCGTCGATGAGTTCCGCGGAGCCGGCTCGCAATAGGCGCACGCTGCGGCGGCGCGCCGTCACGGAATCTCGTCGGGGTCGATGCCTTCCGTTTTTGTCATCTGCGCGTAACACTTGGACCCATGGAATTTGCATCACGGGTGCAACATTTCGGGACCGACGCGGCGGAGATCATCGACCTGGTCAGCGGGGGTCCGGGGCGGGTCCTGGTGCTGTCCGGGGCGGTCGGCAGCGGGCGCACCACGCTGCTGCGGTCGGCGGCCGGGGCGGCCACCGGGCACGTCGTGCGGTTCGTGCCGGGCGACCCGGAGGAGACCGCGATCGAGTACGCCGGACTCCAGCGCATCGTCGGCCCCGACCTCGCGCACGCCGCGACCCTGCCGCGGTGGCAGCACGACGCCCTCGGCCAGGCGATCGAGGGCATGCCGGTGCACGCCGGCCGCCTCGCGCTCGGGCTGGCCACGCTGGGAGTCCTGCGCGCGGCCGGCCGGACGAGCCCGGTGCTCCTGCTGGTCGACGACGCCCACCTGCTCGACCGGCCGTCCTGGGAGGTGCTGGCGTTCGTCGCCCGCCGCCTCGACGGCGAGCCGATCACCCTGCTGGCCACGGTCGCGCCCGGGCACCCGGCCGGCGGCCTGCCGGTGCGGCGGCTGGCCCGCTGGGACGCCGCCACCGCACGCCAGCTGCTCGCCGCCCGCGCGCCGCAGGTGCCGGACGACGTCGGCGCCGCCCTCGCCGAGCTGGCCGGCGGCAACCCGGGCGCCCTCGCCGACCTGACCGCCGCGCTCACCCCGGAGCAGCGCCACGGCAACGTGCCGATGCCGGTCACCCTGCCCGCGCACAGTCCCGTGGCGACGGCGTTCCGGGCCGCGCTGGATGCCCTGCCCGCGGAGACCCGCCGCCTGGTGCTGGTCGCGTCCGCCGCCGACGATCTGCGCCCCTCCGACCTGCACGCCGCCGCGCTGGCCGCCGGGCTGAGCCTGGCCGCGCTGGCGCCCGCCGAGCACGCCGGGCTGATCTCCACCGCGGGGCCGCTGGTCACCTTCGGCGAGCCGGTCACCCGGGCGGTCGCCTATCACGACGCGGCGCTCGAGGACCGCCGCGAGGTGCACGACCTCCTCGCCCGTACGCTCGCCGCCGGAGGCCGCCGCCTGCCCGCGCTGATCCACCGCGCCGCCGCCACCCCCGGCCCCGACGAGGGGCTCTCCCGGGCCCTGATCGAGGCCGCGGCCGGCGCTGCCCCGCGCACCGCGGCCACCGCCCTGGAACACGCCGCACGCCTCACCGCCTGCCCGGACGCGGCCGGCGACGCCCTGCTCTCCGCCGCCCGGCAGGCCTGGACCGGCGGCCAGCGGCACCGGGCCGGGCTGCTGCTGCGCGGCTCGGGCAGCCCCGCACCGACCGGGGTGGGCGCCGTCCTGCTGGACGCCGAGATGCGGCTGCGCGACGGTTCGGCGGCGGTGGCCGGCGACGCGCTGCTGGCCCATGCGCGCCGGCTCGCCGGGCACGATGTCGGCGCCGCGGCCGAGGCGCTGGTGCTGGCCGGCGAGACCCGCTACCTGGCCGGCCGGCACGACGGCTATCAGGAGGTGGCCGCCGAGATGGCGGCGCTGCGCCGGGAGGACGCAACGCCCGCGCTGACCCTGGCGTTCTGCCACGTCGCCGGGCTGGCCGCGATGTTCCGGGGCGATCACGCCACCGCGTTCCCCGAGCTGCGCCGGGTGGTCGAGCTGGCCGACCGGGTGCCGCAACCGCTCGCGCTGATCCGGGCCGCGCACGCCGGGCTGCTGATCGGCGACGGTGGCCGGGCCGCCGAGCTGGCCTTCCGCGCGGTGGCGCTGGCCCGGGCGCGTGGCGAGGCCGCGCTGGTCCCGCAGGCGCTCGAGGTGGCCGCGTTTGCCGACCTGGCCGCCGGGCGCTACGAGGCGGCGACCACGTCCGGGCTGGACGGCGTCGCGCTGGCCCGGGCCTGCGGGCAGCCGCGGCTGGCGCAGAGCCTGCTCGGCACGCTGGCGGTGCTCGCCGCGCTGGCCGGCGACCGGGAGACCTGCCTGCTGCGGATCCGGGACGCCGCGATCCGGGACGGCGGCGGCGGCCCCGAGCAGGCCCGCGGACTGTGCGAGTGGGCGTTGGGCCTGCTCGACCTGGTGCAGGACCGGCCGCGGGCCACGGTGGACCGGCTGCGCGGGCTGTTCGCGGTGGAGGCCGGGCACGGCAACGTGGTGTTGCAGGTGGCCGCGCTGCCGCACCTGGCCGAGGCGGCGTGGCGGTGCGGCGAGACGGCGGCGCCGCAGAGCGAGACCGCCGAGCTGGTGTTCGCCGCGTTCGACAGCTGGGCCGCGGGCACCGGCAAGCCCGGCTGGATGGCGCTGCGCAAACGCTGCCTGGCCCTGCGCGCCACCGACGAGCACGAGGTCGAACAGCACTTCCGCGATGCGCTCGACCTGCACTCGATCGGCGACGCCGACTTCCCCCGCGCGCACACCGAGCTGCTCTTCGGCCGCGAGCTGCGCCGGCGCCGCCGCCCGGGCGCGGCTCGTGACCACCTGCGCAGCGCGCTGGACACGTTCAACCTGCTGGACGCCCGCCCGTGGGCCGAGCAGGCGGACGGCGAGCTGCGCGCGGCCGGCGAACACGTGGAACGGGCCGGCGCGGCCGGGCTCCCGCTGACCGCCCAGCAGGAGCGCATCGCCCGCCTGGTCGCCGACGGCGCGACCAACCGCGAGGTGGCGGCCCGGATGTACCTGAGCCCGCGCACGGTCGACCACCACCTGCGCAACGTCTTCATCCGCCTGGGCGTCCGCTCCCGCACCGAACTGGCCCGCCTGATGCCCTCGGCCTGACCCTCGCGAGCCCTTTGCTCTGCTCCCCCTGAGGAAGCGCTGCCTCTGCGGAAGCAGAGGGGCTCTGCGCCCTGAGGGGTCGCGCTTCCTCTGCGGAAGCAGAGGGGCTCTGCGCCTTGAGGGGTCGCGCTTCCTCTTAGGAAGCAGAGCAAGGGGGGCCGGGATCAGGCCGCCGGGCGGGAGGCGGCGCCGGCGAAGGCGGCTGAGCGGGCCAGGACGCCGATGTCCGGCTGGTCGGTGAAGAGGCCGTCGATCCCGGTACGCCAGAACAGCACCTGCTCGTCGATCGCCTTCCCATAGGCGGCAGGGTCGGTGCCCACGCGCAGCTGCGGCGGCAGGAACTGGTTCTCCGCGCGGAACGTGTAGGGCACCACGATCAGGCCGGCCGCATGCGCGTCGGTGACCAGCGAGCTCGGCGTGGTGGCGCCCGCGGGGATGATCTGCCCCTTCTCCGGGCCGATGCCGTCGATCCACCGGGACAGCTCGCGCAGCCCGGCCGGGGTCAGGTAGTCCGCGTAGGACCGCGGGTCGCCGAACGGCCCGCCGCTGCCGCCGGTCAGGAACGCCAGCGGCACCCGCAGGTGGTGCAACCGGCGCAGGTCGATCAGGTTGCGCGCCTCGAAGGATTGCACGATCACCCGGGCGCCGGCCCGGTCCAGGTCGCGAGCACGCAGCGCCCGCACCAGCCGCGGGGAGAGATCCAGACCCAGGCCGCTGAAGTAGGTCGGGTGTTTGGTCTCCGGGAACACGCCGATCTCCCGGCCGAGCTCGCGGGACAGCCTGGCGCGCAGGGCCAGCACCTCGTCGAAGGTCGGCACCTCGAACAGGCCGTCGTAGAGCGTGTTGCGCTGCCGCACGGCCGGGATGCGCTCGGTGGCGCGCAGCGTCTTGAGCTCGGCCAGGGTGAAGTCGTGGGTGAACCAGCCGGTCACCGCGACGCCGTCGAGCAGCACCGTGCGGCGGCGGCTCGCGAACTCCGGCCTGGACGCCACGTCCGTGGTGCCGCCGATCTCCGGCTCGTGCCGGGCGACCAGCACGCCGTCGCCGGTGGACACCAGGTCGGGCTCGATGTAGTCGGCACCCGTCCGCGCGGCCAGCTCGTAGGACGCGAGCGTGTGCTCGGGCCGGTAGCCGGACGCGCCGCGGTGGCCGACCACGATCCGGCGCCGCTCGGCGGCCCGCGCGGTCCCCGGAAAGGTCAAACCGGCGGCCACGGGTGCGGCGGCGGCGAGCGCGCCGAAGCGCAGCACCTGACGGCGATCGGCCACGGTTCCTCCACGGGCGAGGCCGGCGCCCATCGCCGTGCCTGTCCCGCCCGCGAGTCCAGGTGATCGACACGAATCGCGGGTTGATCCGACTTGAAGCGCGGGGAAACTTCTAGGCGCAGCCGACGCAGGTGCGCGCGAACGGCCGGATCTCCAGCCGCTCGGCGGGGATCGGCCGCCCGCACCTCTCGCACACGCCGTAGTCGCCGGACTCCACCCGGGCCAGCGCGAGGTCCACGTCGGCCAGTTGCCGGCGGGCCGCCTCGAGCACCGCGGTCAGCTGGGCCCGCTCGTACCCGATGGTGGATCCCTCGGGGTCGTGCTCGTCGTCCGCGTTGGACCCGCGCGACGCCTCGAAGAGCGCGTGCAGGTCGCGGTCGAGCGTGGCGATCTCGGCGAGCGCGGAAGCGCGCAGCCGCAGCAGGTGGTCGCGGGCGCTCACAGATGCAGCTCGGTCCAGTCGAGCAGGTGCGCGCCGCGGTCGCGGACGGCGGCCAGCAGGCCGAGCCGGGCCGCCCGCAGCGCCGGGTCGTCGGCCATCACCAGCACGTCCTCGAAGAACCGTTCGACCGCCGCGACCAGCGGGCCGGAGGTGGCGGTCAAGGAGACCAGGTCGTCGGCCGGCGGGGTCTGGTCGAGCGCGGCGAGCAGCGCCACCTCGGCCGGTTCCTTGAGCAGGGCGGGGTCGTCGCCGCCCGCGAATGCGGCCGGCACGATGCGGCGGGATCGGCTCAGGGCGGCCGCCACGGCACGGAAGGCCGGGTCGTCGACCAGGGTGCCGAGCTGGGCCAGGCAGTCGTCCACGATCGAGGGGCGGTCGGCGTGCACGAGCGAGGCGCGTACCCGATCGACGGGGTTGCCCTCTTCGATCAGCTGTTGCTCCAGGCGGCGGGACAGGAAGGCGGCGGCGTCGGCCACGACCGACTCCGGCACCGGGACGGGCTGCAGGTCGGCGGCCTCCCGCAGCGCCGACGACAGGCTCAGCCAGGACAGCGCCGGGTGGGCGCGGTGCACGACGAGCAGGCCCAGGGCGGCGCGGCGTACGGCGAACGGGTCGCTGCTGCCGGTCGGCAGCCCCACCGTGGCGGCCAGCCCGGCGACCAGGTCGAGCCGGTCGGCGAGCGACAGCAGCGCGCCGGGCAGCGACGCGGGCAGCGTGTCACCGGCCGATCGGGGCAGCTCGGCCTCGTAGACCGCCTGCGCGACCGCCCGCGACTCGCCGGCCCGCAGCAGGTAGTCCCGGGCCATCACGCCGGCCAGGCTGGTCAGCTCCATCACCATCTGCGAGCCGAGGTCCACCTTGACCAGCTCGGCGGCGCGCGCCAGCACCGGCGAGTCGTCCCAGCGCACGGCCAGCGCGCCGATCCGGGCCGCACGGTCGGCCATCGACCCCAGCTTGTCGGTGAAGGTGAGCCGGGCGAGGCGCGCCGTGAGATCGGGAAGCGACGTGGCGAGGTCGGCCCGGTAGAAGAACGCGGCGTCCTCATAACGGGCGCGCAGTACTGCCTCGTTGCCCGCGCGGACAGCCTCCACGTCCACCACACCGTTGGCCACCGCTACGAACATCGGCAGCAGCTCGCCCTTGGCCGAGCGCACCGGCAGATAACGCTGGTGCTTGCGCATCACCGTGGTGAGCACGTCGGCGGGCAGTGCCAGATAACTCTCGTCGAACGTGCCGAGCAGCGGGTTCGGCGCCTCCACCAGGTAGGTCAGCTGCTCCACCAGCCCGGAGAGATCGACCTGCCCGTCCGGATAGACGAGATCCTGCGCGCCGGTCACGATCAGCTCGGCGCGGTCCTCGGCGTCGGCCACGATGCCGCGCACCGCGATCTCCTCCATGAAGCTCTCCGCGGACGCGATCGTGACGACCGGCTCGGTCGCGTCGCGCAGCACCCGGGTCTGCCGTCCGGCCGCGAGGGTGGACACCGCGACCGGCACGACGTCGTCGCCGAGCAGCGCGAGCAGCCAGCGGATCGGGCGGCTGAACGACAGCGCCGGGTCGTTCCAGCGCATGTTCTTCGCCGACCGCAGCCCGGTCACCAGCTCGCCGAGCAGCTCGGCCAGCACGGCCGCCGAGGGCCGCCCGGTCTCGAACCGTTCCACGAAATAGGTGGTGTCGTCGGCCTGGAGGCCTTCCGACGAGACCCCTTGCGAGCGGGCGAAACCCTCCAGAGCGCGAGCCGGCGCGCCGAGCTTCGGTCCCTTCACCCGCACGGTGCGATCTGATTCCCTCGGCGCCACGTCGGAGACCAGCGCGATCAGCCGCCGGGGTGTGGCCGCCACGCGGATCTCGCCGTGGGTCAGCCGGGTGGCGCCGAGCAGCGTGGTCAGGCGCTCCCGCACGAACAGAGAGGCGGCGGCCGCCGCATCCGGGGGCATCTCCTCCGTACCGATCTCGAAGGCCAGCATCCGCGGCCGCGACCCTTCGATCGCCGGCCCGGCGAACGCCGCCGGCGGCGGAGAAGAGAGGCCGAGCGGATGGCCGAGCTCGTCGCGGCGGGCGATCCACAGCCGGGACACCTCGCCGGCCAGCCGCCGGATCCGGGCGAACTCGGCGGCCCGCTCGGCGGTCGAGACGGCGCCGCGGGCGTCCAGCACGTTGAACGCGTGCGAGCACTTGAGCACGAACGTGTGCGCCGGCACCGGCAGCCCGGCGTCGATCATCCGCTGCGCCTCGGCGACGTAGAGGTCGAGCAGCCGGCGGGTGGTCTCGATGTCGGCGTCGTCCAGGTAGTAACGGGACATCTCGTATTCGCCCTGGCCGAACACCTCGCCGTAGGACACGCCCCGGGCATAGACGATGTCCTTGAAGTGCCGCACGCCCTGCAACGCCATCAGGATCCGCTCGACGCCGTAGGTGATCTCCACCGACGGCGGGTCGAGTGGGAGGCCGCCGGCCTGCTGCATGTACGTGAACTGGGTGATCTCCAGCCCGTCCAGCCACACCTCCCAGCCCAGCCCCCACGCGCCCACCGCCGGCGCGGCCCAATTGTCCTCCACGAACCGCACGTCGTGCGCCGACACGTCGATGCCGAGCGCGGCGAGACTGCCCAGATAGAGCTCCTGCGCGTCGCCCGGCTCCGGCTTGAGGATCACCTGCACCTGGGTGTGCGTCTGGATGCGGTTGGGGTTCTCGCCGTACCGGGAGTCGTCCGGGCGCACCGACGGCTCCACGTACACCACGCGCCACGGCTCCGGACCCAGCACCCGCAGGAACGTCGCCGGGTTGAGGGTGCCGGCGCCGACCTCGGTGTTCATCGGCTGGACCGTCAGGCACCCCTGATCGGTCCAGTACGCGAGCAGCCGGGTGAGCGCGTCCTGCACGGTGAGCATGGGACCGAAGTCTAGGCAGCCCGCCGCGCGGGTACAGACAATATATGTCTGAGCTGCTCGTAGGGGATCTGTACCGGTTCCAGGACCTGCTCTCCGCCCAGGAGAGCGCGATCGTGGAACGGGTCCGCGCGTTCCTCGACGCCGAGGTCAAGCCGATCGCGAACGCCTGCTGGGAGCGCGCCGAGTTCCCGTTCCAGCTGATCAAGGGGTACGCGGACCTGGGCATCGCCGGCCGCACCCACTCCTCGTTGCTGAGCGGCTGGCTGGCCCTCGAAATGGCGCACGCCGACGCGTCCATGGCCACCTTCTTCGGCGTGCACAGCGGCCTGGCGATGGGCAGCATCACCACCTGCGGCTCGGCGGCTCAGCAGGAGCGGTGGCTCCCGGAGATGGCGTCCTTCCAGAAGATCGGCGCCTTTGCGCTGACCGAGCCCACCGGCGGCTCCGACGTGGCGGCCGGCCTGCGCACGACCGCCCGCCGCGACGGCGACACCTGGATCCTCGACGGTGCGAAGCGCTGGATCGGCAACGCCACCTTCGCCGACCTGATCGTGGTCTGGGCCCGCGACGTCGACGACAACCAGGTCAAGGGGTTCGTGGTGCCCGGCGACGCGCCGGGGTTCGAGGCCACGAAGATCGAGCGGAAGATCGCGCTGCGGACCGTGCAGAACGCGGACATCACGCTGACCGGCGTCCGGATCCCGGACGAGGACCGGCTGCAGAACGCGAACTCGTTCAAGGACACCGCGAAGATCCTGCGGCAGACCCGCAGCGGGGTGGCCTGGCAGGCGGTCGGGGTGATGCTGGCGGCGTACGAGATCGCGCTCGCCTATGCCAAGGAGCGCGAGCAGTTCGGCCGCCCGATCGGCAAGTTCCAGCTGGTCCAGGACCTGCTGGTGCGGATGGTCGGCAACGTGACCGGCGCGATGGGCATGTGCGTGCGGCTGGCCCAGTTGCAGGACAAC
Organism: Actinoplanes sp. NPDC051388; assembly: GCF_055586225.1. Lineage (NCBI taxonomy): Bacteria > Bacillati > Actinomycetota > Actinomycetes > Micromonosporales > Micromonosporaceae > Actinoplanes > Actinoplanes sp. NPDC051388. Next base: position 50,857 of record NZ_JBVJIP010000030.1, on the reverse strand, counting down.
GGCGAATATCGCGACGAGCACTCGGCGCTGGCCAAGGCCTATTGCACCACCCGGATGCGCGAGGTGGTCGGCTGGGCGCGTGAGCTGCTGGCCGGCAACGGCATCGTGCTCGACTACGACATCGGCCGGTTCGTCGCCGACTCCGAGGCCCTCTATTCCTACGAGGGCACCCGTGAGATCAACACGATGATCGTCGGCCGGGCCGTCACGGGTCTCTCGGCCTTCGTCTGAGGGTCCACCAGTTCGCGTCGCCGAGGGCCGCGACCAGGGCCGGCGCGAGCACCCCGCGGACCACGGTGGCGTCGATGATGATGCCCAGCGCCAGCGCGGTGGCCAGGATCTTCACGTCGGTGACGGGCACCGTGGACAGCGAGATGAAGGCCAGGAAGAGGATCAGCGCCGCGCTGGTCACCAGCCGGCCGGTGCGCGCGACGCCCAGCACGGTCGCCTCGTCGGTGCCGTGGCCGGCGTCGTGCTCCTCGCGGATGCGCGACAGCAGGAACACTTCGTAGTCCATGGAGAGCCCGAACAGGAACGCGAACACCGCCACCGGCACCCAGGTCGTGATCACGCCGGCCGCGGTCTGCCCGAACAACAGCTCGGTCCCGTGGCCGTCCTGCCAGATCCAGACCGTCATCCCGTACGCCGCGGCCAGCGAGATCACGTTGAGCACGAGCGCCTTGAGCGGCAGCACGACCGACCGCAGCGCCCGGGTCAGCAGCAGCACGGTGAGCACCACGATCAGCCCGATCACCCACCACGCGTTGCCGTACACCGCGCTGATGAAGTCGGCGTCCTGCGCGGGCACCCCGCCGACCCGCGCGCCGGCGCTCTCCGCCATCCGCCGCACCGCCGCCGCGGCGTCCCGGCCACTCTCGTCCGCGGTGTCCGCGACGGTCCACGCCTCGACCAGCGCCTGCTCGCCCACCCGCCACGACTCCGGCGCGATCACCGCCGCCACGCCGTCCACCTGCTGCACCGCGAGCAGCACAGCGTCCGGATCGGTCGTCAGGATCACGATCGGCGTGGACAGCCCGGCGCCCAGCCCGGCCTCGTCCACCGCCAGGATGGCCCGGCCGGCCGCGCCGCCGCCCGAGGCCAGCGACGCGTCGGACGGCTGGCCGAGCCGCAGCCCCAGCACCGGCAGCGCGAGCACCAGCAGGAAGGCGGCCGACACCGCCGCGGCGAGCCACCTGCGGCGCACCACGAACGTGCCGACGCGGCGCCACAGCCGGCTGTCCGGGTCCGACTTGCGGCGGTGCGGCCAGTCCAGGCGCGGGCCGGCCACCAGCAGCAGCGCGGGCAGCAGGGTGAGCGCGGCGGCCACGCTGACCACCGGGATCAGCAGTCCGGTGAAGCCGATGCTGCGCAGGAACGGCACCGGGAGCACGATCAGCGCCGCCAGGCTGACCGCCACGGTCACGCCGGAGAAGAACACCGACTCGCCGGCGGTGCGCAGGGATTCGCGTACCGCCTCGGTGTTGTCCAGGCCGTGCCCGCGCTCCTCGCGCCAGCGGGTGACGATCAGCAGCGCGTAGTCGATCGCCACGCCCAGCCCGATCAGCGCCAGCAGGAACTGCACGATGAACGAGACGTCGGTGATGCCGGTCAGCCCCCACACGATCAGGAACGTGGTGAGGATCGACGCGGCCGCGATCAGCAGTGGCATCAGCGCGAGCACCGAGCCGAAGACCAGCAGCAGCACGATCAGCGCGCCGCCGCCGCCGAAGATGGTCTCGGCCAGCACGTCGGCGCCGCCTCCGCCGCCCTCCTCCTCGGCCGCCAGCGCGTCCTTGCCGGTCACCGTCGCGCCCGCGTCGCGGGCGATCCGCTCGAGCACGGGCAGGGCCTGTGCGCCGGCGTCCGGCCCGGCGGCGGGCCGGGGATGGACCACGATCACTCCGGTACGCCCGGAGCGCAGCTCGCGATGCTGGTCGTAGTCGGACACCAGCGCCCCGGGCAGGGCGTTGCTCACCTGCTGCCGGAGCGCGGCGCCGGAGCCGTCCGCGGGGTCGGTCACCACGAGCAGCAGCGGCGGCGCGTGACCGCCCGCCCCGAAGGTCTCGACGATGTCCCGGTTGGTCTCGTAGCCCGGTTGCCCGGGCAGCCCGAAGTCGTAGCTGAGCGCGTCCACCGCCTTGGGCGCGGCATAGGCCCCGGCGGCCGCGAGCACGATCCAGGCGACCAGCACCCACCAGCGATGACGAATCACCAGCCCGGCGATCAGAGACACGCGCGCACCTCGGGGTTCGTCTCGTCGCGCCGGGCGGTCGCGCGGGCGGCGGCGAGCACGTCGTCCATCGCGATCGTGCGGCCCGCCTCGGCCGAGGTGATCGCCGCCTCGACCATCGCCAGGCTCAGGAGGTTGTCGTGCACCTCGCCGCTCGGCGGGACCGCGGTGCGCAACGCGGTGACGAAGGCGTGCAGCGCCGCCGCGATGCCCTCGGGCTTTTGGCTGGCGGGCATCTCCGCACCCGGCGGGGGAGAATCGCCGTCCCAGGTCGCCAGGCCCTTCTCGCCGCGGACCGTCCACTCGCCGTTCCACGAGGAGTCCCGCCCCGGCGAGCACCAGCTGCCGGTGTAGACGTAACGGGCGCCGCCGCGCATCTCGAACACCGCGGTCGCGTTCGCGTCGCCGGCGAACCAGCTCCAGGACGGGTTCCAGCTGTGGCAGGTGACCGCGACCGGGTCGTCGCCGAGCAGGTGCCGGACCGCGTCGAAGGCGTGGATCGCCATGTCGGTGAGCAGCGGGTGGGGCATCTGCTCGCGGAACCCGCCGAAGCGTGGCGCCCGGAAGAAGTCGGTGGTCACCGTGCCGATCCCGCCCAGCCCGGCGGTCAGCGCCCGCAGCGCCTCGAGCTGGCTGTTCCACCGCCTCGACTGGCTCACCATGAACAGCTGCCCGGTCACCTCGGACGCGGCGGCCAGCGACAGGGCCTGCGCCACCGTCTCGGCGAGCGGCTTCTCGCCGAGCACCGGCAGCCCGGCGAAGAGCGCGGCGGTGGTCAGCGGGTGGTGTGCGGCCGGCGGGGTCACGTTGATCAGGGCCTGCGCGCCGGTCTGCCGGGCCAGCGCCACCGCGTCCGGGCCGGCCGGGACCTCGGGACCGGCCACGTCCCGCGCGGCCGCGACATCCAGATCGGCGATGCCGGCCAGCTCGACCTCGTCCGACGCGGCCACCACGTCCAGCCACTGCCGGCCCATCGGACCCGCGCCGGCCACCACCACGCGCAGCGGCGTCACCCGTGCAGTCCCTGGTAGCGGCGGATCTCCGGGAAGACCCGCTCGGGGCGCTCGGTGCGGGCCCAGCGCACGCCGTTGGCGATCACCCGCCGGACGCCGGGGTGGTGGTAGGTCGGGTAGTCCTGGTCGCCGGGGCGGAAATAGAAGACCTTGCCGTAGCCGCGGCGCCAGGTGCAGCCGCTGCGGAACACCTCGCCGCCGCTGAACGTGCTCAGGAAGATCAGCTCGTCCGGGGCCGGGATGTCGAAGAACTCGCCGTACATCTCGTCGGCCTCGATCTCCAGGGGGTGCGGGACGCCCTCGGCGATCGGGTGGGTGGGGTCGACGGTCCAGATCAGCTCACGGTCGTCGGCGTTGCGCCAGCGCAGCCGGCAACTCGTACCCATCAGGGTTTGGAAGATCTTGGAGAAGTGCCCGGAATGCAGCACCACCAGCCCCATCCCGGACAGCACGTGCCGGTGCACCCGGGCGACCACGTCGTCGGCCACCTCGTCGTGCGCCTGGTGTCCCCACCAGGTCAGCACGTCGGTCGCGGCCAGCGCCTCCTCGGTCAGGCCGTGCTCCGGCTCGTCCAGCGTCGCGGTGCGGATCTCGGCGTCCGGGCCCAGGTGCTCGGCGATGCCCGCGGCGATCGTCTCGTGCATGCCGTCCGGATAGAGCTCGGCGACATGTTGCTCGCTGCGCTCGTGCCTGTACTCGCCCCACACCGTCACCCGGATCGTCACCGGGCGATCCTCTCATCTCGCCAGCCGGACCCCACCGCCGTGCCGCTTGGCGCGGTACATCGCGGCGTCCGCGCCGCGCAGCAGGTCGGCGACGTCGGTCGCGTAATCCGGGAACAGCGCGATGCCGATGCTCGCGCCCACCTCGATCCGCTCCCCGTCGATGTCGTAGGGCTCGCCGAGCCGCTCGTGGATCCGCTCGGCCACCGCGAACGCGCGCTCCTCGTCGGCGCCGCGGGTCAGCACCACCGCGAACTCGTCGCCGCCCAGCCGGGCCACCAGGTCGTGTTCGCGCAGCGCGCCCAGCAGCCGCTGCCCGACCTCCTGCAGCAGCAGGTCGCCGGCGTGGTGCCCGGCGGTGTCGTTGACCTGCTTGAAGCCGTTCAGATCGAGCAGCATCAGGGCCAGCGGGCCCGCGCTCGCGGCGGCCACCTGCAGCGCGAGCTCGGCGTTGTCCAGCAGGTGCGAGCGGTTCGGCAGACCGGTCAGCGCGTCGTGGAAGGCCTGCTTGGTGAGGGTCTCGACGTGCGCGGCCTCGGCCTGGCGCATCCGGGCGCTGTCCACGATCAGCGCGCCCTGGCCGGCCATCTGGCGGGCCAGCACCCGGTCGGTCGGGCTCCACTGCCGGGTACGCGTGCTGTCCCCGCACATCACCATGCCGATCGGCGTGTTTCCGGCGAACAGCGGCATCGCCACGTACGACCGCAGCCCGAGCGTCTGCACGAAGCCGCCGACACGGGCCGGGGTGGACGCGACGTCACCGATCATGATCGGGCCGCCGGCCGCCTCGGCCGACCGCCACACCGGCGAGTCCCGGGCCACCTTCCCGAGCAGGCTCGCGCAGAGCGCCGCGGACAGCTCCGGGTCGGCGGTGCCCACCGCGATCGCGTGCTCGATCAGGCCGTCCGGGCCGACCAGATTGAGGGCGGCGTGTTCGGTGCGGAACGCCTCGGCGACCGCGGCGGCGAGCATCCGGCCGGCCTCCTCGACGCTGGTCGCGACCGTGCCCTCCTCGAAGAGCCGGCGGATCACGTCGGTCGCGTGGGTCAGAAATTGGCGCCGCCGCTCGAAGTCCAGGGCGAGCAGTGTCGTGGCGACGTGCAGGGCGAGCGCGGAGACCACCTCGGGGCGCAGGTCCTCGAGGTTGCCGCCGCGCAGCACGAGCACGCCGACGGTCTGGCCGCCGACCCGCAGCCGCACGCCCATCCGATCCTCCTCGAGCAGCGGCCGGCCGCCCGCGGGGGAGCGGAACACCCGCCCGGCCAGGCGCAACCCGTCCGGATCGTGCCCGGTGCCGGCCAGCACGTTCAGCGTGCCGTCGTCCGGTTCGAGGCCGAAGACGGTGACCCGGCGCAGCCCGCCCGGGCTCAGATGACCGTGCACCACCTCGATCAACTGGGCCAGCGAGGGTGTGTCACGGGTCATGAAATCGATGAGATCGGCGAGCAGGGCCTCCTGCGGATTCCGGACATACGGGTGCTCCGCGCCCAGCGTGGCATGCGCGGGCCGGGCCGGACGTAGTTCGCTCCCCACGGTCACGGGTATCTCATCGGCAGGAACGGTGAACGCTTGAGTTTCCGCGGTCGGCTACGGTGTCGGGTGCCGCCGGGTCGGGTGTGCCGGTTCGATGCTGCCGGGAGAAGGGGACTGCAACGATGAAGGTGTGCGTCGTCGGGACGGGCTACGTGGGGCTCACCACGGGTGTCAGCCTGGCCTTCCTCGGGCACGAGGTGACCTGCGTCGACCTCGACGAGAACAAGGTCGAGATGCTGCGCGCCGGCCGGTCGCCGATCTACGAGCCGCACATGGAGTCCCTGCTCGCCGAGGCGTCCGAGCGGCTCACCTTCACCACGGACTATGCGCAGGGTGTGCCCGGCGCCGAGGTCGTCTTCATCGCCGTGCAGACCCCGTCGCTGCCGGATGGCAACCCTGACCTGCGCTTCCTCAGCTCGGCCGCGGAGAGCGTCGGCAAGCACGTGGGCGGCGAGTTCACCGTGGTGGTGAACAAGTCGACGGTGCCGATCGGCAGCAGCAACTGGGTCGACTCGATCCTGCGCGAGGCGTTCGAGCGCACCCACTCGCGCCGCTCGAAGGGCGAGTTCACGGTCGCGTCCAACCCGGAGTTCCTGCGCGAGGGCGTGGCCATCTTCGACTCGCTCTACCCGGACCGCATCGTGGTCGGCTCGGACAGCCCGCGCGGCCTCGAGGTGCTCAACCGCCTCTACCGCGCCGTGCTCAACCAGACCTTCACCCCGCCCACCTTCCTGCCCCGGCCGGGCGAGGTCGGCGCGGTGCCGATGGTCTCCACCGACCTGGCCTCGGCCGAGCTGATCAAATACGCGGCCAACGCGTTCCTGGCCACCAAGATCAGTTTCATCAACGAGGTGGGCCGGCTCGCCGGCAAGGTCGGCGCGGACGTCACCCAGGTGGCCCGCGGCATCGGCCTGGACGCCCGGATCGGCCCGCGCTTCCTCGAGCCCGGCGTCGGCTGGGGCGGCTCCTGCTTCGGCAAGGACACCGCCGCGCTGATCACCACCGCCGAGGAATACCACCACGACATGCCCATCGTGCGCGCCGCCCGCGAGGTGAACGCGCAGCAGCGCCTGGTCGTGGTCGACCGCCTGCTCGACGAGCTGCGCATCCTCAAGGGACGCAAGATCGGCGTGCTCGGGCTGGCGTTCAAGCCGGACACCGACGACCTGCGCGACTCGCCCTCGGTGGACATCGCCCGCCAGCTGGCGGCCCGCGGCGCCCGGGTGACGCTGCACGACCCGGTGGCGGGCGAGCGGTTCCGCCGCGAGCAGCCGGAGATGGCCGGGCAGCTGGCCGAGACCGTCGACGAGGTCTTCGACGACGCCGACGCGGTCATCCTGGTCACCAAGTGGGATCAGTACATGGATCTCGACTGGGGCAAGTTCGTCGGTCTCATGCGGACACCGGTGCTGCTCGACGGCCGGCACTGCCTCGAGGCCGGTCGCATGCAGCGTCTCGGCTTCAAATACCTGACCACGGCTGGATAGACCCTTCTCGTTTCGGTGCCTCGTCGCGCAGTTCGCGGCGGGGCACCTGTGCGTTCATAGAGGATCTTCGCTCGAAACCTTGACGTAACCTGATCGCTGTTGTTCAAATGTGTTGGCTCATGGCGGTCCACGAGCGCTCCGCGTTTTTCCTTTCGCTTTTCCTCGCGGCGCGCAGTTTCGTGCTGCCCGCGTGCCCTTTTGACCCGCGGCGGAAAACCCATGCAAGCCCGTGTTGGACAACGCGAGAGGACATCAATGAACAACCCTCGACGGCGGGCGCTGGCCGCGGCCGCCGCCACCCTCATAACGGCCGGGCTGATCGGCCCGGCCACCCGTGCCGAGGCGGCGCCACAGTGGGAGAAGGGCGTGCCGCCGATCGCCACGCCGTGGACCGACGAGGTCGGTCCGGCCAACGCGCTGCCGGAATACCCCCGCCCGCAGCTCACCCGTGACGCGTGGCAGAACCTCAACGGCGTCTGGCAGTTCGCCCGGGCCGAGGTCAACGAGGCGCCGCCGGTCGGGCGTGCCCTCAACGAGCGCGTGCTGGTCCCGTACCCGATCGAATCTGCCCTTTCCGGGATCCAGCGGCACGAGGACCGCATGTGGTACCGCCGCACCTTCACCGTGCCCGCCGCCTGGCAGGGCAAGCGGCTGGTGCTGCACTTCGGCGCGGTCGACTACGACGCCAAGGTCTGGGTCAACGGCACCCAGGTGGCCACCCACCGCGGCGGCTACGACGGCTTCGACGTGGACGTCACCAACGCCCTGCGCGGCAACGGCCCGCAGGAGCTCATCGTCTGGGCCGAGGACCTGACCGACGCCACCGGGCAGCCGATCGGCAAGCAGCGCCGGCAGTCCGACCGCGGCATCTTCTATCAGGGCAGCTCCGGCATCTGGCGCACGGTGTGGATGGAGCCGGTCGGCGCCTCCAGCATCGAGAGCCTGAAGACCACTCCGGACATCACCGCGGGTGCGCTCAAGCTGACCGCCAAGACGGTGAACGGCGCCGGGCTGACCGTTAAGGCGGTGGCCCGCAACGCGAACGGCGGCATCGTCGGCCAGGTGACCGGCCCCGCCGACACCCAGCTCACGCTGCCGGTGCGCAACCCCAAGCTGTGGTCGCCGGACAACCCCTACCTGTACGGGCTCGAGGTGCAGCTGCTCAGCGGCAGCACCCCGGTGGACACCGTCGGGTCGTACTTCGGCCTGCGCGAGGTCAGCAAGAAGGCCGGCGCGGACGGCAAGCTGCGGATCGCGCTGAACGGCCAGATCCTGTTCAACCTGGCCACTCTGGACCAGGGCTTCTGGCCGGACGGGCTGAACACCGCGCCGACCGACGCCGCCCTGCGCTTCGACCTGGAGGCGCACAAGCGCCTCGGCTTCAACACCGTCCGCAAGCACATCAAGGTGGAGCCGGACCGCTGGTTCTACTGGGCGGACAAGCTCGGCCTGATGGTCTGGCAGGACATGCCGTCGTCGAACACCGGGCCGATCCCGGAGGCGTGGCGCGGCCAGTTCGAGGCCGAGCTGCACGAGATGGTCCGCGAGCACGACAGCTGGACCTCGATCGTCGCCTGGGTGCCGTTCAACGAGGGCTGGGGCGAGTGGGACCGCACCGCGACCGGCCGGATCGCGGACGAGGTCAAGGCGCAGGACCCGAGCCGCCTGGTCAACGCGCACAGCGGCGTGAACTGCTGCAACTCCAAGGGTGACTCGGGGCGCGGCGACGTGCTCGACCACCACGAGTACAACGACGGCGGACCGGCGTCGCCGGCGCCGGACGCGAACCGGGTGTCCATCGACGGTGAGCACGGCGGATTCGGCCTCGAGGTGCCCAACCACATGTGGTTCGGCGAGGGGCACGGCTACGCGGACCTCTTCCCGAACTCGGACGCGCTGACCCGGCGGTACGTGACCAACGAGCAGGACGCCATCACGGCTGCCCAGCGGTGCGGCATCAGCGGCTCGATCTACACCCAGATCACCGATGTCGAGCACGAGGTCAACGGCTTTTACACGTACGACCGGCAGGTCGAGAAGATGGACTTCACCAAGGTCCGCAACGTGAACAAGCGCATCATCCGGGAGGCCGACGGCTCGGCGGCCAACACGCCGCAGCCGCCGCCCGGCACCCCCGGCCTGACCGGCGTCTCGTACTACCCGCTGGACGGCAACGCCACGGACGCGGCCGGTGACCACGACGGCACGCTGGTCGGCGACCCCGGCTTCGTGGACGCGCACCAGGGTCAGGGCATCAACCTGAACGGGTCGTCGCAGCTGATCGACCTGGGCGCGCCGGTGCTGGACACGTCGACCGACTACTCGGCGTCGGCCTGGGTCAAGCTGGACAAGGCGGACGGCGCCTTCCAGACCGTCGTCAGCCAGGACGGCCCGAGCGCCAGCGACTTCTTCCTGCAGTACTCCGGCGCCGACCAGCGCTTCGCGATGAGCTTCGCCGGGGTGCGGGCGCTGGCTCCGGTCAAGCCGGACGTCGGCCGCTGGTACCACCTGGTCGGCGTGCGCGACTCGGTCAAGGGCGAGCTGCGGCTCTACGTGGACGGTCAGCTGGCCGGCTCGGTCGGCGCCTGCCTGTCGTCGTCCACCCCGACCGGCCACACGGTGATCGGCCGCGGCAAGTTCGGCGGCAACCCGGTCGACTACCTGGACGGCGTGGCCGACCAGGTCCACCTGTACGACCGCGCGCTCTCGGCGGCCGAGGTGCAGACGCTGTTCGACCAGGAGAAGTAGCGGATCCACGACTGATCGGCAGGCCATGGCGTCACGTGAACCTAGCGTGACGCCATGGCCGTCTTACGCATCGCCACGTTCAACCTGGAAAACTTCGACGAGGAACCCGCACTGCCGGCGCGCATCGAGCTGATGCGGCCGCAGATCGTGCGACTGAACGCCGACATCGCCTGCTTCCAGGAGGTGCACGGGCAGGAACGGCCGGGACAGCCGCGCGCCCTGCACGCCCTGACCGCCCTGCTGTCCGGCACCAACCTGGCCGGCGCCGCGCTGGTCAGCACCAAGCCCAAGGACGACGGCGTCTACGACGAGCGCAACCTGGTGGTGGCCAGCCTGTTCCCGGTGCTGGGCCGCGAGCAACTGCGCAACGACCTCGTCGCCGCGCCCACCTATCGCCGGCTGACCGCGGAGCCGATCGACCCGTTCCCGGTGGAGATCGGCGTCGAGCGACCCATCCTGCACGTCACGCTCGAGGTGGCGGGGGTGCCGTTGCACGTGATCAACGTGCACCTGAAGTCGAAGCTGCCGACCCCGATCCCGGGCGGCATGCTGGACAACTTCACCTGGCGTACGGCAGACACCTGGGCCGAAGGCACCTTCCTGTCGTCGATGAAGCGGATGGGGCAGGCGCTCGAGGTGCGGCGGCTGGTCGACCAGATCCTGGACGCCGACCCGGCCGCGCGGATCGTGGTGGCCGGCGACTTCAACGCGACGCCGGACGAGATCCCGGTGATGGCCATCCGCGGGACCGTCGAGGACACCGGCAACCCCGCGCTGGCCGGGCGGGTGCTGGTGCCGATCGAGAACACCGTCCCGGAGAGCAGCCGCTACACCCTCTTCCACCAGGGCCGCGGCAACATGCTCGACCACATGCTGGTGACCCGGAACCTGCTCGCCCACTACCGCGGCTCGGAGATCCACAACGAGCTGCTGCACGACGAATCCGCCTCGTTCGCGACGGATGCGAAGTTCCCCGAGTCCGATCACGCTCCGGTGGTCGCCACGTTCGAGTTTTTGTCGTAGCGGCGTTGTAGGTTCCCGGCATGCTCATCGACTACGGCGCGCCCGGCGTGTTCACCACGCTGGCGCCGGCGCAGGTCCCGCTCTTCGACGGCCTGCCGCCGACGCCGGCCGCCATCTGCGGCGTCGTCCAGGGCCTGGTGATCCAGCCGGCCGATCATCCGGACCGCGCCGAGGAGCGAAACCTGCGCCCGGCGAGCGCGATGGTCGACGCGCTGCTGGCCCGCTCGCCGGCGCCGCTCTGGCCGCGCCCGGCGCCGGCGCGCACGGTCGGCACGTGCCGCAACTTCACCGTGCTGGCGGTGGCGCTGCTGCGCATGCGCGGGGTGCCGGCGCGGGCGAGATGCGGCTTCGGCACCTATTTCCAGGACGGCGTCGGCCTGGACCACTGGGTTGTCGAATACTGGGGCGACGACGAGCGCCGCTGGGTCCGGATCGACGCCGAGTGGCTGGGCACCGACCGGGTGCCGGACGCGGCCGACCTGGCGCCGGGCGAGTTCCTGACCGGCGGCGAGGCGTGGCAGGCCTTCCGCGGTGGCACCATCGACCCGACCAGGTTCGGCGTCTGGGGCACCAGCCACGCCTGGGGCGAGGCCGAGATCCGCGGCAACGCCATCCGCGACCTGGCGTGCCTGATGCGCATCGAGACCCTGCCGTGGGACGAGTGGGGCCGCATGGCCGAGTCCTATGCGGGCAAGACCGGCCCGGACTACGACACCCTGATCGACGAGGTGGCCGCGACGTGCGCCGCCGACGACCCGGCCGCGATAGCCGCGCTCTACGCGTCGGCCGACCTCGCGGTCCCGGCCGAGATCACCGGCGGCTGACCGTGGCGACGCACGCGCCGGCTGACTTCCGCCACCAGCATGCCGCGCTCTTTGCCTTCGCCGGCCTCCCGGTCCCCGTCGAGATCGCCGGGGCCTGACCGTGGCGACGCACGCCGTCTATCCCGGCACCTTCGACCCCTTCACCCCCGGCCACCGGGACGTGGTCGACCGGGTGCGCCACCTCTTCGACCGGGTGACGATCCTGGTGGCGATAAACGCCGAAAAGCATCCGACGGCGCCGCCGGAGCAGCGCCTGCGGACGGTCGACCTCCCGCCGGCGTGGACCAACGTGACGGTGGCGGCCTGGGCGGGCCTGACAGCCACCTTCTGCCACCAGCACAACGCAAACGTGATCATCCGAGGCGTCCGCAACGCCGCCGACCTGATCGGGGAGTCCCGCCTGGCCGCGATGAACGAAACCCTGGGCATCCCCACCCTCCTGATCCCAGCCCGCCCCGACTTGGCAACGATCTCCTCCACCGTGATGAGAGCCCTCCACACCTGACCGATCGCCGCCCCCGCGCGCTCCGAGAGCCCACCGCTGCAGGTGCAGCCGGAGCCCTGGTCGGGCCGGTCGACGAATCGAGGTGACCGGGAGTGGTCCGCGCGGCGCCGGTGTGCGGGTGCCGGAGGTGACCAAGACGGTGTCGGCGCCCGCCCTGAACTGAGTTTCAGGTCTGTCCACGGTGGGTCATGACCGTGGACAGACGACGTTCTTCCGGCGGGCACCGGTCGGCGGATGGCCTTGCTCTCGACGGCGGGCTTCGGTCGTTGCCGGATGTGTCGACGTCGGCGGCGTGTGTCGGCGTGCATGTGGGTTGCTGGTTCGAACGTGGCTGCCGGGGTGCGGGTGGATGGGGCTAGCGTGAGGCGGTGGCGACGGACAAGTGGGCCTCCTGGTTGTTGCAGCGGCGCGACGGCGGCGATCCGGGCGTGCGAAAGGGTCATCATCCGTCGTTGATCGCCTTTCGTGACGGGGTGCTCGAGCGCGCCGCGATCACCGACGGCGACGTCGTCCTCGACGTGGGCACCGGCACCGGCCTGATCGGATTCGGCGCGCTCGAACGCGTGGGTAAGTCCGGCCGCGTCATCTTCAGCGACGTCTCCGACGCCCTCCTGGACGAATGTCGCCGCGAGGCCGGCGATGACCCGAGGTGCTCCTTCGTGCGCGCATCCGCCGACGACCTGGCCGGCATCCCCGACTCGTCGGTGGACGTGGCAACCACCCGCTCGGTCCTGATGTATCTCCCGGACAAGCCGCAGGGCTTCCACGAACTGGCCCGGGTGCTGCGACCGGGCGGCCGGCTCTCCATCTTCGAGCCGATCAACAGCTTCGGGGCGGGAGACGCACCCGGAACGTTCCTGGGCCTGGACCTGACCCCGGTGAGCGACCTGATCGCCAAGGTGCTGACGGCCTACACCGCAGAGGCCGTCATAGTTGACTTCGACGAGCGAGACCTCCTCCGCTGGACGGCGGAGGCCGGCTTCACCGAGATCAAGCTGGACTACCGAGCCGAGATCAACACCCCCGCCCCACCGTTGCCGGCCGACTGGAACGTCCTGCGCAACACGGCCCCCAACCCGCTGGCGCCGACCTACCAGGAGGCCATCACCACCACCCTGACCACCCAGGAACAGCAGCGCTTCACATCCGAAATCGAGTCCCAGCTGGCCGCCGCAACCCCGCGCCGAACCACTTCCGCCACCGCCTACCTGAGCGCAACCCTCTAACCCTGACCCGACCTGATCCCGCCGCACCCGTCCACGCCACACCTGTCCGCGCCAGGTCCCGTTGGGGCTGGGCCCATTCCGTGCCGCGGCCCGTTCGTTTCGGACCTTCCGTGCCGCGCCCGATTGCCGCCGGGAACCCGTCCGCGCCACAACCGTTCGTGCGGCACCCGTCCGCGCTGCGCGCACCTTGCGCGCGTTGCGCTTGTCCGCGCCGGACGGGCCACGACTGTGCGCGCCGCACCGTTCAGTGCCAGACCTCGACCGCGCCGTGGCCGCGCCCGTCACCGCCCAATCGGGCGGCCTGCCCGCTTCGTCCTGACCGCAGATGTCGTGCCTCGGAGCCGCGACCTCGCCGCCAGACCTAGCGGCTTCAGGACTGTGGCGGTCGCTCATGGTGATGTGATGTAATAGTGAGCAAGCATCACTATCTGGTGGGCTCACGGTTGGAGGCGGGATGGCGGGGGATCGGCATGTTGCGGCGCTTGATCGGGTGCTTGCGCTTGTGGTGCAGCTCAATCACGACATGACTTCGAGCCTTGCTCAGGATGATCTGACGGTTTCCCGGGCGACTCTCCTGTGGACGCTCGCCCAGTCCGGGCCCAGCTCGCAGCGGGCACTCGCGCAGGCCCTCGGGGTCAGCGCGCGCACCGTCACCGGGCTCGTCGACGGGCTCGAGGCCGGTGGGTTCGTGACCCGGGAGCCGCATCCCACGGATCGGCGGGCGCTTCTCGTGACGTTCACCCGCAAGGGCGACGAGTGGCTGCAGCGGCAGCGGGGCGAGCAGGTCGAGCTGGCTCGGGCGTTGTTCGGGAAGATGGACAAGGCCCGGTTCGAGGAGTTCGTGGCGGGGCTCGACGAGGTGCTCCGCACCCTCCAGGACCTCGGCATCGACACCAGAGCCGCGGTGCGGACATGACGGCGGGGGAGCGCGGTCGGGGCTGGTGGGTTCGGATCGGGCGCGGGCTCCGGTTCGTCTGGCGTTATGAGGTGCGGCTCTGGGCTGATCTGTTTCGGTGGGTCGGCCGGCGGCCGCTGCCCGCGCGGGACGGGGACACTTTGTTTCCCTATCACGGCGCGGTGCGGATGGTGTTGTGGATCCTGATCGGGGTGTCCGCGATCGAGGTCCCGATGATGCACGTGATCCTGTGGCGGTGGGCCACCGTGCGTGATGCGGTGCTCGTGCTCGGCATCTACGGTCTGGTGTGGATGGTCGGGTTGTGGGCGATGATGATCCGCAACCCGCACGCCGTCGGGCCGCTCGGGCTTCGCATCCGCAACGGGCCGGGAGTCGACGTTTCGGTGCCCTGGGCGGCCGTCGAGACGGTCCGGGTGCGGCGGCGGTCGCTTCCGCCGGAGGGGCAGACCCAGGTGGAGGAGGACGGATCCGCGCGGGTGCTGTCGATCGGGGTCGGCAGTCAGACCAGCGTCGACGTGGTGTTGCGCGAGCCGCTGGTGGTCGGGATCGCCAAGACCAGAGGGCGGCCGGTCACCCAGATCCGGTTCCACGCCGACGATCCGGAGGGGCTGGTGCGCGTCGCGCACGAGCAGCTCGCGCCGGGCGGTAATGTGCCGGCATGACCGAGGTTCGGCTGCGGCCGGTGCAAGACGGGGACCTCGACGCGATCTTCGAGATGATGCGCGACCCCGAGGCGGTGCGGATGGCCGCGTTCACCGCGGACGACCCCTCGGACCGGGTCGCGTTCGAAGCCCACATGCACCGAATCCGCACCGCCCCGACGATGCTGGTGCGTGCGGTCGTGGTGGACGGCGAGCTGGCCGGCACGATCGGCTCGTTCGTGGCCGAGGGCAACACCGAGGTGACCTATTGGATCGCCCGGCCGTTCTGGGGCCGCGGGATCGCCACCCGGGCGCTCACGCTGCTGCTCGACATGGTGCCGGTGCGGCCGATCATGGCCCGCGTCGCCGAGGACAACGCGGGCTCCCGCAGGGTCCTCGAGAAGTGCGGCTTCCGCCGCATCGGTTCGGAGGTCGCGTACGCGACGGCCCGCCACACCGAGATCACCGAGCACCACCTCTCCCTCGACTGACAGCGTCAGGGCACCTCGGACGGGCGGATGCCGGTCAGGCGCTGGGCCAGCACGATCACCCTGGCGTCGGAGTCCTTCCAGCCGTCCTCGAACTCGTCCGTGGGCGCACGCAGGCCCAGGGCGCTCAGGAGGTGGTCCAGATGCCCGGGATCGGAGCCCCACATGGTCTCCGGGGACGGGTAGCCCGGATCGAATGCGGTGATCATGACGCCGCTTTTCGCGTACCCGAAATGGGCCTGTCCTGGGGAGCGGGAGAGCGCGACGGCCTCGCCGGAGGGGGCCGACGCCGAGGCCGCGTCCGTTTCTGATCTGGTCACCGACCAGCCTGCCTCGCCCCGGACGTAGAGCAGGTGATAGCTCTCGCCCAGCCGGTCGCACAACGCCTGTGCCTGCACCAGATCGTCCACCCCGCCAGCGTAGGCTGCCGTCGTGGCGGACCTCGAGATGGCGGCCGGCAGTGTGACCGGCAACCGGTACGACGCGAACTACGACAAGCTGCGCGTCCATCCGGAAAAGCGGCTGGCCGTGGTCGCCGACGGCATGGGTGACGGCGAGGGCAGCGACCTGGCCGGCACCACGGCGGTCGACACGTTCGGCGCGGCGGCCCGTCCCGACGCGCCGAGCCTGCGCGCGGCCGTCGCCGAGGTGCAGCGCCGCGTGCTCGCCGCGGGGGAGACCACCACCGGGCTCACCGGGTGCACGCTGACCGGGTTCGTGGCCGAAAATGACAATGCGTGGATCATTCAGCTCGGGGACTCGCGGGTCTATCGTCTGCGCGCCGGACTGCTCGAACTGCTCACCGTCGACCACACGATGGCCTGGCTCGGCGCCGTGCACGGCTGGTGGGCGTTCGAGTCCGCCGAGGCCCGAGCCGCCCGCTACCGCCTGACCCGGTTCGCCGGACACCCCGACGCGCCCGAGCCCGACCTGCTCAACGTCGCGCTGCACGCGGGCGACCGCTTCCTGTTGTGCACCGACGGCCTGTCCGAGCAGGTCCCCTACGCGCGCATCCAGACCGCGCTGTCGGGCGCGCCGGCCGACGCGGTCGACGAGTTGCTGGACGAGTCGCTGACGGCCGGCGGCAACGACAACGCCACCGCGGTCGTGATCGAGGTCAGCTCTTCTTGAAGAAGCGGTAGACCGACGTGTACTTGACCGCCTTCGTCTGGCCCTCCGCGCATCCGCCGGCCGGCGCGACGCCGCCCACCGTGGCCAGGCGCTGCACGAACGTGACGCCACCGAACGTGCCGGCCCCGGTGGTCCGCTTCGCCTCGACGAGCAGCTGCGGGATGCTGTTCGGCGTGTCGGACGGCGCGGACTTCGGGTTCTGCCCCTCGATCAGCGTGCCGTCGGTGTCCGACTGCCAGCTCGGCCCGCGGAAGTGGATCGCGCTGACCCGCTTGACCGGCCGCAGCTCGATGCCGGTGAGCACGGCGGCGGGCTCGTTCAGCGTCCACGCGCCGGCCGCGGTGCAGCCGTAATTTTGCACGCCGCGCGCCTTGAACACCGAGGTCATCGTGTTGCCGGCCGGCGGCACCAGGTCGACCGGCACCTTGAGCTGGGCGCCGACGAAACCGTCGGCCTGCGCGGCCGACTGGTCGGCGGCCGGAGCGGGCGCGGCGGCCGGCTTGTCGGCGGCGAAGGAATTACCAGCTGTCACGGCGACAGCGCCGAGAGCTGCGGCACTGACCGAGGCCAGGATGCGGAAGGTGCGCTTCTTCACGAGCAAGGTCCTTACGGTGGGTGACATCAGGCGGGACCGACCCTAGCGAAGACGATGTTTAGCGCGTGTATAAGTTTCGCTATGGCGCGGGCCAGGATTTCTGCGTGCGGGTGCCGTCGATGCCCGGCGACTGTGGATAGTCCTGGCTGGGCAGGGTCGCCTTGATGGCCCGGCTCCACTGCAGATAGGAAGCCCCGGCGGGCAGT
This sequence comes from Actinoplanes sp. NPDC051388, assembly GCF_055586225.1. NCBI lineage: Bacteria > Bacillati > Actinomycetota > Actinomycetes > Micromonosporales > Micromonosporaceae > Actinoplanes > Actinoplanes sp. NPDC051388. The sequence continues at coordinate 33,569 of NZ_JBVJIP010000030.1, read as the reverse complement.
TCGCGCAGCGTCTGCAGGGCGAAATAGGTGAACGCGCCGTTCGGCCGCCCGTCGAAGTGGGCGTCGTAGCTGAACTCCAGGTCGGTGCAGCCCGACATCAGCAGCGCCGCGTGCCGGGGCCGTCCGGCGGCCACCCGCGGCATCTTCGCCGCCCGCGCGGCCTCGGCCGGCTCCAGGAACACCGCGGGCGGCAGGAACCGCACCCGGTCGGCGTCCGTCCGGGTGGACGGCGCGAACCGCGCGACGGTGCCGGAGTGGCAGGAATCGGAGATCATCACGACCCGTACGCCGCGCGCCCGGTCACTGAGGATGTCGTGGAGCTCGTCGTCGAGCAGCGGCCCACGGGTGCCGATGTCGTGCGGCACCAGGGCTTCGTCCCGCCCGTCCGGCTCGTCGCCGTTGTCGTCACGAACCCAGGTGCCGTGCCCGGAGTACGTGATCACGACCAGGTCACCCGATCCGGCGGCCCGCAGCACCCGCCGCATGCCGTCCCGGATCCCGTCCCCGGTGGCCTGGGCGTCCAGCATCAGCTCGGTGCCGAACCCGCGCTTGGCCAGCTCCTCGGCCCAGTCGTTGGCGTCGTTCACGCAACCGGCGAGGTCACTGCCGGTGCCGGGGTAGTCGTTGATCCCGATGCAGAGTGCCTGTCTCATCGGGACAGGATGGTGGACGGTGTGCGAGCACGCCGTCACTCATCCGACTGCCGTGGTGTCACATGGGCATGTATCCGGGGAACTGGTGGACCGGCTTGGGCCGGCGCCGGTTCCGCAGCCGGATTCGCAGCAGCAGCCCGACGCCGAGGAAGACCAGCACCGCGCCGACGATCAGGCCCGGCCCGAGCAGGCTCGGCGTGCTGCTGCCGGCCGCGGCGGCCTGATCCAGCGGAAGTCCACTGTCGTCGGCCGGCGGGTTGGCGGCGGCAATGGGTTCCTCAGACTCTTCCGCGGAAGGCGAGGGGGAGGGGGACGCGGAGGGCGAAGGCTCGGCGTCCGAAAGGATCTTGCTGGACGAGCTCGCCTGCTCCAGCAACTGCGTCCGGGCGTCGAACGCCTGCGCGTTGAAGCTGACCTCGCCCTCGGGCGCGTCCTCGTCGAACGCCACCCGGTAGCGGGCCGTCACCGTACGCCCGCGGCACAGCGACCCCGGGTCGAACCGCACGTCGGTGAGCCGGGCGGTGTCGCCCTCGGTGCGCACCTGCAGCGGGAACGAGCCGTCGTCCTCGATCCGGTCCACCTTGACCTGGTCGAGGCTGATTCCGTCCACGGTGAGCACCATCGACCAGCGCACCTTCTGGCAGCGGCCCTCGTTGTCGGTGGACACCACCACCTCGACGGTCTCCGCGTCGTCGCCGGCCTCGAACTCGTCGGGCAGCTTCGTGATCTCCACGTCCACCCCGTCGACCTCGGCGTGCGCCGGCGCCGGGAGCAGAACCGCAATGGTCATGGTCAATGCACTCGAGAGCAGCAGGGCAGCAAAGCGATGCCGCACGGCAATCATCTCCTCACGCAGAGGCGTCAGAACCCCCACACGCGTAGTAGTTCGCACGGTCGGGCCAAATGGTTCAGCCGGTGTTCCGGCTCACTGCCGGCGGGGACTTTATTTTTGCCTTAGCTCAGGGTTTCGACTCCATGTCTCCGCAGGTCAGCGCGCTCGGGAAGGAGTGCGATAGCAGGGCCTCGCCAGACCGGCCGCAAAGTTCTGCCGAACGGTTCATCCGAACCGGGCCGCCCTACGTAGATGGGGGAGGGCACGAACAGGCCGCAACCGAGAGTGCAAACGGGCAAAGGAGAGAAGCGGCCCCCGGACCCGCCAGAACTGAAGCGCGGGGCACCCCCCACGGGTGCCGGCGTCCCGACCGCCCACCGACGGACGCGACACCGCTGCGGAGAACGAGGAGTCAATGGCTCGGACGAAGCTCAACCAACGATCCGCCAATCGTGTGGATGTGCCGATGGGCGCCACCGGTGGACGTACGCCGCCGCCGAAGTGGTCGGTGGCGTTGCTCGCCGTCTCGATCATCACGGCCATCTGGGCCGCGGCGATGCTGACCCCGTTCGGTCGCGTCGGGTACTACTACTTCTTCGTGTACTCCGAGTTCTACATGGGCGTGCTGACGCTCGTGTCGCTCTCGATCACCATCATGATCGGACTGGTCGCCACCGACCGGCTGGTCCTGTCGATCCGCCAGCGGGTGCTGCTGCAGTCCGCGCACCGCACGACCGGCGTCATCGCGGTCGCGTCACTGGCGGTGCACATCTGGACCAAGTACATGGAACAGCACATCCGGGCCATCGACATCCTGGTGCCGTTCCTGGCGCCGTACAACACGGTCTATGTCGGTCTCGGCACGCTGTCCGGCTGGATCATGATGCTGGTGATGTGGACGGGTATCGCCCGGTCCAAGTTCATCGGCAAGGGCAAGCCCTGGATGTGGCGCTCGATCCACGCCGTCTCGTACCTGATGTGGCCGATCGCGCTGGTGCACGGCCTCGCCGCCGGCCGCGCCGCGGCCACCTGGGTGATCGTCAGCTACGTGGTCTGCGTGCTGGCCGTGCTGGTCGGCCTGGCCGTGCGCCTCTCGGTCAGCCTGAACCGCAAGAAGGACTTCTCGTCCACCTCGACCGGCAACATGAAGCCGGTCGGCGCGGTGGTGCCCACCCAGCCGGCGGTCCGCAAGCCCCGCCGCCGCGAGCCGGAACCCGAGCCGGTCGCCCCCGCGCAGTGGAGGCCCGCGGGCCCGCGCCCGCCGGCCGGCCCGTCGCCGATCAGCCCGATGCCCACCGGGATGACCCCGAGCAGCGCGATGCCGGCCAGTGCCATGCCGGCCAGCGCGATGCCCGCCAGCGGCATGCCGATCAGCGGGTCGCCGCAGGACCCGCGGTACGACCCCCGCTACGACGACGACCGGCGCGGGCAGCGGTACCCCGACGAGCAGCGGTACCCCGACGAGCAGCGGTACCCCGACGAGGAGCCGCGCCGCCGCCGGTACGCCGACGTCGACGACCCCCGGGTCGCCGCGCCCCGGCAGCGCCGCACGATGGGCGACCGCTACGACGAGCCGACCGGCCAGATGTCCCGTCGCGCGGTGGAGAGCGCCCGCCGCGGCTACGACGAGGACCGGTACGCCGAGGAGGCGCCGCGGGGCCGCCGCCGCGCCGCGGACGACTACCAGGAGCCGCCGGCCGGCCGCCGGTACGCCGAGGACGACCGCTACGACGAGCGGCCGCCGCGGGGTCGCCGCTACGCCGCCGAGGAACCGCCGCCACCCGGGCCGGCGGACACCGGCCGGCACAGCCGCAGCGAGTTCGTCGACCTGGCCGGCCCGTCCACCGACGCGTGGCGGGTGCGGGCCGACCCGAACTACCGGTCCGACGCGAACTACATGGATCCCGACGAGACCCCGACGCTCGTCGACATGGCGTCGCGCCGGGCCCGCCGGCAGGCACAGCAGGAAGAGCCGCCTCGGGCGGCGGGCCGGGGGGCCCGTCGAGGCGGCGGCAGCGGCAGCCGGGGACGTGGCAGTGACGAGGCGCTCGATGACGCGCAGTACTGGCGTCAGCTCAGGGGAGAGGCACAGTGAGTTCGAAGCAGGTCCCGCCGGTCACCAGCATCGGCACACCGCGGATCACCGCGGGCTTCGACGAGTACGGAAGGCTTGACCTGGTCGCTCACCAGGAAGTGCACGGTGGTTTCGCGGCGCTGTCGTCCGGCGAGTTGATCGGGCTCGCCGACCGGATCGAACTGCGCGGCCGGGGTGGCGCGGGGTTCCCGTTCGCCCGCAAGGTGCGCGCGGTGCTCGACTCCTGCCGCCGGCAGGACCTGCCGCCGGTGATCGTGGTCAACGCCACCGAGGGCGAGCCGCCGTCCTGGAAGGACAAGGCGATCCTGACCCGCGGCCCGCACCTGATCCTGGACGGCGCGGCGCTCGCCGCCGCCGCCCTGGACGCCGAGGAGATCGTGATCGGCATCGCCGACGACGGCATCGGGCAGAACTCGCTCGCCGCCGCGCTGGCCGAGCGCCGGATGCCGGTGCCGACCCGGATCGTCACCGTGCCGCACCGGTTCATCTCCGGCGAGGGCGGCGCGCTGGTCCGCGGCATCAACGGCGAGGCGCACATCCCGCCCGGCCGCAAGGTGCGGTCCAGCGACAACGGCGTGATGGGGCTTCCCACGCTGCTGTCGAACGCCGAGACGTACTCGCAGCTCGCGATCGCCGCTCGGCTCGGACCGTGGGAGTACAACGCGGTCGGCACCCCGGACGAGCCGGGCACGGTGATGCTCACCGTGGGCGGTTCGGCCTCCGCGCCGGCCGTCATCGAGGCGCCCACCGGCACCCCGCTGATCGACATCCTCACCATGTGCGGCGCCGACGTCGGCCCGGGCCTGCTGGTCGGCGGCTACCACGGCAAGTGGATCAGCGCCGAGGCCGCGCAGACCGTGCTGATCTCGCGCAAGGGCTTCGCCGCGGTCGGCGGCACGCTGGGCGCCGGCATGATCATCCCGATCGGCTCGAACACCTGCCCGCTGGGCGAGGTCGCGCAGGTCACGCAGTATCTGGCCGGGGAGTCGGCCGGGCAGTGCGGGCCCTGCCGGCTGGGCCTGCCCGACCTGGCCCGCGCGGTCACGCTGGTCGCGCTGGGCGGCAGCGCGCTGGACAACGTGCGGGCCGCGGCCGGCGTGGTCAAGGGCCGGGGCGCGTGCAGCCACCCGGACGGCACGTCCCGGTTCGCGCTCTCCGCGCTCGAGGTCTTCGCCCGCGACGTCGAGGCGCACGCCAACGGCGAGGGCTGCGGCAAGCAGGTCCGCGGCATCCTGCCGCTGCCCTACCACGCCGATCAGGGCGCCCGGAAGCTGGCCGTGGACTGGTCGCGCTGCGACGGTCATGGGCTGTGTTCGGCGGTGGCGCCGGAGATCATCCGGCTGGACGCCAACGGGTTCCCCGCGTTCCCGCAGACGCCGCTGCCGCCGTGGCTGGAGAACGGCGCGCGCAAGGCCGTCAACGTCTGCCCGGCGCTGGCGCTGCGCCTCACGGAGGCGTCGAAGTGAAGCTGCTCCTCGCGCTCCTGGGGGTGCTCCTGGTCGCCGGCTGCGCGCCGGCGAAGGAGGCGCCGGCGGCTCCACGACCGGACACGCTCGCGTTCAGCGGGACGATGATAAACGGCGCCTCCTTCGACGCGGCCTCGCTCAAGGGCAAGCCCGCGCTGCTCTGGTTCTGGGCGCCCTGGTGCGCGACCTGCGCCGGTCAGGCGTCCACCGTGCAGGAGGTCCGCCGGCAATACGGCGACAAGCTCGGCGTCCTGGGCATCGCCGGCATGGGCAGCAACGCGGAGATGAAGGAGTTCGTCAGCGACCTGGAGATCCCGGACGTGCCCGCGCTGGACGACGAGGCCGGCGTGGTGTGGCGCAAGTTCGGCATCACCCAGCAGAGCACGTTCGTCCTGCTCGACAAGGCCGGGACGGTGGTCACCAACGGCTACCTGGACACGGTCGATCTGCCCGCCAAGGTCAAGACCCTGGTGGGCTGACCGGTGTGGGCGCTGGCGCTGACCGCGGGCATGCTCGCCGCGGTGAACCCGTGCGGGTTCGCGCTGCTGCCCGCGTACCTGTCGGTGTTGATCTCCGCGGACGACCCGGCCCGGCCCGGTGGATCCGTCGCGGCCGTCGGCCGCGCACTGCGCTGCACCCTCGCTCTCACCCTGGGGTACGCGCTGGTCTTCGGCGTTTTCGGCCTGCTGCTCACCCCGCTCTCCGGTGTCCTGCTGCCCCGCCTGCCCTGGCTCACCGTGGTCTTCGGCGCCGCGCTGGCCCTGGCCGGCGCCTGGCTCGCCGCCGGGCGTTCGCTCCCGGCGCCCGGCCGTGGCCTGCCCGCGCCCCGGCTGACCGGCTCGCTCCGGTCCACCGTCGTGTTCGGCATGGTCTATGCGATCGCCTCCCTGGGTTGCGCGATCGGCCCCTTCCTGGCCATCGTGATCGCCGGCTCGCTGACCGACGGCCTCCTGCTGTTCGTGCTCTACGCCGCCGGCATGGGCCTGGTGGTCGGGCTGACCGCGGTGGCGGTCGCCCTGGTCCGCACGTCCGTGCTGACCCGCCTGCGCCGGGCGGCCGCGGTCACGCCCCGGATCGGCGGCCTGGTCCTGCTGATCACCGGCGCCTATGTGGCCTGGTACGGCGCCTACGAACTGCGGGTGGCCGCCGACCGCGGGATCGCCGGCACCGACCCGATCGTCAACGCGGCCGGCCGCGTCCAGCAGTGGCTGGCCGCCCTGGTCGGCGGCGCCGGCGCACCGTGGCTGGTCGTCGCGCTGCTGGTCCTGCTGGGCGCCGCCGCCGTCCTGGTCCGGTCGGCGCCGCGCCGGCCCGGCGACCGCGAGCCGGCCCTCGTCGCGGACGGACGCTGACCGATGACCACCGCAAGCCGGATGATCAACGCCGGAATTGAACTGAACCGGTTGAGTTCGTCGTCGGCCGACGTCGACGCCGACCTGTGGCGGCGGTAGGCGCATGGACACAGAGCACCGAGTGCGGCCGCTGCTCGCGACCGACTCGTCCCGATTGGGGCGCAACCGGCTGCTGGGCCGGCTGGGCTCCGGCGGGATGGGCAGGAGCGCGGCCCGCTCTCGTCGGCGCAACTGCACTCGGTGGCGGGCGGGGTGACCTTCGCCCGCGATGGCGAGCCGCTCGGCACGATCACGCTGGGCGGGCAGGCGCCCGAGGTGGGCCGGTCGGTGCTCGGCATGGCCGCCCGCAGTGAGCCGCGGCGGCCCGCCCTATCGGATCGCGATCCACGACATCGACCTGGTGGAGCCGTGACCGGCGGGGACGCCGCGCGCTGGGCGACTGCCGCCTGCTGGGCCGGCGTCCTCGGCGCCGTTCGCCGCCACCCGTTATGACGTCGAGGTGCGGGCGCCACTCCGACCGGGCTGCTGCGCATAGGACAGCGCCTCTTTGGTGAGGTCGAGCCACGGGACGCGGGCGTGCGGCGCGAGCACGAACCACTCGCGCAGCCGCGTGCCCGGGGTCGTCTCGAACCGGCCACCATGACCGTCGGCGACCAGCTCGTCCACCCGCGCCCGGGGCAGCTTGACGGTGAGACAGCCGCCGGCCAGCATCGCGATGATCCGCCCCTGATAACGAAGTGCCTGAGCGCCCAGCCGACGCCCACCGGCCGGCGCCGACACACCGTCCACGGTGATCAAGTCACCGATCAGCGCGTCGAACCGATCCGCCGGCTCCATGGCGGAGATGGTATCCCCAAACGACCCCCCGCGACCTCACGCGAACGGTGACTGTGGCCGGTCCTGCGGGACGCCGTCGACGACCACGTCCACGCGCTCGTCGTAGAACGCGAGCAGGCCGCGGATCTTCGGATTCTCCGGGATGGTCTCCGGGTAGCTCCACGCCACGTCGGCCACCTCCGGGTGCGACCAATATCGCGCCACGCCCTTGAACGGGCATCTGGTCACCGTCTCGCTGCTGGTCAGCACGTCGGTGCGGACGTCCTCGAACGGCAGGTAGTAGCGGGTCGGCAGGTGTGTCTCGAAGAGCACCACCGGCCGCCTGCTGTCCGCCACCCGTTCGCCGCCGATGAACACCTCGACGTGCCGGGAGCTGTGCAGCGCGTCCACCCGGTGGTGCGGGTCGCGGGCGTGCACGAAGACCTGCTCGTCCTCCTCCCACCACTCGAGCGTGTCCCAGGAGAACGTGAGATGGCCCTTGAGCTCGGGGAAGTCGTCGTTGTGCCAGGCCGCGGCGGCGGACCGGCGGTCACCGGCGACCACCGACCAGCGGCCGTCCCGCTCGTCCACGACGGCGCCCGGCCGGACGTCCGCCAGCGGCAGGTAGTAGGTCGGGAGCACGCCCGGGCCGTACTGGACGAGCAGCAGGGCCCGGGTGCTGTCCGCGACGACCCGGTCGCCGAGCCGCACCCGCACGCGGCGCGGGGTCGGCTCGACGGACGGCGGCGGTGGTGCGAAGACGGCCATGCCTCCCGGTATACGCCGCCGGTCAGTCCCTGGCCAGACCGGCTCGCCGCAGCGCCTCGGCCATCGCGTCGTTCTGCAACGCCGCCGGGGCCTGCGGGCGCCGCTGCTGCCCCTGCCCCTGGCGCTGCTGTCCCTGTCCCTGGCGCTGCTGCCGCGGCTGGCCCCCTTGAGCCTGGCCCTGGCCCTGGCCTTGACGCGGGCGCTCGTCGCGTTTCTCCCGCGGCGGCCGCTGGTCGCGCGGCTTGTCCTGGAGCTTCATGGTGAGCGAGATCCGCTTGCGCGCCTCGTCCACCTCGACCACCCGCACCTTGACCACGTCACCCGACTTGACCACCTCGCGCGGGTCCTTCACGAACGTGTCGGACAGCGCGGACACGTGCACGAGCCCGTCCTGGTGCACGCCGACGTCCACGAACGCGCCGAACGCCGCCACGTTGGTCACCACGCCCTCCAGGATCATCCCGGGTCGCAGGTCGGCGATCTTCTCCACGCCCTCGGCGAACGTCGCCGTGGTGAACTGCGGCCGCGGGTCACGCCCCGGCTTCTCCAGTTCCTTGAGGATGTCGGTGACCGTGGGCAGGCCGACCGCGTCGGTGACGAACTGCGTCGGCTTCAGGGCGCGCAGCAGCGGGCTGTTGCCGATCACCGTCTTCAGGTCGCCGCCGGCCGCGGCCAGGATGGTCCGCACCACCGGGTACGACTCGGGGTGCACCGACGAGTTGTCCAGCGGGTCGTCGCCGTCCGGGATCTTGAGGAAGCCGGCGCACTGCTCGAACGCCTTCGGGCCGAGCCGCGGCACCTTCTTCAGCGCCTCGCGTGAGCTGAACCGCCCGTTCGCGTCGCGGTGCAGCACGATGTTCTCGGCCAGCCCGGCGCCGATCCCGGAGACCCGGGTGAGCAGCGGCGCCGAAGCGGTGTTCACGTCCACGCCGACCGCGTTCACACAGTCCTCGACCACCGCGTCCAGCGAACGGGACAGCTTCACCTCGGACAGGTCGTGCTGATATTGCCCGACGCCGATCGAGCGCGGGTCGATCTTCACCAGCTCGGCGAGCGGGTCCTGCAGGCGGCGGGCGATCGACACCGCACCGCGCAGCGAGACGTCCATGCCGGGCAGTTCCTGCGACGCGTACGCCGAGGCCGAGTAGACCGACGCGCCCGCCTCGGAGACCATCACCTTGGTCAGCTTCAGGTCAGGGTGCCGTTTGATCAGGTCGGTGGCGAGCCGGTCGGTCTCCCGCGAGGCGGTGCCGTTGCCGATCGCGACCAGGTCGACGTGGTGCTGCTTGGCCAGAGCGGCCAGGATCTCGATGGAGACGTCCCACTTGTTCTGGGGCACGTGCGGATAGATCGTGTGCGTCGCCACGCACTTGCCGGTGCCGTCCACCACGGCCACCTTGACGCCGGTGCGGAAACCCGGGTCCAGGCCCATCGTGGCGCGGGTGCCGGCCGGCGCGGCCAGCAGCAGGTCCCGCAGGTTCGCCGCGAACACCCGCACGGCCTCGTCCTCGGCCGCCTGGAAGAGCCGCACCCGCAGGTCGGCGCCCAGATGGATCAAAATCCGGGTGCGCCACGCCCAGCGCACCGTGTCGGCCAGCCACTTGTCGCCGGGCCGGCCGTGGTCGACGATGCCGAAACGGCCGGCGATCGCGCCCTCATAGGACCGGTCCTCCACGTCCGGCTCCGCGGCCGGGTCCATGGTGAGGTCGAGGACCTCCTCCTTCTCGCCGCGGAACATCGCCAGGATCCGGTGCGACGGCAGCTTGGGGAACGGCTCGGCGAAGTCGAAGTAGTCGGCGAACTTGGCGCCCTCGGTCTCCTTGCCCTCCCGCACCTTGGCCGCCAGCCGACCCTTGGTCCACATGCGTTCGCGCAGCTCACCGATCAGGTCGGCGTCCTCGCCGAAGCGCTCGATCAGGATCGCCCGGGCGCCGTCCAGCGCCGCCTGGGGGTCCGCGACGCCCTTGTCCGCGTCCACGAAGGCGGCCGCCTCCACCTTGGGGTCGCGCGCCTGGTCGCCGATCAGCAGATCGGCCAGCGGCTCCAGGCCGGCCTCACGGGCGATCATGGCGCGGGTCCGGCGCTTCGGCTTGAACGGCAGGTAGATGTCCTCCAGCCGCGCCTTCGAGTCGGCGGCCAGGATCTGCGCCTCGAGCGCGTCGTCCAGCTTGCCCTGCGACCGGATCGACTCCAGCACCGCGGCGCGCCGTTCCTCCAGCTCGCGCAGGTAACCGAGCCGCTCCTCCAGGGTGCGCAGCTGCTGGTCGTCCAGGGTGCCGGTGACCTCCTTGCGATAGCGGGCGATGAACGGCACCGTGGCGCCCCCATCGAGCAGGTCGACCGCGGCGGTCACCTGGTTCTCCCGTACCCCGAGCTCTTCCGCGATGCGCTGATGAATCGTGGTCGTCACGGCAGCGATTGTGACTGAGCCGGACACGGGTTGTCGCGCCGCCCCGCTCAAGGCGAGAAGATGATCACCCGTGACGATCGTCGTCCGGTGGGACGCGGCACGTCGCAGACCTGACCCAGCAATGCTCTCGCCCGGGTCGCGGAGTACCGATCGCCCGCGTCGGTGAACGCCTTGACCGCCTGTCCCATGCGGCGGCGAGCCGCGGCGTCGCGACCCGCCACTTCAGTGCCGCGCTGAGGTTCGCCAGCTCGGCTCCCAGGCTCCGCAGATCACCCGACTCCCGGTGAAGGCGAACGGCCGGCTCGTAAGCCTCGGCCGCCTCGTCGAAGCGCCCATGCCTCATGTAAGGCAGTCCCGAGACCTGACGATGCGGCCGCCTGGACCTCGGGCTCCGCGAGGCTCCGGCCGATCTCGAGCTGCTCGTCGTGGACGGCGATCGCGTCGTCGATCCGCCCGGATCGCCGCCGGATCGTGGGTGCGCTGGCCCGCTTCCAGCGCCACCGCCGTGGAGGAGATGAGCTGGTCGTGCCGGCGGCGTGCGTTGAGGAACCGGGCCAGCGCGAACGGGAGCCTCTTCGCCGGACGTGGTGGCGGCCCAGGTCGAGGGTGTGCCGCGAGGTGACCAGGGCGGCGGTCCGGTCGTCGCTGGGCAGGAGCGGGATCACCTGGTCCGCGGCGGACGCGTTGTCGACCACCAGCAGGATGCGGCGTCCCTGATCCGCGTAGGCGCTCAGGACGCTCCGGAAGAGCCGGCTCTTGTCCTGCAGTGCGTCCGGGATGGTCGCGCCCCTGGATCACCGCATGGAAGTAGATGCCGCCGTTGATCTCATTGGACACCCCGGGCGCGTCACTCACGGAAGTCCCGGCCCTGCTGGACAGGGCCGAAGAGACCATGATCCACTTGGCACTCGACATTCTGCGGGCCATGAATCCACCATCCACGTAGGGTCGGAATCGTGTATGCGGCGATGTGGCACGGCAAGGGTGACGTCCGATGGGAGGAGCGGCCCGATCCGGTGATCGCGCTGCCCACCGACGCCGTCGTACGGGTGGTCGCGGCCTGTGTCTGTGGCTCCGACCTGTGGACCTGGCGTGGCGCACGGCCGCCCGCCGACCCGCATCCGATCGGGCACGAGTTCGTCGGCGTGGTCGAGGAGATCGGCGCCGAGGTGACCACGCTCCGGACCGGCGACTTCGTGATCGGACCGTTCTCGATCAGCGACAACACCTGCCGCCACTGCCTCGACGGGGTGACCACCTCGTGCGTGCGGGCCCAGTGGTGGGGCGGCACCGACCCCGACGGCCGGGTGCTGGACGGCGCCCAGGGCCGGTTCCTGCGGGTGCCGCTGGCCGACGGCACGCTCTACCCGACCCGCGAACGGCCGGACGACGCCCTGATCCCGGCGCTGCTCACCCTCTCCGACGTGATGTCCACCGGCTATCACGCGGCCGTCTCCGCGGGCGTCGGCAAGGGCAGCACGGTGGCCGTGGTCGGCGACGGCGCGGTCGGGCTGTGCGCCGTGCTGGCCGCCCGGCGGCTCGGCGCCGAACGGGTGATCGCCTTCTCGTCGCACACCGACCGGCAGGTCATCGCCACCCGGTTCGGTGCGGACGACGTGATCTCGGCCCGCGGCGACGACGGCGCGGCGGTGCTGCGTGACCTGCTCGGTGACATCGGCGCGGACTGCGTGCTGGAGTGCGTCGGCACCGAGACCTCGATGGCGCAGGCGTTTGCGTCGGTGCGCCCCGGCGGCCGGATCGGCTACGTCGGCGTCCCGCTCGGCGGCGCCAAGCTCACCATCCAGCACATGTTCTCGGCCAACATCGGGGTGGCCGGCGGGGTCGCCCCGGTGCGGCACTACCTGCCCGGGCTGGTGCCCAGCGTGCTCTCCGGCGCGCTCAACCCGGCCGCGGTCTTCGACCTGCGGTTGCCGATGGAGCAGGTCACCGATGCCTATCGCGCGATGGACGGCCGGAAGTCGATCAAGACGCTGCTGTGGCCCTGATCGCCATCATCGCCGCCTCGGTGCGGGAGGCGGCGCCGGTCTTGCGCAGCACGTTGGACACGTGCACGGTCACCGTGCGCACCGAGATGCCGAGCGCGCTGGCGATCTGCTTGTTCGACATGCCCTCGACCAGCAGGCCGAGCACCTCCCGCTCGCGCGCGGTGAGATCCGGACTGGGCATCAGCCCGGACGGGCCGTTCGCGCCCTCCACGGCCAGCAGCTCGGTCAGCCGATAGGGGTTGCCGCCGGTGCGCCGCCACACCGCCTCCGCGACGCCGGGCGTGAGCGTGCGGTCGGCGTACACATGGTCGAGAATTTGACCCACCTGGCTCGGGTCGAGAGCGTTGAGGTGGTGGCGCACCGCACCCGGCACGCCCGACAGCCGCGCCAGCGTGCGTGCCGTGAGCAGCGGAGACACCGCCGCGTCGGGTGGCTGACTGGTCACCAGGAGCAGGGCCGGCAGGTCCGCGGTGGCCAGCTCGGCGATCAGGTTGAGGCTCGCCGGGTCAAGAGCATGAAGATCCTCCACCACGAGTACGCGCGGAGCCCCGCCGACCAGCTCGCGCACCGTGGCCACGGCGATCCGCAGCAGCGCGTCGGGAGGGTAACGCTCCCGGGGGACATCGGGATCCTGTGCCAACCAGCGCAGCGCGTCGGGTGGCAGGCTGAGCCCCGAGGTGTCCCGGCCGGCCAGCGCGGCGGCCAGCCAGTCATAGGGCGCCGGGGAGTGCAGCCGCGCCGAACCCATGATCGCGCCCTGCGGCGCGGCGGCCGCCACCAGCGCGGTCTTGCCCGTGCCGGGCAGCCCGGTGATCACCGCGGGCACCGTGCGCCCGGTGCGCCGCACACGCGCCCAGGCCTCCCGCAGCTCCCGCAGCGCGGCCTCGCGTCCCACCATCGGCACCGGCATCACCACTCAACCCTACGTAACAGGTACTAGAGACACCGAACCCGGTCGCTGGCACTCTGGTCACATGACTTTTGTCATCCGCGCGGTCGCCGCGACCGACCAGGGCCTGGTGCGGTCCAACAACGAGGACGCGGTGTTCGTCGGGCAGCGCCTGATGGTGGTCGCGGACGGCATGGGCGGCCTGCCCGCCGGCGAGCTGGCCAGCGACATCGTGGTCCAGGCGCTGAGCACCGTCGACGGCGAGCCGGGCGGCGACGAGCCGCTGCAGGACGTGATCCAGGCCGTGGAGATCGCGAACGGCCGGATCGAGGCCGCGGTCGCGGACGACGAGGCCCGCGAGGGGATGGGCACCACGGTGACCGCGCTGCTGCTGGCCGGCGACCGGGTGGCCGCGCTGAACGTCGGCGACTCCCGGTGCTACCTGCTGCGCGCCGGCGACCTGTCGCAGCTGACCCGCGACGACACCTATGTGCAGGCGCTGGTCGACCAGGGTGTGCTGAGCCCGGAGGACGCGCGCCGGCACCCGCAGCGGGCGCTGGTCACCCAGGCCGTGCAGGGCGGCACGTTCCGGCCCGCGGGCCGGATGATCCCGGTGCACGCCGGTGACCGCTTCCTGCTCTGCAGCGACGGCCTCACCGACTATGTCGAGGACGAGGTGATCGCGGCGACGCTGCGGGCGCACGACGACCGCAAGACGTGCGCCGCCGAGCTGGTGCAGCGCACGCTCGAGGCCGGCGCGCCCGACAACGTGACGGTCATCGTCGCCGACATCGACGCGGTTTCTTAGCCGGCCTTTTTCGCCGGCCTTCTTAGTCGGCCTTCTTCGCCGGCGGCTGGGTGGCCGCCTGGGCCATCTTGGCCAGCCGGGCGAAGTTGATGCTCCACCCCACCCCGAACGGCATCTTCCCGACGATCTTGGGGTTGTCCGGGTCCCAGACCGAGCGGACCACCTTGTCCGGGGTGGGCGACCGGAAGTCGTAGGGCACCCCGCCCACGTCACCGTTCCAATCACGCTGGTCGACGGGCTTGTCCAGTTCCTTCTTGACGGCGGCGCCGGCCAGGACGGCGGCGCCCACTGCCACGATGCGGGTCAACATCCGATCAGCCTACGACGGCGCTGCCAGCCGTATCCTTCGTCCGTGCTGATCGCCACCGAACGCCTAGCACTGCGCCGCTTCCGCGCTCTTGACCAGGCCACGCTGGCGGCCTATCGCGCCGAACCGGAGATCGCGCGCTACCAGGACTGGAACCCGTCGACGACCGCCGCCGACCTGGCCGCCGGCGACCCGGACGAGCCCGGCTGGTTCCAGTGGGCGATCGAGCGCGCCGAGGACCATCGGATGATCGGCGACCTGGGCGTGCACACGCACCAGAACCGCATGCAGGCCGAGATCGGCTTCACCCTGGCGCCCTCGTTCCACGGTCGGGGCTATGCGACCGAAGCCGTCCGCGGCATGCTCGACCACCTGTTCCGGGTGCGCGGCCTGCACAAGGTCTCGGCCGAATGCGACGCCCGCAACGAGGCGTCGGCCCGGCTGCTGACCAGGGTAGGTTTCCGGCCGGAGGGCCACCGCCGCGAACACACCTGGATCAAGAACGAGTGGACCGACGACCTGCTGTTCGGCCTGCTCGCCCGGGACTGGCTCGGCGCGCCGCGCTAGCCCGGGTCACCGACCATCCGGTCCGCACCACCGGCTCGACCGCGCCGCCCGTGCCGGGCCCCAACGACGGACCCGGCATCGACCAGGAGGGCGTTGGAGCCGGGGCGCCGGCCTCCTCAACTGATCGCACTCAGCTGCTGTGCTATCGCTCGCTCGGTGGGCCGCGTTCGCTGTCGCGTGGTCGCTCAGTCGGTCGCCACATTCGGCAGCTTTGCGACTACCTGCCCGTCGGATTTCGGCGCGGACCGAAAGAGGTGGTGTCGTCAGGGCGGAGATCGGGTCCGAGGAGGCCGCGAGGAGACGGTGGCCGACCAAGCCTGCGTGACGCGCTGACCCGATTTGGCACGCTGTTCGGAAGCGGCATCCTGCATCGCCTATGTCTGCGCCGAGCTCAATGTTTTCCCCGAACGCTGCTTGGTCATCACCTTTACCCGCCGGGCCGCCGAGGTGGGAAGCGATGCGGCAGGTCAACCCGGCATCGGGAGTTGGTCTTGTCGAGGAAGGTCCGTCAGGACGGCCGGACCAGGCCCGTTCGGTAGGCGGTGATCACCAGCTGGGCGCGGTCGCGGGCGGTCAGTTTGGTGAGCAGGCGGCTGACGTAGGTGCGGACGGTGGCTCGGCTCAGGTGCAGGGTGGCGGCGATCTCGTCGTTGGAGAGGCCGTGCGCGATCTCGGTGAGCACATCTCGCTCGCGGTCGGTCAGGGCGGCCAGGGCGGTGTTGTCGATGCCTCTCGGGGTGGCGCCGATCGCGGCGTCCATCACCCGGCGGGTCACCGCGGGGGACAGCAGGGCGTCGCCGGCCGCGACCAGCCGGACGGCGCGCCGCAGCTCGTCGGGGCCGCAGTCCTTGAGCAGGAAGCCGGCCGCACCCGCCCGGATCGCGGCGAACACGTGGTCGTCGGTGCCGTAGGTGGTCAGCGCCACCACCCGGACGCCGGTCAGGGCCGGGTCGGCGACGATCCGGCGGGTGGCCTCGATGCCGTCGACGCCCGGCATCCGCAGATCCATCAGCACCACGTCGGGGTGTTCGGCCGCGACCAGCGCGAGGGCGGCGGACCCATCCGCGGCTTCGCCGACGACGGTCAGGCTGGGGTCGCGCTCCAGCAGCGCGCGCAGCCCGGCCCGGACCAGCTCCTGGTCATCCGCGAGCACCACCCGCACAGTCATGGCGTCACGCCTGCGGTCATGGCGAGGGCCTCCGGGATGGTCGTCGCGTCCTGGTCGTCGGCTGGCATGACGTGCACGGTCGGGGCGCCGCGCTTGCGATCTTGGCGGCGGCCGTCGTTTCGCTGACGGGGTCTTGGCGTCGGCATCGCGGTCACGGTCATGGCCGGGGGATGGCGGTTGGTCATCGGGTCGTAGCCTTCGCGAATCATTGGGCCGGCTCCGCGGGTAGTGCGGCCTCGACGACGAAAGTCCCGCCTGTGCTGTGGCCCGCGGTCAGGGATCCGCCGAGCAGGGCCGCGCGCTCACGCATCCCGCGCAAGCCGTGCCCAGTGGGTGCCGGCCCTGTGCGGTCCGGGCCGTGCTGGGAGTTGTTGGTGATGCGCAGGGTGAGTTCGGTGGGGCGGTAGGACACCGTGAGCGTGACGGGGTGGCCGGGAGCGTGGCGGCGGGCGTTGGTCAGGGCCTCCTGGACTATGCGATAGGCCGTCGCGTCGACCACGCGGGGCAGCGGGCGCTCGTCGCCCTCGACCGTCACCTCGACGGGCTCGCCGGCGGTCAGGTCGCCGAGACGGTCGAGCATGCCGATCGGAGGCTCGAGGCCGGACTCGCCGCGCAGGGCCGCCATGGTGCCGCGCAGTTCGCGGGCCGCTCCGCCGCTCGCCTCGCGGACCCGGCCCACCGCGACGCGGGCGGCCGCCGCGTCGCCGTCCTCGATCGCCTCCGCGGCGACGTCGGCGTGCAGGGTCACCACCGAGACCGTGTGGGCCAGCACGTCGTGCAGGTCGCGGGCCAGGGACACCCGCTCGGACTGCACCCGGCGGTCGGCCTCCCGGGCCAGCCGGGCGGCCACCTCGGCGCGCCACAGGCGGCGGGTGCGGACGCCGTCGCCGAACACGATCGCCGCGGCCATCACCGCGACCGTGGTGGGCAGCTCGTAGGCATACAGGTAGGCGGGGTCCTCGCCGCCTGCCGTGCGGGCCACCGACGAGACGATCACCAGGGCCGCCGCGGTGCCGATCGCCCAGCGCAGCCGCCCGGCCTCGGCCGCGGAATAGAGCGCGGCGCCGACCGGCAGGGCCAGCCCGATCGGCGGGAGCCCCAGCGCGTAGTAGCCGAGCAGGCCGATGCCGGACGCCACCAGGGTGAGCACCGGATAGGGCCGGCGCACCAGCATCAGCGCGCCGAAACCCACCGCGAACAGGTACGCCACCGGCGGCGTCCCGTCGCCGCGCACGTTCGCGGTCACCGCCGCGCCGATCAGCCCCGCGGTGAGCGCGCCCAGCGCGGCGTCCAGCAGGCGATCACGGCGGGCGTCCACCTCCGCAGGGTAGGCGGCATTCACCGGGCGCGTCTCTCGACCAGCACGCCGGCCGCCGCGCCGGCGACCGCGAGCAGCGGTGGCGCGAATCCGAGCAGCAGGGCCACGCCGAGGTTGTCCGCCGGGTCGGTCAGCCGGCCGACCACTTCGGTCAGCAACACGCCCACCAGCAGGCCCGCGAACATCCCGATGACCAGCGCGCCGACCGTCCTCATGCCGGGTCGTGAAGCTCAGGCGCGGGAGAGGCCGCCGCCCGGCGCCGGCGCAGGATTGCCCAGGCGATCAGGCCCAGCACGGCGCCCTGGGCGGCGTTGAAGATCAGGATGGCGGGATAGCCGGGCAGCGGGATGGTCTCGGCCGAGGCCAGAAACGGTTGCAGGGACCAGTTCAGCAGGATCGCGCCCACACCGTAGGCGAGGCCGGCCGCGGTCAGCGTGTGCACCGGCTTCGGCACCTTGCGCACCACCACGACGGCCACCCACACCGCGGCCAGCAGCCCGGTGATCAGCAGCGGCCCGAACGGTTTCGTGAGCGGCCCGGAGTCATAGGCGCCCACGATGCTCAGCACCGGCCGGATGAGCCCGAGCAGCCCCAGCGCGGCTGCGAGTCGAAGATTCATGCCTACGACGCTAGAAATTCCGGGGCGTCACCGAATCGGGCTGATGTTGACGATCCCGGTCAACACCGAAGGGCACGGCGGGCAGCCACCCCCGCGGGCTGTCAATCCAAGTGGTAGCTCAGGCGTGCATCTGTGGACCGGATGCGCGGCTGGCCTACCACTCGGGGTTTGGGGTTGGGGGTGAGTTGCAATCCGCGTGAAGGGTGCGCGCCTTGCCTTGGACGCGCCAGCGGCCTCGAGGTGCACGCCCGGCCCGGCGGGAGCTGCGGTCTGCGACCACCCACCCAGGCACGACACCTTGCATTTGATCTTGGCTGGAGAGACGAACCGCCGGCCTCGGAAGGACGAGACCGGCGGTGCCGAACTATCCCTCGTAGTGGAGCCAGACGGCGCCGAGCGGGGGCACGCGCAGGGAGGCCGACGCGTTCATGCCGTGCCAGGGGAGCTCGTCGGCGTGCACCTCGCCGAGATTGCCGACGCCGGAGCCGCCGTAGAGCGTGCTGTCGGTGTTGATCACCTCGCGCCACAGGCCGGGACGCGGCAGGCCGATGCGGTAGCCCTCGTGCGGGACCGCGGCGAAGTTGACGACCACGGCCATCATGTCGCCGCTGGGGGAGAAGCGCAGGAACGAGAACGTGTTGTGCTGGCTGTCCTCGCTGGTGATCCAGCGGAAGCCGCTCGGCGAGGTGTCCTGGGTCCAGAGCGCCGGCGTCTGCTTGTAGACGCGGTTGAGGTCCTGGATCAGGCGGTAGATGCCACCGCCGCCGCCCTCGTCGGACAGCAGGTTCCAGTCGAGGCCGCGCTCCTCGCTCCACTCGCGCTCGTCGCCCATCTCGGCGCCCATGAAGATGAGCTGCTTGCCGGTGAAGGACCACATGAAGCCGAGCAGCGCGCGGGTGTTGGCCAGTTTCTGCCAGCGGTCGCCGGGCATCTTGCCGGTCAGCGAACCCTTGCCGTGCACGACCTCGTCGTGGCTGATCGGCAGGATGTAGTTCTCACTCCAGGAGTAGACCGTGGCGAAGGTCATCTGGTGGTGGTGCCACTGGCGATAGATCGGCTCCTTCTCCATATAGGACAAGGTGTCGTTCATCCAGCCCATGTTCCACTTGAAGCCGAAGCCGAGCCCTCCAAGGTGGGTGGGCCGGGTGACGCCGGGCCACGCGGTGGACTCCTCGGCGACGGTGATCACGCCGGGGTTGTTCTTGTAGACGGTCGCGTTCATCTCCTGCAGGAAGCTGATCGCGTCGAGGTTCTCCCGGCCGCCGTACTGGTTCGGGGTCCACTCGCCGTCCTTGCGCGAGTAGTCCAGATAGAGCATCGAGGCGACCGCGTCCACCCGCAGGCCGTCGGCGTGGAACTCCTCGCACCAGTAGACCGCGTTGGCCACCAGGAAGTTGCGGACCTCCTTGCGGCCGAAGTCGAACACGTACGTGCCCCAGTCGGGCTGCTCGCCGCGCCGCCAGTCGCCGTGCTCGTAGAGCGGGGTGCCGTCGAAGCGCGCGAGCGCCCACTCGTCCTTGGGGAAGTGCGCTGGCACCCAGTCCAGGATCACGCCGATGCCGGCCTGGTGCAGTTTGTCGACCAGGAACCGGAACTCGTCCGGAGAGCCGAAGCGGGACGTCGGCGCGAAATAGCCGGTGACCTGGTATCCCCACGATCCGCCGAAGGGATGCTCCATCACCGGCATCAGCTCGACGTGAGTGAAGCCGGCATCCACGACATACTCCACCAACTGCGAAGCCAGCTCGGTGTACGACAGGCCGGGCCGCCACGATCCGAGGTGCACTTCATAGGCGCTCATCGGCTCCTGGTGCCACTGCCGGGCGGCGCGCTCGGACATCCACTCGCCGTCGGCCCAGTCGTAGCTGGACTTGAACACCACCGACGCGGTGGCCGGCGGGATCTCGGTGTGTTGCGCCAGCGGGTCGGCGTGCTCGCGCCACGCCCCGTCGCGGCCGAGGATCTTGTACTTGTACCTGGTGCCGATGTGCGCGTTGGGCACGTACAGCTCCCAGACGCCGGTGGAGCCGAGCGAGCGCATCGGCCAGCCGTCATACGGCCCCCAGCCGGCGAAGTCCCCGATCACCTGCACGCCCTGCGCGCTGGGCGCCCACACCGCGAACGCCACGCCGGTGTCCTTGGGCTGCGCGCCGAGCACCTTCCACAGCTTCTCGTGCCGGCCCTCGGAGATCAGGTGCAGGTCGAACTCGCCCAGCGTCGGCAGATGCCGGTAGGGGTCGTCGCACTCCGTCCCGTCCACGTCGAGCCGGTAGTCGAGCACCAGGCCGGGCACCTCGGCGGCGAAGATGCCGTCCGGGTGCACCGGGACCATCGGCACCCGCTCGCCGCCGACCACCAGAGTGACCTCCTTGGCACCCTTGCGCAGCGTGCGGATCACCGTGTTGTCGCCGGCCGGGTGCGCGCCGAGCACCCCGTGCGGGTCGTGCGTCTCCCCGGCGATCACCGCGTTCATGGCACGGGGGTCGGCGGCCGCGGACGGTGTGGTCGAGTGTCCGATCATCGGATCCTCCGGGGGTCTCAGCCGACGAGCCGCGCGATGGAGCGCAACGGAATGCGCAGCCATCCGGGCCGGTGCCGGGCTTCGTATGCGGCCTCGTAGACCGCCTTGTCGAGCTCGTAGGCCGCCAGCAACGTGCCCTGCAGACGCGGGTCGAGGCCGGAGGCGTGGGCGTAACCGTCGCAGAACGCGGCACGGTTGCGGTCCACCCATTCGCGGGCGCGGGCGGCGAGGTGCTCGTCGTCCGCCTGATCGACGAGCAGCTGATACGCCGCGTACTCGAACGACCGCAGGATCCCGGCGACGTCGCGCAGCGGCGAGTCGGGCATCCGCCGTTCCTCCAGAGGATGCCCCGGTTCGCCCTCGAAGTCGATCAGCAACCAGGCGGCCGGGGTGCGCAGCACCTGGCCGAGGTGCAGGTCGCCGTGCACCCGCTGGACCGTGACGGACTCGCCGGTCAGCTTGCGGAAGCGCTCCTCGATGGCCGGCGCGGCCGATTCCAGCTCGGGCACCGCGGCGACCGCCGAGCCCAGCCGGGCCACCACCGCGTCCACCGGGAACGGCGCCGGGCCTGCGCCCAGCTCGGCGGCGAGCGTGGCGTGCACCGACGCGACCGCCTCGCCCAGCCGGTAGGACTCGCCCTGGAAGTCGCCGCCCACCTGATCGGCGGCCAGCTCGGAGTCCTCCGCGAACAGGTCCCGCGCGCTGGCCGTGGCCATCGCCCAGCCCTCGGCCGAGTTGGCCGCATAGGCCGTCACCATGCCGAGCGGCGAGTCACCGGCGTCGAACGAGCCGAGCAGGCGCGCGACGTGCGGGTTGCCCGCCCGGCCGAGCACCCGGTTGAGCTCGGTGTCCGGGTTGATGCCGGGCTGCACCCGCCGGAAGATCTTGAGGATCGCCTCCTGCTCGAAGATCACGCTGGTGTTGCTCTGCTCGGCGTCGAACACCCGCGGCGAGGCGTCCACCGGCAGTCGCACGTCCGGCTCGGGCAGGAACGTGATGTCGCCGACCGTCTCGCCGGCCGCGATCAGCGACAGCAGGAAGTGGGCGGCGGACGGGTCGTAGAGCGCGTCGTAGCCGGTGCGGTCGCCGTCGGTGCCGATGGTCGCGACGGTGCTGTATTCGAAGATCGGCCCGGAATCCCAGGCGACCAGGATCTGGTAGCGCTCCGAGCTGCCGTCGGCGTAGGTGGCGTCCAGCAGCACCAGGTCGAGGTTGTCCCGCAGCGTGGTGACCGCGGCCGGTTCGGCGGACACCAGGGTCCGGTTGCGGCCGGCGTACCAGCGCTGCTGCGGGAGCCACTCGGCGTAGGGCAGCGTCATTGCTTCTCCTCCGACCCGCAGAGCTGGAACCAGTAGAAGCCGTGCCCCGGCAGGGTGAGCAGGTAGGGGAGTTGACCGATCCGCGGGAAGTTCACGTGTCCCGTCAGCTCCACCGGGGTGTAGCCGGCCCAGTGCTGCAGGTTCAGTTCGATCGGTTGCGGGAAGCGGGACAGGTTGTTGACGCAGAGCACCACGTCGTCGCTCTTGTCCTCGCGCAGGAACGCCAGCACCGACGGGTTCGAGCCGCCGAGCTCGCGGAAGGTGCCGGTGGCGAACGCGTCGTGCCGGCGCCGCACGGCCAGCATGGTGCGGGTCCAGTTCAGCAGCGACGTGTGGTTGTCGCGCTGCGCCTCGACGTTCACCGACTGGTATCCGTAGATCGGGTCCTGGTTGGCCGGCAGGTGGAGCCGGCCCGGGTTGGCGGTGGAGAACCCGGCGTTGCGGTCCGGGGTCCACTGCATCGGGGTACGCACACCGTCGCGGTCGCCGAGCCAGATGTTGTCGCCCATCCCGATCTCGTCGCCGTAATAGAGGACCGGCGATCCGGGCAGGGACAGCAGCAGCGCGGTGAACAGCTCGATCTGGTTCCGGTCGTTCTCCAGCAGCGGCGCCAGCCGGCGGCGGATGCCGACGTTCGCCTTCATCCGCGGGTCCTTGGCGTACTCCGAGTACATGTAGTCGCGCTCTTCGTCGGTCACCATCTCGAGCGTCAGCTCGTCGTGGTTGCGCAGGAAGATGCCCCATTGCGCCATGTCCGGGATGGCCGGCGTCTGGGCCAGGATCTCGGAGATCGGGAAGCGCGACTCGCGCCGGACCGCCATGAAGATGCGCGGCATCAGCGGGAAGTGGAACGCCATGTGGCACTCGTCGCCGCCGGTCTTAGCGTCGCCGAAGTACTCCACCACGTCGGCCGGCCACTGGTTCGCCTCGGCCAGCAGCACCCGGCCCGGGAACTCGTCGTCGATCACCTTGCGGCAGTGCTTGAGGAAGGCGTGCGTCTCGGGCAGGTTCTCGCAGTTGGTGCCCTCGCGCTCGAACAGGTAGGGCACCGCGTCCAGCCGGAAACCGTCGATGCCCAGGTCCAGCCAGAACCGCAGGACGTCGAGCATCGCGTTCTGCACGTCGGGGTTGTCGTAGTTCAGGTCCGGCTGGTGCGAGAAGAACCGGTGCCAGAAGAACTGCCGCCGCACCGGGTCGAAGGTCCAGTTGGACTCCTCGGTGTCGACGAAGATGACCCGGGCCTCTTCATATTTGTCGCTGGTGTCGCTCCACACGTAGTAGTCGCCGTACGGGCCCCCGGGATCGCGCCGTGACTCCTGGAACCAGGCGTGCTGGTCGGACGTGTGGTTCATGACCAGGTCGGTGATCACCCGGATGCCGCGCTTGTGCGCCGCGTCCAGCAGCGCCACGAAGTCCTCCACCGTGCCGAACTCGGGCAGCACGCGGTAGAAGTCGCTGATGTCGTAGCCGCCGTCGCGCAGCGGTGACTGATAGAACGGCGGCAGCCAGAGGCAGTCCACGCCGAGCCACTGCAGGTAGTCCAGCCGCTCGATCAGCCCGCGCAGGTCGCCCGAGCCGTCCGAGCTGGAGTCGTAGAAGGCGCGAACCAGCACCTCGTAGAACACCGCGCGCTGGAACCAGGTCCGGTCGGCCGGCAGTGAGCGCGCGTGTTCGAAGTCGTCCGCGGTCGGGTGTTCCACCACGCCGTCCTCGACGTGGCTCCCCTCGCTCGGAATGTGGTCTGTGCTCGGGTCCAGGTCTTCCGTCAGGTCCATCGTTGTTCCCACCTACCCCACCTGCTGGATCTCAATCAGAGCAAAGGGCCTTAGTCGCGCCGCTGCACGACGAAGACGTGGGCAGGCTCGTGGTACGGGTCGATCCGCACCGCGTTGTGCTGTCCCCACTCGTATTCGGCGCCGCTGATCTGGTCGGTGACCGTGAACCGGTCGTGCCACTCCAGTCCCAGCGCCGGCATGTCCAGCACGGTGTTGCCCCACTGCACGTTCATCGAGTCGAACGAGCAGATCACCAGGATGGTGTTGCCGGTCTCCGGATCGCGCTTGGAGAAACACAGCAGCGCCGGGTTGTCGATCTCGTGGAAGCGCAGGTTCCGCAACCAGTGCAGGGCCGGGTTGTCGCGCCGGACCTGATTGAGCTTGGTGATGAACGGAGCCAGCGACCGGCCGGCCCGCTCGGCCGCCGCATAGTCGCGCGGCTTCAGCTCGAACTTCTCGTTGTCGATGTTCTCCTCGGCGCCTGGCCGGGGCACGTGCTCGAAGTGCTCCAGCCCCGAGTACATCCCCCAGGACGGCGACAACATGCTGGCCAGCACCGTGCGGATCTTGAACATCGGCGGCCCGCCCTGCTGCAGGTGGGCCGGCAGGATGTCCGGCGTGTTGGGCCAGAAGTTGGGTCGCATCCAGTCGATCGAGGCGAGCAGATCGTCCATGTACTCCCGCATCTCCTGTGCCGTGGTGCGCCAGGTGAAGTACGTGTACGACTGGGTGAAGCCGATCTTGCCGAGCCCGTTCATCATGGCCGGCCGGGTGAACGCCTCGGCCAGGAACAGCACATCCGGTTCCTCGTCCTTGACCTTGGCGATCAGCCACTGCCAGAAGTTGAGCGCCTTGGTGTGCGGGTTGTCCACCCGGAAGATGCGCACGCCCTGGTGCACCCAGTGCATCACCACGCGATAGACCTCGTCACGCAGCCCGCGGTAGTCGTTGTCCCAGTTCAGCGGGTAGATGTCCTGGTACTTCTTGGGCGGGTTCTCGGCATAGGCGATGGTGCCGTCGGCGCGCGTGGTGAACCACTCCGGGTGTTCTCTGACCCACGGGTGGTCGGGCGCCGCCTGCAACGCCAGGTCCAGCGCGACCTCGAGGCCGTTCTCCTGCGCGACCGCGACGAACTCACGGAAGTCGTCGAGCGTGCCGAGCAGCGGGTTGACCGCGTCGTGGCCGCCCTCGTCGGAGCCGATCGCCCACGGCGAGCCGACGTCCTCCGGCCGGGCCACCAGCGTGTTGTTGCGGCCCTTGCGGTTGATCTTGCCGATCGGGTGGATCGGCGGCAGGTAGACGACGTCGAAGTTCATCGCCGCGATGGCGGGCAGCCGCCGCTGGGCGGTCTTGAAGGTGCCGTGCTTGATGGGCGTCGCGTCCGGGCCGATCTCGGCGCCCTCGGAGCGCGGGAAGAACTCGTACCACGCCGAGAAGAGCGCCCGCTGGCGATCGACCCACACCGCGTAGGACCGGGTGGTGGTGACCAGCTGGCGCACCGGGTGCTCCCACAGCAGCGGTCGCAGCTCGAGCGCGGGGGAGACCCGGGCGAACAGCGACCGCTCCTCGTCGCGCATCGCGGCCGCCGCCTCGCGGACCCGCTCCTGCTCGCTCTCCGGCACGATCTTGAGCGCCAGGTCGAGCACGTCCGCGCCCTCGGACAGGTCGTTCGCCAGGTCCTCGACGCCCTGCCCGGCGCCGATCTTCTTGGTGACCGCGTTGTGCCAGGTCAGATAGGGGTCGTCGAAGGCCTCGATGGTGAACGTCCAGCGGCCGACGGTGTCCGGCTTGATCACCGCGTGCCACTGGTCGAGCCCGGGAGCGCCGGGCTGCATGCGGGTGAACGGCTCGTGATGCCGGTCCGGGCCCTGCCATACCACGTTCAGCCCGAGAGTGTGGTGTCCTTCGCGGTAGGACACCGCCGAAACCGGAACGAGCTCGCCGACCACCGCCTTGGCGGGGTAGCGGCCACAGGACACCGACGGTGTGACGTCCTCGATGGGAAAGCGTCCGGTCATGATCTCCACCGTAGTCAGATAGGCCTGGACGGTTGGGCGGCGACGCGAATATGCCCATGCGCCGTAATCGGAACTTCTCCGTAGTGGAGCGTTCGCAAACGGGCGCCGCCGACACGCCCAACCTACCGGAGCACGCTCAGCCCGGCGCATCGAGGCGCGCCTGCGCACCGGCAGCAAAAGCTCGCAATTCCGCGTCCGGCACAACCGGTCCGATCCGGCGAATCCGTGGTTGACCGCGGCCACCACGGGAGCGCGTCGGTTGCCGTCGGGTGCCATCGGGGCGACCCTGCTCATCCCCGCGTCCCGGCCGCCGAGTGGTGAGCCATGACGCGGTCCCGCCCGGGACGGCGCCGACGAGGGGACCACCCGTGGCCGGACCGTTCGCCGACCTGTCGCCCGTGATCGCGGCGAGCACGCACTGGCTGGCCCGTGCCTATCCGCCCGCGGTCTCGGACATCGTCGCCTTCGACCGCGCCGAGTTGCAGGCCCGCGAGGCCGTCACGGTCGCCGCGTGGCTGCGCTACCCGACCGCGATGGACGCCGCGCTGGTGGCGATCGCCGGCCCGGGCGGCTCGGCGGTGCTGGACTGGCGGGCCGGGTCGGAGCCGGACGACGAACAGGCCGCCGACGAGGGCTGGCGCACCTGGGTCGACGAGGTCGTGGTCAGCTGGGCGGCCTGCCTGCTGGCCGACCCGATGCTGGCCCGGCGGGGCGTCGACGCGGTGGCCGCGGCGATCCCGGCCGGCAAGCCCCGCCCGCACGCCCGCGGCACCGGCGAGTTCCGCAAGCTGCTCGCCCCGGACGCGGCCGACCGGGAGGCCGCGGCACTGCTGCGGCACCCGGACCTGATCGAGTCGGTCGCCACGATGCACCGCGACGACCTCTATTACCTGCTCGGAGTCATGGCCTCGGACTCGCCGGTGGCGGTCTGAGGCGTCAGTCGGCCAGCCGGGCCGGGAAACCGCCGGTGGCGATCGGGCCCCAGCCGTCGATCGTCACGCGGATGAGCGACTTGCCCTGGTCCTTCATCGCCTGGCGGTACTCGTCCCAATCCGGGTGCTCGCCGGAGATGACCCGGAAGTACTCCACCAGCGGCTCCAGCGCCTCGGGCAGGTCGAGCACCTCGGCGGTGCCGTCGACCTGCACCCAGGGGCCGCCGAAGTCGTCGGAGAGCACGCACACCGACACCTGCGGGTTGCGCCGGATGTTCCACGCCTTGGCGCGCTCCGGGTAGGTCGAGATGACGATGCGGCCCTCGGCGTCGACCCCGCACGAGTTCGGCGAGGACTGCGGCCGCCCGTCCCGGCGGGTGGTCATCAGGATCGCGTGGTGCCGCGGGCGCAGGAACTCGAGCAGTTCCGCGCGCTCGACCTTCCGGTTGGTCGCGATGCTCCGGGCCATGTGTCAGCTCCCCACGGTCGCGGGCGTGGTGGTGATCTGGGCGGTCACGGCCGCGCCGATGATGCCCGCGTTGTTCAGCAGGGTGGCCGGCACGATCGGGGTGCGGATGTCGATCAGCGGGAAGAAGCGGTCGGACTTCTTGGAGACGCCGCCGCCGATGATGAACAGCCGCGGGGACAGCAGCATCTCGACGTGGCGCAGGTAGTCCTGCACCCGGCCGGCCCACTTCTCCCAGCTCAGGTCGTCCTGCTCGCGGGCCCGGTCGGAGGCGCGCAGCTCGGCGTCCTTGCCGTCCAGCTCGAGGTGGCCGAACTCGGTGTTCGGGATCAGCGTGCCGTCCAGGAACAGCGCGCTGCCGATGCCGGTGCCGAAGGTGAGCATCATGATCAGCCCGCGCCGGCCGGCGCCGGCGCCGAACGCCACCTCGGCCACCCCGGCCGCGTCCGCGTCGTTGAGCACCGTGGCCGGCGCTCCGAGGCGGTCGGCGAACAGCTGCGCGGCCGGCGCGTCGAGCCAGGACTTGTCGACGTTCGCCGCGGTGCGGGTGACGCCGTCGACGACCACGCCCGGGAACGTGACGCCGACCCGGTCGAAGCCGGCGAACTGCGCGGCCACCTCGGCCACCGCGTCCACCACGCTGGTCACGTCGGACGGCTGTGGGGTCGCCACGCGGTAGCGCTCCTCGAGCAGCTCGCCGCGGACCGTGTCGACCGGGGCGCCCTTGACGCCCGAGCCGCCGATGTCGATGCCGAGGATGGCCATCTGTCTTCCCGTCTGATCGCGGTTGCAGTTCCTGCTTAGTACCACGTGCCGCCGCCATCGAATCACTTGACGATTGCCAGTTAATGGGTAACACTCAAGTTATGACCTCTAACGGACTGACCGAAATCATCCTTCCCGGCATCGTCGAGCCCGAGGGCCTGCAGGTCGCGCACCGCCCGGTGCCCAGTCCCGGCGCTGGTCAGGCGCTGATCCGGATGGAGGCGACGGGCGTCAGCTTCGCCGAGCAGCAGATGCGCCGCGGGCGTTACTACGACCAGCCGCCCTACCCGTTCGTGCCCGGATACGACCTGGTCGGCCGGGTCCAGGCGGTGGGCGCCGGCGTCGACGCCGCGCTGACCGGCCGCCGGGTGGCCGCGCTGACCAAGGTCGGCGGCTGGAGCAGCCATCTGGTGGTGGACGCCGCCGACCTGGTCGACGTGCCCGCCGGGCTGAGCGCCGCACAGGCCGAGACCGTGGTGGTGAACGGCATCACCGCGTGGCAGATGCTGCACCGGCACGCCCGGGTCCGGGCCGGCCAGACGGTTTTCGTGATGGGCGCGAACGGCGGCGTCGGCTCGACCCTGGTGCAGCTCGCCCAGCTGGCCGGCGCCCGGGTGATCGGCTCCGCCTCGGCCCGCCACCACGACGCGCTGCGTGCGCGCGGCGTCGAGCCGGTGGACTACCGCGGCGACATCGGCGCCCAGGTGCGGGCGATCGCGCCGGACGGGGTGGACGCCGTGTTCGACCACGTCGGCGGCCCCGGCATCGTGACCTCGTGGAAGCTGCTGCGCCGCGGTGGCGCGCTGCTCTCCTACGGCAGCGCCTCCACGCGCGACGACACCGGCAACGCGCAGATCCCGCTGCTCAAGCTGTTCGGGCGGCTGTACTGGTGGAACTTCACGCCGAACGGGCGCCGCGCGCACTTCTACAACGTGTGGGGCGGGCTGCGGAACAAGGCGAAGTTCCGGGCCCGGCTGCGCGCCGACCTGACCGAGGTCTTCGAGGCGATGGCGGCCGGCCGGCTGACCGCGCCGGTCGCCGCCGAGCTGCCGCTGACCAGCGCCGCCGAGGCGATGCGGCTGGCCGAGTCCGGCACCGTCAGCGGCAAGGTCGTGCTGACCGCCTGAGACCCGCTGGGGAATTCGGGTCAAGTCCGGGTGTGCCGTGCCGAAAAGGAGGTCGAGAACCAGGCGACGACGTCCGGCGGACACCCCCGGCTGCCGTCTCGTCGCCACCGAAGGAGTCGCCATGCGGCGCAGCCCGCTCCGAATCGTCGCCGCCACCGGCATGGCCGCGGCGCTCACTGTCGGCCTCTCCGGTCCCGCGGTCGCCGCGCCGGCTGCCGGCGCGGAGGTCCGGCTGATGAGCGGCGAGGGCTGGTTGAACCAGATCGGCAGCGCCCTGCTCGCGCCCATCGTGCGCGGCGCGGGCGGCGACAAGACCGACAAGGCCGACCCGGACTCGGGCGCCGCCAAGACCGGAGTGCGGCTGACCGGCGCCGGGGTGGGTGTGGCGCTGATCGACTCGGGTGTCGCGCCGATTCCCGGGCTGAACGCCCCCGGCAAGGTGATCCACGGCCCCGACCTCTCCTTCGAGTCGCAGGCGCCGAACCTGCGCAACCTGGACACCTATGGGCATGGCACGCACATGGCCGGGATCATCGCCGGCAGTGACCCGGCGAGCGTGACCGGCGCGTCGCGGTTCGACGGGGTCGCGCCCGGCGCGCGCCTGATCAGCCTCAAGGTGGCCGCGTCCGACGGCGCCAGCGACGTCTCGCAGGTGATCGCGGCCATCGACTGGGTGGTCGAGCACCGCAGCGACCCGGGCATGAACATCCGGGTGCTCAACCTGTCCTTCGGCACCGAGTCGACCCAGCCGGCCACGCTCGACCCGCTGGCCTTCGCGGTCGAGCAGGCCTGGAGCAAGGGCATCGTGGTGGTCGTCTCGGCCGGCAACGACGGCTTCGGTGCGAGCAACCTGACCATGCCGGCCGCCGACCCGGACGTGATCGCGGTGGGCGCCGCCGACGCCCGCGGCACCGAGACGCGCACCGACGACGTGGTCGCCGACTTCAGCAACCGCGGCAACGTGGCCCGGCACGCCGACGTCCTCGCGCCCGGCCGCTCGGTGGTCTCGCTGCGCGTCCCCGGCTCGTACGTCGACCGCACCTACCCGGCCGCCCGGCTGAGCACCACCGCCGACCCGGCCCAGCGGCTGGTCCGCGGAAGCGGCACCTCGCAGGCCGCCGCGGTGGTCTCCGGCGCCGTCGCGCTGCTCCTGGAGCAGCGCCCGAATCTGACCCCGGACCAGGTCAAGAAGCTGCTGATGAGCACCGCCACGCCGATCGCCGGCGCGGACGCGCTGGCCGGCGGCAGCGGTCAGATCAACGTCGGGGTGGCCGCGGCCGCCAAGAAGCCGACGGACGCCGCACAGCTCAACCTCACCGCGACCGGCCTCGGCTCGCTGGAGCGGGCGCGCGGCGGCACGCACGTCTACGACCCGGCCAACGACGCCGCGCTGACCGGCGAGAGGGACATCTTCGGCAAGGCCTGGAACGCTCCGTCCTGGTCGCTCGCCTCGCGCACCGAGACGAGCTGGACCGGCGGCACCTTCAACGGCACCCGGTGGGCCGGCGACGCGTTCGGCGCGAACGTCGGCGACCAGCGCACCTGGGCGGGCGTGACCTGGACCGGGCGCACCTGGGCCGGCGCCGACTGGGCCGGGCGCACCTGGGCGAGTGCGTACTGGACCGGCCGCACCTGGGCGAGCGGCACCTGGGCCGGGCGCACCTGGGCGGGCCGCACCTGGGCCTCCGGCGGCTGGACCGGAGACCCATGGCACTGATCCGGCCGGACGCGTCCGCGTGGTGGTCGCGCCCCTCCGTGCGGGTGGGCGCGCTGACCGCCGTGCTCGGTCTGGCCGCCGCCGTGGTGACGGCCGGCTTCGCTCGGCACGGCGTGCACGCGCCGGTGCTGCCCGGCGGCGCCTGGTGGCTGGTCGCGCTGATCGGCCTGTTCGCGCTCACCGAGGGCTTCACGGTGTTCGTCCGGGTGCGCCGCGGCGCGCACGCGGTCAGCCTCAGCGAGTTCCCGATGGTGCTCGGCCTGCTCGCCTTCGATCCGGTCACGGTGATCCTGACCCGCACCCTGGCGGGCGCCGCCGGGCTGCGGATGCTGCGCCGCCAGCGCGGCGCCAAGCTGGCCTTCAACGCGGCGCTGCTGGGCGTGCAGGCGAGCGTGGCGGTGCTGGTGTTCCACCTGCTCGCCCCGGAGGCGCTGGGTCACACGGCGACCGGCCCGGGGCTGCGCGGCTGGCTCGCCGCATATGCCGCGATGGTGCTCGCCGACGTGGTGTCCGTGGTGCTGCTGACCGCGGTGATCGCCCTGCACGACGATCCGGGGGAGTGGCGCCGGCTGCCGGCCGCGCTGCGCAGCGTCTGGATGGTCGCCGTCACCACCACGATCGCGCTGGTCAGCTTCTCCGCGGCGGTGCAGGCCCGGTGGGCGTTGATCCTGGTCGCGGTGATCGCTGTGGTGCTGTTCCTGGCGTACCGGGCCTATGTGCTGCTCGGCCACGGCAACGCCGAGGTGCAGCAGCTCTACGAGTTCACCCGGGCGCTGGACGGCAACGGCACGGTCGACGAGCTGCTCACGGTGGTGCTCGGGCTGTTGCGCGACGTGCTGCGCGCGGACACCGCCGAGCTGGTCCACCGGGTCCCCGAGGGCGTGCGCCACGTCCGGCTCAGCGGCCAGGCTACGGGTTTCGTGCGCGAGCTCGGCTGGGCGGCCGACGATGCCTGGCTGATGCCTGCCCTGGACCGTGGTGAGCCGGTGCTGCGACCGGACGGCGACGCGATGGCCGTCCCGGTCGCGCACGGCGACGACCGGGCGGTGCTGGTGGTGCGCGAGCACATGACCGACGGCGGGCCCTTCACCGCCGCCCGCCTCACCCTGTTCCGGGCGCTGGCCAACCACGCGGGCGCCGCGCTGGGCCGGGCGGTGAACTTCGACCGCTTGCGCCGCGAGGCCGCCGACAAGCTGCACCTGTCGCTGCACGACCCGCTCTCCGGCCTGCCCAACCGCCGCTATTTCCACCAGCTGCTCGACCAGGCGCTGGCGGACGCCCGCCGGGACGGCACCGGGGTGGCCGTGATGCTGCTCGATCTCGACCGGTTCAAGGAGATCAACGACGCGCTCGGCCACGACACCGGCGACGCGCTGCTCCGGGAGATCGGCGAGCGCCTGCGCACCCACCTGGCCGGTGACGGCGTGGTCGCCCGGCTGGGCGGCGACGAGTTCGCGGTGCTGGTGCCCACCTCCGGGTCGGTGGAGGCGGCGGTGGCCGCGGCGGCCGAGCTGGGCGGCGTGGTCGAGCGCGCGGTCCGGATGGACCCGATGACGATCACCGCGCGGGCCAGCGTCGGGGTGGCCGCGGCGCCGCTGCACGGCGACGACCCGCAGACCCTGATCCGGCACGCCGACGTCGCCATGTACGCCGCCAAGGAGCACCACAGCGGCCTGCGCCTCTACGACCCGGCCGCGGACCAGCACAGCCCGCAGCGGCTGGCCCTGATCGCCGACCTGCGCACGGCGGTGGAGAACCGCGATCTGGTGGTCGTGTTCCAGCCCAAGGTCGAACCACGCACCGGCCGGGTGATCGGCGCCGAGGCGCTGGCCCGCTGGCACCACCCGCGGCTGGGCCCGATCCCGCCGGACACGTTCATCCCGCTGGCCGAGCACAGCGGCCTGATCCGCCCCCTCACCCTGCACGTGCTGGAGGTGGCGCTGCGCCGCCGGGCGGCCTGGGCCGAGCGCGGTCACGACCTGGACGTGGCGGTCAACCTGTCGCCGAACAGCCTGCTCGACACCGAGCTGCCGGAGATCGTCGCGCTGCTGCTGGAGCAGACCGGCAGCCCGCCGCACCGGCTGACCCTGGAGATCACCGAGGGCACGATCCTGGCCGATCCGGAGGGCAGCACGGCCACGCTCGAGCGGCTGCACGCGCTCGGCGTGAAGCTGTCGATCGACGACTTCGGCACCGGCTACTCGTCGCTGGGCCGGCTGCGGGCGCTCCCGCTGCACGAGGTGAAGATCGACAAGTCCTTCGTGATGCGCAGCTCGGAGGACCACCGGGACCGCGCGGTGGTGCGCTCGGCGGTGCAGCTCGGGCACGCCCTCGACCTGCAGGTGGTGGCCGAGGGCGTGGAGGACCGGGCGACGTACGCATACCTGGCCCAGGAGGGCTGCGACGTGGTGCAGGGCTTTCTGCTGTCCCGGCCGCTGCCCGCCGAGCAATTCCTCGATTGGGTGATTGAGCACGGAACGTCACTCATACTTTCGGCTGGTCAGGAATAGGCCGAGCGGTTAGCGTGAGAGGTACGTACGGTCGCCGCGTGCGGGCACGGCTCTCTGCCCGTCTGATGGAGGACCTTCCATGATCACTGCGAGTGATTCCCCGACAAGCACCGCCACCGAACTGCTGGCCGCCATGTCGGCCGCACCCGCCGGGCCGGAGCGCGCCCGGACGCGGGATCGTGCGATCGAGGCGTGGCTGCCTCTCGCCCGGCACCTCGCGCACCGCTACGCCGGCCGCGGCGAACCCACCGACGACCTGATCCAGACCGCCAACGTCGGCCTGATCAAAGCCGTCGACAAGTTCGACCCCGAACGCGGCGTCGACTTCGCCGGCTACGCCATCCC